>NZ_CP012938.1:4530742-5177991 GCF_001314995.1 Bacteroides ovatus
TAGCCGTGAATGCTGATGTGTGTGATGGTAACGTTGGTGTCATTTTTAATGGTGTTGATTGTTTCAATAATTTTATTCAGTTCTACTGTATTGTTGCTGTACGTTTCGTATATAGCAGTCACATTGACAGGAAAATCAATAAACGCGCACCCTTTTTCTTCTCTGATTTTCGAGGTTTCCACTTGGGGAGTCAAGAATACGAGTTGTGGAATAGGGGTTGGCTGTGGGTGTAAACGGGCGATACAAGTGAGATTTTCTTCACCCGGAATCCCACAGCCACAGCTTTTCTCAACGAGTGAGAGAGTGGCATGATTCATCCAACTTTCGAAAGGTACAGATTGCAGATAATGCATTGTCTGCCGACTTCCGTTTTTTCTTTGCAATGCTTCGGCTTCTTTTTCCTTCTTGCCGGCTTCGCGCAAAAATATGATGTGTTGTTTTCGGCTGTTGATATAGATAGCTGGTAATTCCAACCGGTGTTCCAAACTGTCACTGACAACAGGTACCAATGTCATTGATTCATTGGGCAGGAAGTCACGGGTGATTTCTATTTCAATAGAAACCAGTAATTCTTTCCCGGCCTTGTGCAGGCTGGAGGAAGTGGCTCGAACAGTGCCATCATCTCCTGTTACAGGTGTCTGTGCCTGAAGAGAAAGAAATAAGATGGCTGCAATGATAAAAGTTCCTCCTGTTTTCATAATTTTATAACTAAATGACTTCTTATCTGTAACAAAAGCAATCATAACTCACCATGGATAAATTCGTGAGATGATTCCTTGCTGTTGCAATGCTTTCAATATCTTTATGTCCTTTATTGATCTGCTGATGCCTCCATGCCCTAGATAATATACTCTCCATGGGGTAGAATGGCATTGACGTGCTATTCGTATGTAGATACTTCTTCTTCTGGAGAACCAGACTTTCCATAAACTTTTCATCCTGTTTTATTTTAAAATAGATAAACTAAACTTATTGAAGCCTTACTAGGCCCTATGTAATGATAATCACCTTTGTCTCGTAATCCGGCGCATTCCTTGACGCAGTTGTACTGCTTGTAGCGGATAAAATCGTATCCTACTCCCAGACTTGTTTCTATATTCCAATGATTATCCAGCATCCAGTGATATCCGGCACTGATACCTCCACCTGCCAGCCATCCTTCATATCTGTATTTTTTCAACCCGGCGAATATACCGAAAGGCAGTTTTTTCCCTCCGATATTGAATTGTGCCCCATTGAGGTAAGCACCCCAGAAAAAGCCGTTAAACTTCTGGCAAGTCCAGTATTTATATTCTGGCTGTATCAGCCAATAGCGGTTCACATATTTCTCTTCCCGTTTCCATGGTCGCAGACTGCCGGTCAGTTCAACTGTACTTTTATTTCTTATGGCATAGGAGACTCCGGCTTCGAAAGCCCCATCTATTGCCGGAAGCGCATTCACGCTGACTGCTACTCTCTGTGAGCGACAGTGGAGCCAACCAACTGATAAGAATAGGAATAAGAATAAGAAATATTTCATTGTGTCTGTTTGTTAAGGACGTTTATTATTTTCAAAAAATACATTCAGATTGTAAGAAGCTTCTTCGGAACCTTCTGTCTTAGCAGCCTTTAACATGCGAATACCTTCGTATGTGTTTCCAGTCATCAGCTCATATACACCCCGACAATTCTTGTAAGCAAGGCTGTCATGAGGAGCCATCGATAAAAACTTGCTTATTGATTGAGTGTCTCCTTGTTCGATGGCAGCAGCGGCAGCGTTTAGGTTGGCGATGGGGTGTACAGGATACAGTTTGACACTGATGTTAATAATTTGGTAAAACTTAGCTTTGTTATCTGCATACGACAGAGCTACGGTATAGAGTTCGCGGAGCGACAACATTTGTGGATTGACATCAGCCATAATCTTAGCTTCTTCAAGATTAAAATTCAACTCTTTCTGGTTTCGTATATCTACATCATCCGTAGCCGGGGAAACATACGAACCTTTATATTTCATTTTTGTGGTTGTCATATCAGCTGGAGACGTGTTTTCTGCTGTTGACGTAACCTCGTCCGGATTCTTTTGGGAGGATGGGAGTGCAGCAGGTTGAGATGTAATGAGTAAAGTATCTTTCAACGCTTGTTCACCTTCAGGACGGATGATTGTTCTCCGAAGGAGGAGAGTTGCGTGGTTCATCCAATCTTCTGCGGGCAACGAAGTTCGGTAAGCGATGGTGCGGGAATGACTTTCGTCGATACCGGCAACGAGGTAGGTTGCGTTCTCTTCCTTATGCTCGCTTTTTTTTCGTAATATCTGGTTACGCAGATATAATTTTTGTTTTTGTTTGCCGTTTAATAAGATGGAAGGTAGTAAGATTTTTCTTTCCTGTCCGGTTAAGACGGGCGTTAGTCTGACGGCATTTTTAGACTCCATATTTTCTATCTCTACCGATACATCCATGGAGAGAAGTAATGAATCTGCCCGCACTCCGAGAAAGTGTGGAGTAATATCCAGTTTAATGTTTTGTGCCGGGAGTAGATTGCATATCAATAAGCTGAAAAATATGAATGCTTTCGTTTTCATTTTATGTGGTTATTATTAGGTTGATTTATCGGATGAAATATATAATTGATATTCCTGCTTGTGTAGGTCCCCAGTAGTTGCAGCTTGATTTTTCCAATAGGGCTGCACCTTCAGACTGTCCGTAGCGTTTATAGTTAAGGTGTGCATATCCGAGTGAGATTCCAGCTTCCAGATTCCATTGAGGGCTGATTATCCATTGATAACCGTAGGAAATGCCGAAACCCGCCAGATTGCCTTGATATCTGTTGTGAGCAATCTGCCTGTTCTCAATACCCAGCATTTTCCCATTGTTGAATCCCCAGGGGAGCATTCCTCCAAAATTGAACAAAGCATAGTGTAGCTGAAAGCCGATAAAACTTCCTGTGAATACTTCATTAAACCATTTACGGTATTCTGGCTGCAACAGGAAATGCTTCATCTTTTTGTTCCCTCCGAAGTTCCAGGGGTTGTAATTGAGGGAAAGGCTGATGGTATGCGTATCGTCACATCGCACTTCTCCTCCCATATTGAGAGTAGTGGTTAGATCGTAAAGCAGATTGCTTTTAATGGCTATATTTTGTCCGCAAAGGTTCGAAGCAGGCAGAATACATGCAACAAAGGCAATGATGGCTAGCCCATGTTTAATGTTTGCTGCATGTCTCCACCTGTTGCTGGCAGCAGACCTTTCATTTTTGCTGATATTGGGTTTGTGTGTCATAATTATTTGTTTATGTGTATCTGTTACTTCTTAGGTAACGGAACTCCTGTTTAATGACAGGAACACATGGGGGAAAAGTAAAAAAGACGGTGGTCTTTTATTGATATATGTCTCTGGAAGCTTTCGGACAGAAAAAAGTGGTCCGATGATTGGCAATAGATAGTTGGAACATGAACTAAAAGTGATTCGTGTTCTCATATCTTATTTTATTCTTCGAAAGAAGTTGAATAAAATAATGTATAATTAATTTGGAATGTAATACTCTTTTTATATATCTTTGTGCAGTATTTATATCCGTTACCTAAGAAGTAATGGATAAGGCAGATTGCTGATAGATAGTTGTTTATGTGTTATTGATGACTTGTGTTGTAAGATTCTACGTAAAAACAATTCAATTGATTGGCTTCTGTTCTTTTCTTCAAACCAAAACCTTTCAGATAAGTTTGTGTGGTTTTTATAGATTTATGTCCTAGTGATTCACTGATCATTTCAATAGGGATTCCCTGGTATTTGGCATTTGTTGCCCAAGAATGCCGGATGGTATATGAACTGACAGGTGATTTTAGGTTTAGTTTTCTTGACAGGCTTTTTAATTGATTGTTGAATCGGCGGAGGGCTGACTGATATTCCTTATATATGCCTTCTTCTTTTCGTCTCTTATCTCCTCTCATTATATTAAATAGGTAGTCTGGGCAATCTTCTCTCGGTGGATTGCTGTTACGCAGTTTGTTTATCTCTTTCTTGGAGGTGTCCAGGATTTCAAGACTTATTGGTGTGCCTGTTTTTATACGATTGTATCTAAGGATTCCGTCTTCCAATGCCGATTTCTCTAAATGTGCGAAATCAGAGAACGGCATACCGCAGAATTGGAACATCAACCGTGCGATAGCTTGCGTACGGATTAAGTGTTGGGATTGAGGGGCTTTGTAGAGAAGTGTATGCAGTTCGCTGACCGGGAGCGCCTTTTTCTGTCGTACATCTACGCCAGTGTATACGTCACGAAACAGCCGGGGGATAAAGCGGGCTACCCCTGCTTCTACACCACGATTATAGATGCTGCGCAACATACGCATATAGGTCGAAACTGTGTTTGGCTTCAACCCATGTTCGTGGAGGTACTGTCCGTATCGTCTCAAACTATCGCGAGTGATCTGCCCGAAAGTTATGCTGGGAGTACCACAGAACCTTGTGAATGACAGAATTGCATTCTTATACACATGTGCTGTCGAATAACGACCTTCTTCCTGTAAATTCCGGATGTATGCTTTGGCGCATCCGGTAAATCCGTTTTTATTACTTTTTCGTTTCATAAGCTTGTTTATCTTTACTTGTTATTCAGGGACTATAACAAAAGTAGTTATCTTTTTTGTTGTTAATGCCTTTAAAATCTCTCCGATTACCTTGTATTTTTTGTAGCTTTGCTTCGGATTTGGAAATGAGGTTATTCAGTTATGCTGCAGAAAACGAAAGGAATAGTTCTTCATACGTTGAAATACAATGATACTTCTATCATTGTAGATATGTATACGGAGTTGTCCGGCAGAGCTTCTTTTCTTGTAACAGTGCCTCGTTCGCGAAAAGCGGCTGTGAAATCCGTACTTTTCCAGCCGTTATCTTTTATCGAGTTCGAGGCTGACTATCGGCCTAATGCGACACTTTATCGTGTGAAGGAAGCGAAATCCTTTTATCCATTTTCTTCCATACCTTATGATCCGTATAAGTCTTCGATGGCACTTTTCCTGTCGGAGTTTCTTTACAGGGCTATCCGGGAGGAGGCAGAGAACCGTCCGTTGTTTGCCTATCTGCAACATTCTATCATTTGGCTGGACGAGTGTGGAGAGGGATTTGCCAATTTTCATCTGGTTTTTCTGATGCGTCTTTCGCGTTTTCTGGGGCTTTACCCGAACCTGGAAGATTATCATACCGGCGATTACTTCGATTTATTGAATGCCTGTTTCACTTCCATTCGTCCCCAATTACATTCTTCTTATATCAATCCTGAAGAGGCCGCCCGTCTCCGTCAGTTGATGCGCATGAACTATGAGACCATGCATCTTTTTGGTATGAGCCGTGCGGAGCGTACTCGTTGCCTGACGATTATGAATGATTATTATCGTTTGCATCTGCCTGACTTCCCGGCATTGAAATCACTGGAGGTATTGAAAGAACTGTTTGATTAATTAGTAACTTTTCTCCATTCAACTGTTCTAGCTAGTTTTCATTCTTGAAACACGAGTGCGGTGCTTTTCAATTCTGTCGTTCCCTTGTCGTGTCGAGTCCATTTACTTGCCATATATTGTTTTAGCAGTGTTTTATCGTCCGCCACTGTATGCGGCAATTAATCAGGTGATAATAACACTTCTTAATGCGGGTTTGTATGCTGTTCCTGAAAATATATGTTACTTTTGTCCGTAGAGAACAAAAGAGAATGAACAAGAGAGAAAACAATATGAAAAGATTCCTATACCTGACGGTCTGCCTTCTCATCCTGGGGGAGTTTTATGGTTGTAACGGAGACGTATTTGTCGACGACTTCCGTCCTTCCGATTCCGAACTGACGCTGGACGGGAACGGGGATGTTGCCACTATTCAATTTGCAGCTGCCAATTGGGATTGGTTAGCAATGTATACAGCTTCTAGTCTTCCCGTTCAATATAAAGTATATGATGCGGACAATCGCTTGGTAACAAATGACCAAGGTCCATCGCTGAACGGATTGGGAAAGATTGTGTGCACCGGAGAGATGATTGATTTCACCATCGAACGTGTTCATCCCGAAGAAGTGAAGATAACGGTGGGCGAGAATGCCCTTTCCGCTCCTTTTCAATTCCTGCTCACGGCAAGCAACGAATATGAGTGGCAGGAGATACACGTCGAGATTTCTCCGGGAGACAGATATGTGATGGATAGTATCATTTATTCTTTGAATGCATATTCTTACGATCCGGAAAACAAGATAGAGAAAAAAGAAGGCGTCTCCTTTCATAACTTAACAGATGTTTCGTCTACATACACGTTTTTTCCTTTCGAGGCTTTTTACCATTTTATGAGGTTCAAAAGCGATGTGCCCGAAGCTTTTCAACTACTGGGCGAAGCCGGTCTGACAGTGGAAATACCAAGTATGAAAGACGGATATTTAGTGATGAACGGCAAACGGGCGCCATTCATTTCTGAGCAACAAATGTTGCCTTGCTCTAGTACGGAACAGAACAAAGACATAATTCCTCCCCGGACTTCTCGATACTACACCTTATCGATGATGTATGATTGGTTGGAAACGAGATATACCCTCTATGTTTCTCACTCCAAAACCAAGAAACAACGAATCGTAACCGGCACGTTGCATAGCGAAATGCCTGTAAAATATTATATAACACACAAGGATATACCTTTCAACAACTAGCATATCAATGATTAGAAATAGGAACGCCATACGGTTGCTGTGCCTCTTTTGCCTTCTGGTATATCCGGCAATCAACGCAAATCTGGAAGCCCAGACAATCATCGGACAACGGAACGACAGCGTCAGCCATTCCCTGATCCGCCATCAGCTTGGCTTTGACATTCGTCCGGGCTATATCGTCTCCACCCATAGTTTTCTGCAAGGAGACAATATGCAGCAAAAGAAAATCGACCAATCGCTTTCTTTCCATCTCAAGTACGCTTTCAGATTTAGCAAAGAATCCAATCTCGGCAGGCTCTTTCCTCATACCTATCAGGGCATTGGCGTTTCCTACCAGACCTTCTTTAGTCCCGTTGAATTGGGAAATCCGGTGTCGGTATACGCTTTTCAGGGGTCACGTATCGCGCAACTGTCGCCCCGTCTATCGCTCGATTACGAATGGAACTTCGGAGCTTCTTTTGGCTGGAGGAAATATGACGAACTATCCAATCCGCAAAACGTGTTGATTGGCTCCAAGATCAATGCGTACATCAATCTCGGCTTTTTGCTGAACTGGCAAGTTCACAAGTACTGGAAACTGGCGGCAGGTGTAGATCTCACCCATTTTTCCAATGGAAACACGCATTATCCTAATGGCGGTCTTAATGTTATTGGAGGAAGAATCGGCATCGTACGCACTTTGGACGCGGATGAGGCACCCGGTTCCATCACTCCTAGACGGCTCTTTATAAAGCCTCACGTCAGCTATGACTTGGTGATCTACGGAGCCACCCGCAAAAGAGGACTGATTGGAGACGATGTGTCGAGTATGATTCCTGGTTCGTTCGGTGTGGTGGGCATCAATTTCGCCCCGATGTATAATTTCAACAACTATTTTCGGGCAGGGCTTTCTGCGGATGCGCAATATGATGAAAGTGCCAATCTTAAGGAGTATAGAGTGGGCGAGTTTTACTCAAGCGATTTGAAGTTTCATCGTCCTCCTTTCCGTAAGCAATTTGCCATGGGGTTATCTCTTCGGGCAGAACTGGTGATGCCTGTTTTTTCTATCAATGTCGGTGTCGGTCGGAATCTGATATACAGCGGTGGTGATATGAAAGGGTTCTACCAAATTCTGGCTCTCAAGACTTACATTACACGCCATTTGTTTCTGCATGTAGGGTATCAGTTGAGCAAGTTTAAAGACCCCAACAATTTGATGCTGGGGCTTGGATATAGATTTCATGATAAACGATGAAAGGGTAATCTGTATTTGTATACATTTGTTTCTTATCTATTTGTTTCTTATGTTGGCGATTATCCCAAGATTTACATCTTTATATTTTAATCCATTAAGTTCAAATGTAATTCCTCCGTCATTATTAACTAAGAAATATCCATCAAAATTTGTATTTTTACTAAAGTTGCAATGGAGGTAAGTTGAATTATCTTCATTAATTGCATAACCGTCTACTAGAAAAGCCAGTCTATTTCGATCTCCTACTAAAACAGGATATAGAGAAAGTAACGACTTTTTTACTATATCTAAATTCCAACTCTGATCTTTATCACAAAACAGCCCACATTGAGAAGAATTCAAGGCTGCAGATATTTTATCTGTTGGAGTTTCCATGGCAACAACGGCATTTACAATAGAAGATTGTGGCCATTTGTCATCATAGGCTTTGCCCCATACTGGATATGTTCCAATAGTGTCATATATGTATTTGGATAAAATTCCTGCTAACTCCCACCATTCGGGTACTGTGTCGTTTTTCTCCATAATTAATGTTTCCCAATTAATATACACTCCGTTAATGCTTATATATGGTTGTAGGTAAGCCATTGCTTGAGCAATGCTTATAACCGCTTCTCCTGTATAATAGTTATCATACCATGCCGATCCCGGTCTACTTCCGATTCCTTCAGCATATTGTACCCATGCTTTGGGTAATAAACGATTGTGTGGTGCACTTTGTGACCATTGGGTGCTACAGAAAGGCACAATCATCACACTTACTTCTCCTGGTATAGGGTCAACAGGGTAAGAACGTGTAGACAATGCGTTTTTATAGTTTTGGATTTTATCCAATAAAGTATTCTTCGCCATTTGCATCATAATATTCGGCCCTAAGGAGACTTGATAAAGCGAATCATTGAATGAAGGCATATATGCGAGTACTTCTTGAAATCTTTTATCTCCAGAAACAATAATTCTTCCATTTTCCAGACCATTATTTATCTCTATTTCATAAACCAAGGGGAGTTCTTCACTTGATAAAGCTCTTGTTTTTTCAGAAGCGTGTAGTCTGTATGTGCTTTTTACATCAAATGCGGTATAATTATCTCTAGTTTGTGGTTCGGATGTTACAGATTCGTGAAATGTTTTGGCAATTGCAAGTGCTTCACTTTCTGACAAATCATAAAGGCTACTATTAGCTTCTATCTTAATTTCCTTGTCTAGTTCCTCTGTGCATGCTGAAATTGATACAGTAAAAATGATACATATAAATATGTTTTTTCTCATAATGTTTTTGTTTACTTAATTATTCAATTGCTGATAGAAAACATTGGATTTTTGCACCTCTTACAGATGCATTCGGATATTTTGATTTACACTTTTCTGTAAAGTCTAATACAATGATAATTGTATGGTCGTTCACTACGGCAAATCCGTGTTTAGATATGCTGTTGTTAAAGTTTAAGGTAAGGCTGTCTTTATCCCATTCGTAGGTTCCGATTCTTTTATTATTGTCATAGTCGGATGAAGAATAATCAATTTCCACAGCTTTAGTATCTTTGTCAAAAGAGTATAGTATTCCCGATCTGCTTTTGGCAATTCCTCTTAATTCGCTCTCTATTATTTCTCGAATGTGCAGGTCATCACCATTTATCCAAGTATTGGATGAATCTCCTTTTTCTATGAACTTTCCAGAAAGGTAGTCGGAAATAACTTTAATCTCTGCATAATTGTCAGGATATTTTAAGTCACGCAGATATATGGAAGTGTTTCCTACACTGTTTCCTGTGATGAGGATTGCCTTACTATCGTTCTGTGGTTCAACTGTTGCTATTTGGGGATTCTCTGACTGTAATCCAAGCCCCATTTGGAATTTTTCTAAATCAGACAATATATACACAGTTCTTTTCTCTCCAGCCAAAATGTGTATGGAGTTGCTACTTAATTCAATGGATTCACAATTTAGTTTGTCTTCGTTTGAGCAACTGATTGTAAATATACAGAATATCAAAAATAATAGTTTCATTTATCTATCTCCTTTTTTATCGATCAAAATGTAAGCCCTCCTAATAGAATTATTCCATTATCTTTCCAAATATGATTCACTTTTACTTCTGTGATACCTGCGTCAGGATACCGCTGTTGATATTCTGCTGTTTTATCACTCTGTAGAATATATCCGTATGACATTTTTGTAGCAAATTTAAAACCGAATTTTTCTGTTTTATCGTCATACATTAGGGTTAAAGAGGTAATATTCCATTCGTATGTGCCTTCTCTGAATATTCCCGAATCAGTTTTCATTGTAAACTTTTTGGTTTCCTGATTGAATGTATAAGTGGCACCGATGAATGGTTTTTCTTTTTCTCGTAACTCAATTTCTATCTCTGGGGGGATTCTTAGATCCACTGCTTTTATTATTACTCCCGGATAATCAGGGTTACCTTTTAGCGGAATTCCCCAATTGACAATTTCCGGACTGTTGAAGTATTTGACATATACGGAGATTTCACATGCTATCTTATTATTGTCAGTATCGATAAGTCGTATCATGGTGCTTCCACTTTTGTAGGTAGTGATGCATACGCTCATTTCGTCAAGAATAGCAGTCGCAATTTCTTGATTTTCTGATTCTAACCTATAGTTGTGCTCTGTTAAGTCTGTTTCTATAATGACATGCCATGTGTCTCCTTCCCATATAGAAACTGATTTCTTTTCAACTTCGTATGGTTCCTCTTCAGAGCAACCATACGAAGATGCCAGTAATAATACAATTAGTAAAACTCTACTGATTCTCATAGTCCGGTTATTTTCTAGTTATATTATATAGCATAGTCATTTCCTGCGTGTAATATGCAATATTATTATTATCGTCGTCTGGAAATACAACATCGCAATCCTGCAGGTCATTACTTGTTCTAAAGTAAACTCTAGATCTTTTCCCCCATCCCATATTTACTGACCAGTAATGGTCATATCCGGCTTGGTGCTGACGCTTCGTAATAACAACCCCATCGATTAGCCATGCGTGTCCTCCCCCATTACCTAGAATCTTACCATTGTCGTCTACAATATGTCCGGGCCCACAAAGAAAAACAGGTTTTCTTTCAAATAAAGATTGTTTTGCTAGATTGCCATTAAACTTGTTATTTTGGTTCCCGTAGAAATTAACCATACTCTTTAAATAATTTATGGTATTGATTGTAGGAGTTTCTGTTTGAGTAATCACTGATTTTTTATATGTTTTTCCTGTATTGACATCTAATAAGTCCTTTTCTTCATAAGAGGGGTGTGAATCTGTTGCTGTGGCAATCTGTGCAAATAATCCTGTAATCATATTTACCAGATCTTCAGGTGAACTAGCTTCTGGATATCCTTGGGTAAATTTGATGAATTCGACTGATGTTGCATAATCCCAGTCAACCTTTTGACTATTAGCTAAATACATGTCTGGTTTCACTATGCTGAACAATATTCCGATTGCTACATTGGCACATCCTACAGCAAGATGCCCTTCACGCTCACCTCCATATCCGTCGTAGATCATCATTATAGGCCTGCCGTAGTTGTATGGATCATTCTGAGTCCATGAAACTTTAGATAAAGGATTGACAAAACCTACTACATTGGATTGAGGTCTGCTTACGCCTCCAGACTGATTTCCAGGATTATTATTTCTAGTTGATATCTCATCCGTTGTTATAATTCGGTCTTTAAAGTCAGAATAGGAAACATTTTTCTGCGGGATGTTTAATTGTTGGGCTATTTTATGTAAAGTGGAATCCCTTTTTGTAGATCTCATACATTCTATTTGCTGGATATCTAAAAAGACATTTTTTTTAGATAGTTCCAATAGATAACGTGCTTCCGTGGCAATTTCGGAATGCGAAGTATAATTGTCCACATAGTAAAGAACTTCCGGCACTCTCTCGTCTCCACATATGACAGCTAGACTTTTATTTCCCTCATTATTGGATAATTCAACCTCGAATATTGGAACTGTGGGCCCTTTGGATGTTGTCGAGCGGGTATCGGCTATATTTTTAATGATGTTGTTTTCCTCGGCAACATAATACTTCTTTCTTATAGATATTTTTGTTGTTTCAGAGTTTCGTGTAGCTATTTTATCTCCAACTTCTATATTATTTTGGAAATTAGCAACAATATTGCTGATTTCTTCTATAGTCAGTTCTTGCGGATTGTCATACGCAATGCTAGCGAACTCTTCTGGAGTTAAAACTATCTGGTCATTTTCAGCTTTTTCATTATCAAACTTATTGGCAATGTTGCTATCTGTACATGATGAAAAAAGAAAGGAAATGATGAATAGATATATTAAGTATCTGTTATTTAGCATATTGTGTCTATTTAGCATAAATATTATTTAAGTAATCCATCTTATGAGCCCATTCTTGAACGGCATTTGCCTGAAAATATGTGTTGGCATTGCTGTCCAATTGGTAGAATCCAGTACATTCATCTGCCCATCCTAAATTAGCGTGCCAATAAACATCGTTTCTTTTCACTAGTTCGCGAGTCGAAATGGCTTTTTCTGTAACCAGTATACCGGATATGATGAAGGCGTGATCAGAAGTTAACATTAGAACCAAATGCTTGTCTCGTAATGCTGCCCACGCCATGTCACCATTAAAAGCTGCCTTAGCTTGGTATTTAAAGTATTTGTTCATTGTCTTTAGCATATTCTGTTCTGAAACTTCACTCGAGATAACAGCATTATCCCAGTCTTTTTTAGATGTGGTTTTGTTTTCGATATAGAGGTCTAGAATTAGGCGCTGGGCATCAATTATGCCTCCTGCGCCTGGGTCATCTAATTTAGGGGTCTTTGTCATTTGATCCCAATTGGGAATGAAAGTCATACCTGTTTGTACTTCATACTTTCCTGTAGGGATTAGAAATGCAACTGGAGGCCTTTTATTACAGTGAGTATATGTCATCATCTGCGCCATAGCAATATTCACACATCCAGCAGGAACTGATGTGAAATTCTTTCCTCCATCTTGTGTTCTTACCCAGTCTCGTAAACCATCTCTATCTATATTAGAGAACCATCCATTATAAGGATCCTCTTGTCCCCAATTTGTTTTTACTAGAGGAAATATAGATTTGTCATGATAGATTTGCATTTCTATATCTCCTATTTGTACAGCAGTTGATCTGGTTGTAGGTTCTGCATCAGTAATAGTTATATAGTTTTTGACTGCCTCATAAGAAACCTCATTTATAGGTATTTCCAGTTCTTTACTAATCTTTTCAAGTGTTGGAAGTCGTAAAGAGTCTACAGCTTCTTTCATCTTTATTGTATTATAGAGATAGCTTGCTTTTGAAGCATGTAATAGTTTACTAGCTCCTGTTTGCTCCATCATTTTTTCACTACTACATTTAGGAATGAAGGCAATGAGGGCAGGAAAATTTGCATTCGCTGAAACTATAGCACGACCGATAGAAGAGCCATTACTAAATTCGATTTCGCAAATTTTCGATGTGATATCGTCATTGTTAATGGCTCTTGTTGCTTGCTCTTGTTTTTTGAATTCTCCCTCTTTATTAATAAAACTCTCTTTTACAATCTTAAAGGAAGTTGCATTGCTTCTTGTCGTTGTTCCGTTTTGCAGATTAGCAAAGGCACTTACCATGTTGAAAAGAGTTTTCTCTTCCAAATCTTTTGTTTCATCATAGGAGATGCTAAAGACTTCATCTTGTGTTAGTTTGACTTTCTTTTGAGAGATAAAATCTTCTGAAACATCATTCGTACACGAATAGATGGTGAATAGGCTGGCTATTGCACATAAAAAATAGAAATGTTTTTTCATATTTTTAATTATTAAGTTGCGTAATGATTGTATGTTTGTTACTTTTATGGCATTGAGTGTTCAATTTCAAACTCTCCAACTAAAGTCATGTCTTCTTCTATATAAAGAAGCTCATAATGACCGGTTTTGTAGCCTGTTAAATTAATTTTATAAGTCTCTTGCCCATTAGGGGGGATTATCACACCTTGGAACATGATGTTTCCTTGCTGATCTTTTACTTGGAAGATGACTTGTTTGTCTACGTTTTCTAAAAAACGAACTTCAATAGTATTTTCGTAGAGAATAGCTTCTATAGGAATAGGAACTGGTACTCCTCTGTGCTGATGCCATCTTTTGATAACTAAACGCTTAGCTCTATGCTCTGATAGAGTATTGGCTTCTATCGTTATAAATGAAATGCCAATTAATAATAGTACAATACTTAGCTTTCTCATATTTTTAATTGTTTTCTGCAAAGTTATAGAGAAATGAAGGGGTGCACAAGCAAAAGATGTTTTTCGGCGTGGACAAAAGACTGTTGATAATCAGTGGCTTATGCAATTTTGCGTGGACAACTTCTTAAACTGTAGTTTATTTCCTACTAAAATGAAGGTATTAGTGCATATTCTCAATCAAGTACTCATATAATGTAGTATTGTCATTCAGCAATGCAATGTTCAGTTTTTCTCTAAGTCTAAACCGTTTCTTTCTTACTGAATCACTTGCAATATTTAGCAACTTTGCTTCTGTGTTAGTATCAAATCCGCACATACATAAACAACAATACAAAAAGTCTTGTTCTGGTAAGTTGGGACATAGACTATATAAGTATTTAGATAAATTTGGATAGATATATGTTATTTCATCTGCAATGAGTTCCCATTGCTTATCTGTTATTAATGGCTTATCATTTCTTGGCTTATTTTGTTTGGCTAACCGTACCAACTCTTTAAATGTTGGTGAATTTTCTAGAGACTTATGTTGTAGTTCCTTATAATTGCTAGTTAAAAGAGCTATTTCTTTCTCTATTTTATTATAGTTGTCATCTTTTTCTTTAAATGTGTCTAATAACTTTTTTTTCTCTTCCAATTCTAATGAAACATAGGTTAAATCTGTTTTTATCCGGTTTAATTCATCTTGTTGTCTGTGTATTTTTTCTTTTGCTTGTTTTCTATATAGTAAATACACTATCATTATTAATAATAAGCATGAAATGCAGATAACTGAAAATATAATGTAGCTTTGTTGTTTAATCTTTAATCTATCTACTTCTTGACTGATTTTTAAATGATTATATTTAGATTCTATGTTTAATATCTTAGATTGGCTGTCAGCGTATACGATAGAATCTACCATGTCAACATATTCTTCCAGGTAGGCAAGCGCTTCTTTATAGTCTCTCTCTGCATTATGGATTTGATAATATAAATAATTGATGCTACACGTATATTGGGGGTCATCTTGTGGAATTTTAGATAATAGTTCTTTAGCTTTATCTATAGAATCAGTTGTGGTATATAAGTCAATCAGTGCTACATAATCAGGCATTTTTTCTTTTCCCGTCGATAATGCTTTAAGAAAGTACTTTTCGGCTTTATCATATTCTTCTCGCATTACATAGATATTTCCTAAAGCATTATTTATTGAAGCGGTAACTTCTATATCTTTAGTATTAGCTGCTACGGAATCGGCAATAGTCAGTATTTCTATAGCACATGATAATGAGTCTATACATGCATATTCACGTCCTATGTTTTTTAATGCGCAGGCATAACTATCGGTGTTATTTTCTTTTTTAAAGCATTCGGCAGCAGTCTCGTATTTTTTGATAGCTTCTGTGAACATGAATTTTTCTCGATATAGATCGCCTATATAGTCATAGGTATATCCAATGAGGTTATTGAGCTTGTTTTTTCCTGCAATGTCCAGCGCATTAGTATAAATAGACATTGCTTTATCATAATCTCCATCAGCAAAATAGGAACGACCTAAATAAATCAAAATTTGCACTTGCTCGTCAGGGCTACCATGTGAGGAATACCAGTCATAAGCTCTTTCTAATTGGTAAGTTGGTAGGATACTATTAAAAATTTCGTCTGTAATCTTACCTGATAACATACACCAGCGTGCAAAAGCTTTGTCGTCTAGTTTTTCAGGAGATGATATACTTTTTAGTAGGTTGGATGCGCTGTCAGGATTTATGGCAATGGCTTTTTCTACTTCATTTAGCAGTCTGTCAGATACGGATTGTTGTTTGTTGCATCCTGATAGCACTAATATAGATGTTATAATTATAGCAATACTCTTTCTCATTTGTCTGTCGTGGTTTAGTTTCGTTGTAAAAGTAATCTTTATTTTCTATATTATGCTCTTTTATAGGGAGATTCTTTTAGTTCGGGAAATAATATTAGTACTGTCTATATCATACATCATATTAATTTCAAATGTGCTTTTATTTTATTAAGTTCATGTGATCTAATTTGATTATTTCCCAGCTATTAATAGACTCTTTCTTATTTATAGTGAGAAAAGTTCCTTTCTATTAATACCTAAATTACTTTACTATAATTCTAAACTTGTTTTTCATTAATCGTAATCTATAATTGCAAGTTGTAATTATATAAATGAAGCTTTTGATTTTATAAATGAAAGCTTTGTTTATAAAAACAAAAGCTTCATTTATAGATTACCTTTAATGTAAGTAATCTTTTCTATTAGTGAAAAGGAAGTTTGGCATTAATAGAGAATAAGTTTATATCTAATAGATTGGAATCAGTCTATTAATCAAAATTCGGCAGAAAGGTATAGTGAATCGGGTGAAACCTATGTGAAAGGCAGCTCTTCACCCGAAATCCCTTTATTCATCGATGTTTCAGAGTGGTGAAGGAGGTGAACGTCATGTTTAAAGAAAAGTTGCAGATGTGTGTAAGATAAAACATCTTGCACGCATCTGCAACGGTATCTTGCACAGGTTTATACTGCTATTAATCAAATAGATAAACTCTGGTTAGTGTAGGGTGCAAGATAAAATCAAAATAATAAAATCTTCTGTGGAAGTCGCAGAGGTTATCCCAAAAGCTCTTTCACTTTTGCAGAAATGGCACGTCCTTCTGCAAGACCTGCTAGCTTCTTGGAGGCAACTCCCATTACTTTACCCATATCTTTACCGCTTGTAGCACCTGTTTCAGCGATAATTTCCTTCAATGCAGCTTCCAGTTCTTCGGCAGTCATTTGTTTCGGCAGGTATTTCTCCATAACGGCTACCTGGCCTAATTCTACGTCAGCCAAATCCTGACGACCCTGTCCGATATAGATTTCAGCAGAATCTTTTCCTTGTTTCACAAGTTTCTGGATAATCTTCAGAGCAGCATCATCTGTCAATATATCGTTAGCTCCCGGGGCAGTCTTAGCTTCCAGGAAGAACTTCTTTATATTTCTCAAAGTTTCAAGGGCTACTTTGTCTTTCGCCTTCATTGCGGTTTTAATGTCTTCGCTGACTTGATCGAATAAATCCATACTATTATAATTAAAAATTAAAGATTAAAAATTAGATCTGAAGCCTGATTTTGCGAGTTTATAATTTTCGTTCTTAGTTCTTTGTTTAGAACGTAATCACACAGTTGTCATCTGTAGCTTCTTCCGTGGCTACTTCCTCTTCCAGAGCGGCTTTCGTCCGGATTTTGGTAAGAGTAGTCTTATCACGCATATAAGTGGGAGAATCTTCTACCATGGCGATGATGTCGTCGTTGTCCAGATCTTCCGTATTGAAAAGATAGATGTGTCGGCGTTTGCGGAGGCTCTTGCTTCCGATGTTGCTGGCACTTTCGCCGTATGCCTTGCGGATACGTTCTTTGTTCTTCTCTTTCTCTTCTTCCAGTTGCAGTTGACGTTCTTCCTCTTCCTGGCTGCGTGCAGCATGCAAGCTGTCCATTCCGGGAACGTCTTCCACACCGAATCCGGTTGCCAATACGGTGATTTTTACTCTTGTTTCCAGTGAGTTGTCGATGGCAACACCCCAAATCACTTCCACCCCTTCGCGGAATTTGCTCATGAACTCGTGTATCTCGTTCATTTCCTCCATCATCAGTTCCGACGACGGGCAGAAAGATACGTTCAACATTACTTTCTTGGCATTGAAGATATCATTGTTGTTGAGCAACGGAGAATGCAGGGCATCGTCGATTGCTTTCGTCACACGATTTTCTCCTTCGCCGAATCCGGTACTCATGATTGCTACTCCACCATCTTTCAGGATGGTTTTCACATCGGCAAAGTCAAGATTGACTGTACCCCGCATGGTAATAATCTCGGCAATGCTCTTGGCAGCAATGGAAAGAGTATCATCGGCTTTGCCGAAGGCGTTCATAAAAGTAAGGTCGGCGTATATTTCGCGCAGGCGTTCGTTGTTGATAACCAGCAAGGCATCAACATGCTGGGCGATACGCTCTACGCCGTCCAGTGCCTGGATAATTTTCTTTTCTCCTTCGAAGATAAAGGGGATGGTGACGATACCGACAGTCAGAATATCCATTTCCTTCGCAATGCGGGCGATGACCGGTGCAGCTCCTGTTCCGGTTCCTCCTCCCATTCCGGCGGTGATGAATACCATCTTGGTGCCGTCGTTCAGCTGGTTTCTGATATCTTCTATACTTTCTTCGGCGGCGTCGCGTGCCCGTTCGGGACGGTTGCCGGCTCCAAGCCCTTGCGTGATGCTACGGCCCAGTTGCAGTTTCACCGGGACAGGTGATTCGGCTAATGCCTGGTTGTCCGTGTTACAAAGAACGAACGTTACATCATGGATGCCTTCCCGGTACATGTGGTTTACAGCGTTACCACCACCACCACCTACACCAATCACTTTGATGATCTTCGGTGAATCTGTCGGGAAATCGAATTGTACTATCTCGTCCATATCTTGATTGAATTATGAATTACGAATTATGAATATTGATTAACAAGCTGCTGAAGGTTACTTCATATCGTCGTCGGAAAAGATTTCTTTCGTCAACGAATCGATCTTGCGTTGAATCCAACTCGGACCTGCTTCTCTTTTCCGTCTTTCTTTCTCTTCCTTTTCCTTTTGCTTGCGAAGTTTTTCCGCTTCTTTGGCGGCTAGCTTGGCTTCCCGCTCTTCTTCTTCTTTCTTGAGACGGGCGATGCGGGCCTGTTCTTTCAGTTCCTGATCGTCCTCAAACATATCCACTGTCTTATGCACTTCCGGCTCCGGTTTGGAGACTGATGGTGCAGGAGCAGCTTGCGGAGCAGTTTCCGTCAGGCAGCAGTTCTGGTTACCTTCAAACAGGAGCCCGAACAAAGTGTTCTGCGAACCGTCTTT
Organism: Bacteroides ovatus; assembly: GCF_001314995.1. Taxonomy (NCBI): domain Bacteria; kingdom Pseudomonadati; phylum Bacteroidota; class Bacteroidia; order Bacteroidales; family Bacteroidaceae; genus Bacteroides; species Bacteroides ovatus. The sequence continues at coordinate 4,549,767 of NZ_CP012938.1, forward strand.
CTTCAGTATGTTGTTGGGCGCATGAACCGTATTGCGTGGGAGTTTCGCCATCCGTATCTTTTCTATCTTGCTGCGTTTGCGCAAGGTTTCGTCCAGATTCTTCAGGTTGGCGGCCCCTCCTGTCAAGATGATTCCTGCCAGCAATTTGTCCTCGTAGCTCGATAGTTGTATCTGGTTCCATACGTTGGCAACGATTTCCTCGGCACGGGCTTCGATGATATTGTTAAGATCCGCCACTTTGATGATACGGTTGTCATCATCCAGTTTGCAGGTTGCTTCTTCCTGTTCGGGGTCCTCTTCATAGAGGGCGTCACCGTAGGCTTTTTTCAGGCGTTCGGCTTCTTCCTCCTCCATTTGCAGGGTGGTGATGTCATGCGTGATGCTGTTGCCTCCCAAAGGCAATACAGTCAGGAAACGGAGAATGTTATTCTTATATACAGAGATGGTAGTTGTGTCTGCTCCGAAGTCGATCAGTGCACAACCCGAACGGCGTTCGCTTTCTGTCAGTACGGCATTTGCGGTTACTAACGGAGCGATCAGTTGGTCGGCAATATCAATTTTAGCCTGTTGGAAACAGTGCTCCAAGTTCTTACGTACGGAAGCACGGGCAACGATATTGAGGAAACGTCCTTCGATGTGGCTTCCTACCAGACCTACCGGATTGGCTTGCAGGTTATTACCTACCTTATATTCTTGTGGAGCTACGTCCAATATATCCATATCGACCACCGGGATGGCAATGTTCTCATCACCGATAGCGCTTACAAGCTCTTCGGATATGATAGCTTCTTCCTCCAGGTCGCGGCTTACTACATTGCGGACGGTGCGGAGTGATTGTCCGCCGATGCCTACATATACCTTGGCAATTGAGTTTTTCAACTCACCTTCCAGTCTGTTGATGATTGAAGTCAGGCTTTGCGCTGTCTTGTCCAGGTTAAAGATCACTCCTTTACGAATGAACGTAGAAGAGTCTTCCTGGGCATACGCTAATACCTGCATGCTTCCGTCACTGTTCTTTTTTCCGGCCACACCGGTTATCTTCGATGAACCAAGTTCAATAGCGGCGATAAATTCTGTTGTTGCCATAGGGTTATTTTATTTACTATTTTACTATTTACAATTTACTATATAGAGAGACTGTTTACTTATCATCTATCACTTATCAACTACTCTCGTTTTGTACAGATAATCTGGTTGCTGAATTCGAGATTGATACGTGAATATTTGTTCCAGCCTACCCGGTTGAGTCCTTTTTTGTAGAACTCCTTCAAACGTGCCAGTTTATCTTCAAAGTTCTCCAGTTTTCCGAGATAGACCAGATGGTCTCCCACACGCGGCACCAATTCGATGTTCTGGTCGGGCAGCACATGGATCTGCTCTATCTGGGCGTCCCAGAATTTATTATTATGCAAAAATACACCAAACTTATATAAATCCTTCATTGCAAACGACTTTTCTACGTTTCCGGTGACAATTACCCGGTGAGCGACGCATTTTGCTTCCGGTGGCATGATAGTTCCTTTGTTGTCAAGGTAGTAGTTTTGGCCGTTGGCGCTCATGACCCGGAGGATAGGAATACGTTGTGTCACTTCCACGCACACTTTGCCGCTGGGTGTTTTGTAGCATTCGGCTTCGTCAATCAACGGATGTTTGCTTAGTTCCCGTTCCAGTGACTTGGTGGAGATGCGTTCCATTTTCTTCCCGATGGGGTAGATCCCTTTCTGCTGAAGGATACCTTTCAGCTCTTCTTTGGTGATGAAGCCGGCGTATGCGGTATCCTTGATAACCAATTCCATGTCACGGCAGGTCTGGTCGGCAGGCTTGCGGTTGAAAGCGGTGATAGCTACGGCAAGGTAAGCTATGAGCACCAGCATGACGATGGATAGAAGGATTCTTTTAATCATAATCAAAAATTAAAGATTAAAAATTAAAATGCTTGCGCTGTTTCGGACAGGCTGCCGGATGATTATTCATTTATCTTTTTTCTAATAGTTCCTTTATTTCGGGGACATAGTTATCGATGTCTCCGGCTCCTAAAGTAATTAATACTTCAATGTTTTTATCTTTCAGAATGTTCAGTATCTCTTCCTTTTTGCACATACTTTTTTCGATACCCGGACGGAGATTATCATAAATCAGTTTGCTGGTGACGCCCGGAATTGGTGCTTCACGTGCCGGGTAGATGTCTACCAGAATCACTTCGTCGAGTAGCGACAGGCTATCGGCAAAATCCTGATAGAAGTCGCGGGTGCGGGTATAGAGATGAGGCTGGAAGATGGCTGTGATCTTCTTGTCTTTGTAAAGTTCGCGCATAGACAACACGCTCTGTTTGATTTCAGAGGGGTGGTGTGCGTAGTCACTTAGAAAGACAATCCGGTCGTTCTTGAGTTTGAAGTCGAACCGGCGGTCTACTCCTCGGAAACTTGCCATACCTCTTTTAATTTCTTCATCGGTCACCCCGTTGAGGTGTGCCAAGGCCATGGCGGCTACGCCGTTCTCTATGTTGATGCTTACCGGAATTCCCAGTTGGATGTCGTTGATACGGGTGCCCGGAGCAACAAAGTCGATGAATATCTCTCCGTTTCCGATACGGATGTTTTCTGCATGGAAGTCGCCTTCGTCACGTGAGTAAGTGTAGACACGAACGCCCGGCTGCACTTTGGGTTGCAGAGAGATGCCTTTGCGGATAATCAGTGCGCCACCCGGTTGGATTAGCGTGGTGTAATGTTCGAAACTTTCCAGGTAGGCTTGCTCTGTTCCGTAGATGTCCAGATGATCGGGGTCGGTAGACGTGATTACGGTCATATAGGGTGACAGCCAGTGGAAAGAACGGTCAAATTCATCCGCTTCAATCACTGTGTAAGGGCTTGCTTGAGAAAGCAGCAGGTTGGTGCCGTAATTCTTTGAGATTCCTCCGAGAAAAGCGGTACATTCCACGTGCGACTGGTGGAACAGATGAGCTGTCATAGTCGATGTGGTTGTTTTCCCGTGGGTACCTGCCACACACAGACCTTTGCTTGAGTGGGTAATCGTTCCCAATACTTGGGCGCGTTTCTGTATTTCGAATCCGTTGTTATGGAAATAAACGAGTTCTTCGTGTTCCTGCGGAACGGCCGGAGTGTATATGACTAACGTACTTTCCTTGTCTTTGCAGGCTGCGGGAATCAGGTCGACGTTTTCTTCATAATGTATTTGTGCGCCTTCGGAGATTAGCGTTTCAGTCAATGGAGTAGGAGTACGGTCATATCCTGCCACTACCTTTCCTTTGAAAAGGAAGTAGCGTACAAGTGCGCTCATACCGATGCCGCCGGCACCTACGAAATAGACTGATTTTATCGTTTCTATATTCATTTCTTCTGTCTTTTTATTTTAGTGCAGATTACGTTGTTTGATACGGGCATTGTGCCGTTACTTCAATCTGCGTAATCCGATCGTCCATTTATCTGTTCTTTGCTTCCGCCAGCTTAATGACCTCTTGTGCGATGATTCTCGCTGAATCGGGTAAAGCCAGTTTGGCGATATTCTCTGTTAGTTCTTTCAGTTTCTGCTCGTCGTTGACAGTGGACAGGGCTACGTCCATCAAAGTGGTTTCCGCTTCACTGTCTTTGACGTAGATAGCTGCCTGTTTGTTCACCAACGCTAAGGCGTTCTTCGTCTGGTGATCTTCTGCCACGTTGGGCGAGGGCACTAAGATAACAGGTTTGTGCAGCAGGCAGAATTCAGAAATGGAACCTGCTCCCGCACGGGAGATAACCAGATCGGCTGCTGCATAAGCGGCTGCCATATCTTTGATGAAATCCGTTACATATAAATTCGGAAGTGCTCCTGCCGCTTTTACGGCTTCTGTTACTTGCGGGTAATAGTATTTGCCCGTTTGCCAGATAAACTGCACGTCCGTGTTTTCCTTGATGGTTGTCAGACTGGCTGTCAGCGTGTTGTTGATGGTGCGTGCACCCAAGCTGCCACCTACAATCAGGATTGTCTTTTTGCCGGGCTGTAAGTGGAAAGAACCTAGCGCTTCTTCTTTTGACGGCATATCCTTTGTCAGGTTCTGGCGGACGGGATTACCCGTCATGATGATCTTGTCGGCGGGGAAGAACTTTTCCATTCCGTCATAAGCTACACAAATCTTACGAGCTTTCTGTGCCAGGAGTTTATTGGTAACTCCGGCATACGAGTTTTGTTCCTGGATTAATGTGGGGACTCCCATCATTCCGGCAGTCTTTAGTGTCGGCCCGCTTGCATATCCGCCTACACCTACCGCCACTTGCGGGCGGAAGTTTTTGATTACTTTGCGCGCTTTCCATTGGCTGCGCATCAGTTTAATCAATACGGATACATTTTTCCATAAATGTTTGCGGTCGAATCCGGCTATCGGAAGTCCGATAATCCGGTAGCCTGCATCGGGAACCCGTTGCATTTCCATACGTCCTTCAGCGCCTACAAAGAGAATTTCTGCGTCGGGGCGTAGCTCTATTATAGCGTTTGCGATAGAGACGGCAGGAAAGATATGTCCTCCTGTTCCTCCACCGCTGATGATAATTCTAAGTTCTTTTTCCATCATTCTGTTTTCTTCTGTCCTTTCTCAACATTTACCGTTCATTGTTTCTGCTATCATGCTCATCTTCAAATTTGGCGTCGCTGTTCAGAATCTGCGCTGTCGGTTCGGCTGCGGCCTGTGCTTCCGAATTGGCTGCGGCATCCGCCTCTATTTGCAGTTGGATCTGTGCATCGTGCGCTTTCTGTTCTTCCAGATGAGCGGTATATCGGCTTACGCTTAATATCATTCCGATATAAGCGCAGTTGATTAACGTACTTGTACCTCCTTTGCTGACCAGAGGCAGGGGTTGTCCGGTGACGGGGAATAACCCGACGGCAACCATCATATTCAGTATTGCCTGTGATACCAACAACAGCGCAATACCCATGACGAGAAAGGCGGGGAAGGTTCGCTCGCACTTTTGGGCGATTCGTCCGGCTCGCATCAGCAACCATAAATAGAGGAACACCACAAATATTCCTCCTACCAGTCCCATTTCTTCAATCACAATCGCGAAGATAAAATCGGAGAATGCCTGGCTAAGGAAGTCGCGTTGTATCGAGTTTCCCGGACCTTTGCCTACTACATGGCTGGTAGCAATAGCGATTCGCGCGTGTGCAATCTGTGCGTCTTTGTCAATATCAAATTTGGCTGCCGGCACTTCTTCTTTCTCAAAGAAACCGGAAACACGATTCTGCCACGTTTCGAAACGGTGAAGTCCCGGAGTGTTGTGCAGTGTTTTGGCGGGAATAGCCATCAGTATGCCTACGGCAACACCGCCTACAAGCCCCAATATCCCCAACATCCCGAACAGTTTCTTGGAAGATACCCGTCCGATGAACATCATCATACATACCACTCCGAACAGCAGCATTGCTGTCGAAAGGTTTTCCGGTGCGATGAGCAGGAATACCAGTCCGGTGAGGATCATGATATATTTAAAGGCATTCGGATTGGCCCCATATTCGTCCTGCCTTTTGGACAGGATGAATGAGACGGCAATGATTACCGCCATCTTTGCCAATTCCGATGGCTGGAATTGCAATCCCATAAAGGTCATCCAACGGGCGGCCCCGTTGACACGGTCGCCTGTGATGATGCCCATCAGCGTGACAAATGCCAGTAGAACCAGAGATACCGGATATAGAAAGACCGGAAATACCTGGAACCATTTGTAGGGAACATTATGCAGAAATACGACTACCACAGCTCCCACCATCAGGATGATGGAGTGTTGCGTAATCGGCCCCCAATGGTCGCCACTTTTGTAAGTCAGCGTCGACGCTGCCGAAAACACCTCGATGATCGAGATGAGGCAGAGACAGAGGAAGATAATCCAGATTACCTTGTCACCTTTGAATATGTTCTTTAATAAATCCAATCTTGCAGAATTTAAAAATTAATAATTAGAAATTAAAGGGCACGGACACATTCTTTAAATTGGTCGCCACGGTCTTCGTAACTCTTGAAGAGGTCGAAAGAAGCGCAGCAAGGACTTAATAATACCGTTTCACCTTTCTTTGCCAGTTTATAGGCTGCTTCTACGGCATCTTTCATGCCGGTTTGCACATCGGCTACCGGCAGACCGAAACGGTCGAAGAATTCGTGAAGCTTTTCGTTATGAAGTCCCAGATATACCAGTGCTGAACACTTTTCGCGTACCAGGTCTTCAATTTCAGTATAGTCGTTTCCTTTATCTTTACCACCGAGAATCAATACCGTTTTGGTAGTCATGCTTTGCAGGGCATACCAGCAGGAGTTGACATTCGTGGCTTTAGAGTCGTTAATAAAATCAATTCCGCGCACACGTGCCACCTTTTCCAACCGATGTTCCACTCCCTTGAAATCGGAGAGGGCTTTCCGGATGTTTTCTTTGGCGATGCCGGCAAGGTTTGCCGAGATACCGGCGGCTAAAGAGTTGTACAGGTTGTGTTGTCCTGTCAGGGCCAGTTCCTCTTGCTCCATGTTGAAGGCAATCGGTTCGGTGATTTTCACTTCGTGATCTTCTACGTATGCAATCGCTCCATCCTCTTTTACAGCGGCAAAAGGATACAAGTGAGCTTTCAGACCATGTTTTGCCAGTTCCTGTCTGATGATAGGGTCATCGTTCCAGAAGATGAAAGCATCGTCCGGTGTTTGGTTTTGGGTGATGCGGAATTTAGCGTCGATGTAATTCTGCATACAATGGTCGTAGCGATCAAGATGGTCCGGAGTGATGTTCATCAATACGGCGATGTTCGCACGGAAGTTATACATATTATCCAGCTGGAAAGAGCTAAGTTCGATAATATAGTAATCGTGGTAATCTTCGGCTACCTGCAAAGCAAGGCTTTTGCCGATGTTGCCTGCCAAACCTACGTTCAGACCTGCGCTTTTGAAAATATGGTAGATCAGGGAAGTCGTTGTGGTCTTCCCGTTAGAACCTGTAATACAGATCATTTTGGCATCAGTATAGCGTCCGGCAAACTCTATCTCGGAGATCACCGGTGTGCCTTGAGCTTTCAGTTTCAGGATGATCGGGGCATCATTCGGGATACCGGGGCTTTTGATTACCTCGTCGGCATTCAGAATGAGTTCTTCGGTATGGTGTCCTTCTTCCCAGGCAATCTGATGGCTGTCGAGAAGTTCCTTATACTTGTCCTTGATAGCGGACATGTCCGAAACAAACGTCTCAAATCCTTTGACTTTAGCGAGTACGGCTGCACCTGCGCCGCTTTCGCCAGCTCCTAAAATTACTATTCTTTTCATCTACAATAATGTGCCCTTATTTTCTAATTGATTGATTTATCTATTAGCTGTGCACATCTTTAAAAGTTAATAATCGGGTTAATACTCTCTATCTATAAAACTTGTTTCCCGTATGGAAACTTGGCTCCGGCACCTTGCCGGTTATCTTATTTTAAGCGTTATAATCGTTATTGCTGCCAATACAATCGTTACAATCCAGAACCGGACGGTAATCTTTGATTCATGAAACAGTTGGTCGGGTTTGGTGAATTTCACCGTGCATCCCGGTTCAATCAGGCTCATCGAAGTGCGGAAGTGATCGTGAATCGGTGTACGCTTGAACAATCGCTGTTTCACACCTTTTCGTTTTCCCGCCTTATAATAAGCCCGTTGCAGGATTACCGACAGGTTTTCTACCAGGAATACACCGCAAAGAATCGGTATCAGCAACTCTTTGTGGATGATGATGGCAAACACTGCGATAATACCGCCAATAGTAAGACTGCCTGTATCTCCCATAAATACTTGTGCCGGATAGGCGTTGTACCATAAGAAACCTATCAGTGCACCGATAAAGGCGCAGATATAGATTACGAGTTCTTCCGAGCCCGGAATATACATGATGTTCAGGTAGCCTGCAAATTCGATATGCGATGATACATAGGCCAGTACCCCCAACGTTGCACCGATAATTGCCGAGTTCCCGGCTGCCATTCCGTCCATACCGTCATTCAGATTGGCGCCGTTTGATACGGCGGTAACCACAATGATTGTGACAATGACGAACAATATCCATCCGGCTGTTTGCGCATGTTCTCCCATGAACGAAACCAGATCAGCATAATCAAGGTTGTTGCTCTTGAAAAAAGGAATCGTTGTCTGGGTAGATTTCAGATCATTCGTTCCGTGTATCACTTCCATCTCCCGTCCCGGATTATGAACTTCGATATTCTCACGGATCACTACGTCCGGACTTAAATACAAGGTCATTCCGACAATTAAACCTAAACCGACCTGACCGATAATCTTGAACTTGCCATGCAAACCCTCTTTGTCTCTTTTGAAGATTTTGATATAGTCGTCTGCGAATCCGAGCGATCCCAACCATACGGTAGTGATCAGCATCAGTATCATGTATATGTTATGCAGTTTACCTAACAATAAACAAGGGATCAGGATGGCTACAATGATGATGACACCTCCCATGCTCGGCACGCCTACTTTATTGACGCCAAACGGGTCGGTTTTAGCATCACGCTGCGTTTCTGTGATTTGTTTCCTTTTGAGTAGGTTGATGAACTTATCTCCCCAGATACTTGAAATAAGTAATGCGAGGATAACCGCCATCAAAGCACGGAATGAAGTATATCCGAACATTCCCGCTCCTGGAAAATTGAGCTTATGTAGCCATTCAAATAGATAGTATAACATAAATAATTTGCCAATTTATTGATGTGTTGTTATGCCGGTTGCTGTCGGATAGATAACGAAGCCGGTCGGCATATTAGCACAGTCTATTCGTTATTTAAAAATTTCTTTGAGTACTTCTTTGTCATCAAAATGATGTTTCACTCCTTTTATCTCCTGGTAATTCTCATGTCCTTTTCCGGCAACGAGAATTACATCTCCTTTCTCCGCCAGCATGCAAGCCGTGCGAATCGCTTCTTTACGGTCGGCAATGCTTAGTGTTTTCTTCATATCTTCCGCATCCAGTCCGGCAAGCATGTCATTGATGATGTCTTGCGGCTCTTCAAAGCGCGGATTGTCGGAAGTGATGATGACGCGGTCACTCGCTTTGGCAGCTTCCTTTGCCATGATGGGGCGTTTGCCCTTGTCGCGGTTACCGCCGGCGCCTACCACGGTAATCACTTTTCCTTTTCCTTCAAGCACTCCATGAATAGCGTTCAGTACATTAATGAGAGCATCCGGGGTATGTGCATAATCAACAATCGCCGTAATTCCCTGCGGTGAGCGGACCGCATCGAAGCGTCCGGCTACCGGATGAAGTGTGCTAAGAGCTACAAGCACCTCTTCCTCTTTCTTGCCTAACAGAACTGCCGCCCCGAATACCGCCAACAAATTGGAAGCATTGAACTTTCCGATAAACTGAACTGCCAGTTCATGATTGTTGAAGTCGAGCAGCATCCCTTCGAAATGAGACTCTAATACCCGTCCTTTAAAGTCGCTAAGACTTCTCAATGAATAAGTATAGACCTTCGAACGTGTATTCTGCGTCATTACCAGTCCGTTTTTATCGTCCAGATTGGTCAGGCTGAATGCATTTTTCGGCAGATCGTCAAAGAATTTCTTCTTCGCTTTCAGATAGTTCTCTACTGTTTTATGATAGTCGAGATGGTCGCGGGTCAAATTGGTAAAGATCCCTCCTGCAAACTTTAATCCACTGATACGTTTCTGTGCAATCGAGTGGGAGCTGACTTCCATGAACACATATTTGCATCCTTCATCTGCCATCCGTCCCAACAAACAGTTCAACGTGATTGGATCAGGAGTAGTATGTTCTGTCGGAATCGGTTCATCATCGATGTAATTGCAAACGGTAGAAATCAATCCCACCTTATAGCCGAAATAACGGAATGTATTATATAATAAGGTAGCGATCGTTGTTTTTCCGTTCGTTCCGGTAACGCCGACCAGTTCCAACTTGGAAGTCGGGTCTCCGTAGAAGGTAGTGGCAATTTTTCCTACCGCATCTTCGCTGTCTTTTACTCGTACATAGGTGATCCCCGCTACAGGTTCTTCCGGCATATCCTCGCAAAGGATGGCGATTGCTCCTTTTGCGATGGCAGCAGGTATATAAGCATGGCCGTCGGCTTGTGTGCCACGCATTGCCATGAATAGCTGTCCGGCTTCCACTAGACGGGAGTCTATGTTGACACCGGTGATTTCTATGTTTGAATCTCCGGCTACCTCTACCGGTTGGATTGCTTTCAGTAACTCATTTAATAACATCACTCTATTCAATTTTTAATCTTTAATTTTTAATTAAGCGTAAGCGTCACTGTCTGTCCCTTCTTAACAATCGTTCCGTTGGCTATCGACTGGCTTTTTACTTTGCCTACGCCGACCAGATTGACTTTCAATCCTTTGCTTTCCAACAAGTACACAGCGTCTTTCGCTCCCATACCTATCACACTCGGTACAAAATTCTGCATATTGCTCCGGCTCTCAAGAACCACAGCTTGTGGGGCAGAATGGGTATTTCCCCAAACCTCTTTGCCCGAATCAGCGATTTTGCCTTGTACGTTAATCTGCAGCTCTTCCAATACTCGTTGCGCTTCGCGCATCTCTCCGGCTTTTACATTCGGAATGACTACGGAATTAGTATCAATCGCATTGGTCAGCGGTAACCGCAAGTCTTTGGCATACACCCTTTCTGCAATCTTGCTGAACACACTACCTGCCATTAAACCTCCCGAAGCCGGTAATCCCGGTTTCTGGATAGAGACAATCATGCTATATTTAGGTGCTTCTGACGGGAAATACCCGCAGAAACTAACCAGATAATTTGTTCTTCCCGTTTTGTATCCGGCTGCTCCCTGTGAAATCTGCGCCGTTCCTGTTTTTCCTGAAACGTGGAACTGCTTGCTTCCCGCAGGTTTGGCAAGTCCTTCACCAACCACTTTTCGGAGAATCTCACGGATCTGTGCCAAAGTCTTATCCGAACAAATCTTGGGATTGATTACCTCTGTCGGATATTCTTTCACTACTTCCCCGTCCTTCATGGCAGCTTTGACAAACTTCGGACGCACGGTGACTCCGTTGTTGGCTATCCCATTATAGAATGTGAGAATATTGATCGGTGGAACCTGTGTCTCGTAGCCGATACTCATCCACGGCAATGTTGTCTTTGCAAAATAACGTTCTTTCGGGCCGCGTATATTCGGTTTTCCTTCTCCCGCAATCTGCAGGTGTAACGGCTGGTCGATGCTCATCCGTTTCAACCCGTCTACAAATTTCTGCGGGTTGCTGCCGTAGAAATGGTCTATAATATAAGAGGTACCCACATTGGACGAAACCCCTAGAATTTCCGTAACAGTCAGCTTTCCATATCCTCCGCGATGCCAGTTATGGTCTTTCATGACACGTCCATACATCGGCATCTGGCCGTTGCCGGTATCTACCACATAGTCCGGCGTGATCTTTCCGTCTTCAAGAGCTACCATGATAGAGGCCGTTTTGAAAGTAGACCCCGGCTCGAGCATATCACTAATAGCATTGTTGCGCATTTCGTAGTACTCACCGTCTTTGCCTTGCATCATGTTGACGATGGCTTTCACTTCTCCGGTACTTACCTCCATCAATACCACCACACCCACGCTCGCATTCAGCTCTTTCAGCTTATCCACCAACGCCTTCTCGCAAATATCCTGCATACCTACATCGATAGTACTAATCAGATCGCAACCATCAACTGGTGGCACATCGACAATGTTCAGGTATTTGTTCATCACCTTCTGACGGTGTGTCAATCCGTCCCGCCCTTTCAGGATGGTGTCGAAAGCAAGTTCGATACCATTTCTCGCTCCTTTGGCTGTGTCTGCATACACATCTCCCAGTGTACGGGCAGCCAGTGAACCGAACGGTTTCTTACGCTGATTGTAAGCTTGTTCCTTGAATCCGCCTTTATACCGGTTCAAGCAGAATACAGGCAGTCTCTTTACCTCTTTATATTGTATATAGGAGATACGTTTCGGATAAATCAGATAATTGCGGCTTTTTGCCTGGCGTCCTTTCTTGAGGTGTGCCTTGAATTGAGCCGCACTCTTGTCCGGGAATATCTTGTGAAGTCCGATACAGATTGAATCCATATTGGCATTGAGGATGGAATCCCGGCGTGCCTGATCTTTCTGCCTGCGTTTTTCATCCTTTTCACCGGACATAAAGTCCATATATATTCTGTACTCGGGCAGAGAGCTGGCCATCAGTTTACCGTCAGAAGAAATAATGTTTCCACGATTAGGTTTTACCGTCACATTCTCTTTTACGAAACGGTCAGCCACATCCTGCCAGTATTGTCGTTCGGCAAACATGGTGATGCCTGCTTTTACAACAATAGCTACTCCTATCAACGCCATCAACAGGATGACGAAGAAGTAACGGGTCATTATGTTCTTTTTATTAACTGCCACAGTATTTGTCTTTTAAACGCTTAACTATCATTTATCAACTATCCACTATCATCTATTTAATAAGGTAAGGAGGATTGGTTGATGTTTGCAAATCGCTTTCCTTACTCGATATATAATCTTCAATGCGTGACTGGCGGCTCTTTTCCATCAGCTCTGAGCTGCGAGTCAGTGCATCGTATTTAATGTCTGTCAATTCCTTTTTCAGCCGGTCTATTTCGATCTGTTGCTGTTGACTGGCATAACGATTGTGAATGTAGAAGATGATGAATACCATGATAAGTACCAGCAACTTCGTTTGACGGCGGAAAAAATCGGTAGCCAGAATGTCTCCACCCAGAATACTCTTCAGAGAGGTGCGTTTTTTCTTCTTGTCCTCTTCTGCTTTCTTGTTTACTACTTCTTCTTCCATATCTTTTTATTTCTTTTCTGCAATTCGTAATTTGGCGCTTCTCGACCGCGGGTTTCGTTCTATTTCTGCCTCGTCGGGAACGATTACCTTATTGTTGACAAGGCGGAAAGGCGTTTGCAGATTGCCGAAGAAGTCGGTTTCCGCTTTTCCTTCTACATTGCCTGTCTTCATGATGTTTTTCACCATTCGGTCTTCCAGCGAATGATAGGTGATAACTACCAGTCTGCCGCCCGGCTTTAATGCCTCCGTAGCAGCCAGCAACATCTCCTTCAACGCCTCCATCTCTTGGTTTACTTCAATTCGTAGTGCCTGGAACACCTTTGCCAGCTCTTTCTTTTCGCGTTCACGACCGAAAAGCGGTTTGATGACTTCCAAAAACTCACCGATGGTCCGGATATTCTGTCCGCTTCTGGCTTTAACGATGACAGAAGCCAGTTTGCGGCTATTCTTTAGTTCCCCGTACAGGTAGAGGATGTTTGCAAGACGTTCTTCATCATAAGTATTCACGATATCTGCTGCTGTCATACCGGCACGCTTGTTCATACGCATATCCAGTGCCCCGTCAAAACGGAAGGAGAAGCCACGTTCGCTATCATCGAAATGATGGGAAGATACGCCGAGGTCGGCCAGGATCGCGTCTACCTGTTCGATGTTGTGATAACGCAGGAAGTTGTGCAGATAGCGGAAGTTACTGCGCACGAAGATGAAATGAGTATCGTTGACAATGTTCCGTTCAGCATCCTCGTCTTGGTCGAATCCCAGCAGACGTCCGCCTTCTCCGAGCCGTGAAAGGATCTCGCGCGAATGTCCCGCTCCTCCGAATGTAACGTCTACATACGTTCCATCCGGTTGGATATTCATACCGTCAACGCTTTCTTTCAGCAATACAGGTACGTGATATGTCAATTCATCTTTCTCCATCTTGTCTATTATCATCGTTCATAATTTCTTCTAATGCTGCACCGAACTCTTCGGGTGACATGAAAGGCTGTTCTGCCCGTTCTTTCGCCCAGATCTCTATCTTGTTATCGATGCCGATAAAGCGAATATCCCCATGGATACTGCAAATCTGTAAATACCGTTTCGGAATTAATATGCGCCCGTTGCTATCAGGTGTCACTATTTCAACGTCGCTCACGAATTGCCTGAAAATAAGTTGGTGTTTGCTATTCCATTTGTTAAGTCTACTACGTAGCTCGTTCAACTCCTCGTTCCACACGCTCTCGGGGTACAGGGTTAAACAGTCCTGAAATACGTCTTTACGCATAATAAGCCTCTCTTCGGAAGCGGCTTGTAATTGCTTCCTGAAGGTGGCGGGTATGAACACCCTTCCTTTGGCGTCCGCCCTGGCTTCAATATTTCCTAAAAAACGTATCATTACCTTATTATAATAAGCGACCGTAAAAGTATGAAATTCCCCACAATTCCCCACAACTTTCCATAAAAAACTTTCAGAGAAGTTTTCAACAGAATGTTAAATGTCTATTTGCTTGAAAATGATGTGCCTTCGAGAATGCTTTACTGGTGGGGAGCCCGTGGGCGTAGAACGGAAAAAATGTCTGTATAGGTAAAATTTAAATAATGTGGTGGGGGAGATTCTTTTTCATGCAATAGAGGTTTATCTGACACCTGGGTCTCAGTGCACCCGACACCCGGGTGTCGGACAACTAATCTTCGCAATAAAAGAAAAGGCAGAATATACCGGAGTATTTCTGCCTTTTAATCATTATCAAAACTAAAAATCTGCATTAAAGAAATATGTGATTCAAAATCACTAAGTTTTATATAGTTAAGGTTTAGCGGAAGTCTTTCAACTCTTCCTGTAATTTCTGGCGCGTGAAGAAAATACGGCTTTTCACTGTACCCAACGGGAGGTTCAGTTTTTCCGCAATTTCACGGTATTTGAATCCTGAAACGTGCATCGCAAACGGAACTCTGTATTCTTTGGGGAGTTTGTTAACTACACGGTGCATCTCTTTCAGGTCGTATGCTCTTTCTGTATTTTCAGAACTTCCATCCTGTGGCAAATTCAGATGATAAAGATTATCAGTCTGGTCGATGAATGTCTGGTCGCGGACTACCTTGCGGTAGTTGTTTATGAATATATTGCGCATGATGGTATACATCCATCCTTTGAAATTTGTATCAGGGGTATATTTATCTTCATTATCTAATGCTTTTAATGATGTCTCCTGCAACAAATCGTTTGCTTCTTCACGGTCAGTTGTCAGTTTATAAGCGAAGCGTAGTAATTCATCTTGTACTCCTACTAAGTCTTTTCTGAAGCTTAAACTTTTCATAATGTGTTGCTTTTTAAAGGTGAATATTCGTTTGTTATTTTCGATGTTGCAAGTTTACATGAATTTTTGAAACCCGGTAGGGGAAAAACTGACGTTTTTTTATCCGAAAACTATCCGCGGATAGTTTTTAGGTCATTTTTGATAGTTTTTGGGTGGTGTTTTTTTGTGTTCTGAACTTAAATCCTGCATTTTCTACCAAATTATTGCGATTAATAAAAAAGAACCGTTAATTTTGTGCCATCATTTTTATTTGAAAAGAATGACTGATGACTCTTTATTTTTGATCGATGTCGATAAGATACTTCGGACGAAGGCTCCGAAGCATTACAAGTACATCCCTAAGTTCGTGATTTCTTATCTGAAGAAAATTGTTCATCAGGATGAAATTAATGTATTCCTGAATGAGTCGAAGGATAAACTGGGAGTGGACTTTCTGGAGGCATGTATGGGCTTTTTGGATGCGAAAGTGGACGTAAAAGGCATTGAGAATTTGCCAAAGGATGGTCTGTACACTTTTGTTTCCAATCATCCGTTAGGCGGACAGGATGGTGTTGCGCTTGGTTATGTGTTAGGAAAGCACTATGAGGGGAAGGTGAAATACCTGGTGAATGATCTATTGATGAATCTACGCGGGTTGGCTCCCCTTTGCATACCTATTAATAAAACCGGCAAGCAGGCAAAGGACTTTCCGAAGATGGTGGAAGCCGGATTCCAGTCCGACGATCAGCTGATTATGTTTCCTGCCGGACTGTGCTCGCGCCGTCAGAATGGAGTGATTCGCGACCTGGAATGGAAAAAGACATTTGTAGTAAAGAGCATACAAGCAAAACGTGATGTAATACCCGTGCATTTTGGGGGCAGGAATTCTGATTTCTTTTACAACCTGGCAAATATTTGCAAGGCATTGGGTATCAAGTTTAACATTGCTATGTTGTATCTTGCGGATGAAATGTTTAAGAATCGCCACAAAACTTTTACTGTCACTTTTGGCAAACCCATACCCTGGCAGACTTTTGATAAATCGAAAACCCCTGCGCAGTGGGCTGAATACGTAAAGGATATTGTTTATAAACTGTAACTGATAGAACAACTATAACAAGGAATATGGAAGAGATTATTAAACCGGTAAGCAAAGAACTGCTGAAGGCAGAATTGACGGAAGACAAACGCTTACGAATGACGAATAAGAGTAATAATCAGATTTATATTATTACTCATCAGAATGCTCCTAATGTAATGAGAGAGATTGGTCGTTTGCGTGAAATAGCTTTCCGTGCTGCTGGTGGAGGTACAGGCCTGTCAATGGATATTGATGAATACGACACGATGGAACACCCCTACAAGCAGTTGATCGTATGGAATCCGGAAGCGGAAGAAATTCTGGGTGGTTACCGGTATCTGCTTGGTACGGACGTGCGTTTTGATGAAAAAGGCGCGCCAATTCTGGCTACTTCCCACATGTTTCATTTTTCTGATGCTTTTATTAGAGAATACCTGCCGCAGACAATTGAACTGGGGCGTTCGTTTGTTACGCTTGAATATCAGTCTACCCGTGCCGGAAGCAAAGGATTGTTCGCTTTGGATAATCTGTGGGACGGGTTGGGAGCGTTGACCGTGGTTATGCCGAATGTGAAGTATTTCTTTGGCAAGGTGACCATGTATCCTAGCTACCATCGTCGTGGCCGTGATATGATTCTTCATTTCCTCAAGAAACATTTTTATGATAAAGAGAAACTTGTTACTCCGATTGAGCCTCTGCAACTTGAGACTTCCGAAGAAGAGTTGAACGCATTGTTCTGCAAGAGTACTTTTAAAGAGGACTATAAGATATTGAATTGTGAAATCCGTAAATTGGGCTATAATATTCCTCCGTTGGTAAATGCGTATATGAGCTTAAGCCCTACGATGCGTATGTTCGGAACAGCTGTCAATTACGAGTTCGGTGATGTGGAAGAAACCGGTATCCTGATTGCTGTAGACGAAATTCTTGAAGATAAACGAATTCGACACATCCAGACGTTTATTGAAAGCCATCCGGATGCGTTGAGATTGTCTTCTTGTGAAGGGGAAGAGGTTTTTACTCCTAAAGTGGTTACACCGCAGGCAGACTGTTCCCGTTAATTTTACGATAAAGATCAAGAGCAAAGACATCGGTCATTCCCGATATATAGTCAAGTACCGCCTGTATTCTTTCATAGAGTACGGGCGAATTTATATTGTATTGGCTGGATACCCGGTCGATCAGGAGTTTGGAATAAGCCTTCTCGGGTGAGGTTACGGCGTCTATCATCAATTCGAGTAAGGTACTGATGATGCGGAATCCCGCTAGCTCGATATCCAGCACGTCCCGTGAACGGTAGATTTTATTGATAGATACTTCGACGCTGTGTTTGTAGGCTGCTGCCGGACGTTCGGCTATGCGCTTGATTAGTGATCCTTCGAACGTGCCGGACAGTATTTCTTGTTCATGATCTAAAAAGACACGGGTACACTCCCGGATCAATAAACCGATGACGGAAGAGCGCAGGTAGGCGATTTGCTCGTTGACATCATTGACAATCAGGAATGTTTTCCGGAGATGTTCCTGCCGCTCTTCGCTGAAATAGGTCATTAATAGTTCTTTGGTTTCTTCAGTGGTGAGAATCTTCAGTTTATATGCATCCTCAATATCCATCATTTGATAGCAAATATCGTCTGCCGCTTCCACTAAATAGACTAGTGGGTGGCGTGCATACTTCAAAGGATGCTCGTTGAGCAAGGTCAGTCCTAATTCAGTTGCTATTTTTTGGAAACTTTCTTCTTCGCTGATGAAGAATCCAAACTTCGATTTGGTTCCTGCAAGGCTTGATGAAAAGGGATATTTCACGATAGAAGCCAGAGTGGTATATGTCAGGACAAATCCGCCTTTGCGACGTCCTTCAAACTGATGTGTCAGTATTCGGAACGCATTTGCATTTCCTTCAAAATGTGTCAAATCTTCCCATTCCATCGGAGAAAGTTGCTCGCCGTTCGGCTGCTTTTCTTTCAGGCGAACTCCTTTTCCTTCAGAGAAAAAAGTAGAAATAGCCTTTTCACCTGAATGACCGAAGGGCGGATTCCCCAAATCGTGTGCCAGGCAAGCGGCCGAGACGATAGAACCAATCTCCGGCAGGAAAGAATCCTGAAGTTCCGGATGACGTTCCAGAAGTGCTTTGGCAACATCGTCCCCGAGTGAACGGCCAACGCTGGCGACTTCGAGACTGTGCGTAAGTCGGTTGTGTACAAAAACGCTGCCCGGTAGAGGGAATACTTGCGTTTTGTTCTGTAATCTGCGGAAAGGAGCCGAAAAAATAAGACGGTCATAGTCCCGTTGGAATTCGGATCGGTTTTCCTGTCGTTCCTCATGGAATTCTTCCATTCCGAAACGTTTCGCTGATATTAATTGGTTCCAATTCATCATTTTATCTATAATTTTAGTGTTTACCATTCGCAAATTGGCTACAGGTACATTATTTAACTGCAAACTTAACTATTTTTCAGTTCAAAATGTGTATTTTCGCCCGTTAAATAGTAAACATGCATTTATGAATATTCAAGTTATCAATAAATCGAAGCATCCGCTTCCGGCTTATGCCACTGAATTGTCCGCAGGAATGGATATCCGTGCTAATCTTTCTGAACCTATCACATTGGAACCGTTGCAACGTTGTCTGGTGCCGACAGGACTGTATATCGCCTTGCCGAAGGGATTTGAGGCACAGGTTCGTCCACGTAGCGGACTGGCGATCAAGAAAGGGATTACGGTGCTCAATTCTCCGGGTACGATTGATGCGGATTATCGTGGGGAAGTTTGTATCATTTTAGTCAATCTCTCCTCTGAAACGTTTGTGATTGAAGACGGTGAACGTATCGCGCAGATGGTGATAGCGAAGCACGAACAGCCTGCATGGCAGGAAGTAGAGGTGCTGGATGAAACAGAACGGGGAGCCGGTGGTTTCGGACATACCGGAGTATGATGAATGCTTAATGGAGAAAATAGAATGAAGATAAAAATAGGATGGCTGTTCGTGACGGTATTGATGCTCACTTCATGTGGGGGAATCCGGTCTGTGCGTACAGCAAAAACAACAGCGAAAGCAGATGGAGCTTCTTTGATGAAGGAAACATTGCTTTCTGCTGAACAACAGCGTAAATATGACTACTTCTTTTTAGAAGCCATGCGGATGAAAGGAAAGAATGAGTATGATGCGGCATTTGGATTGCTACAGCATTGTCTGGATATCAACCCCACTGCTTCTTCTGCGCTTTATGAAATATCGCAATATTATATGTTCCTTCGCCAGGTGCCGCAAGGTCAGGTTGCTTTGGAGCAGGCAGTGGCTTTTGCGCCTGATAACTATTGGTATAGTCAGGGATTGGTCAGTTTGTACCAGCAACAAAATGAATTGGATAAGGCTGCGGCTTTGCTTGAGAAGATGGTGACCCGTTTCCCGTCGAAACAGGACCCTTTGTTCAGCCTTCTTGATATTTACAGTCGCCAGGAGAAGTATAATGATGTCATTTCTACATTGAATCGTTTAGAGAAACGTTTGGGTAAGAATGAGCAGCTGTCTATGGAGAAATTCCGGATTTATCTTCAGATGAAAGATGATAAGAAGGCATTTCAGGAAATAGAAAGTCTGGTACAGGAATATCCGATGGATATGCGTTATCAGGTGATACTGGGAGATGTATATCTTCAGAACGGGAAAAAGCAGGAAGCTTATGATGCATACCAGAAGGTACTGGCTGTAGAGCCTGATAATCCGATGGCTCTCTTCTCGATGGCTTCTTACTATGAACAGACCGGGCAGAAAGAATTGTATCAACAGCAACTGGATACGTTGTTATTGAACAAAAAGGTGACTTCTGATACTAAAATCAGTGTCATGAGACAGGTGATTGCGGAAAATGAACAGTCGTCCGCTAAAGATAGCACTCAGGTGATTGCCTTGTTTGACCGGATGATGAAGCAGGATATGGATGATCCGCAGATACCGATGCTTTATTCTCAATACCTGTTGTCGAAGAATATGGAACAAGAGGCTGTGCCGGTATTGGAGCAGGTGGTTGATCTGGATCCTACCAATAAGGCGGCCCGTTTGATGCTGGTTAGTGCGGCGGTGAAGAAGGAAGATTACAAGCAAATTATCAAGGTCTGCGAACCGGGCATTGAAGCTACTCCGGATGCGTTGGAACTTTATTATTATCTGGCTATCGCTTATCATCAGGCAGAACAGGGAGATAGTGTATTGAGTGTTTGTAATAGAGCATTGGAACATATAACTCCCGATACCAGAAAAGAAGTCATTTCAGATTTTTATTCTATCATGGGGGATATTTATCATACCAAGAAACAAATGACGGAGGCTTATGCTGCTTACGATTCGGCTTTGGTATATAATCCTTCCAATATTGGCGCATTAAATAATTATGCTTATTATCTGTCTGTGGAACGTCGTGACTTGGACAAGGCGGAGGAGATGAGTTACAAAACGGTGAAAGCCGAACCTAATAATTCGACCTATCTCGATACTTATGCATGGATTCTTTTTGAAAAGGGAAACTATGCCGAAGCCCGTATCTATATTGATAATGCAATGAAGAACGACGGCGAGAAGAGTGATGTGATTGTGGAGCATTGCGGAGATATTTATTTTATGACCGGCGATGTGGAAGGTGCGTTGAAATATTGGAAGAAGGCACTGGAAATGGGTAGCGAGTCGAAAACGTTGAAACAGAAAATAGAGAAGAAGAAATATATTGCGGAATGAAAAGAATCATTTATCTACTGTTGTTGGTGGTAGTGGTGTTGGCCGGCTGTAAGAGTTCGAAACACTTGGCAACTTCGGAAACTAAGACTTCGACAAAGGCTCCGACATCCAGTTACCTGGCTTCCAAGCTTCAGTTGACTATTCCCGGCAAGAAGGGAAGCATGTCTGTAGGGGGAACCATGAAGATGAAAACTCATGAGCGGGTACAAATCTCCTTATTGATGCCTATTCTGCGTACAGAAGTGGCACGTATAGAAGTTACTCCCGACGAAGTTTTATTGGTAGACAGGATGAATAAACGCTTTGTTCGTGCCACTAAAGCTGAATTGAAAAATGTATTGTCGAAGAATGTGGAGTTTTCCCGTTTGGAAAAGATATTGATGGATGCCTCTCTTCCTGGTGGAAAGACAGAGCTGACAGGAAAAGATATAGGAATTCCTTCATTAGAAAAGGCAAAAGTCCAACTTTATGAGTTCTCCACACAAGAGTTTTCGATAACTCCGACGGAACTGACGTCCAAATACAACCAGATTCCCTTGGAAGAATTAGTAAAAATGCTGGTAGCTTTATTATGATGAAACGTTTCTTTGTTATTCTAATCAGTTGCCTTTGGTTGGCAGTTCCTCTTTTCGCTCAATCGAACAAGTTGATTCGTGAGCTGGAAAGTAAACGCGGTGCGCTGCAAAAACAGATTGCCGAATCGGAATCTATATTGAAGGATACAAAGAAAGATGTGGGAAGCCAGTTGAATAGTCTGGCTGTGTTGACCGGACAGATTGAAGAGCGGAAACGCTATATCATGGCTATCAACAATGATGTGGAGGCTATCCAGCGTGAGTTGGCTTCATTGGAGCGCCAGTTGCACGGGCTGGAGAAGGATTTGAAAGATAAAAAGAAGAAATATGAAGCTTCTGTCCAGTACTTGTATAAGAATAAGTCGATAGAGGAGAAGCTCATGTTTATTTTTTCGGCAAAGAATCTGGGGCAGACTTATCGGCGTATGCGATATGTTCGTGAATATGCCACTTATCAACGTCTGCAAGGGGAAGAAATCCTAAAGAAACAGGAGCAGATACGCAAGAAGAAAGCGGAACGTCAGCAAGTGAAAGCCGCCAAAGAGAACCTGCTGCAAGAACGTGAGAGCGAAAAGGTGAAGTTGGAAGAGCAGGAAAAAGAGAAACGCACGCTAGTGACTAATCTGCAAAAGAAGCAGAAAGGATTGCAGAATGAGATAAATAAAAAACGCAGGGAAGCCAATCAGCTGAATGCCCGCATCGATAAATTAATTGCAGAAGAAATAGAGCGTGCCCGCAAGCGTGCGCAGGAAGAAGCTCGTCGTGAAGCGGCTGCCCGTAAGAAAGAGGAAAGCAAGGAGGGAAAATCCGCCGCAACGGAAACGGCCGCCAAATCGAAACCTCTTGAGGCTTATACCATGAGTAAGGCGGATCGGGAATTATCAGGTAACTTTGCCGCGAATCGCGGGAAATTGCCAATGCCTATATCCGGCGCTTATATTATCACCAGCCGTTACGGACAATATGCCGTAGAGGGGTTGCGCAACGTGAAACTGGATAACAAGGGTATTGATATTCAGGGAAAACCGGGTGCACAGGCACGTGCCATTTTTGATGGAAAGGTGGCGGCTGTATTCCAATTGAACGGATTATTTAATGTCCTCATTCGTCATGGCAATTATATTTCTGTTTATTGCAATCTTTCTTCTGCATCCGTCAAAGCCGGTGACACGGTGAAGACGAAGCAATCCATCGGTCAGGTCTTTTCTGACGGTACGGATAATGGACGGACGGTATTGCACTTCCAGTTGCGTAGGGAGAAAGAAAAGTTGAATCCTGAACCTTGGCTGAACCGATAATTGAATAAAAAACACGTAGAATGAAGTTAACTAAAATACTAATATGCTTGCTGATCTTCTGGACCGGAACACTATCCGCGTCTCCTTATTTTTCGTTCAAGAAATATCAGGTAGAAGATGGATTGTCTCATAATACCGTGTGGTGCGCCCTTCAAGATAGTTATGGCTTTATCTGGTTGGGTACCAGTGACGGACTGAACCGTTATGACGGGCGGGGCAATAAAGTGTACCGGAATGTTCTCAACGAAAAGTTCTCATTAGAAAACAATTTTGTAGAAGCCTTGATAGAGGTGGACAAGAATCTCTGGGTTGGAACAAACTCCGGACTTTATATTTATGACCGGGATACCGATCGTTTCTCTTACTTTGATAAAACGACGCAGTATAATGTGTATATCAGCAGTGAGATTAAAAAGATTATCAAGACGGAAAATGGTCTTATCTGGATTGCGACTTTGGGCCAGGGATTTTTTATTTATGATCCGAAAACAGAGGTGCTGACTCAAAATAGTGTTCAGACGTCTTTTGTATGGGACCTCTGTCAGAGCGCTGATCGGAAGAGGGTCTATATATCTTCCTTACAGGAAGGACTTTTGTGCTTTGACGAAAACGGCAAGTTTCTCCGGACGTATGAAATCTCATTGGATATAAATGCTTCCGATAGTTATAAAGTGAACTGTATTCAGAATATCGATGGAGAAATCTGGATTGGTGCGGGAAGTAATCTGTTGAGCCGTTTGGATGAACGAACCGAAGCTATAGACAATTACAGTGGTTCGGCGTTTAATTTCGGAGCTGTTCATTGTTTGTTGAAGTATACGGATAAAGAGCTGTTGGTAGGAACGGATAACGGGCTTTATCTGTTCGATCAAAATACAAACACATTTCAGCGGGCGGATAATCCCGCCGATCCGAGAAGTTTGAGCGACCAGACTATCAATGGAATGATGTGGGATGCCGAAGGGGCTCTTTGGGTGTTGACCAATTTGGGTGGGATTAACTATATGTCCAAGCAGACTAAACGTTTTGATTATTATTCGCCTGCCTATCTGTCCGGAGTGCCGGGAGCGGGGGAGGTCGTTGCTCCTTTCTGTGAGAATAAGGATGGGAATATCTGGATTGGAACTCAAAGCGGTTTGTATTTTTTCAATGCTGCTACTCGGGAGCTTTCTCCTTATGCAATAGGAGGAACTAAAAATCAAAAGTATGACATTCGTTCTCTAATGCTGGATGGTGACTATTTATGGATCGGTACTTATGCCGGGGGAATACGGGTTATCAATTTACGCACAGGGGCAGTGAAAGCCTATACTCATTCTCGTGGAATCCCCAATACGATTTGTAGCAACGATGTGTTGTGTATTTATAAAGGACGAAAAGGAGAAATTTATGTAGGAACGAGTTGGGGATTGTGTCGTTATGACGCTGCTCGAGATAACTTTATGACCATCACAAGTGTCGGTTCAATGGTTTCTGTTGTCGATATCTATGAGGATATGTACAATCATCTCTGGATTGCGACTTCCAATAGTGGTGTGTTTTCTTACAATACAATGAATGCTCATTGGAAACATTATCAGCATGAACGGGAAGATTCGACTACGATCACCAGTAATTCGGTCATTACTTTATTTGAAGATACGAAAGGAACCATGTGGTTTGGAACGAATGGGGGAGGACTGTGTTCTTTTGATGCTAAAGAGAAAAGATTCATTGAGTTTGACCCGCATAATACTTTATTACCTAACAAGGTTATTTATGCGATTGAGCAAGATCAAGGAGGTGATTTCTGGGTATCCAGCAATGCCGGAATTTTTAAGATTAATCCTGTTACCAAAGATCATTTCCGCCAGTTCACGATTAATGACGGCTTGCAAGGGAATCAGTTTATAGCTCGATCTTCATTAAAATCATCCGAAGGAAAATTGTATTTTGGTGGGATCAATGGCTTTAATGTATTCCAGCCGGAACAGTTTGTAGATAACAAATATATTCCTCCGGTTTATGTGACCGATATCCGGTTACCTTATCAAACCGATGAGCAGGAGGTGAAGAAACTGCTTCAGTTGGATAAACCGCTTTATATGGCTGATAAGGTGACTTTATCTTATGAAAACAATAGCTTCTCCATTCGTTTTGTCGCTCTTAGTTTTGAAGATCCGGGGAAGAACCGGTATTCTTACATACTTCGGGGAGTGGACAAGGAGTGGATTCTGAATACCGATAACAATATGGCTTCTTACACCAATTTGCCTCCCGGTGAGTATTTGTTCGAAGTCAGAGGCTCTAATAATGATCGTCAGTGGAACGAGAATACTACCACTTTAAAGGTGGTGATTACTCCTCCCTGGTGGCGTAGTACCTTTGCTTACTTCGTTTATGTGCTCATGCTGTTGGGATGGATCGGCTGGATGGCTTGGCGATGGAACCTCCGTGTTAAACGCAAATATAAACGGCGGATGGAAAAATACCAAACTGCCAAGGAACAGGAAGTTTATAAGTCGAAGATTAGCTTTTTCATCAATCTGGTACATGAGATACGTACTCCGCTTAGTTTGATACGGCTTCCTTTGGAGAAATTATTAGAGAAAGAGCATGAAGGAAAAGATCTCAAGTATTTGTCTGTGATAGATAAGAATGTAAATTATCTGTTGGGGATTACTAATGAATTGCTTGATTTTCAGAAAATGGAGAGTGGTACGCTACATCTGAATCTGAAAAAGAGTGATATTAAAGAACTTGTCAGTGACGTTTATAATCAGTTTACAAGCCCTGCTGAATTAAAAGGAATTGATTTGCAACTGATCGTGCCCGAACAAGAGCTGGTGTCTACGGTGGATAGGGACAAATTAAGTAAGATTCTTGTCAATCTGATGGGAAATGCCATCAAATATGCGCATGCGCGTATTGATTTGAAGCTGCTTGTCACTGATGGGGGATATGAGATACAAGTGAACGATGATGGTCCCGGAATACCAAATGAACAGAAACAAAAGATATTTGAGGCTTTCTATCAACTGCCTGACGATAAGGTGGCCACAGCAGTAGGCACTGGCATCGGATTGGCTTTTGCGAAATCTTTGGCAGAAGCTCATCAGGGAGATTTGCGTCTGGAAGATAATGTTGGAGGTGGTTCTTCGTTTATACTGTCTCTTCCGTTCAAAGAGTGGGAGACGGAAAAAATGGGCGATATTGTAGAAATATCCCCGGAGCATGCAGATGCTTCTGAAACGATCTCTTCGGAGTATGCTGGAAAGAAGTTCACAGTTCTGTTGGTTGAGGATAATGTTGATTTGCTGAATCTGACTCGTGAGTCATTGGCGGCATGGTTCCGTGTGTTGAGGGCTTCCAACGGTCGTGAAGCACTTGAAGTGCTTGCGAAGGAAAATGTGGATGTGATAGTGAGTGACGTAATGATGCCGGAGATGGATGGGCTGGAACTTTGCAGCAAGGTGAAGTCTGAAATCTCTTATTCACATATTCCGGTTATTTTGTTGACGGCGAAAACCACTTTGGAGTCTAAAGTCGAAGGACTTGAATGTGGAGCGGATGTATATGTTGAGAAACCATTCTCTGTTAAACAGCTCCATATGCAGATCGAGAATCTGTTGAAGTTGAGGCAGTCTTTCCATAAATTGATGGTGAGCTTGGCAGGAGATACGGTTGCTGTTTCGACAACGGATTTTGCGATGTCTCAAAAAGACTGTGAATTTATAGCGAAGATACAGGGAGTAATAGCCGAACAGTTGGCGGATGAGAACTTCTCGATAGATACTTTGGCGGAACAGATGAATATGAGCCGTTCTAATTTCTATCGGAAGATAAAGGCTTTGTCCGGAATGTCTCCTAATGATTATTTGAAGACACTTCGTATGAATAGAGCCGCTGAACTGATTGTGAGCGGTACCCGGATTTCTGAAGTGGCAGCGCAGGTAGGATTTACTTCTTCTTCTTATTTTGCGAAATGTTTTAAAGCGCAATATGGTGTACTGCCTAAGGAATATACAGGTCAGCCTCCGATTTCAGGTGAGGCTTGATAAAGAAGGGATAAAAGCATATAAAAAAAACTCCTGTCGTGCAATATCATTGGATATTTTCCGACAGGAGTCAAATATAAAATAATTAATCGAGTACTCTTTCTAATTAATTGAGTAGGCTTTATTTCTTTTTTTGTCCCGGGTAAGGCTCTACCATGCAACGTTTAGCCCATGCTTCATAAGCCTTTGTCATTTCAGCTACTTTTTCAGGGTATTGTGCTGCTAGATTATGCATTTCGCTCCGGTCCTCATTCAGGTTGTATAATTCCCATTTAGCGTTTTCTCCCGGACGAACCAGTTTCCAACCGTCATTAGAGAGGAATGCACGTTCATTGTAATGTTCGAATCCAAGGTAGTCATGTCCTTCACGATGTCCGGTCTTGAAGATAGGAACCAGACTCTTACCCTCCAATGGGATGATGTCATTTCCTTTATATTTGGTAGGATAAGTGGCGCCTGCCATATCGATACAAGTAGCCATGATGTCCATCACATGTCCGATTTCGGGAGTCGTTTTGCCGACATTCTTCTTGATACCTTTCGGCCAGTGAGCAATCATCGGAGTACAGATACCTCCTTCATAAGATTTGGCTTTCCAAAAACGGAACGGTGTGTTGGCTACGTTTGCCCAGCGTGCTCCCAGTGAAGCATAAGTTGTTTCCGGGCCAGGCAGCACTTCTTTGTTATGAGGATAAACCATTTTCTCCCCTTTACGTGTCATATCAGGACGGTCATTTTCTCCTGGAGAGTAGTTCTGACAATCTTCATTGCTGCATCCATTGTCGGAAAGGAATAAAATCAGTGTATTTTCAAGTTGTCCTGTCTTTTCCAGAGCATCGATTACTTGTCCTATTCCCTGGTCCATACGGTCGATCATGGCAGCATGAACAGCCATGGCACGAGCATCCCATTCAGCATGTGGGTTATCTTCCCATTTATCTTTGAACTGTCTATCAGACAGGAAATTATCCATGTTAGGGAATATACCAAGCTGTTTCTGACGTTCGTAACGGGCGTTACGGATAGCTTCCCAGCCTACTTTATAGGTATCCTTATATTTTTCAATATCTTCCGGCAGTGCATGCAATGGCCAGTGTGGTGCTGTGTAAGCCAGGTACATAAAGAATGGTTTATCGTCTTTGGCATACTCTTTCACTTCTTTCACTGCACGGTCTGAAAGCGCCTGTGTGATGTAATATCCGTCGGGTACTTCTTTCACGGGTACTTCACCTTCTACCAGACTGAATGGGTCAAAATAGTCTACTACTCCGTAGATAGTACCATAGTGGGTATCAAATCCGCGATTCACCGGATAATGACAAAGATCAGAATAGGTTTCGTGGTATACGTGATGTGCGAGCCATTCGCGTTGGTCTTTGCGTAGTGGAGTTTCTGCGATGTGCCATTTACCTACCATGCTGGTAGCATATCCTGATTCTTTCAATACCTCTGCGATAGTAACGGCATTGCGTGAGAGTGTTCCCCGGTAACCCGGCAGGTGGTCATCGAAGGTCATACGTCCGATTCCTGCCTGATGTTGATAAAGTCCTGTCAACAGGGAAGCACGCGTCGGACAACTCCGGCTGGTGTTATAGAAATGATTGAAACGTACTCCTTGTTTTGCCAGTTTGTCCAGATTAGGTGTGTGAATTTCACTACCGTAGCATCCCAGGTCGGAATAGCCTAGGTCATCTGCAAGAATTACCAGGATATTGGGTCTTTGATCGGACTTTTTTCCTTTGGCCTCTGCTGCAGAATGTCCTGCAACCATCAAGGCGGTTGGTAATAGTAAAAAATTAGAATTCATAAGTTTAATGTTGGTTTATAATTTGTTTTTCACTGTATTACTCTTTTCCTTTGTCTTTGTTTTCCTCATACCATTTACATACTTTCTTGCTCAACTTGGCAACCAAATCAGGATGCTCATTTGCGATATTATTCTTTTCGAACTTATCCTTTTCCATATCATATAATTGCGCATCGCTTCCGTCACCGTTCACTAATAATTTCCATTTTCCACTGCGTATAGCTAAATGGGGGCTTCTGTCATAAGGGTTTCCTGGAAAGCCAAAATGTTTGTTTCGTCCGAAGTCCCACATTAAATCGGTCTTGCGTTTGGCTTCCGATTTACCGAGAAGAACTTTTGAATAGTTCTGTCCATCGCCTTTGTAACCTTTTTCTGTTTTGATTCCGGCTATAGAACACAAAGTCGGATATAAATCTACTGCGCATAATACAGACTCGTTATTTACCTGTCCGGCTTTAATTTTTTTGGGATATCTAACTATGAACGGCATACGGATTCCCCCTTCATAAAGACTATTTTTAGTTCCTCTCAAATAAGCGGAACGTACAGATTTAAAGCTGGGTGCAGGACCATTGTCGCTAGTGAAAATAATGATTGTATTTTCTCCCACTCCCAACTCATCCAGGGTTTTGATGAAACGTCCGAGTTGTTTGTCCATCTCCGCTAGTACAGGAGCAAATGCTTCTTGTGTTTCCCAGCTTTTTCTTTCCTTTTGTTTGAATTCCGGTACCCAAGGGGTATGCATATCATCCGGCCATAGGTTTAGGAAGAAGGGTTCGTCTTTGTGCTTTTTTACAAACTCAATACTTTTATCTACAAAGTATTCGGTACGTCTCCAGCGTTTCACGCTGTCTTTATCCGACCAGATCCATTTGGTAGCAGTGATTGCCGGTTCCGGATCCGGACTCTCGTAAGTTGATATGTATTCATCAAAACCGTAATTCTTAATAGAAGGAGCATCATGTACGTCACGTCCGCCTCCCATGTGCCATTTTCCGATGTGTCCTGTTGAGTAACCTGCATTTTGGAAGGCACGCGCCATGGAAGGCAACTTGTCATCCAGGAAATTATGTTGTTCGCATCTCTTATTAGCAGCTTTGTCGTTCAGGAAAGTGTTGATTCCCACTTCAAGAGGAAAGAGACCTGTGGTTAATCCACAACGGGATGGAGAGCTAACCGGCGCAGAAGAGTAATATTGGTTGAATAATAGTCCGTCCTGTGCCAACTTGTCAATATTGGGAGTAGGAACGAATTTACCTCCATAACAACCTATGTCACCGATACCCATATCATCGATATAGATAATTACTACATTAGGTTTTGTTTCTGCTTGTGTGTTAGCAATAGGGAGTAGGGCTCCCAGCCAGGGTAAATGTTTTTTCAGATTCATAATTATTGTGATTTAATTAACTTCAGTTTTTCATGATGACTTTTCGCAAAAGTAGGGAAGATATCAGAGAAGGAAGGAAAAATACTAATCAATAAAGGAAAAAAAATGGTAGAATGATAGATTTCTTCTTTCTTCTAATTGAGAAAACAGGAATAGAGAAGCTCGTAGAAACCAAGAACTTCTCTATTCTTCTAATTATTCTATGATACGATCATTGGAGAAAGTATCTTGAATGGGAGCTTTACTTCGCCACGGTTTTAGTCAGTAATTGTACCCATGAGTATTTAGTGTTTGCTGCCCAATTATCCGGTGAGACTTCGATAGTACCAGTTTTTGCTGTTATTTTTTGTATGCAAATCAATCCTTTCTTTCCATTGGCTGTTTTAAACAGGTAAACTTTATTTGCCTGAATAGCTAAGACTTCGGAGATTGGATCTGCCAGATTTTCTATCGGAGTTGCATCTACTTGGGAGATTGCATTAAATTCTGATTGTGATAAAGAGGTTTCAGCAAATAATGTGTGTTGTAAACCATTAATTGTCATCAAGCCATAATCACTTCTTTTAGCAGGTGAAACAAGAACTGGTACAGTTTCGCTTCCTGAAGGCAAGATAATATCTCCGAGTGAGAAATCGACTTCGTTTGTATATTTCATGGCATCAGCGGCCATATAGGTGCGTTCAAGAAGCCATTTTATTGGTATATTTATAGACAAGATCAGAGATTTTTCTTTTCATTTCTTATATACCTTTTTACTTATATTGTTATCATTTTGAGACATGAGAAACCAATATAGTTCCCCATGTCTCAAGTTTTTAGATTACTTCCATGATTCTACTCGTAAATCATTCACAGGATCGCGACGTAACACTAATTGTTCTTTCACTTTATAGCGTTTGCCTGCCAATTCATAGGTGTAATTCAGGTTGATTTCCGGACAAGGTTTGTCTCCATTGTTGAAGGTGTAAGTCGGACTTTGGGCAATGTAGCTGCCATTTCCTTCAATGATTGTAACTCCTCCTTCTATACCTTCTATTTGAACATTGTAGTCTGAACCTGATTCGCCGTTGTTGTCGATTGTCAACTGGAAACGATTGATGTTGCTTTTTGCCAAGTTTGCTACTCCGGGTCTTAACAATTTATTTTTCGCGAGAGTACTTAGTTCCAATGTATTATTATTTATCAAGTCTTTTTCTTTATACACCACAGTGGTACCTTCTATTGTATTTCCATTATCGTCTACTTCACTTACTTCACCTTGAAGGTAGTAAACTCCGGAAAAGGAACTGACATACTTGATTGCTACAATAGAATAATCCGCTCCCTCGCGAATAGTGTTCATGGAACTTTCTGTAACTTTGAAAGGGAGGGCATAATGGGTAGTCAGACTTAATGGATCTGTATAAAAAGCATCTGTAAACTTGATTTCAACATCTGCTACAGGTAAATTAGATTTCCGCACTTTAAATATCTCCGGATCTTCCAATATGTAATACTCTTTGGGGAGAAGTGTAAGAGGAGTACCCTCTAATAAAGAAGCATCCAAGGTAAATTTAGCCCAATCATTCATGTCAACTTCTCGTTTACCTCCTAATGATACTCCTACATATATAGGCATGTCACGGTCTGATATTACTGTGCGCAATGGGTTCTGTAAAGCAAAACCAACATTTGTTGTTTCATAATCATGCGTATAATCTTCATAGCAAGACGTTAAACAAGTCGTCAAAGCGAGCAATATTATTTTTGCAATTTTCATAATCGTATCTAATATTAGTTATTATTCCACCCCATATTATTTTTGAGGTTTGGGTTCTTTAATAATTCGTCGTTAGGTAACGGCAAATAGTAATAGCGAAGTGCATCCAACGGACGTTGTTCTATTTCTTTTATTTCATAAGAAAGACCGTTATCTGTTCTTGTCACTTGTATTCCTTCAATAGTGGTATCTAGGGGAAGTAAACAGCGGCGTAAATCCCAAAAACGGTGATCTTCGAAAGCAAATTCTATACGACGTTCATTTTGGATTAATTTCCGGAATGCGTCTTTACCTTCAGAAGCTACTTCTGACAAATAGGTAGCATCTGTGATACCACCTGATTTTTCACGTATGATTTTTAAGACATCATAAGCACTATATTTGCAGTCGTCACCTTTACCTTCAGGTCCCCATGCTTCATTGGCGGCTTCTGCATAACTCAGCCAAACTTCTGTTTTACGTAATAATGGGTTAAAGTGCCGAGAATTCAATGTTTGAATCGGATCCAGCATATTTTTTTGTGTAGTAGACAAGAACTTAGATAAATAATATCCCGAACGACTGGCATAAATGTGAAAACTCTCTGAATCTTTTCCACCTTCAGATACATCAATGTTTGAGTTATAAGCTCCAAATTTTTTTCCTTGATAATATAGATTCATATTGAATCGGTTATCTCTAGCTATCAAATACGGATCTTGCTCGTCATATAATGAACGTGAATCTGTTATTGGATAACCATTTTTGGCAGGAAAGGCGGCAGCTAAATTATGGGAAGGAATTGTTTGTGCATTTCCCAAATAAAAAGGAGGATAGTGTCGGCTTTCCATACCATGTACAAGTCCCATGTAGGTGCGGAAAATAAAATCGGCCGGGGTATCACTGCCAGCGTCAGCCAAATCTTTAGCAGCCATCGCTGTAAAGGTATAGTTTATCCCTGCGTCTTTGAGCACTTCATTGGCAAAAAGGGCAGCACGCTCCCAACCAGCTTGATAAGTAGCTTCATTTAATACAGTAAAATTACCCATGCCATTTATTTGAATTACATCCTTGTCTTGATAAGCCGGACTTGCTGCATAGAGCAAAGTTCTTGCTTTAAGAGCATTTGCCGCTAATCCGCAAGCTCTACCAATTTTAGATTTTCCGACAACTACATCATCTCCTGTGTAAGTTACAGGCAAACGTCTGGCAGCTTCTTCACAGTCGGAAACAATCTGGCTGACGCAATCTTTATACGAGTCACGTTTAAACAGGCTCGGCTTCGCAGATTCCTTATCACCAATGAAATGGTTGGTGATCGTATATCCCAATGCTTCTCCTTCGTCTGTTCGTCCTCCATAAGTTTGTAACAATTTGAAGCTGCACCATGCTCTTAAAAAATAGGCTTCACCAAGTAAACGAGTCTTTATTGCCTGATCAGTTTCTTTACTTACACGATTGTATATTACATCATCTGTAACTCCTTTTTCCATGAATAGATTGATGCTTTGTATCTTATCATACATATTGTCCCAATTTCCAAGTGGATTTGTTGATCGGCTGAATGCTCCCATGCTAGCTCGGTATACACTCGAACCATAATTTCGGGTTAGTGCATTGTCTGTTGCAGCATCTAAGAAATTATCATCATAATGATCCGGAACAACCATTAAATCTGCATATACTTGCGTCAAAACGGCTTGTGCCATATCGGGATTAGTCCATACGGTCTCACTGGACCATTCATTTGTCAATTTAGGGTCAAGCAGATCTTCACAAGAAACAATACTTCCCCAAACACAGGTTAACAGTATTAATTTGCTTATTTTCATATTTGCATATTTTTAAGTTTAGAAAGAGACGGATAAACCGCCGGTTACAGTCATATAGGCCGGATAATTTGTGATTCCGGCATTTAATCTTTCCGGGTCCAGATCCTTTATTTTAGAGAAGGTAAGCAAATTTGTACCACGTACGAATAGTTTACATTTGTTTGCAAAGAATCTACCTGCCTTATTTTCAAATGTATAACTAAGTTCTACATTTTTCAAACGGAAAAATGAGCCATTCTCTGTCCAGAAACTGGAATCACGAAAGTTATTGCTTTCTGTCGTTGTTGTTAATCGGGGCATTGTACCTGAAGGATTATTAACCTCATGGTAGCGATTTAATGCTAATTCAGAGTATCCATTCAGACCATTATTCCAATAATAAGCGTTTGTACATAATTGAGTAATACCTGTATGAAGAGTTCCTAACATATAAAGTCCAAACCCTTTGTATTTGAGGTCTACATTGATTCCCCAAGTGGTTACAGGAAAACTTTGCCCTAGGCTCATACGGTCATTATCATCTACAATCCCATTGTTGTTTAAGTCAGCGTATGCAATATCGCCGTTTTGATATATACCGTATGATTGTAATGAGTGATCTTCTAATGGAATGTCTTTTCCAAATAATCCTAGTGCTTGTAAGCCAAAAATAGTACTAGTAGGCCGTCCAATGGCTTTACGATAGCTTTCCACTCCTTCTATTTCATTCCATTTATCTAATTTATTTTTTGAATAAGTCATATTGGCTCCGACTGTGTATAAAAAGTCCCGTCCGATATTCCCTTTCCAGTTGATTGCAATATCTATACCTTGATTAGTCACTTGGCCGATATTTTCATACATGGTATAATTCCCTGCTGTAGCGGCATATTGGGCGTTATTCACTCCGATGATATCTTTTCTACATTCATGGAAATAATTGAGTTCTGTGCTTAGGCGATTATTAAAGAATAATCCTTCGATACCAATATTAAACTCTTGAGAGTATTCCCATGTTAAATCAGGATTTCCCCAGCGAGCTAAACTAACTTTATGATCTGTTTGATCCTGGAAGAAATTATAGTTGCCATTATTATTCCAACCAGTTTGATACAAGAAGAATCCAGTATTACCTGTATAGCCTAATACACCGAAACTTGCTTTTAGCTTCAGAAAGTTAACAGCCTTTACTTCTTTCATGAAACTTTCGTTAGAAATTATCCATGAAGCTCCTACAGCCGGAGAAAAGAAAAAACGATCGTTTTTATCAAATTTGTTGGACCCCATACCAGCCAGAGTTAGCTCGGCTAGATAGCGTTTGTCATAACTATAGTTTAAACGCAGAGAGATGTTGGCATCTTTAAAATCTTGTGTCATTCCTGTCATCTCATTCTTTGTATACCGGAATGCGCCAATTGCTGAAAAGTCATGCACTCCTAATGTGCGTTCATATCCTATATCTGCACGCATACCAAAATAGCGGTAGGTATTATTGGAGGCTATCTTTTGCGTTTTGGGCAAATCCAGTTTTTTCATCTGTGTATATCGGGTGATAGTTTCACCGTCTAAATCACTATAAGTGTCAATGGCATAAGTTGGATAGGTATTCCTTAATTCTTGACGTAAGTAACTATAATTGTCAAAAGTTACATAAGCATTAAATGTCAATCCCTTAACGTATTTATTGAAGTCAAAATTTGCTCCAAGGTTTGTCTGGCTATTTACATACCTTTCGGAAGTGTCACCTCCATAAACCATATCTGCATATAAATTGTCTACTATCCGTGTGCTGGCTCCGAAGAATGGCGTGCCATCTTCATTGGGGGTAAACTGTCCCGATAATGTTTCATTAGGAATAATGAAAGGGTACTCATTGGGACGATTAGAAGATAATGTACTGAATATGCCTGCACCATCTTTTGCTCCCCAGTTTTTCAGTTCCACACGAGCTGCAACATCTGCTGTTACTGTAAGAAAATCGGTGATTTTAATATCCAGATTACCACGTGCATTCATACGGTGTAAAGCCGAACGTTCTCCAACTTTTTCTAATCCGGAACCACCAGTATATCCACCAACTAATGCGTATTTCACACCTTCATTACCTCCATTAAACTCAATTGTACCTTTTCGGTAGATATTTTGGTTCAATAAGAATTCATTGTAATAATCAACATTTGGATACAATACATCATTGACTCCACTACTATTTCTGTATCCTTCTAATTGTGTGTCAGTATAATAAGGATTCATTCCATCGTTTATACGAGCTTCATTAAACAATTTTGAATAGTTGTAGGAATCCAGATATTTAGGTACACGTGTAGAGGGTTGTACACCGTATTCTACCCCGACACGAACAATTCGTTTATGGGCTTCTTCTCTTTTAGTACGTACCAAAACCACTCCGTTTGTGGCGGCTGCTCCATACAGGATTTTGGCTGTAGCATCTTTTAAAACTTCGATGGATTCTATTTCTTCCGGTAAAATATCATCTATCGGGCGTTCTATTCCGTCAATAATAACCAAGGCCGTATTTGTTCCATTATTGTGTTGTCCGCGTACATATAATGTTGATGTGTTATAGCCCAAGCCGCCATCACCGGAAATAGCAATTAGCCCGGCAGCCTGTCCTTGTAAGGCATTGGATAATTGTAAATCAGGGTATTTTAATACATTTTCCATAGATAACTTGGATACTGTACCTACCAGGTCCCGCTGATACGTTTTTCCACCGTCTGCACGTTCGTGTATGTCCCTTTCTGAAGCATATAGATCTTCATTTTGTAATTTGATGACAGTGGGCTGTTCTTTTGCGAGGTTTATTACAACATCTTTATAAC
Organism: Bacteroides ovatus; assembly: GCF_001314995.1. Classification (NCBI taxonomy): domain Bacteria; kingdom Pseudomonadati; phylum Bacteroidota; class Bacteroidia; order Bacteroidales; family Bacteroidaceae; genus Bacteroides; species Bacteroides ovatus. The sequence continues at coordinate 4,586,184 of NZ_CP012938.1, forward strand.
CGAACGCTTCAATTAATAAGGTTCCATTAGCTTTTGTTTTGAGTGCAAATTTTCCATTTGCATCTGTATAGTTTATAATAGAACCTTCACCGCTCAATACTGTTACTCCGCTTAGCGGTTTACCTGTGTTGTCTGTCACCAGCCCTTTCACTTCAATAAGGGCTGTTTTTTTCTTTTTAGGTTTATCCTGTGCTTCTAGCGAAGTGGCTATGCCGGATAATATAGCAGTGACAAACAGAATAAATATGAATTTATTATATCTTTTCATTTGATTAAGCCATTTTAATTACCAATATGGGTTTTGTTGCAAATTATTCAATGCGTCTACGTCATGTTGAGGCAAAGGATACCAGTAATTCTTCTTTGTAAAAGAACGCACTTCCGGAGTTATATCGATTTGTTCATAATCATAAGTCAATGTAGACTTATCCGTGATACTTCCATGATTAGATTCTCGTGGTGTGAATAATGCTCCCTTAATAGGATAAGTATCCTTGAATGTTTCTTCCAAGATCATCCAGCGGCGGATATCCCACCAACGATGATTTTCAAACATTAATTCTACGGCACGCTCACGGCGATAAGCTGCACGGAATTTATCAGGATCGGCTACAATATCTGATGGCAGATCTGTTAAGCCAATTCGTCTGCGAAGAATATTAATAGCTTCTGCAGCTGATATAGGACATCCTTCAATAGTTGCCGTAGCACTTCCACAACCCTCAAATAGCGCTTCTGCATAGTCTAAATAAATTTGCGAAGCACGGATATATATGGTGAGGAAGCGATAGTCCCACCAACAGTTCGGATTGTTCTTTTCAAGATACTGATTGCATTCCGGCCACATGAACTTTTTACACATAAATCCTGTGAACATTCGTTTGTTGCAGTCTTTTTGAGTTAACATGTGTTGATAGGCTGCTCCTCCTTTGTAGGTTGTAATGTAATAGGTACGTCCATCAGCGTAATGTCCCCAAGTTGTTCCAGGTAAAAGGATGTTGTTATAGAAACGGGGATCACGATCCTCAAATGGCTTATGGTCATAGTCAAGTGCATAGCCGCTTCGTGGGTCATCAATCGGGTAATAAATACCGTCTGCTCCCTTCTTGTCAAACATGTTGACGATATTCAAACTTGGGCAGCACATGGAATTTCCATCTGGTCCCGAACCGAATGCAAGATCCTCATATTGCCAGAATGTGCGGATAGTGCGTTTTTGGTTTTGATTAGCAGCGTTAGGAAATTGTCGCTTGACCCAAATGTATTCCGGTTGATGCACAGGTGGATATTTAAAATAGAAAACATTCGTATATTCTTCTTTACTAGCCAAACCATAGGGATAAGGGGCAGACTTGCTTCCATCCATATAACGTATTACTTCATAAGCTGATTTTGCTGCGGATTTTGCGCGTTCCGTGTCATAGCCTTTGTTTTCTGTAGAATTTAAATCATTCTGCATCAATGGACTTGCATCAAACAACTGTGCCCATTCTTTAAGTGCCATTGCTGCAATTTTTGTGGGTCTTCCATAGTTTGGATCATCCCAACTGTCAGGTAACATGTAGATTGCTTTTTGTATATCTTCCATCATCCAGTCGTGTGATTCATGGTAGGTCATACGGGGAATATCATCATCTCCACCTTCAAAGACCTTGTCAATAATAGGCATCCCCCCATATCTTTTGATTATCTGAAAGTAGAACCAAGAACGATAGAAATAAGCTTGTCCCAGAATCTCATTTTTTTGTTCAGGTGTCAAAGGAGCCTTATCGATATCATTAATAATGCGGTTATTGATACGCAACGCCTTATATGATCGAGATATAGCTGTACTTCCAGCATTACCGATTTCGAAAGTCTTATTTGATTTGGCATTACTTAACCAGTTTCCGGAATGTAAAGTAAAAACGGCAGATGAATTATCTGTAGTTGCCATTTCGTCTGCAAAGAGACCGACAAATGCGCGTCCATTTTCCCAATTATCCATTACCATAACATTTTCCAATTGGTTGAAAGATTGATCTAAGAAACCTCGTAAGGAATAGTAATCCCTAAAGATATCATCTTCTGTCAATCCTACATCTTCCCTTTTATCTAAGAAGTCTTCACAGCTTGTCATCCCACCAAGAATGAAAACTGAACAGATATATAATAATACTTTTCTCATCTTTATTTCTTTTGAATATGATTAAAATGAAACTCTTAGTCCTAAAGTGTAAGTACGGACAATCGGATAGCTGCCAACACCTCCTGTTTCAGGGTCCACGCGTTTGTCCCCTTTCCAGAAGGTTAGTAAATTATTCCCGTTCATGTAAACCTGAAGATTAGAGATATGTGCTTCACTCAACCATTTTTTAGGGAATGTATATCCTATCTCCATGTTCTTTAATCGTATATACGAATAGTCGGAATAGCGATAAGTACTTTCCACTTTGTTGTATGTATTGTTCAAGTGTGTAGCAGGTCGCATAACACCCGATGAATTAGCTGTTTCCGGCGTCCATCGTTCCATGGATTTTGGTTGAACACGTATGTTTGAAGCTGGAAAATCCCACAGATATTGATCGAACTGTAACTTATATATATTGCGTGGCGAATAGAGCATTGCACTGAAGTTAAGTCCTTTCCAATTGAACCCGAAAGAAAATCCGATGGTAGTCAATGGGTAATTCAATTCGTCTACAACTACCTTGTCGTTTGAGTTGATTATTCCGTCTCCATTGAAGTCTATATAGATAAGGTCTCCAGGAATTACTTGCGATGCTGTAGTACCATTTATAGCTGTTTGTGCGTAATTGAACACATCGTCTATCGAACCATAATTACCGATCGCAATAAAACGGTTTTGATAATCAATCGGTTTACCTGCAGCTTTCAAGTGCTCATCCGCATTTCTAGGATCATCTTTATAGACAATCCGGTTTTCGCTGGCTGCAAAAGTTAAAGCTCCCCAGTAATTAAAATTACGTCCGATTTTGTCATTCCAGCGTAACTCTAATTCTAAACCATGATTTTTCGTTTCTCCTCGGTTGATAGCGTTAAAAGTAGCTCCTACAATGGAAGATGTGGTTTGTGGAGTCATTAGAATATCTTTACGATTCTCTTTAAATAAATCCAAAGTTAAATCTAACTTATTCCATAAGCCAATTTCTATTCCAAAGTTATGTTTAGTCGCTTTTTCCCATGTTGAAGTCAAGTTAGCAATATCTCCTTCTGTATAGAGCGGGCTATGTGTGACTCCTTGTGTATTTCCTAATTCAATACTTCCTAAAGAATTAAATAATTGGATGTAATTCCAACGTGCAGCAGCTGCATCACTACCGACTTTTCCGTATGAATATCTAAATTTTAGGTTAGTCAGCACATCTCCAACATGTTTCTTTATAAAAGGTTCTTCTGAAGCACGCCATCCCAAAGAATAGGAAGGGAACAGGCCGAAGCGTTGTCCTCGGGCAAATTTTTCCGAACCTGTATAAGAGATATTCATCTCTGCCAAATAACGTTCTTTCCAGTTATAAGTAACACGTCCCACCCATTCTTCACGATAACTTGGGAATTTGATAACTTTATCATCTTTTGAATCAGATACTTGACGGTTCATCAGAGCTAACGCTGTTACATTATGACTCCCGAATGAACGATTATATTCCACAGAGAATTCGTAATATAACTTACGATTATAACCATCCAAATTATCATAAGAAACGTTGGGAGGGAGTTCAATATCCTCATCATTTGGCCATCGTTTTTCCAAAATCATGGGGTAAGTGAGGGAACCATCTGCATTGACTATCGGATTAGAATAATCATATTCGCGATGGTATTTAATAATACTGTTTCTGGATTCAAAATCATTGTTACCCCAAATTTCACCAGTCTTTATACTAGAACGAGTAGTGGAAGCAGAGGTGTATGAAACTTTAGCGGCAGCTTTTAGTCCTTTAGTTAGAAAGTCCAGTTTTTGTTCCAAACGAACATCATACCATCCTTGAAAGGTTTTATACAGTTGTGATCCATTTGTATTCATATTACAAACAGGATTATAGCCGGCAGTAGATCCATCTCCCCAATAGCCATCACTATACTTTATCGGGAAGGAATTGGTTGGTGCCGCAATGATTCTAGTGTACACATCATCAGCAAAATTGTCATTGCGGTATCCCATTTTCCCTGCAATATTTACTGATAAGGAAGTCGTTTTAGTTAAATTAAAATCTAAATTTGAACGCCAGTTATAACGGCGATAGTAGTTCCTTGGATCAAAATTCTCCTGTTTCTGTAAATCATAAATATCACCGTCATTTTGATAACCGATGGAGGCGAAGTAACGCATGAAATTGGTTCCTCCGCTGATATTCACATTATATTGTTGGGAAAAACCTGGTTTAACCAACTCATCCCACCAGTCTACTTGTGGAAAGACATCATTATAAGGGCCGTAGTTGCCTGTATCAAAAGCATTTGACCAAGCATTGATGACAGATTGTTTAATTTGTTGATTCCAGTTGTTGTCATTAGCTACAGCTTCATTATACATTTTCATAGATGTAACATAATCTGCCCATTCCATATTTGCAGTAGTCTGTTTAATACCAAAGCTTGTAGAAAAATTGATGTTTGGTTTCTTATCTTGTCCGCGTTTGGTTGTTAACAATATTACACCATTTGCACCTCGAACCCCATATACAGCTGTAGCAGAAGCGTCTTTTAGAATAGATATAGACTCGATTTCATTCATGTCAACATCGTTCATATCCCTTTCTATACCATCCACTAATACTAAAGGGTCAGAGTTTTGCCAGGAAGCCTTACCACGAATGTACATTTTGGTATCACTTGCTCCAGGCTTGCCTGACGTATTGATAGCTACCAAACCATTTAGTTTGCCTTGTAAAGCTTCTGATACAGAAGTAATATTACCTCCTTTCAACAATTCTTCTCCTTTAGTTTGGGTAATGGCGCCTACACTTGATACCTTTTTCTGAATACCATAACCTACTACCACTACTTCTTCTAGTTGCTTGCTGTCTTCTTCCAGAGAAATGATAGGCTCTTTTTTCAGATCATCCACTTTGATTTTCTTTTCTTGATAGCCGATATAAGAGATTTTGAGTACGGCATTAGCAGCTACAGATAGCGTAAACCGACCATCTATGTCAGAAATGGTACCATTCGAAGTGCCTTCAACAGTAATATTTACTCCTATTAAAGGTTCATTACTTTTTGCATCTACAATTTGCCCTTTAATGCTATGATTCTGTCCCCAAAGTAGAGGAGGAGAGAGTAGCAGAGCTAGAAAGAGTAGACACATCCACTTAAATTCCAAGTTTTGATGTTTCATAGTAATAACGTTAAAAAGTTGTGTGTATAAAAAACATTCTTATTTCTTTTTTTCTGTTTTGGGTAAGGTTCTACTATACAGCGTTTAGCCCATATTTTGTAAGCCTTTGTCATTTCAACTACTTTTTGCCATAGCATTATTGATGAACAATAATGCTATGGGCAAAATGAGATAATTTGATTTTATAGTAATATTCTTTAAAGATCTCATATGCATAAATTTGAAGTAAACGTCGTGCTAACTTTATTGATTATTCTGAACTTTATCCATTAATACCTTCATCCAGTATCCTCCGATCACCGAACGGGCTCTGAAGCCTACCCATCTACCGCTGTCTGTATGGTGCCAGTCGCTGATAGGTACACGAGAGACTGTTTCATTGATATATTTATAGACAGGATCAGAGAATTTCTGGAAAGTTTCCTTATCTGATGACATAGCTGCCGTCCACATGATCCAGTCGGATTTTGTGTATTCTTTACGAGAATCCAAAGGGAGTCCATAAGGATTCTGTTTTGTTAGATAATAATTGAGCTCTTTTCCAATTACATTATTAGGAAATAAATTCAGATTCCACAACTTATCCCAAACCATATTGTATTTTTGGCTCCAGGTATCTTTACGGTCAAAAGCCAGGCGATAATGACTACCTTCATTTGCCATTTCTTCCCATTTCACCGCCATTTTCTTGGCTATAGCCGCATATTTGTCTGCTACATCATTTAATCCGAGCATCCGAGCCATTTCGCTGTATCCGGCCACTCCCATGATGGCTTTCACTGAAAGATTGGCATTATGAGCCCAATGTCCGGCGAAGTCATCCGTGCAAAGTTGGTTTTCCGGGTCCTGTCCAAACTAAGATATAAGTATGTAACCTGCTGTAATTTAGTGTATTATTCATTATTGTGTTGTTTTTGTATTGTTATAAGAAGATGTATCAGGTAAAAACCAGAGATTTTGCCTGATAAAAAATAGCTTTTATTTTTTATCAGGTATATTAATGAATAATGTGCTTGAATTATGAATTATTTTGTCTTTCCCTCCCCCAAAAAACAAAATCAAAAATAGATAAGTGTATGTAATAAAGTATATGAATTTAAAAGTCTTTTTTCAAACGCTCAATCAATACTTCTTTAATAAGCTCATACCCTTCTTGAGGATTGAACATCTCATTAGGACGTATTAGATTTTGGATATCCCCTAAGAAATCCATATCGTTCATCTTTTCTTCCATGTTCAAAATGAACTGTTTGTAAGTAGGTGGTTGTCCGGCAACAAAGTCCATATATCGTTTATAGCAGCGAATAATTTCATCCGGATTTACTTCATGTAAAGTGAGAGCTTTGTATAAATCAAATAAGTCACGACCTTTTTTACGCTGATATAATGCGCGTAACTTAGTGCCTAACAGTTCATTCAGTCTATAAGTCGTTAATTCACATTGTCCTGTAAACCAACTATTGTCTACAGAAAAAGGAATCTTGACTAGCCCTAATTCGTTGAAGTGTTCAAAACAGTTAATCTCCACTTTCAATCGAATTTGCACAGTCGGTGGTATCTCCGATTCCATACGAAAAAGCATTGTGTTATTAAATCTTTTCTGTTTTGTGACTCGGTCTGGCAAGAAATTCAAGACTTCACCTAGTCTATACATAGTAGATTTAATTGGTTCTGCATCGATTTGTACAAGATCAATATCCTCACTATATCTAGGCTGCGGAGAAAGATATAATTTGTGTAATGCAGTTCCACCCCTAAAAGCAAGTTTGGAAGCTAAAAAATCATCACTGAAGATGGCAACTAATGCCCGACTAATAATAAGATCTTGCTCAACTTGTTCGTTTGCATTCCATGGAACATGTGTTCTCCATTGCATTATAGCAGCTCTGTTTATCATAGTTCGTCTATTTCTATATCAATATTTATATTTATTTTCCAACGTCTATTCGCACCCTTCAAAATTCGAGGATGGCGTGAACTCAAAGGTATATAATTCAAACGTTTATCATAAATCCGTAACTGTTCATATAGTGTATCTGCCTGTTCTGATTCATTGAGAATACAATCCAAAATATAACCTAGTCTCTGAATAGTTGCTACGGATGTATTATCAAACAAATAATCTTCCACTGCGTTAGAGAAATCTGTCTTTTCAACAAGTTCAGCTAATACAGTAGACACTCGTGATAATCCACCTACATATTGCTCATATTGTACAAGGTCAATAGCTGTTAACTCTGGATTAGAAAAAAGAATAGTTCCTGTTTCTGAATTCTTTTCTTGTAAAAGTCTATCAGGAATCTGTTTGCGATATATCCAACTCAAAAAACTATTTTTATTTTCTGAAACAGACGATTTGGGAAGAATAGTCATTACTGAAAACTTTTGTGGACGTTGATGGGCAGCACCTAATAATTCAGCAGCATTTAACAGGCAAATGTAATAGGGTTTTTTCAGAAAACTCATTAGCTGTTCAATGTAATATATTGGCGGTACAATACGTTTGGCAGCATATTGTATGGGAACAATTACATAAAATCCTTTATAAACAGACAAAATTTTGCCCTGCATTTTTAATCGGTAAAGTTCATTCTTAATTACTTGTTCTGATGAAGCAATGAAACAAGAACGAAGCTCTTCAACACTAAAAGTTGAAGTCCCATTGATTTCTTTTTCTCTGATCCATTCTCTTACTGTCATTTCTTGATATGCTAAATTCAATGCAAAGATAATCATAAATAGATTACTTTTGCATTAAAAACAGGCATTTTATCCATTAATATATCATCGAAAGAATAGCTTATTTTTGTCTTAATCATTAAAAGTGACTATTCGAGAAATGCCTTAAAATGAAGTTTCCCCCTGCTACAACTGTTTTGTAACAGGGGGGAAATCCTTTCAGACGTATTTCTTTAACCTCTTCTAGTAAAGACTAATATTACCACTCAATCTGTTGATCTTCATCTGGTATTTGGGTATTGATGTTACGTTCAAGCGTTAATGTACCTTTTACTTTATATGGCACTATTGCTCCCGGAGCAGAAGTAATGTCATCATAATTATACTCAATCGAAAAGGAGACATAATGATGTTCCAAGTATGGACGAGTAGCATCTTTAATTACCGCAACACTGTAATCAGGTGTACCAAACAATTCGAAATTAATCCTATCATCTTCCGGCCATACTTTCAATGTTTTTGTTTCCTGATCAAATTGCATATATATTTTGTAGGTACGGCGTATCTCTTTGTCTAAATTCTCACCGACTAAACCTGCGTAAAAGAAAATTGTATTTTCGTCTACTACGTATGCAGTACGTGAATTGGCAACCATTGGCTTTTTATCAATGCTTCCATCCGGATTACGAAAAAACACTTCCATAGTAGTTGTACTATAACTTCCTGAATAATCATTGAACGGAATAACCCTTAAGAGTGCTTTTGCATAATTCTTACGCGGATGACTCATATAATTATAAGAAGCATCATCAACTATAGTCAGAGGTAATACCCATTTTTCTACCATGTCAATTCCGTTTAATGTAAAATCAATATTCATAGTTTCCGCATAAGAGTCGGCAGGGATATGAACCGATTCAGAAAAACTGTAAAACTTCTCATCCAATAGCTCATAGAACAATTCAGTTCGTGTACTAAAACGTTCCTGATTCATAATATTCAAAGTATCTGGATCTATGGCGACATGTACATCCAGATCTTGAGAATTCATAGTGGTTCCACTCACTGTTAGAGGTAACTTATACGTTACTTTACCATCTGTTTTATACCGCACATAGATGTTCATGACACCCTGATCGTTTATGGGAGCTGCAAAAGATATGTATTGCTTATACTGTTCTTCTGTCCATTCATCATTACAAGATGTAGCTAATAGCAAAACGGACAATACAATCCAACAATTATATATAGTTTTCATATTATACTTTTTTATATTAATCATTATATGTCCATCCAGGATTCTGGGTTAACAAATTATTCCGTTTTAACTCATCATGGCTAATAGGCCAGAAATATAGTTTGCGCGAGAAGGTTGAAGGCAGATCGTTTATAACCACAGGAGAATGAAATAGAACTTTTTGATCTTCCGAATCAGTCATTAACGTATTGCATCCATATACTTTCATTGCCTCTTCCACCGGAGCATCCTTCCATCTACGTAAATCAAAATATCGATGCCCCTCACCCATTAATTCAATTTGGCGCTCACGTTTCAACTTCTTACGAAATTCATCCTTATTCCCATATATAGTAGTAAGATCATAATCAGGCACACCGGCACGGCAGCGAATCGGTCGAATCCCCTTCTTCATTTCATTAATGTCACGCTTGATGGAATAACTAGTAGAGCCATCCCACGACGAAATGTCATACGTGGATCCATCTTCCAGCTCATTCAAAGCTTCCGCATATATCAGTAATATTTCTGCGTAGCGGATTGCAGGCTCTGGTTTTTTAGTGATGCGGTCGTTTATTTTGCCTACTGCTGTATCATCCGGACTGACAAATTTCATAATTCCTATTCCACTACGTAACCAGAAATTTGTATTCGTATATCCATTACCATTACCACGATAATAGAATATTTGTACATCTACCGGCTGGGCAGGGGTTAGGGATGAATTTTGTAGCATAGGCCATATAGCTCCATTAAATCCGACGGAAGCGTAGAAGCGAGGTTCACGCCCGGCATATTGCTTGGAGACTCCAGCACGTAAGTGTTCATATCCTTCAGTTCCTGCTTCTGTTTTGCTGACAAATCCATTTGCACGTTCGCGCATGTCACTACGACCAGGAATATTTAATTCACGTTCTTTACCCGGACAATCATCCCCATTAGCCATATAATAGGCATCACATTGTTTTTGTGTCATACCATGTGTATTCCAACCACCATAAATTGATGGGAGTTGATGCCTGACCATATCCGCCAGATCACGGTCACCCTGATTTTTACCACGTGTAAAAATCAATTCTTTATTATCTGAGGCTGCTAAATCACCATCAAAGAGCGAACGGTATGACTCAAACGGATCTATATTTTTGTACCCATCCGGCCAATCCTGTTTCGAGAAATCGTTATCTTGATAGGGAGTAACGGTTTTAGGAAAGCCTGGACTTGATTCTGTCTTTGCTAACGAATAATGCAACTCATATTGCCCGAGTTTCATCACATCAAGTGCAGCTGCAGCAGCTTTTGCCCATTTATATTCGTCATATTCCTGCGCAATGAGACATTTACCATCATGGTCCACCAAGTCAGTAAATCTTTCTGTATCTTCCGGGCGAGGATTGTTTATCGGACTTGCCGCATACAGTAACACTTTGGCACGCGCAGCTAGAGCGGCTCCTCTGGTTGGACGAGCTATGTGGTTGGTTCCTCTCTCCAATGGTAAATCTTTTGCAGCTAAAGCCATTTCGGAAGCAATGTAGTTGGCACATTCGTCATAAGTATTGCGTTGCCGTGCCAAACCTTCATAACTATCAGTGTAATCAAGTCCTTCGTCCGGCAACAAAGGTATAGGACCATACCTACGAAGTAAAAGCCAGTAGTAATAAGCTCTTACGAAGCGCGCTTGTGCTTTAAAGTCTGCTTTTTCCTGTTCCGTAATCTTCATATTCATGTCAACATTTTGAATAAAAATAGAAGCTTGACGAATGCCTTTATAGCTTGCTCCCCAAGAATGTCGGAAGCCTTCATTATATGTACCGTTCTTAAATGTTTTATAATCATCACGGTCACCGAAATAAATATCATCGGCAAAGCAGAACAGATTATTATCTTTACTGGAAACATCCATATTTTCTCCTGACAGATATGAAAAAGCATGTGCTAACCACCTTTCTGTCCGTGTTTCATCAGTAAACACATCTTCAAGTAACATGCGGTCTTTGAAATACTTGTCAGAATCCAAGTTGTCCGCACAGGATGCAATTCCTACTCCTAATAGGATATATATGCATATATAATATATTCTTCTCATTTCACGTATATTAAATTAGATATTAACAGATAAACCTAGAGAAAAGACTTTGGAAAGTGGATACTCGGTACCTGTAGAACTACCGAGTTCAGGATCCCATTCTTTGAATTTAGCGAATGTCAATAAGTTCGTTCCGATAAAGAATACGCGTATCTTATTAAATTTCAGTTTGTTTACAACTGTTTTAGGTAAAGTATAGCCAACTTCCAGAGTTTTTAATCGCAAATAAGAACCATCACGCAACCAAAATGTAGACTTCCGGAAATTGTTATCATTTCCACCGAAACTTAAACGAGGATACGAAGCATTTGGATTTTCATTAGCAGGAATACCAAACCTGGCAGCAGTTTCTGCATCCACCCAGCGATTTTCCACCAAATTCTCCAATACGTTTCCCCATTGGTTGTCTTTGAAAGCATATACGGTAGAGCCCTCAATAAAGAATGAAGACTTGCCGGCTCCTTGAAAGTGAACATTGAAGTCAAGTCCTCTCCATTGTGCCGAAATACCAAATCCGTAAATCAAGTTCGGTTTGGTAGTGGCTCCAATAGCCGCTTTATCTCCATCATTAATGACCCCGTCACCATTCACATCCTTATACTTGATGTCACCTGGCTGTACTTTACCAAACTGTTGTTTAGGACTATTACGAATATCATCGTAATCTTTGAACAGACCTAACGCAATAAGTCCTTTTGCCTGATTGACACGATATCCTTTTTCTAATTGATAAGGATAGACAGTATTTGTTTCATCTCTCTCCAGAATTTCATTCTTACTATAAGTCATATTACCTCGAATGGTGAGATTTACTTTACCTAACTTTTGTTTGTAAGCAAAATGACCGTCAAATCCTTCAGATAATACACTACCGACATTGGCTTTAGGATTACTTCTTACGATACCTACCATACCTGGAAGAAATTTTCGCTCCATGTAAATGCCATCACGTTGCTCGTGGAAATAATCGACTGTAGCTGTCAATTTATCATTAAATAGAGATAAATCTACTCCAAAATCATGTTTGGTAGCAATTTCCCATGTTACATTTTCGGAAGCCAACATGCTATATGTCATACCATCAAACTTTTTATCGTATCCGTAATCTCCCCAATTCCATCCGGGGAATATCTTTTCTACATCTTTGTCATCCACTTTTTCTGTATACTTACCGGAAATGGTATATAAATAAGGAAAGCGTGTTCCCAACTGATCATTTCCGACTTTTCCGTATGAATAACGTAGTTTAAACATGTTCATCCATTTCAGATGATCCTTGATCAATTTTTCTTCAGCTATATTCCAAGCAACAGAAAATGCAGGAAAAAAACCGAACCGATGTCCGTCAGCAAAGTTCTCCGAACCGTTGTATCCAAAATTGAAATCGACGAAATAACGGTAATTCCAGTTGTAACTGGCTCGTCCGGCTATTCCCATATGACGTTTGGCAATACTGTTTTTTACATCTGTACCAACATCAACAGTTGTTTTATAAGCATCCTGGCTATATTTGAGAGTTGCTCCTACATGGTGTTCTTTAAATCCACGATTATACTGTAAAAAAGCTTCGAGGAACTCTCTGCGATTACCTGATGACTTACTGGTCTGTTCCATCTTCTGTTCTTCCCTTTGTCGATCATACACTATTTCGCCCGCCGAATTACGGAAACGTTGTGCACGCCATGTTTCAGGCATTTTCTTGTGGTTGATTTCATTATCATTATTGATGTCAAATCCAAAACGTCCTTCAAAGCGTAGCCCTTTTGTTATAAAATCCAGTTTTTGTTCCAAAGAAATGTTTGTCTGTACTTTATTATTCCAAAACTCTTTGTATCCAGTTTGCGTAGCAAGCACCCATGGGTTCGAGCGATCATCTTCTTTACCAAATGCCGGTATATAGCCGTTAGAATACATCAATGGAACACTAATCGGATTTTGATTCATCAATGATTTCCATACATTTTCCCCTTGTCCCGGTGCATTTCGTTTCTTTAAAGAACCGGAAACTCCAACTTTCAGGAGAGTACTTTTAGTTATATCAATGTCCGTGTTCAATCGATAATTCCAACGTTGACTACTTGGGTTGCTATTATAATCCTCACGCATAGCGTCGTCTGTTTTATACATTCCTCCTTCGCTGATATAACTAAGTGAAACAAAATAGCGTGCAGTAGCCCCACCACCATTCATGTTCACATTAGCACGATAAGTCATCGCTCCATCTTTCAGCAACACATCCTTCCAATCCACATTCGGATAAAGATCAGGATCAAGTCCTAATCGTAAAAGCTCCAATTCATCATCTTGGTATATAGGTTCTTTATTACGAGTAATGCGTGATTCATTCATCATGCGTGCGTAAGTGTAACCGTCTGCAAATTCGGGTGTAATGGTGCGTGTGTTGTAAGACGTTTCAACTTTTGCGTTTATATTGATTTTACCGGCTTTACCGTGTTTGGAGGTAATCAAGATTACCCCGTTAGCACCACGGGGACCATATATAGCTGTCGTAGAAGCATCTTTCAATACAGTGAAAGACTCAATGTCCTCTATATTCATTTCGTCCAGGCTACGTTCAAATCCATCAACTAATACCAGCGCAGAATTGTTTGCTCCGAAAGTGGAGATACCCCGAATCCAGAATTCAGAAGTATTCACTCCCGGCTGCCCTGATGTCTGCATGGCGAGAATACCTGCTACATTACCTGCCAAAGCATTTGAGAGGTTTGCTGAAGGATTTGATTTCAGGTCGTCTACATTTACAGTCGTTACCGCTCCTGTCACCGTCAGTTTTTTCTGCACGCCTGTTCCGGTGATGACAACTTCATCAATCTCTCTTGCATTGGCTTCTTTCATTGTAATATTCACTATACGTTGCTGCTTTATCAGCACTTCCTGTTTATCAAATCCAATATATGAAAAGAGCAGCCTTGAATATTCTTCAACATTTATTTTGTAACGTCCGTTAATATCTGTGATAGCTCCCAAGCCAGCCTGGTCTTTTACTGTTACATTCACACCAATCAGTGGTTCCTTATTCTCATCTGTTACAATTCCTGTAACTTCTATCTTTTTTTGCGCAAAAACGCTTATAGAAATCAATAATAGACAGAAAGTTATCAATTTCTTAATATTTATGCATTCCATATTATTCGGTTATTATTTAACTTCATCCGATATTCTTTTATCTGATTGGTCTCTAATGAGGTCTTCCGGTATTTTTTCCAAAGCAATTTTACGGATACGATGATTATTTACATCTCCCACATAAAATATATTGTTTACTTCATCGTATGCCAATGCGGCTGGAGAATCAAAACGAGCCTCTTCGCGTAATGCCCCATCTACATAACCATTGGCATGTATATTCATACCAACGCTTCCTCGTCCTGCAAAAGTTGAAGTAATTCCGTCTGGTGTCAGCTTTCGAATACAATGATTATCACGATCAGTAAAGTAAAAATCGTAAATTTCATCTTTTCCGGCTGCCTTATACTCTGGATTCTTGACAAACACTCCTTGGTAGGGTCTGCTTAATCGCGCCTTAGCTCCAATTTTATCATCATAGCCAGCTTGACCTGGTGCTCCGCATACGACATACGGATTGGTAAATGTTTTCTTGTCTTCATCATAGTTTGCACGGAGGATATAGTGACGGTTTATTACCACTATATATGCATACTTTCCGGATGGGTGAATGATATAATTGAATTCCCAATCTATATCTTGAATAGCGTACAGCTTTTCTTGATGTTCCTTATTATTGTTTATTCCCCACTTGTGATAATCATATCTTATCACCATACCTTCTCCGAAGTTATTATAATATAATTCTCCATTTCTGGGATGCACAGCAGAAGCTTGGCATCCATTACCGGTAGTCAATCGTTTCTGATCCAAAAAGTTACCTTGGCGAGTCATGAAGATGTTACTTGCACCATTAACATCTCCTTTTGAGCATGCAATTATCATTGTATCACCATCTAATGTCCAGGTAATACTGCGAAAACGTCCTACTCCATCACTTCCGGCAGCCAATCCAGTCGTTATGTATTCTCTTTCTAAATCTAAAATTCGTATAGGCTTTTTACCTTGATCACCATTGTCTTGGGTTAAATAAAGAAGATTCGGAAATTTTGGATCAAATGAAAACCACGTAGGAGAATCTATCTTTCCACAATCATTAAATGGACCTTCTTTTTTTATTTCTCCATTTCCTAGTTCATCCACATAGCCACATAAAGTAGTGACAAGCATCTGTTGGACATATTTATATTTCTGTGGTATAGTTACAGTTGGGGTTTCGCCGACTGTTAGTTCTATCGTACCTTCATAACACTGGTCTGGAGTAATGCAATATAAACAATTGCCTTCTACACTAATAACCTTAGCTTCTTTTCCACCTACCCTAACTGAAATAATAGAGGGATCAATGCCAAAATTACTACCATAAATAATCATACGTACTTTTGTTCCTCCTGATTTAGGGGTAAAGTCCGTTACCTCTACTGGTTGACTTGGATCATAAGGGGCTGCAGTTGTATCTTTGTCGTCTTTACAACTGCTGAAACAGACTGTAAAGATGAATGCCAACATCATGCATTGTAGTCCTATGTTCCCATGTTTCATAGTTTTACATTTCATAATACACTAGATTTAAAATTATTGATTATTCTGAACTTTATCCATTAACACTTTCATCCAGTATCCTCCGATCACCGAACGCGCTCTGAAGCCTACCCATTTACCGCTGTCGGTATGGTGCCAATCACTGATAGGCACACGTGACACGGTCTCGTTAATGTATTTATAGACAGGATCAGAGAACTTTTCAAAGGTTACTTGATCCGGAGACATAGCTGCCGTCCACATTATCCAGTCGGATTTTGTGTATTCTTTACGAGAGTCCAGAGGAAGCCCGTAAGGATTCTGCTTTGTCAAGTAATAGTTTATTTCTTTTCCGATTACATCGTTAGGAAATAAATTCAGGTTCCATAACTTATCCCAAACCATGTTATATTTTTGACTCCAAGTGTTCTTTCTGTCAAAAGCCAAACGGTAATGATCACCCTCATTCGCCATTTTTTCCCATTTCACTGCCATTTTCTTAGCTATAACAGCATATTTTTCAGCTACATCATTCAACCCGAGCATCCGAGCCATTTCACTGTATCCGGCCACTCCCATGATCGCTTTCACGGAAAGATTGGCATTATGAGCCCAATGTCCGGCGAAGTCATCCGTGCAAAGTTGGTTTTCCGGGTCCTGTCCAAACTAACAAACCTAATTGTATCTATTTGATAATCTGAATATTATAAATTAGCGTATTGTTACTGTGTTGTGCTTTACATCTTTTTCAAGTAAAATTAAAGTGATTTTTCTCTCAATAAAGTCACTTATTTTCATTACTTTATTATTCTATTTTCTTTCGGATGAACTCTAAAAATGGCGAAAACATCAATAATTAAGTATTGCAAAATTGGCTGTTCTTAATTTATTTCATATTTTTGCAACGACGGTTGACTCAACAGCCGTTGAGAAAAACTTATTGATTATGAAGTTTTATAATAGAGAGAAAGAAATTGCAGAATTGAAGCGTGTACAAGAGCTTGCATTTGGTCAAAATTCCAGAATGATTGTGGTAACAGGCCGTAGGCGTATTGGAAAAACCAGTCTTATAAAACAAGCTCTGAAAGGAACACCTACTGTATATTTTTTCATTGGAAGAAAAGCAGAGAGTATATTAGTCGCAGATTTTATAAAAATAGTACGCGAGACATTATCTATTTTTATTCCGGATGGCATATCCAACTTTACTACTTTGATACAATATCTTTTCGAAATAGGAAAAACACGTTCTTTTAATATTGTTATTGATGAATTTCAGGAGTTTTATAATATCAGACCCGATGTTTTTAGTGATATGCAAAATCTTTGGGATGAATATCGGCAAGAAACTAAAATAAATCTTGTAATTAGCGGCTCTGTATATTCATTGATGCAAAAGATATTCACAGATCATGGAGAACCATTATTCGGACGTGCTGACAATATTTTATGTCTTCGACCCTTCAATACAAAAGTGCTAAAACAAATTATGGAGGATTTTGCGCCCGGATATAGTAATGATGACCTATTAGCTTTGTATACACTGACCGGAGGAATCCCTAAATATGTAGAGCTGTTCTGTGACAATCAAGCCCTTTCTGTTGACCGGATATATGACTTTGTTTTTTCAGAGAATTCCCTGTTTATAGATGAAGGGCGTAATTTGTTGATTACTGAATTTGGGAAAAATTATGGTATTTACTTTTCTATCCTATTAGAAATAGCAAATGGGCATTATACACAAGGAGAAATAGAATCGGCATTAGGTGGTATATCTATCGGGGGCCATTTAAGTAAATTAGAAAATGTGTATAATTTGATAACACGTGAGCGGCCTATTTTTGCGAAACCCGGTACTAAGAAGAATGTACGATATATTATTGGCGATAACTTTCTAAATTTCTGGTTTAAATACATTGAACGGAACCGTTCTTATATTGAGCTACAGAACTTTGAAGACCTTCGTCAACTAGCAAAGGCTGATTATCAGACTTATTCAGGTAGAGTATTGGAGAAATATTTTAAACAGAAATTAGCAGAGGAAGGAGGGTTTAAAGAAATTGGTTCCTGGTGGGAAACTAAAAGTTCTGCAAACAAGGAACGATTAAACTCTTTTGAAATTGATATTGTCGCTCTCAAATCAAGTGGTAAGAAAGCTCTTATAGCAGAGGTTAAACGGATGCCAGAGAATAATTATGTCCATTCAACTTTCATGGAGAAAGTGGAGCATTTAAAACACAAAGAAATGGCGAAATATGATATTGAAACACGAGTCTTAGGCCTAGAGGATATGTAATTTTATTCAAATAGAGTGATGGACGGTGCTCTTAAAGAATTCCCCCAGCTACTATGTTGTAACTGGGGGAATAATTAGTGTTTATGGAGCTCTTCTATTGCAGTTCGTCTGCATCACCATTCAATCTGCTGATCCTCATCCGGAATCTGTGTATTGATGTTCCGTTGCAGCGTCATACTACCTTCTACTTTATATTTAATAGGAATTACATCTACACCGTTCCCACCGTAACTAAAATCTTCAAAGTCATATTCAAACATGATTTGAACATAACGCCGTTCCAAATAAGGACGTGTGGCATCCATAACTGACGTTTTGCTATAAGTTGGTGTTCCTATCAACTCAAACTTCATTTTATTTGTCGGATCACCTTGCTCCATGTGCAGTGTTCCATCCTCATTAAAATGCACGTTTATTTTGTATTTTTCACGCACTTCTTTATCCAAATCCTCACTGATTAAACCTGCATAAAAGAAAACGGTATTATCATTTATCACATATCCAGTCCGCTTATTCGCGGTTCTTGCATTCGTATCCGGCTTACCGTTTATGTATGTGTATACTTTCATAGCCGAAGAAGTATATGAACCAGAATAATTATTGAATGGGATTACACGCAACAATGCTTTCGCATAATTTTTGCGCGGATGACTTTTATAATTATAAGAAGGGTCATCAACAATAGTTAAAGGCAATACCCATTTCTCCAACATATCGATGCCTTGCAAATTAAAATCAATATTCAATTGTTCCACAGAGGAACCGGCCGAAATATGTACCGTCTTAGGAAAATCATATTTATCTTCCTCCAATGCTGTATACCACAATCCCGGACGATGAATGCTGAAACGCTCTATATTCAACGTTTCCAACGTATCTTTATCCACTGCTATATGTACTTCCCTATCCAGTGTATTCGTCGTAGACCCGCTAACAACGATCGGTAACCGATAAGTCACTTTTCCATCTTCCTTATATCTGACGTAAATATCAGTAACTCCTTCGCCCCCTGCAGGAATAGGCGATTTGAAAGATATATATTGTTCATACTGTTCGTCTTCCCATTCATTATTACAGGCAGCACTCAATGTGACAGTAGCCAATATCATTAAATAAGCATATATATTTTTCATATCATATTCTGTTGTTTTGAACTAATCATTATATGTCCATCCTGGATTTTGTGTCAACCTTTTGTTCCGCTTCAATTCTTCATGACTAATCGGCCAAAAATACAATTTACGAGAAAATGCAGTCGGTAGATCTGTAATCTCTATCGGAGTATAGAACTGTTCTTTTTGGTCCTTAGAATCCGACATATAGAAATTGCAACCATAATTCTTTTTCGACTCTTCCACTTCTGCATCTTTCCATCTACGCAAATCGAAATAACGCTGTCCTTCTGCCATCAATTCTATTTGACGTTCTTTTTTCATTTTTTTACGGAATTCATCCTGGCTCTTGTATACAGTCTCAAGATCATAGTCTGGTACACCCGCACGACGACGAATCGGGCGGATTCCTTTTTTCATTTCATCAATGTCACGCTTAATAGAATAAGTAGTAGAACTATCCCATGAAGGGACATCATAGTTGGCTCCTTCTTCAAGTTCATTTAACGCTTCAGCATAAATCAACAGGATTTCAGCAAAACGAATAGCAGGTTCTGCTTTCGGTTTAATCTCCTTACGATTAGTATCATCCGGATGCACATACTTCATGATGCCAATACCGGAACGCAAATAGACACCTGTCCCCGAGAAACCATCTGTGTTGATACCATAATAATAATTAACTTGTTTCTCAACATCTTTTTTATAATCTACCGTTTCTGCATTTTTTAACAAGGACCACACACAACCATTAAACGAAACGGAAGCATAGAAACGCGGTTCACGATTAGCATATTCCTTATATACTCCCTCTTTCAAATGAGGGTAGGTTTCAGCTTCGGCTTCCTCTTTGGTCACAAAACGCTTATCCGCAGGATATGTTTCTTTAAACAGTTCTCTATTGAATTCCTCTCCATTATCCATATAATAAGCATCACACATTTTCATTGTCATGCCATAAGCATTGCTCCCACCACCAAATACTTTGGGCATTTGGAGCCTCACCATTGCAACGAGACTGTTATCTCCCTGATTACGTCCACGACTGAAAATCAGTTCCGGATTTTGGTACATGGCCAATGAACCATTGAAAACTTCACGATAGGATGCGTAAGGATCTATATCATTATAACCACCTTGATCCCATGTCTTCTCCGAAAAATCACCGTCTTGACAAGGAGCGACAGTGGCAGGATATCCCGGCTCCGATGTAGTGACTGCTTTTTTATGGTATAGTTCGTAACGATGTCCACTGTTACTTCCAGGAAGCTCCATTACATCTTTTGCAGCAGCTGCAGCTCTAGCCCATTTATATTCATTATATTCCTGTGAGATCAGGCATCTTCCATCATAATCTACCAAATCCGAAAACTTATCTGTATCTTCCGGACGAGGATTATTAATCGGACTCGCCGCATAAAGTAATGCTCTGGCACGTGCGGCTAATGCTGCACCTCTCGTTGGACGTGAAATTTGGTTCACCGCTCTGGTCAAAGGCAGATCTTGAGCTGCCAAACGCATTTCGGTCTCTATATATTCTACACATTCATCATACGAGTTGCGTTGAACAGCCAAATCGTCATAACTACTTGTGTAATCAAGTCCCTCGTCAGGCAACAAAGGTACAGGTCCATACCTGCGTAACAACAACCAATAATAGTATGCACGTACGAAACGAGCCTGGGCTTTCAAATCGGCTCTTTCTTCTTCCGTAAACTTTGTATTCATGTCAATATTTTCGATGAAGATGGATGCCTGACGAATACCTTTATAACTAGCCCCCCATGATTGATACCAATTTTCATCATAAGTTCCGGTTTTGAATTTCTTATAATCACCGAGACTATTGCCGCCGAAATAAATATCATCGGCAAAATTCCAGAGAATATTATCTCTGGTAGAGACTTCCATATTATTGCCTCCTAAGAAAGAATAAGCATGTACCAGCCATTCTTCCGTATATGTTTTATCAGTAAACACATCTTCCAACGACCTCCGGTCAGTGAAATATTTGTCCGAATCCAGACTATCTGTACAAGAAACGGCAATCACGCTTAATAAAACACCAATATATAGTTTATATATCTTTTTCATTTCACATACATTTATTAGATGTTAACAGTCAATCCCAAAGTAAAGACTTTAGCCAGTGGATATTGTTCTCCATTCGAACTACCCATTTCCGGATCCCATTCTTTGAACTTGGCAAATGTCAATAAATTGGTTCCGATGAAAAATATGCGGATTTTATTGAATCTCATCTTATTTACAATTGATTTAGGTAAAGTATAGCCAACTTCTAATGTCTTCAGACGTAAGTAAGAACCATCACGCAACCAGAATGTGGATTTTTTATAGTTGTTTTCATTCCCTCCGTAAGTAAGCCTCGGATAAGAAGCATTCGGATTTTCGTTGACAGGAATGCCTAGAATCTTTGCCGTTTCCGGATCTACCCAGCGATCTTTTACAAGATTAGTAAAAACATTACCCCATTGGCTGTCACTAAAGGCATGCACACTGGTACCGTTGATAAAGAAAGAAGATTTACCCGAACCTTGGAAATGAACATTAAAATCAAATCCGTTCCATTGTGCTGAAACACCAAAACCATAAATCAGATTTGGTTTAGTAGTTGCGCCGATAGCTACCATATCAGCATCATTTACAATACCGTCTCCATTGACATCTTTGTACTTAATATCACCCGGTTGTACTTTATTCCAAGCTTGTTTCGGACTGTTACGGATATCATCATAATCTTTGAACAAGCCGAGCGCAATCAAACCTTTTGCCTGGTTCACTCGATAACCGGCTTCTGTCTGATAAGGATAAACAGCATTTTCTTCATCCTTTTCTAATATCTCGTTCTTGCTATAAGTCATATTTCCTCGGACGGTTAAGTTTACTTTGCCTATTTTTTGTTTATAAGCAAAATTTCCATCAAAGCCTTGTGATAAAACACTTCCCACATTAGCTTTCGGATTGCTTCTTACACCGACTATACTGGGGAGGTATTTTCTCTCCATATAAATGCCGTCACGCTGTTCGTGAAAATAATCAACAGAAGCAGTAAACTTATCATTAAATAAAGACATATCTACACCCGCATCATGTTTGGTTGCAATCTCCCAAGTAACACTTTCCGAAGCCAACTGGGTATACAACATGCCGTTGTATTTATTGTCTTCAGAGTCATAGTCACTCCAGGTCCATCCCGGATAATATTTCACCACATCTTTACCATCTACCTTTTCCGTATATTCATTAGCAAGAGTGTATAAATAAGGGAAACGCTCACCTAGTTTATCATTACCCACTTTTCCGTAAGAATAACGCAGCTTAAACATATTCATCCATTTCAGATGCTTCTTGATGTATTTCTCTTCAGCAACATTCCAAGCTACGGAAAAGGCAGGGAAGAAGCCGAATCGATGCCCGTCTGCAAAGTTTTCCGAACCGTTATAGCCGAAATTGAAATCTGCAAAATAGCGGTAATTCCAGTTATAACTGAAACGTCCTGCCACACCCATATGACGCTTGGCAATACCATTCTTTACATCAGTACCGATATCCACTGTAGTCCGGTATGCATCTTGACTATATTTCAACGTTCCGCCTAAATGATGTGCTTTGAATGCACGATTGTATTGCAGAATAGCCTCAAAAAACTCACGGCGATCACCAGTTGACGAGCTTGTTTGTTCCATCGGTTTCTCGATACTTTGCTGTTTTAATATAATATCTCCGTTGTCATCGCGCTCACGTTGGGCACGCCATGTCTCCGGCATTCTCTTACGAGTAATCGAGCTCTGGTTGTCAGTGTCAAAACCGAATCGACCTTCAAAACGCAGTCCCTTAGTAACAAAATCTAATTTCTGTTCCAATGAGATGTTCGTTTGTATCTTGTTATTCCAAATCTCCTTATAACCGGTCTGTGTGGCAAGCGTCCAAGGATTCTTCCGATTCTCACCCTCACCGAATGCAGGTATGGAACCATCAGAATACATAATAGGAATACTAATCGGATTTTGTCCTAACAAAGAATACCATACATTATCACCTTGTCCCGGAGCATTCCGTTTTTTCAATGAACCGGACACACCGACTTTCACAAGTGTTGTTTTCGTAACATCAATATCCGTATTCAAACGATAATTCCAACGTTGACTACTGGGATTAGTATTATAATCTTTACGCATCGCTTCATCTGTCTTATACATCCCTTCCTCATTAATATAGCTAAGAGATACAAAATATCGTGCGGTACTACCTCCACCATTCATATTTAAGTTAGCACGGTAAGTCATGGCTCCGTCTTTCAACAATGTATCCATCCAATCTACATTCGGATAGAGATCCGGATCAAGACCTAATCGTAAAATTTCCATTTCATCATCGCGATAGATCCGTTCCTGGTTGCGAGTAATACGTGCTTCATTCATCAACATCGCATAACTATAACCATCTGCAAATTCAGGTGTGATAGTGCGTGTATTATAAGAGCTTTCCACCTTTGCATTGATATTAATTTTACCTTCTTTACCCCGTTTTGTAGTAATAAGTATTACTCCGTTAGCACCACGGGGACCATAGATAGCCGTAGTGGAAGCATCCTTCAATACCGTGAACGTCTCAATATCCTCAATATTAATATCATTCAAATCACGTTCAAATCCATCCACTAACACTAGTGCAGCACTATTGGCACCAAAAGTAGAAATACCACGAATCCAGAATTCGGAAGTGTTTACACCTGGCTGACCGGAAGTTTGCATGGCAAGTACACCTGCCACATTACCAGCCAAAGCATTCGACAGATTTGCTGAAGGATTAGATTTCAAGTCATCTACATTCACAGTAGTTACAGCACCAGTCACTATCAATTTTTTCTGCGCCCCAGTTCCCGTTATAACAACTTCATCAAGCTCGCTGGCTTCTGATTCTTTCATAGTGACATTGATCACACGCTGCCTCTTCACCAACACTTCTTGCCTGTCAAATCCGATATATGAAAACACCAGTCTAGAGAACTCTTCAATATTAATTTTATAACGTCCGTTAATATCTGTAATAGCCCCTAAACCAGCCTGATCTTTTACGGTCACATTAACACCGATTAACGGTTCATTGTTCATATCTGTCACTACTCCCGTAACCTCTATTTTCTTTTCCTGAGCAGAAAGGGACATAAAGATCCATAATAGACAAATAGTGATAAAACTTTTTCTTCTCATGTGTTTGTTTTTTATTCGATTATTTGTTCTCGTTATTCTGGAAAAATCTCATCCATTTGGTTTTCACCAGTCTGTTCATCATCTGATCCTCCTTCTCCTTGTTCATCCGCTTCTTGCTCTTTTGCAATCTTTCGAATCTTAAAGTTTCCCGTATCTCCTACATAAAAAGTTTTTGTCTCTTCATCATAAGCCAAAGCAACCGGTTCATTAAAACGAGCTCTTTCACGTATTTCGCCATTTTGCTTTCCCCATTTATAGGCACTGGTTGAAGCGGAACCACGTCCTGCAAAAGTAGAGACAACTCCATCTGGAGTCAGTTTACGAATACAATGATTTTGGGTATCTGTAAAATAGAAATCATAATGATCCTCTTTTCCCGCATCTTCATATTCTTTATTATATACGAATACGCCTTGTCCCGGTTTATTCAGACGGGCATTAATACCCACTAAATCTTTATAGTCAGCTTGTCCGGATTGTCCGCATACAATGTATGGAGTAACCAGTTTTCCTGTCTCTTTATCATAATTAGAACGAAGTATATAATGCGATTCATGCATGATAATGTAGACATATTTGCCTGTAGGATGAGGCACAAAACTAAAATCAACACCACTATTCGGAACGCTGAACGCCAGAATTTCAGATAATCCGTCTCCACCGGGAACTGGTGGATTAGCATTCCAATTTTCTTCATTACTTATATTGTATCTGTATACGAGCCCTGTGGCACGATGATTAAAATAAATATCACCGGTTTCCGGAAGAATCATCGAACCGTTACAAGCATTACCGCGTGTCAGTATCGTCCAACTAGCATCTTTAAAGTCCTGACCGTCCGCACTACTACCACGCTTTAATATAATATTACTCCTATTGGAACTGCCACCACCCTGTGGACATGCTATTACCATATTACCTTCATCAGTCCATGTTATGGAAGTCATACGAACTATATTATTAACTTTCTTTGTATAGATCATCTCTTTTTCTAAGTCCAGAACTCGTAAAGGTCTATTCTTTTCCTTATCAGTACCCGTTTGAGACAAATAAAGGATATGATGATGTTGAGGATCAAAAGAGAACCAATAAGGATATTCTATCTTTCCACAATCATTGAACGGACGTGGTTCGGTCTCAATATTTCCCTGACCTAATTCATTTACCTCCCCACACAAATCCGTTACTACTGTCTGAGGCTCATATTGGTATTTTTCTGATACTACGACTGCTTGTTCTCCAATTTTCACTTCAACAGTTCCTTCGAAACATCGTTCAGGAGTTTGACAGTATATACTATTCCCCTTAGAACTAATGACTAGTGCTTCTTTTCCTCCTACTTTTACAGATATAATGGAGCGATCTGTCCCAAAATTACTACCATAGATAATCATCTTCTTTTTTCCACCTCCCGACTTAGGTGTGAAATCCGTCACCTCTATCGGCTGATTCGGATCATAAGGTGCTACTGTTGCGTCTTTGTCGTCTTTACAACTGCCCAAACAGATTATAAAGAGCACAAATAGCATCCTCCATAGAAGTTCCATGCTTCCATGTCTCATTGTTCTACCATTCATAATAAATTAGATTTAAATTATTGATTATTCTGAACTTTATCCATTAATACTTTCATCCAGTATCCTCCGATCACCGAACGGGCTCTAAAACCGACCCACCTACCACTGTCAGTATGATGCCAGTCACTGATAGGTACACGAGATACTGTTTCATTGATATATTTATAGACAGGATCAGAGAATTTTTCAAAGGTTACTTGATCCGGAGACATAGCTGCCGTCCACATGATCCAGTCGGATTTGGTGTATTCTTTGCGGGAGTCCAATGGTAGTCCGTAAGGATTCTGTTTTGTTAAATAATAGCTAATTTCTTTTCCGATTACATTGTTAGGGAATAAATTCAAATCCCACAACTTATCCCAAACCATATTATATTTTTGGCTCCAAGTGTTTTTACGGTCAAAAGCCAAACGGTAATGATCGCCTTCATTGGCCATTTCTTCCCATTTTGTTGCCATTTGTTTGGCTGTCGCTGCATATTTATCTGCCACATCATTCAAACCGAGCATACGAGCCATTTCGCTGTATCCGGCTACACCCATAATTGCTTTCACTGAAAGATTGGCATTATGAGCCCAATGTCCGGCGAAGTCATCCGTGCAAAGTTGGTTTTCCGGGTCCTGTCCATACTCTACTAAATAATTAGTCCATGTCGTCAAAATGTCCCAATATTTCTTAGCATAATCGGCATTACCTTCAATTTTTGAAATAGCTGCAGTTAGAATCACCATATTACCACTTTCTTCAATCGGCATGTCACCACCATAAACTTGTCCATTAGCTATTGGATAAGTGCCAAGGTCATGTGCTGCAAAAGGTTTATTCCAACGCCCACTTGCACTATATTCGAAAATGCTAGTCATCATGGCTTTTTCCAAATCTGGATTATAAACGAGGAACAAAGGGGCGGACGGATAGGTCAGATCGACTGTATTGATACAACCATTACTGTTATTCTCTTTAGAGAACCACATCAGGTTACCTTCTTTGTCTGTGAAAAGTTTATGGGCGGAAATCACTTGACGATATGAAGCAGAACATATTTCTGCATATTTTTTACCACCTGCTTTTTCTGCATCGCTATAAATAAGTTCATCAAGTGCACGACAACGCTCCATAATGGATTGATAGTTATCTCTTAGTTTTTCGAAAGCATCAAAAATCGTTACTTTACCATCATGTTTCCAATATCCCATACGTTTCTCATACATATATTCAATGGAATAAATGTCATCATAACCGATCATCAAGAAACCATCTTTACCATCTTTGGTAACAGTTCCAAAATTATGTACATAAGCCATTGCAGGAGTATTTTCTTCCCGACGAGTAATCCATTTGGTTTTACTTGAAGCTAAAGTTCCATTTTTAACAAAAGCTTCCTTCATTCCGCTATAGTCACCCAAACTTATAGATTTTCCTGCTCCATTTACACTACCAAGATATACATATCCCCAGTCAGCACAAATCAAATCACCTTTACGATCACATATCGGCTGGTTGATGGTGCCAGCTTCTACATAACTAATACCATTTTTCGATAATGTACGTGCAATAGTAGGCTGAGTAGTCTCATTCACTGCTAATACCGGAGTCGTTTCTATATAGAATTGTACATCATGCTCTTTTTTATCAAGAGGACGCACACGATAGGAGATGTAGTTAATCGGAGTTGACAACAAATCCAAGTCATCTATCAATTGAGGCGCTGTAAATACAACATCTAATTCGACAGGTCCGCAGGTGAATGTATAGTAACTGGAAGTGGCTAGTACATCTACCGATTTCTGTACAGCCTCATTTTCAAATGTTACTGCATTTTTCTTTTCACGATATAAACCAAAATCCACATAAGATCCTCCAGTTGTGTTATGACAATGCGCTGCAATCACATTTTTGCCATTACGAAGTTTTTTCTTGGCTTCATCTGAAAGTTTTAGGTTTACATTATTCTTCCATACGAGATCTGTAGCAACCAGTTTTTCTCCATTTAAATATAATTCGAATACATCGTCATGAGAATAAATAAGAAAAATATTCTCTGTTAAATCCAAATCATTTATTTCAAATGTACGTCGGATATAAATATCTGTATTATCTCCTTTCCACTCTGTGCGAACACGTGGCATATCACGGCTACCGAAAGCTGCTTTACCTTTTTTCCAACTACTATCATCAAACTGGAATTCTTGCCATCCATTTGCAGGTTGACTATTAGTATATGCAGCCTCCCAACGTTCCACATTTGTCATGGGAGCAATAGGTATTAGAGCTACTTGATCTTTACCTAGGAAACGATACACTTTACCATCTACGCGTAAAGCCCCTACTAATGGCTTCTTAGCTGTAGTCCAGTGTTCTGTACTTCCTTCCATTAATTTATCATAAGGAGACCAGATAGAGAAGTGAGGATCTGAAACAACGATAGGTACCGACGGAGTACGTAGCGCTACCTCTTTTACTGGTTTAAATAAGTTGCCGGTTTGAGCATTTGCGAATAAACCGACCGAAAAGGCCATTACTGTTAGTAGTTTCTTCATAAATATTTTCTAATTAATCTACAATTTTAAGGTTACCCATCTACAATCTTGTTTACCTATAAAGAAAAACAAACCCTACGTTTTCTTTTATTTCTCTTTTTACCTTCTTACTATTACCTTTTAAATGCAATCTTACCTTTCTTATCGCTATACCTAAATAATATATTAAAATCAGTACTGTCGAATATTTATAAATGCTAGAGGAAAAGTTTATATAGAATTGTGTGTTTCAGGTAGGACCCAGGAATCATACAAATCCATTTGTTTTTCCATAGCATTTTATTTGTAACGCTACAAAATAATGGAATTAATGCTAAAGATTAGGAAAATCTGTGTTCAAGAAAGGACAAAATCTATTCTTTTTTCATGTTTCGAATGTTTTTAAAGTGTAACATTAGTCTCCTACAGTGTGATTTGAGTAGTTTTTTTCCTTTTTGAGCAATATTTATCCACTTTTTTTAAGATAGTACAATGTTTTTGGAGGTTCTAGCTTTTAACGATGAGATATTGCTCATTTCGGATAGCTTTTGTAACTTTGCAATACGAAAGCAATACAGATTTTACTATCGCAAAATATACTCCATATATTAAACCTAGGTACGTCACTCGAGAAGGGACTACTGTCCTTTATGTTCGATATAACTACAATCGAACTAAGCGTACGCTCATCTCTACCGGATACAGTATTAAACCGGAACACTGGGATTCTAAAAAGAGATGGATTAAGCGCGCTTGTCCAAACTATGATGAGATTGATGCCTGCCTGATTAGAATAACGTCTAAGCTTGGAGAAATCCTTACATATGCTAAGATTAACGGAATAAGTCCAACCGTAGATTTTGTTTTACTTGAATTAAAAAAGAATAGAGAATATGAGTTACGTCCTAATCGGGTAGATATATTTGACGCATTAGAAAGATATATTACAGAAAAGGCTCCTGTTGTTTCTGCAGACCAAATAAAAGACTACCGAACACTTCGCAAACATCTGATTGCTTTCAAAGAACATTCATCGCAACCAATTACTTTTCATAACCTGAATCTTATATTTTATAATGAATTCATGGACTATTTATTTTATAAGGTTATAAAGCCCGATGGGAGTGTTGGCTTACTCACTAATTCTGCAGGAAAAATTGTACGTTTGTTAAAAGGGTTTGTTAATTATCAAATAGATAAAGGAGTTATTCCTCCAATTGACTTGAAGCATTTTAAGGTCGTAGAAGAAGAAACTGATGCTATTTATTTAAGTGAAAAGGAACTTTCAACAATACACGAGTTAGACTTGTCAGATGATAAGCAATTGGAAGAGATTAGAGATGTTTTTATTACTGGGTGTTTTACAGGACTACGATATAGTGATCTCTCAACATTAAGTCCCGAACATATTGACTTAGATAATGAGATTATAAATCTCAAACAGAGAAAAGTGCATAAAGCTGTCATAATCCCTATGATCGATTATGTACCGGAAATACTCAAGAAGTACAACTATGATTTACCTAAAATTCCTAGATATATATTCAACGAAAGGGTTAAAGAATTAGGGCGAAGGGCAAAACTAAAACAGAAGATCGAAGTTGTTCGCAAGAAAGGGAAAGAACGGGAAAAGAGAGTCTATGAAAAATGGGAGATGATCTCTTCTCATACTTGCCGACGATCGTTTTGCACAAATATGTATTTATCCGGCTTTCCTGCCGGAGAACTTATGCGCATATCCGGGCATAAGAGTCCATCTGCATTCATGAGATATATAAAGGTGGATAATCTACAGGCTGCAAAAAGACTAAAAGAACTTCGAGCTAAACTTGCCAGGTAAAGATTGAAAGATTTTATCTTAGTTATTTCAAATTATGTTCCATTTTTCATGTATGCAGAAGAATTAAGATTCTATTGAATTGCTAAATAGAAAAAAGAAAGTCACATTTACATTATATATAGTAACCATTCTATTTTCCGCCTTGACATAAGTTGTTAGCCGCCATATCTTTGCGCCGTAACCTTTAACAAGAATGATTATGGCAAAAGAAAAAGTAAACTATCAGGAGGTATATGACCTCTACCAGTTATGCAGCGAGACCAAAGATCTTCGAGAGTTCTGTGCTGATTATGGTGTAAATTACGACAAGTTCATGAACTGGCAGCGTCACCAGTTGTGGAGTGAGAAGTTAGGCAAGACAGTCCAGGTTGAGCAGCCCAAGGTTGCCAAAGTCCAGATAACCGGGAAACCATGCAATAGTCCAACTGTGAAGTTGGACGTGAAACATCCTGAAGGTGAACCACCAATAAAATGGATCAAGTTACAGCTGGCGTCTGGCGCAACACTGTTCCTGAGAAACACCACCGTTCTTGATTTGAGCCTGTTGCTTAATAAAATGATAGGATGATATGCTTGGACTGAGTGCTAACCTTAACTATTACCTGTTTAACGGTAATGTTGATTTGCGGAAAGGCATTTTCCGTCTGTGTGAGAGTATAAGGGAAGAAATGTCCCTTGACCCGAGCGATGCGTCCAATGTATATATGTTCATGTCCCGGAACCGAAAGGTTGTGAAGATACTTCATTACGAACGCGGTTTTTATGTGCTTTACGAAAAACGTCCTGTTATGGGCAAATTCAAGAAACCTGTATTTGATGAAGTCTCCAGGTGCTACCGGATACAGTGGTCGGACATGGCTTATCTTACGGAAAGCATTGTAGTTGACAAGATGTACGTTAGTCCGAAAGGCTAATATTAACATACTGATTATCAACAGGATAGTATAAAAAATAAACGGTAAAAAGTTTGCGTAAGTGCCTGATTTTTCGTACCTTTATATCATGATTGATGAAAGAGCATACGAGTTACTTTGCTGCCAGCTGGGTCTGGCGAATGAGGAAAAGGCAGGTCTTCGCAAACAGAATAAAGAATTGATTGCGAGGCTTGAGTCTATTGAAGAATCCAACAGGGAGAACTCTAAAAATCTGATAGATACCATCAATGATCTCAAAGATACCATCGAAAAGCAGTCAACCACGGTTGAACATTACAGGAAAGAAATGGAACTTATGAGAAAGCAGCTTGAAGCAAAGGATGAGGTGAACAGGATGCTGGCAAACGAGATCTCCAATCTCAGACTTCAGCTTGAGGACAGCAGGAAACACCGTTTCGGCCGTACTTCCGAGCAAAGAAGGCTGTTGAACAACCGTAATCTCGACAAGTCCGCTCTGGAACAATCCGAGTATGACGGTTCTGACAGGAAGGATGATAATAATAAGACCGATGATAACGAAACCGGCAGCAATACCTCTTCCGGCAACATACCTGCCCAGAACAGCAAACCTTCAAGGAGAAAGGAAACCGCACCACGTGCCGGGAAAACAAAATTGAAAGTTGACAAGGTGGTAGTACATGAAGTGGACGAGTATTACACGCTTCCAGAAGGGGGACGGTTTATGAACCGCAACGGTATGCCTGATGTGTGGGAATACAGGGTCATAGAACATGTAAGGGCTTATAACGTGGAGCATGTTTACAAGGTGGCAAGGGTAAAGCTTGCGGACGGCACTTTCACAAGCACCATGGAACATCCGCTGAAAAACCTTGGAGGTATCTTCTCTCCTGAACTGCTTGCCCGTCTGCTTTGTCTGAAATATGACTTCAGCATGCCTGAGAACAGACAGATAAGACTGCTTGCAAGAGAGGGTATCCACATAAGCAATACCACGCTGAACAGCTATATCCATAACGGAATCGCCAAACTAAGGGAGTTCATGGAAGATGTCTTCAAGGAGTTTGTACAGAGAGCTAATTACCTTATGGTTGATGAGACTACTGAGCTTGTTGGAGTGGAAACAAAGGAAGGTAAGGCTTACAGGAGAAAGTACTTATGGGCTTTCTTTGCCAAGCATATTAAGATGGTCTATTATCACTATAATAACGGCAGCAGGTCGTCCGATGCGGCAAAATCATTCCTGGAATATTTTATGGGAACCATATCCACTGACGGATATACGGTTTACAGGATGTTTGACGGAGACGACTCAAAGGTGCTTCATATAGGATGCTGGACGCATTGTAGAAGGTTGTGGGTTGATGCCCTGCCTTCAGACAGAACAGCGATGGACATAATAGATCCTATCGGTGAGATGTTCAGAAATGAAGACCTGTTCCGTATGATGAAACTCAGCGGTGAGCAGATTAAGGAAAGAAGGCTTAAGCTAACAGGACCGATTCTTGAACGTATCCATCATAAGGTGGTCATTATGATGCAGGATGCGAAGATTATGGCTAACGAACTGATGAGAAAGGCCGTGAACTATACGATAAACCAGTGGAAATCCTTGAGAAATATCCTCAAGGACGGTTCAGCAGAAATCTCGAACAACCTCTGTGAGCAAAGGATGAAACCTGTAAAGCTGCTGCTCAAGAACTGTATGAACGTTGGCAGTGAGGATGCGGCAGAAAACTCTGCATTCACCTTCTCTCTGATAGAAAGCTGTAAGTTGAACGGCATAGACCCTCAGAATTACCTGAAACACTTGTTTGAATGTATTCTTCATGGTAAGGACTGCGACAAGAAGGCTCTTCTGCCATGTTTCTATAAACCGGAATGTTAAAACAAAAATATTTTCTTACGGGCATTTTTATTTTATCGGCTGAAAGACAGCCGATAAAATTGGCGTGGCGGAAAATAGTATGGTTACTTATATATATTCCTTTTATTGAATATATATAGCATAATTCTTTATAAACATGTATTTTTTCCTACTATCGAAAACAAGTTTTGATATAATGAAACAAGTCGTTGGTTTAAAAGGAACATTTCCTACCTTTAAAAGAAACTACTTATTGGTTTAAAATAAACCACACTATGGACTCCTGAATGGGGTTCTAACATCTACTTTCCTTATTACCTTAAGCTATCACACAATAACATTTCTCTGCAAAATAGCATAAAAAGATAGATAAATCATTCCAGAAAGTTTTATTTACGTCGAATTCATTCAACAAGAGTAATTATTCAATCTATTTGATTTTTAATATCTTAAAATGTTGCTAGTTTTTATGTCATAAAAGAAATTACATGGATAAATGAAAAGAGAGAGAGGAAAAATATTCATTTTTTCAGATTAGTCCATTTCTCATCTTAGACTACCACTACATTTATCCATTAACTTTTTATTTATTAAAAGTCTGCTCATAAGTTAGAATTTTGTACTTTATTTAATAGCCATAACAACACAAAGACAATACAGAGCAAAGATAATCATCTGTATTTCAAACAATTGATAAATGGCAGTTTAGTCTGGACAGGACCCGGAAAACCAACTTTGCACGGATGACTTCGCCGGACATTGGGCTCATAATGCCAATCTTTCCGTGAAAGCGATCATGGGAGTGGCCGGATACAGTGAAATGGCTCGGATGCTCGGATTGAATGATGTAGCTGAAAAATATGCTGTTATAGCTAAGAAAATGGCAGTGAAATGGGAAGAAATGGCGAATGAGGGCGACCACTATCGCTTGGCTTTCGACCGTAAGAATACCTGGAGCCAGAAGTATAATATGGTTTGGGACAAATTGTGGAACCTGAATTTATTTCCTAATAATGTAATTGGAAAAGAGCTCAATTATTATCTAACAAAACAGAATCCTTATGGACTCCCTTTGGATTCTCGTAAAGAATACACAAAATCCGACTGGATCATGTGGACGGCAGCTATGTCATCAGATAAGGAAACCTTCCAGAAATTCTCTGATCCTGTCTATAAATATATCAATGAAACAGTATCTCGTGTACCTATCAGTGACTGGCACCACACAGACAGTGGAAAATGGGTGGGCTTCAGAGCCCGTTCGGTGATCGGAGGATACTGGATGAAGGTATTAATGGATAAAGTTCAAAACAATCAATAATTTAAATCTAGTGTATTATGAAATGTAAAACTATGAAACATGGGAACATAGGGCTACAATGCATGATGTTGGTATTCATTTTGGCAGTCTGTTTTAGTAGCTGCAAAGATAGCAAAGACGATACATCAGCGCCTTATGATCCGAATCTGCCAGTAGAAGTGACGGATTTCACACCTAAATCGGGAGGTGGAAAGAAGAAAATGATAATCTATGGTAGCAACTTTGGAATAGATTGTTCTATTATTTCTGTTAAGGTAGGTGGTAAAGAAGCCATTGTCATTAGTTCTAAAGGTACCAGTATCTACTGCTCCACGCCGGAGAGCTGTTTCGAAGGAACTGTAGAAATAAAGATAGGTGAACAAACTGTGATAGCATCTGAAAAATATCAGTACGAACCACAAATGGTAGTAACAGACTTATGTGGTGATGTAGATGAACTGGGAGAGGGAAATATTGTAGACACTGGTCCGTTTGACGATTGTGGAAAGATAGACTATCCTTTTTGGTTTTCTTTTGATCCCCAACATTCTAATATTCTTTATTTGTCTCAAAATAAAGGAAATCTGAGAGTGTTAGATTTGGAAAAGGAAATGATCTATACTAAGGAACTAAATAATATCAACCGTGCAACTACTATTACATGGACTAATGATGGTGATATGATATTGGCTGCTCCCCAGAATGGTGGTGCTAAGAATAGAAACAATATTATTTTAAAGCGTGGAAGCAGTACAGACGGACAAGATTTCAAAGAGTCTGTTGGGTCGCTTTGGCGCGTGGTAATGCTTGTAACGGGTCTATGGTGCTTCCACAAACGGGAGAACTTTACTTCAATCATCGTGCAACAGGCAATGTGTACAGATATAATTTTGAAGAAAACGGCTATAATAACAATCCGGAAGTTCCTGGTGGAGCAGGGTTGAATGACTTTTTGGCATTTAGTGTACCTAATCAGACGGTTGACTTTAGTATGGTTCCTCATCCAACAGGTAAATATGTTTATATCATCATGCATGAATCGCATTATATACTTCGTTCCAATTATGATGAGGAGACTAAAAAACTGGTAACTCCATATATTGTGTGCGGACAATCCGGTCAGGCTGATTATAAGGATCTTGTAGGTATCAATGCACGCATCAATAAACCAGGTCAAGGTGTTTTCGTATTTAACGAGGAGTATAAGGCTGCTAATAAGGATGATTGGTATGACTTCTATTTCGCAGATAAAGAGAATCATTGTATTCGAATATTGACTCCGGATGGGGTGGTTTCTACGTTTGCCGGACGCGGTTCTGCCTCTGCAAGTAGCTATAAATGGGGTAAGCAAAATGGAGAAGTACGTGAGAGAGCTCGCTTTAATCAACCGGTAGCTTTGGCTTACGATGAGGTAACAAAGACTTTCTATGTGGGTGATTCGGGAAATTATAAGATCCGGAAGATTGCTAAAGAACAGGCATCTGACGATTTAGTTGGAGAAGAATCTAATGACAATCAGGACCAAGAAAATCAATAAAAAGAAGAACACATGAGAATAAAAGAATTTATTACGATTTGTCTGTTATTAGTCTCTGTTTCCCTTTTTGCTCAAGAGAAGACTATTGAGGTAACGGGAGTTGTGACAGATATGAATAAAGAACCATTGGTTGGTGTCAATGTAACAGTGAAAGACAAACCTGGTTTAGGAGCGATAACAGATATCAACGGACGTTACAAGATAAACATAGAGGAATTTTCTCGTTTGGTATTTTCGTATATTGGTTTTGATACACAAGAAATATTGGTGAAGCACCAAAATCTGGTCAATGTGTCAATGAAAGAATCGGAGGCTAGAGAAATTGATGAAGTAGTAATTACGGGAACGGGTGCGCAGAAGAAATTGACTGTGACTGGTGCAGTGACGAATGTAGATGTAGAGGTGCTGAAATCAAATCCTACGGCGAATCTTTCTAATGCATTGGCCGGAAATGTATCAGGTGTCCTTGCCATGCAAACTTCCGGACAACCGGGTGTGAATACTTCTGAATTCTGGATTCGAGGTATATCCACTTTTGGTGCTAATAGCTCCGCATTAGTATTAGTTGATGGTTTTGAACGCGATTTAGATGAAATCAATATTGAGTCTTTTACTGTATTGAAGGATGCTTCTACAACCGCGATTTATGGTTCTCGTGGCGCAAATGGTGTAGTGTTGATTACTACCAAGCATGGTAAAGAAGGTAAGATTAAGATTAATGCTAAAGTGGAGACTTCTTATAATGCGCGTACCATCACACCGGAATTTGCAGATGGTTACAGTTATGCCATGCTGATGAATGAAGCATGTATAACTCGTAATCAAGAGAGAATTTATCAGAATGACGAAATGGAAATTCTGCGATTGGGACTTGACCCGGATTTATATCCGAATGTAGACTGGATGGATGTCCTGTTGAAAGATGGAGCTATGACTTATCGTGCTAATCTGAATATGAGTGGCGGAGGTAGCACGGCGCGTTATTTTGTATCGCTTAGTTATGTGAATGAAGAAGGTATGTACAAAACGGATGATGCCATGCGTAAGGATTATAATACTAATCCTAGTAGTCAACGTTGGAATTACCGTTTGAATACGGATATTGATGTAACGAAGACTACTCTTGTAAAAGTAGGCGTATCCGGTTCATTAAAGAAGCGTAATGCACCGGGGCAGGGCTCTAACGTATGGACTTCATTGATGGGGCAGAGTCCAATCAGTATTCCTGTGATGTATTCTAATGGTTACATTCCTGCACACGGGAAAGAAGATAATCGCAATAATCCTTGGGTACTTGCTACACAGAGTGGTTATAAAGAAATCTGGAATAATAAAATTCAGACCAATATTTCTTTGGAACAAAAGTTGGATTTTATCACTAAAGGCCTGCGTTTTGAAGGACGTTTCGGGTTCGACACGAATAATCAGAGTGAAATAAACCGGATAAGAATGCCGGAAACATGGCGTGCCCAAAGAGATCGCAATGATGAGGGAAAGGTGATCTTCAACCAACAAAGTGCCGAAAAACCGATGGAGCAAACCAGTGCCTCTACTGGTGAACGCCGTGAATTCCTGGAAGCATTTTTACAATATAACCGTGCATTTCACGCGCATCATTTGAGTGGAACATTGAAATATAGTCAGGATGCTTATCGGACAACAGTTGATATTGGAACGGATGTAAAGAATGGGATTGCCAAACGTCACATGGGATTGGCCGGTCGGGTAAGTTACAACTGGAACTATCGCTATTTTGCTGACTTTAACTTTGGCTATAATGGTTCGGAAAATTTTGCTGATGGACATCGTTTCGGCTTTTTCCCTGCGTTTTCTCTCGCTTGGAATATAGCAGAAGAAACGTTTATAAAGAAACATCTGAAATGGATGAATATGTTCAAGTTACGTTATTCCTATGGCAAAGTGGGTAGCGATAAGCTTAAAATAGGTGATACAACATATCGTTTTCCCTATTTGTACACAATCAAGGATGATGGAAATGGCTGGACTTGGAGTGATTACGGTTCTCCGGACAATGTGTATACAGGAATGCAGTATACGCAGCTGGCCTCCAACAATGTCACTTGGGAAATTGCGACCAAGCACGATGCAGGTGTGGATTTATCCTTATTCAATGACAAGTTTACGGCTACTGTAGATTATTTCCATGAACAGCGTGATGGTATCTATATGGAACGTAATTATCTACCTGGCATTGTGGGTGTAAATACTTATCCAAAAGCGAATGTGGGAAGTGTGCGGTCGAAAGGTTTTGACGGTAATTTTGCTTACAAGCAGAAAATAGGTAAAGTCAATCTGACTGTACGTGGTAACTTTACTTACAGTAAGAATGAGATTCTGGAGAAAGACGAAGAAAATGCAGTTTATCCCTATCAAAAGGAGGCTGGTTACAGGGTTAATCAGGCGAAGGGATTAATTGCTTTGGGATTGTTTAAAGATTATGATGATATACGCAATAGCCCGCAGCAAACTAACTGGGGGAAGGTGCAACCGGGTGACATTAAATATAAAGATGTCAATGGAGACGGAATTATTAATGGCAGTGATGAGGTAGCTATTGGTGCAACAACGAAGCCTAACTTGATTTATGGTTTTGGTATTTCTGCACAGTGGAAAGGCTTCGACTTCAATGCACACTTCCAAGGAGCAGGCAAGTCTTCGTTCTTCATTAATGGCCCTACCGTATATGCCTTTAATGGTAGTCAGTGGGGAAATGTCCTGACGAATTTGGTGAAAGACCGCTATGTCGATGCGGAGACAGCTGCCACATTGGGTATTCCGGCTAATGAAAATCCTAATGCTTCGTATCCCCGGCTTAGTTATGGAGGGAACGATAATAACTATAGAGCTTCTACTTACTGGCTCAGGGATGGTTCTTATTTACGCTTGAAAACATTGGAAGTGGGTTATACATTACCGAAATCGATTGTGAACAAGATACGGTTTAACAAGATACGTGTCTTTTTCATTGGTACCAACATCTTGACGTTTGCTAAATTTAAAGAATGGGACCCGGAAATGGGAAGTTCTAACGGAGAAAAATATCCGCTTGCTAAGACATTTACTTTGGGATTAACTGTGAATATCTAATTAAATGCATGAAAAATGAGAAAGATATATAAACTGTATATTGGTATTATATTGAGTGTAATTGCCGTTGCTTGTTCGGATAACCTCGACTCAGATAAATATTTTAAAGACCGCCGGTCTTTGGAGGATGTTTTTACCGACAAGGAATCTACGGAAGAATGGTTAGCACATGCCTATTCCTTTTTAGGCGGATACAATTTGGAAGTGTCTAACATGCTTAATACAATCACTAACTTTGCCGATGACATTTACTTCGGTGGTAATAGTCTCGATGCGTATAAGACGTTCAAGACCGGTACTTATGATGAGAGTTACCGTCATTCGTGGGGCGATAGTTATAAAGGTATTCGTCAAGCATCTATCTTCATCCAAAATATTGATATGAATACGAAGTATACGGAAGAAGAGAGAGCTGATATGAAAGCGCAGGCACGTTTTGTTCGTGCTTACTATTATTGGTTGTTACTTCGCAAATATGGTCCTGTACCTTTATTACCAGATGAGGGGCTTGACTATACTTCCGATTATGATGATTTGGCAATTCAACGTAGTTCGTATGATGAATGTGTGGAATATATTGAATCGGAGATGCGTCTGGCAGCCAAGGATTTGCCTCTGCCCCGAGCCATTAATCAGGTGGCGCGTCCCACACGGGGAGCAGCATTGGCGGCTCGTGCCAGAGCATTGATATATTCAGCGAGTCCTATCAATAATCCCCGTCCGGGAGATCCGGATAAGTTCTCGGATTTGGTAG
This sequence comes from Bacteroides ovatus, assembly GCF_001314995.1. Lineage (NCBI taxonomy): Bacteria > Pseudomonadati > Bacteroidota > Bacteroidia > Bacteroidales > Bacteroidaceae > Bacteroides > Bacteroides ovatus. Next base: position 4,626,172 of record NZ_CP012938.1, read on the forward strand.
ACTATGAAGGAAATTGTCTGATGTCCCAGGAATACAATGAATATAAGTGGGCAAGAGCAGCAGCTGCGGCAAGAGATGTGATGGAACTTCCCGGTGAGAACAACGGTCATCGTTATGAACTCTACCACAAAAAGGCAACTAACATTGCTGAACCCGGATATCCTGCTACCATTACCCCTTATCAGGATGGTGACTTCTCGACAAAGACATGGAACGAAGGTGGCTATAGCGATATAGATCCTTACGAATCCTACCGGGCAGTTTTCAATGGTTCGTTAGCGATGTATCAGAACCCGGAGTTGATTTTCAGCCGTGGGCGTAATCAAGGGGTCAATAGTATTGCTGAAATGGTGAAACTTCAAATGCCGAAAACTTTGGGTGGAGGAAATAATGCTTATGGTATGACACAAAAGATGTGTGATGCTTATTATATGGCAAACGGAGACGAATTCAGTAGAGAACATTTTAAAGAAGAATATCCTTCCGGTACACGTTTTGTTACCAAAAAGGAAGTTGAGGCAGGCACATATCCTCAAATAAAGGAAGGCGTATATAAGGAATATGCGGATAGAGAACCGCGTTTCTATGCATCCGTTTCGTTCAATGGCTGCGTATGGGCTTTGCTGAAAAATGCAGAGACAACAGATTATAAGAATGACGTTGAGAAACAAGTTAACTATTATTACGGTATCAATACTGACGGTTTCTCTGGTACCGGTGTCTATTTACGATCCGGGATCGGTATCATGAAATATGTGCATCCGGACGATACAAATCGTAAGGAAATCAAAGCGAAAGCAGAACCTGCCATCCGCTTTGCCGAGATTCTGTTGATTTATGCCGAAGCGTTGAATGAACTGGAAGATGGATCTTCGTACGACATTCCATCGTGGGATGGATCTACCAGTTATTCCGTCAAACGTGATGTTGATGAAATGAAAAAAGGCATCAGACAAGTACGTCGCCGTGCGGGTGTACCCGATTATACAATGCCAGAGTACCAGGATCGGGATGTATTCCGCAAGAAACTGAAACGTGAACGTCAGATTGAACTCATGGCCGAAGGGCAGCGTTATTTTGATTTGCGTAGATGGAAAGATGCAGAAGTGGAAGAATCCAAGAAAAATTACGGGTGTAATTTCTATATGTCGGATGTAGAAGAGCAGAGAGAACAATTCTATACTCCGATTGAAATTGCAGACTTACCTACTGCCTTCTCACGTAAACTCTATTTCTGGCCTATCAGCCACGATGAGTTGAAACGTAATAAACGGTTGACGCAGAACCCGGGATGGACATACAATGATTAATCTCCTAATAAGAATATGATATGAAGAATATATATATTTATTTAAGTTTATTGGCTGTCATCGTCTTGGGAACCGCTTGTAATAATGAGTGGGAAGATGAGCAGTATGAACAATACGTATCTTTCAAAGCGCCTATCGCTTCAGGAAGCGATGGTGTTACTACCATCTACGTTAGGTATAAGGACAATGGAAAAGTGACCTATCAGCTACCTATCATTGTCAGTGGCTCTACAGTGAATAGCCAAGACAGAGATATACATATAGCAGTAGATAAGGATACGCTGAAAACACTGAATATCGAACGTTTTAGTCTTTATCGTCCGGAATTATGGTATACGGAAATGGAGGAAGACAAATATGAATTTCCAGAAACAGTACATATTCCTGCCGGTTCGTGCGTAGAACTATTAAATATAGATTTCAATTTGCAAGACATTGATATGTTGGAAAAATGGGTTTTACCGTTGACCATTGTTGATGATGGATCCTATGCTTATCAAAGTCATCCGCGCAAGAACTATGCAAAAGCTTTGTTGAAGGTAGTACCTTTTAATAATTATTCCGGTTCGTACACGGCTTCTTCCATGAAAGTGTACACTTATATAAATGGTAAGCCTGATACGAATGCAAGAACGACGGACAAGCGTACAGGATATGTGGTAGATAACAATTCCATATTCTTTTATGCCGGTTTGATTAATGAGGATATGGATAAGGATATGCGTAAGAAATACAAAATTAATGTGCACTTCAAAGAAGATGGAACATTGGATATGAAGCAGGATGATCCAAGTAACGAAATGGAGTTTGAACTGATTGGGACGCCTACTTATAGTAGTACTTCGGTTATGGACGCGACACGCCCTTATTTGGAACGTCGTTATGTTCAAATTATGTTTGAATACGACTTCCAAGATTTTACTTATGGAGGTAGTGGTACAGAAGTAATTCCTATCAAGTATAGAGTAGCAGGAAGTATGACGCTTCTGCGGAATATCAATACGCAGATTCCGGATGAAGACCAGCAGATTGAATGGTAATAATATAGATAATGAAATAGGGAAGATATGGAAATTATATCTTCCCTATTTACTTGTAATAGATCCTGATTAGTTACTTCCATCTCTGTTTACCTGTTTTTTTCCTTTATTGATTTGTATTTTTCCCTTTCTCTTAAAAAACTTACTTACTTTTGTTCTGTAAGTCAGTCACACGAAACCGACAAAAAGCATAGTTAATTAAATCAGAATAATTATGAACATCAAAAAACATTTGCCTTGGTTGGGAGCTTTATTACCCGTGGCCAGTATGCAGGCAGAGACAAAACCCAATGTGGTCGTCATCTATGTAGATGATATGGGAATCGGAGATATCGGTTGTTATGGAGGTAAGTTTGTTCCTACTCCGAATATTGATAAGATAGCGCAGGACGGATTGTTATTCAATCAGTATTATTCATCCGCACCGGTCAGCTCACCTTCACGTTGCGGATTGACAACAGGCAAATTCCCGATTGAAGTAGGAATTAATACCTTTTTAAATAATAAAGCCAGCAACAAGAAGTGTGAACAGCGTAACTTTTTGAGTGACAAGAATCCTTCCATGGCACGTGCTTTCCAAAGTGCAGGTTATGCCACCGGACACATAGGTAAATGGCACATGGGAGGCGGGCGCGACGTGCACAATGCACCTTCTATTAAAAATTATGGTTTTGACGAATATATATCGACGTATGAAAGTCCGGACCCGGAACCGGCAATCACTGCTACGAACTGGATATGGTCGGCCAAAGACAGCGTAAAACGCTGGAGACGTACCGAGTACTTTGTAAACAAGAGCATCGACTTTGTCAAACGTCATAAAGACCAGCCTTTCTTTTTGAATCTCTGGCCGGATGATATGCATACTCCTTGGGTACCGGAATTTAAGCAAAAGGATAACAAAAGCTGGAATACGGAAGAAGCCTTCATCCCTGTTCTTGCTGAAATGGACAAACAGATCGGACGTTTTATCAAAGCATTGGATGAGTTGGGATTGTCGGAAAATACAATCGTGATTTTCACTAGTGATAATGGACCGGCGCCCAGTTTCCAATCCGCTCGTGCTGCTTATTTAAGAGGAACGAAGAACAGCCTTTATGAAGGTGGAATTCGTATGCCGTTCCTTATAAAATACCCCAAGAAAATAAAGGCTGGACAAGTGAATAATGAGAGTGTACTGTGTGCAGTCGATTTATATCCCTCTTTATGTGCGATAGCTGGAATTGAAACAGAGAAAGGTTATCAGGGAGACGGACAAAATTATGATAAAGTTCTTTTGGGCAAATCGAAAGCTAAACGTAAAACGGATTTGATGTGGGATTTCGGTAGAAACCAATTCTTTAAGAAACCGGGAAATGTAAACGACAGAAGTCCTCATCTGGCTATACGCAGTGGCAACTGGAAACTATTGATAAATAGTGATGGAAGCGATGCACAGCTGTACGATATTGAAAAAGACAAATTCGAGAAAAACGATGTGGCGCAGTCGCATCCGCAAGTCGTAGCTAAGTTGAGCAAAAAAGTATGTAAATGGTTTGCGGAAAACAAAGATAAAGGAAAAGAGTAATACAGTGAAAAACAAATTATAAACCAATATTAAACTTATGAATTCTAAATTATTACTATTACCGACCGCCTTGATGGTTGCTGGCCATTCTGCAGCAGAGGCGAAAGGCAAGAAATCGGACAAACGTCCTAATATCTTGGTAATTCTTGCAGATGACCTTGGCTATTCCGATCTGGGATGCTATGGTAGCGAGATTCATACTCCTAATTTGGATAAACTGGCACAAGAAGGAGTACGCTTTAATCATTTCTATAATGCAAGTCGTAGTTGCCCGACTCGTGCTTCCCTGTTGACGGGACTTTACCAGCACCAAGCCGGAATCGGACGAATGACCTTTGATGCTCACTTGCCGGGCTATCGCGGAACACTCTCACGCAATGCCGTTACCATTGCCGAGGTGTTGAAAGAAGCAGGATATACCACCAGTATGGTTGGAAAATGGCATGTTGCAGAGACTCCACTCCGTAAAGACCAACGCGAATGGTTGGCACACCGTGTCTTCCATGATACATTCTCTGATTTATGTCATTATCCCGTCAATCGTGGGTTTGATTCTCACTATGGAGTGATTTATGGAGTGGTGGATTACTTTGATCCGTTCAGTTTAGTAGAAGGTGAAGTGCCTATAAAGGAAGTACCCAAAGGATATTATATAACCCAAGCTCTTTCTGACCGCGCTGTGCAGGAAGTGGAAGAATATGCAAAGGATGATAAACCATTCTTTATGTACTTGGCTTATACAGCACCGCATTGGCCGCTGCATGCACTTCCTGAAGATATTGGGAAATATAAGGATACTTATAAAGTAGGTTGGGAAGCTATCCGTAATGCCCGTTATGAACGTCAGAAGCAGTTGGGTATTTTCCCGGGAATGGATAACTTCTTGTCCGAACGTCAGTTCCATGACAAATGGGAAGACAATCCACATGCAGAATGGGATGCCCGTGCGATGGCCGTTCACGCTGCAATGATCGACCGTGTAGATCAGGGTATTGGACAAATTATCGAGGCTTTGAAAAAGACCGGACAGCTTGATAATACATTGATTCTTTTCTTGTCTGATAATGGTTGCAGTAATGAAGACTGCCAGAACATGTCTGGTGGAGAGAACGACCGTCCGGATATGACTCGTGATGGAAAGAAAATCATTTACCCGCGTAATAAACAAGTATTGCCTGGACCACAGACTACATACGCTTCATTGGGAGCCCGTTGGTCTAATGTAGCGAATACTCCATTCCGCTTTTGGAAAGCTAAATCTTATGAGGGAGGAATCTGTACTCCGATGATTGCTCATTGGCCGAAAGGAATTAAAAAGAACGTGGGTGGCATGACATCTGAAATAGGGCATGTAATGGACATCATGGCTACTTGTGTCGATTTAGCGGATGCTGAATATCCGGCAACGTATAAAGGACATGATATTCTTCCAATGGAAGGAAAGAGCTTACTTCCTATCTTCAAGACCGGACATCGCAAGGGACACGACTATCTGGGTTTTGAACACTTCAACGAACGTGCTTTTCTTTCCAATGATGGCTGGAAACTGGTTCGCCCGAAAAATAACTCTCAATGGGAATTGTACAATCTGAATGAAGACCGGAGCGAGCAACATGATCTGGCTGCTAAATATCCGGAGAAGGTGGCAGAAATGTCAAAAGCATACGAAGCATGGGCGAAGCGTTGCATGGTAGAACCTTACCCAGGACAAAAAAAGAAATAACTGTCATTCCATTTAAAACGGAATGAATAGAAACATTGAAAGAATAATGGGGATGAAGGATTCCGGATCAGGAATAACTTCATCCCCATTAATAATATCTGCTATGAGGTTATCTACAACAAGAGCTATTGCTCCGCTTGCCCGATTGTAGAATACTTCATACTTCCTATTTGTCCATCCTTACTCATCGTTTCCGCCTGAATAATCACCGGAGTGGAATATTGGTTATTATAACATTCAATCACAGCTTTTCCATTTTCATCTGTCCGTACAGACGGATTCCAGTAGAGCGTCCGTCTTTTATCCACTTTATCCATATACAATTCTTTGGTCGGGTAGGCAGGTGAATAATATTCCAGTGCATGAGTATATCCCTGAATGACTGTTTGCCGGGTACCAAGTACGGCAGTCTGACTTTTGTTCAATACATCGCGTCTGGGTAGGGGAATCAGGTAGAAAACACTGTATTTATCCAGTTTGCTGATATCCACTCCCGTGCTATCGGTTACTTCAGACATTTTTGTATTTTGGATGATGTCGTCATCAATGCCTCCGGTTCCTTTGCTGATGATGATAGAAGCCAATCCATCCACTTCGGTCAACATCATTTGAGTTTCTGTCTCGGATAAAATGTGGTTATCCATAATATAGCAGATCGGTTTCTGCCGATAAGTAAGCTTGTCATTGCTACGATCCCAATCGAATTGCGGACTTAACTTTTCCATTAATTCCGGAATAGTTGTGACAATCTTCCCATTGTCACGTAATAAATCTACAGAGCGGCGTACGTCGTAATAAGCGTCGATGCTTTTCTCATTGATTTTAGTAGCCATATTACTTCCTTGCCGGCGTTTGCTTTTTATTTCCACTTCATCTAATACATAAAGCCCTTCTACTTTCCGGATAGAATCCATGTATAGAGAATCAAAATTCTCGGCTTTTTGTTGCCAGTGGGTCAAGTCCTTCCATTCAGGATGAAGCTCCTTGTAGCCGTAGGCTCGGGGAGCAGGTGAGAAATTACGGTCGATCAGGATGGATGCATCCTTGTTGCGTTCTTTACCGACTTTCCGGGTTTGGATCACCGCTTCCGTGGTTCCTTCAAAGTCTTCTACAGGAATGGTGAAACGACCGTTTTCATCGGTCACGGTTCCTCCGGTGATAAATTGGTCATCTTTCTTCACTATCACACTAAGCGCTATATCTTTCAGTTTATTTTTGAGGATCGTTGATTTAACCTGTCCGTTCAACACTAATTGAGCTTCCGGTAACTGCAACGGAGTGAAAGGAGCAGTAGAAATGGCTTGGCTCATGTCATATTTACGCCATCCATGCACCATTAATAATATATCCAGTTCCGTTTGCTTCCGGGGAGACGGCGATGCAAAATAATAACCGGGCTGATGGATATATCCTTTTAAATCAGATGTTAACAGCAAATCAGTGAAGATGTTGTTATCATACTCCAGATAATCTGACCGGACGGCATCCCGGATACTGACCGATACATCTCCCGATATCGGTTCTCCTTTGGCATTCTTTACCTGTAACTCACAACGAATAGGAGCGTAGGGAGTATACACCTCTTTCAGGCCCTCTGCGGATAGTTGTAGAGGAGCACGTGGATTGGAAAAGACAAAACGCTCGCATAACGTATTACCAGCCCGGTTGATGAGGCTGACTTGCAGTACGCCTGCCGGTAGTTTGCGGGTAGGCAGAATGAACTCTTGTGGAGCGTCCGCCCGGCAACTAATCAATTGATGAACATACGGCCGTCCCTGATGACTGATAAATACAGCCAATGTATCTTGAGGAGTGGCGGCATTGCAGGATACTTTCACCAAAAGGGCACCGGCATTGTTGACAGTACTCAATACATACCCGTTAGGCAACGCCTGTGGAAGGGTAAATTCATATTTCTTTCCTTGAAAATCGACTTTGGCAACAGCCGGTTGTGCAGAAGGTGTATATTCAAAATGCCCCATTCCATCGTGCAAAGTCTCGAAAGAAGTGATTTCTGCTCCTTCTTTGGTATAGATCATTCCTGATAATTCTATATTCCCTTCATCTTTACTCTCCGCCTTGAAAGCCACTTGCGAAGTCACTCCTTCCACTAATTGCCCTCCTTCGGGAAAAAAGCGCACACTTAACTTCTCCTTTGTTTCCGACGGACGGTTCTCCATTGACGAACTAAGTTCGTAAGTTGTGATACTACGTTCCAGCTTATCACTATTCGCAAGTTGATAAATCGGGAAAGTACGTGAGAAATACTGCGGTTCGTTGAAAGCAAGCATCCAGCGGGTATAGGCACGTACCTCATAATAGCCGGATAACATGGAACGGGGAAGAACGAATTGTCCGTTCCCTTCTCCCTGCGTCAGTTTGATGATTTGTTTATCTGCTATATGTCCTGTCTGATCCACCAGTTCTACATACAGAGGGCGGCTGATCTGACTGAAAATCTGTTGTTCGGCAAGAGTGACATAAGCCTTAAACCAGATCGTATCTCCAACATAATAACTGGTATTGTCAAAATGCAAATACGCTTTCTCTCGTGGAAAGTTGTTGGCAAATGTCTGTGCTTGGTTCATGTATTGTTGGAATATAACTTTGGCAGGAGGAATCTCTCCCCATGCTATTGCTAGTGATAAGCAAAAAGAAAGAAGAAAAAGAATTCGTTTGTTTTTCATTTCAATAGGTTTTTAACTAAAATGCAAAGTTAGAATATATTGACCTAAAAATAGAAAACTAATTGTTCAATAAAGGAAAAAAACTATTCAGAGTAGAAATAAAAGTTCATGGACGCAATGTATATCTGTTGGATAGCATATATACCTGATTTTGTTCTTTATTGATTAGCATTTTTCCTTCCTTTTGCATAAACTTCCCTATTTTTGTTTTCCAGATAATTGATAATACTATGGTAAAGAAGAATTTCTTAATGACTGCCCCCTTACTGATGGCATCGTTTTGTTCGGCACAGGAAAAGCCGAACGTCGTACTGATTATGGTAGATGATATGGGTTATTCCGATATCGGCTGCTACGGTGGAGAAATACTGACCCCTAATATTGATGCATTGGCATCCAAAGGAGTACGTTTCACGCAATTCTACAATACTTCACGTTCATGTCCCGCCCGGGCTAGTTTAATGACAGGACTATATCAACATCAGGCAGGTATCGGTCAGATGTCCGAAGACCCGTTTAAAAATCCCGGCCAGAAGAGTCCGAATGATTGGGGAGTGCCGGGATACAAAGGATTCCTCAACCGCAATTGTGTCACAATAGCCGAAGTTCTGAAAGAAGGCGGCTACCATACCTATATGGCAGGTAAATGGCATCTGGGAATGCATGGAGAAGAAAAGTGGCCCTTGCAACGGGGATTTGAACGCTTCTACGGAATTTTGGCAGGAGCTTGCAGTTATCTCCGTCCATCGGGAGGACGCGGCTTGACCCTTGACAATACAAAACTTCCGGAGCCGGAAGCACCCTATTATACAACAGATGCATTTACCGATTACGCAATCCGCTTTGTTGATGAACAGAAAGATGACAAACCTTTCTTCCTATATCTGGCATTCAACGCTCCTCACTGGCCGTTGCAGGCAAAAGAAGAAGATATTCAAAAATTCACGAAGATCTATCGTGAGAAAGGATGGGATGAAATTCGTGAAGCAAGACGCAAACGGATGACTAAGTTGGGAATCATTGATCCGAACACAGAGTTTGCCGAATGGGAAAATCGGAAATGGGACGAACTGACAGAGAAGGAAAAAGATGAAGTAGCCTACCGGATGGCCGTTTATGCAGCGCAGGTGCATTGTGTAGATTATAATGTAGGAAAACTGCTGGACTACCTGAAGAAGAATCATAAACTGGATAACACGCTTGTCATGTTCTTGTCCGACAACGGTGCTTGTGCCGAGCCATACGCTGAATTGGGAGGCGGGAAAGTGTCTGAAATCAACAATCCGGCTTGTAGTGTGTTCCCTTCTTACGGAAGAGCATGGGCACAGGTTTCCAATACTCCGTTCCGTAAATACAAATGCCGTTCTTATGAAGGAGGTATTTCTACCCCTCTCATCGTGTCGTGGAAAAGCAATCTGAAGAATAAGAAAGGTGAATGGTGCCGTGTTCCCGGTTATTTGCCGGACATTATGCCGACAATTCTGGAAGCAACAGGAGCCGCCTATCCGGAAACTTATCACGGCGGAAACAAAATATATCCATTGGTAGGCAGTAGCCTTTTCCCTGCTATTCAAAAGAAAGCAGACTCTATACACGAATATATGTATTGGGAACATCAGAACAATAGAGCGATCCGCTGGGGAAACTGGAAAGCAATCCGCGACGAAAAAGGAAAAGAATGGGAATTGTACGATGTGGTTAAAGACCGTACCGAACGTAACAATCTGGCAGAACAGCACCCTGAAGTGCTTACCAAGTTAGTTGCCGAATGGGAGAAATGGGCGAATGCAAACTTTGTATTACCTAAGCATCCAAAGAAATAAATAAAGGAGGAACACAAAATGAATAAATTACTAGTAAGTGCATCCGTAGCCTTGGGAGCTACTAGCCTGTCTTTTGCCCAGCAAACGGAAAAACCGAACTTTCTGTTGTTCATAGCTGACGACTGTTCTCATTATGATCTGGGCTGTTATGGCAGTGTTGATTCGAAGACTCCGAATATCGACCACTTTGCCACACAGGGAGTACGTTTCACACAAGCCTATCAGGCTGTTCCGATGTCATCGCCTACCCGCCATAATCTATATACAGGTGTATGGCCTGTACGCAGCGGAGCTTACCCTAATCACACTTGTGCCAATGAAGGAACATTGAGCGTTGTACATCATCTGCAACCGTTGGGTTATAAAGTCGCGTTGATCGGGAAATCGCATATTGCCCCGAAATCAGTATTTCCTTTCGACCTTTATGTACCTCCTTTGAAAGGTGGGGACTTGAATTTTGAAGCAATTCAGAAATTTATTTCCGATTGCAAGGCGAAAGGCGAACCTTTCTGTCTGTTTGTAGCCTCCAATCAACCGCATACTCCTTGGAATAAAGGCGATGCCTCTCAATTTAATGCGGACAAACTGACACTGCCTCCTATGTATGTAGATATTCCCCAGACACGTGAGTTGTTTACCCATTATCTGGCAGAGATCAATTATATGGATCAGGAATTCGGCAATGTCCTTTCTATTTTAGATAAGGAAAAGATGACGGATAAATCAGTTGTCGTATATTTGAGCGAACAAGGCAACAGCCTGCCTTTTGCCAAATGGACTTGTTATGATGCGGGGGTACACTCTGCCTGTATCGTTCGTTGGCCGGGAGTGGTTAAGCCGGGAAGCGTAAGTGACGCGTTGGTAGAATACGTAGATATTGTCCCTACTTTTGTCGATATAATAGGAGGAAAGCCGCAGGCGAAAGTGGATGGCGAAAGCTTTAAACCGGTATTGACAGGCAAGAAGAAAGCACACAAGAAATATTCTTTCTCCCTTCAGACCACGAGAGGCATCAATGCCGGATCGCCTTATTATGGCATCCGTTCGGCATACGACGGCCGATACAGATATATTGTCAATCTCACCCCGGAAGCTACTTTCCAGAATGTTGAAACAAAATCTCCTTTGTTTAAAGAGTGGCAAAGTCTGGCAGAAACGGATGCTCATGCAAAAGCGATGACCACTAAATACCAGCATCGCCCTGCTATCGAATTGTATGATGTGAAGAACGACCCGTATTGTATGAAGAATCTGGCGGAGGACGCGAAACAAGCTTCTACCATCAGCCGCTTGGATAAAGAGTTGAAACGCTGGATGAAGGATTGTGGAGACGAAGGACAACCTACCGAGATGCGTGCCTTCGAACACATGCCTGGAAAGAGAAAATAAGCCGTCACACATCAAAACGAATGAAACACAGAATGTAATTTATAAATCGTATATCATGAAAAAAGAATTTTTTGGTTTGCTTTGTGGATGTACTCTGCTTCCGGCATTTCTTCATGCGCAGACAGAGCGTCCTAATATTGTGATTGTATTGGCCGACGATTTGGGTTGGGGTGATGTAGGATTTCATGGTAGTGAAATCAAGACTCCCTGTTTGGATGCTCTGGTAGGCGAAGGAGTGGAACTCGAACGCTTTTACACTTCTCCCATCAGTACGCCTACCCGTGCGGGACTGATGACGGGACGTTACCCGAATCGGTTTGGTGTCCGTTCGGCTGTTATTCCGCCCTGGCGTGAGGACGGACTAGATGAGAATGAAGAAACGATGGCCGATATGCTGGCACGTAACGGATATAAGAACAGAGCTATTATTGGTAAATGGCATTTGGGGCATACCAAGAAAGTGCATTATCCGATGAATAGGGGCTTTTCGCATTTCTATGGTCATCTGAACGGTGCGATAGATTATTTCGACCTGACGCGTGAAGGTGAACTGGACTGGCACAACGACTGGGAAACCTGCCACGACAAAGGATATTCTACCGAATTGATAACCAAAGAAGCCATCCGCTGTATCGATGCATACGAGAAAGAAGGTCCGTTTATGTTGTATGTGGCCTATAATGCACCTCATACACCTTTGCAGGCACAGGAAAAAGATATAAAACTCTATACTAACAATTTCGACAGCCTGACACCGAAAGAACAGAAAAAAGCGACTTACAGTGCAATGGTTTCTTGTATGGACAGGGGAATCGGTGCTATTGTAGATGCCTTGAAGAAGAAAGGAATTATGGACAACACTTTCTTTATCTTCTTTAGTGATAACGGCACTGCCGGTGTTCCGGGATCTTCATCAGGACCTTTGCGTGGACATAAATTCGACGAGTGGGATGGAGGCGTACATGCACCTGCTGTTCTTTATTGGAAGAAGGCAGAGAAACAATATAAGAACTTGAGTTCACAGGTGACAGGTTTTGTTGATCTTGTTCCCACATTGAAAGATTTGGTAGGAGATCACAGCCGTCCGAAACGTGAATATGACGGCATCAGCATCCTCCCTGTATTAAACGGTAAAAAGACCTGTATCGACCGCGATTTTTATCTGGGACACGGAGCAGTAGTCAATAAAGACTATAAACTGATTAGAAAAGGTATGAAACCGAGACTGGATTTGAAACAGGACTTTCTGGTTGATTATAAAACAGATCCTTACGAAAAGAAAAATGCCAGCGCAGGAAACGAGAAAATTGTGAAAGCTTTGTATGAGGTTGCCCTGAAATATGACACGATCACTCCTTGTATACCGGAAGTACCTTACGGTAAAGGTCGTGACGGATTCAAAGCTCCTAAAGAATGGAAAGTAGTACGTTGAATCTGTTAACCCTATGAATTGAAAATAATACAAGATGGAAAAATCAATGATTAGTTTATGCCTCCTAGGCGGATTGGCGATAGGAAACGGGTTTGCCCAAACTCCTTCGAAGCCTAATATATTATTAATCATAGCCGATGACTGCTCCTATTACGATATAGGCTGTTTCGGAGCAGTCAACAACAAGACTCCCCATATAGATGCATTGGCTCGACAGGGGATAAAGTTCAACAGTGCGTATAATTCTGTTTCGATGAGTACGCCTACCCGGCATTGTGTTTATACAGGTATGTATCCGATGCATCATGGCGGTTACGCCAACCATAGCTCGGTCAATGCCGATGTAAAATCTCTTCCCACTTATCTGGGAAATCTGGGTTATCGGGTTGGATTGGCCGGGAAGTGGCATATCAAACCTTTGGCTAACTTCCCGTTCGAAGATGTACCGGGATTCCCCAAAGGATGTACAAGCCCAAACACTGATTATCATACCAAAGGTATCGAGAAGTTTATGGAACGTGATGCTTCCCAACCTTTCTGCCTTGTCTTGGCTTCTATTAATTCGCACGCTCCCTGGACAGGTGGTGACGCTTCCATCTTCGATCGGAAGAAACTTCAGTTGCCGCCACAGTTTATCGACACGGAAGTGACGCGTGAATACTATGCCAGATATTTGGCGGAAGTCGGCTTGCTCGATCAGCAGGTGGGTGACGCTATGCAGATTCTGAAAGAAAAGAATCTGCTGCAGAACACTCTTGTCATTTTCATATCCGAGCAGGGTACGCAATTTGCCGGAGCCAAATGGACCAATTGGAGTGCCGGTGTCAAGTCGGCGATGGTGGCTTCCTGGCCGGGTGTCATTAAACCCGGTACGGAGACTTCCGCTATTGTGCAATATGAAGACCTTCTTCCTACATTTATCGATGTTGCAGGCGGAAAGGTGCCTGACGTAATAGATGGAAAGAGTCTGGTAGATGTATTTCAAGGGAAAACAAAGACACACCATAAGTATGCTTATCATGTTCACAACAATGTTCCGGAAGGTCCGGCATATCCAATCCGTTCTATTTCAGACGGACGCTATCGTCTAATCTGGAACTTGACTCCGGAGGAAACATACGTAGAAAAGCATATTGAAAAGGCAGAATGGTATCTCTCGTGGAAAGCACAGGACACGGATCAGGCACATAAAATCATGAATCGCTATAAGAATCGTCCCGAGTTCGAACTATATGATATCAAGAAAGATCCGTTCGAAATGAATAATCTGGCGGATGTGAAGAAATATAGTAAGAAGAAGGCAGAACTGACGATGGAACTGCAAAAATGGATGAAACAGCAAAATGATACCGGAGCTGATAAAGACCGGCCGCGTGCTCCTAAGAATAAGCAGAAGAAAGCAGCCAATGTATAATATTCGTAATGCTACCGCTTGTTGCTCTCTGAAAGAGATTTATCTTTTTTATTTCTCATTTCTTATAAAATCTAGATAATTAGTTTATAATCAGTAATATATAGTATGAGAAATGCTTTCTATACAGGCATTTCTCATGCTTTTTACAGATATTTTAACGAAAAAACGGCTATTTCTCATTCGTTTTTCAATGATTTCTCATACATCTGCCCTGTATTCATCCTGCATTTCTCATACATTTCTCATGATGATTGCATAGACGATGGTTGCTGATCTTATTTACATTGAAAACAGATGAAAGGTACTTATCATTCAAACAACCCTATGCCGGCATGTTTTTCATTCGTTATCGTCCAGTTATTGATAGAGCATCTCCATCGTTCCACTAGAGTGACGAGGGCTGTTCACTAGGGTGCATAGATTCGTTCACTGGAGTGAAAGGACTTGTCTACTGGAGTGGAACGATTGAGATGTCAGTCAGATAATCCGGGCATGTCGGTTGGAAAACATGAAGAGATAGGTTATATCATACACAAACTATAGCTTTAATACATTCAATATATGAATAAACTAATCACAATCTCCTCTGCACTTCTTACAGTTGCTGCTGTAAAAGCGCAAACGCCCAATATCGTATTTATATTGGCGGATGATTTGGGTTATGGAGACATCTCGGCCTTCAATCCCGAATCTAAAATCCATACTCCTAACATTGACAAACTGGCCGAGCACGGGATTGCCTTTACGGATGCCCATGCTTCTTCCGCTTTATCCACTCCTTCCAGATATTCTCTTCTGACTGGAAGGTATCCGTGGCGAACCAAGCTGAAACGAGGTGGTCTTGATGGCGATTCGCCTGCAATGATTGATCCTGAACGTCGCACAATCGCGCAAATGTTTTCAGCGAATGGCTATAATACCGCTTGTATCGGTAAATGGCACTTAGGCTGGGACTGGGGATATACGAACAATGGCAGAAGCATGAAAGATATAGATTTCTCGCTTCCGATCAAGAACGGACCCACCGACAGGGGATTTGATTACTATTTCGGCATACCGGCGTCATTGGATATTTCTCCCTATGTTTATGTGGAAAATAACAAAGCAACCTCTATCCCCGATCATGTGATAGAACCCCAGAAAAAGAATCTGGCATTACTGATGCACGGAGGAATGGCAGGAGCCGATTTCAAGCCGGAAGAATGTTTTCCCAACATCATTCGTCATAGCCTGAACTATATCAATGAGCAGAAAGACAGCAAGAAACCATTCTTTTTATATTTGCCTATTACTGCTCCTCACACCCCTATATTGCCTTCGAAAGAGTTTCAGGGCAAAACCAGTATCGGTCCTTATGGCGATTTCGTAGTCATGATAGACGACATGGTGCGCCAAATCGTAAAAACATTGAAGAAGAACAAGCAACTGGATAATACCATCATTGTCTTTGCTTCGGATAATGGGTGTGCCAGTTATATCGGCGTGAAAGATATGGAAAAGAAAGGACATTTTCCTAGTTACATCTACAGAGGCTACAAAAGCGATATTTACGAAGGCGGACACAGAATTCCCCTTATTGTCTCCTGGAAAGGAAAATATGGGAAAGAGACAAACAACTCTTTAGTTTCATTGATAGACTTTTATGCCACTTTTGCTCAAATGCTTAACCACAATTTGGAGACAGAAGAAGCTGTTGACAGTTACAGTATGTGGCCGATATTGAGTAAGAAAGGTGCTTCTGCGCGTAAGGACTTGGTGCACGAAGCGGGAGAGGGGTATTTGTCTTTGCGTACTTCCCAACTGAAATTGGTATTCTACGGAGGTTCGGGTGGCTCTTCCTATCCTCTCAAACCTTCTGATGTGGCGAAGTTCCCTCCGATGCAATTGTTTGATATCGTGAAAGATCCTTCGGAAAAAGAAAACATTATCGGTGATAAGCGTTACGAAAATGAGGTGAAAGAAATGAAACGGGCTATGAAGCAATATGTAGAGAATGGCCGTTCTACTCCTGGTGAAAAAGTATCGAATGATACGAAGAATAGTTGGAATCAGGTAAAGATCTTCATGCAGGAAGAATAAGCATTTCTGAAAAAGAATATGAATATAAAAAAACAGCACCCTGAATAGACGTCAGAGGTGCTGTTTTAGTTTCAACAAGGAAAAGAGTTATTCTATTTATTATTTATTCAGAGAGTTACAAATCTGTTGGTTGATTTCTCTGACTTTAGCTTCATTCATCTTGATAACTTTACGGTCATAAGTCATCAGACCGTTGATTTCACCTTCTACGTCTGTTGTCTGGGTATATACGGCAGCAGAGAAGCCTTTCCGGATTAATTCCAACAGATGTCTGCCATATTTAATGTATTCGTTCGTTACTTCGTCCGATGTATTGAACTTCACATAACCCCAGTTTTTCTTGTCATTCACCCAAGTGTTTCCTTCTACTACCAAGCCGATACCTCCATATTCACCCAATACGGTAGCGCGTCTCGGATCGTAAAGGAACATGTTCGGACCCGGATAGTGGTGAAGGTCGAGAATATCGCCACAAGTATAGTGATTACCACCACTGGCAGGATTCACCAGGCGGCTAGGATCGTATTCTTTGGTCCATGCTACGATTTCCGGAGTCTTGAATTGTCCCCATGCTTCATTGAAAGGAACCCATACGGCGATACTCGGATAGGAATACAGACAGTCGATGATTTCTTTCCACTCTTTGCGGTAGTTAGCTTCCGAAGCAGCGGAACGAATCACTTCCGTACCGTTGAAATAATTGCGTGCCTGCCACTGTGGACTAGGACCACCGTTCGGCATATCCTGCCATACGATCAATCCTAATTGGTCGCAATGAGTGTACCAGCGTGCAGGTTCTACTTTGACGTGCTTACGTACCATGTTGTAGCCGAAGTCTTTCGTCTTCTTCAAGTCATAAACCAATGCTTCATCTGTTGGTGCAGTATACAAACCGTCAGGCCACCATCCCTGGTCGAGCGGACCGAACTGGAAATAGTCTTTGTTGTTCAATTGCAGGCGAGTGATGCCATTCTGACCCTTGCGGATAGAATATTTACGCATAGCCGTATAACTCTTTACCTGGTCTATTGCTTTTCCGTCTTTATACAGAGTCACTTCCATATTGTAGAGGAAAGGAGAGTCCGGAGACCACAGTTTAGCATTAGCAGGCATTGCCAGTTCAACGGGTACTCCGTTCAACGCTGCACCTTTGGCTACAAGATTCTTGCCATCGAATACTTTTACTTCCACTTTGTCTGCGGAGGTCGTATTGGCAGCAACTTCTACCTTAACAGAATTATTGTCAATATCAGGAGTCGTTTTCAGATTAGTGATGTATTGTGTTGCAACCGGTTCCAACCACACTGTTTGCCAGATACCTGTAACCGGTGTGTACCAAATGCCATGAGGGTTTGCTATTTGCTTTCCTCTGGGTTGTTCGCCACGATCTGAAGGGTCCCATACTTTTACCACCAGGTCATTATTTCCTTTATTAAGTACAGAAGTAATATCGAAATAGAAAGGAGTAAATCCGCCTGTGTGTTCGCCTACTTTTACATCATTCACCCAAACTTCTGCTTTCCAGTCTACTGCTCCGAAGTGCAACAGGATTTGTTTACCACGCCAGTTGGAAGGAACGTCGAAAGTGCGTTGGTACCACAGTTCTTCTTTTTCGTTTATCATTTTGCCTACGCCTGATAAAGACGATTCTACGGCAAAAGGAACAAGAATATCACCCTGGTAAGCGGCAGGTGCAGGAGTACCTTTGGGAGTGATTGCATATTTCCAAAGCCCGTTCAGGTTTTTCCAGTCGTTGCGCTCCATGATAGGACGCGGATATTCCGGCAATACGTTTTTAGGGTCAAGCTGTTCTCCCCACGATGTTTTGATTTTGTCACCGGCAGGTTTCCATTGAGCAAAAGTCGAACCGCATAAAGCCAATGCAAGCAGCATTGTTAGAAAATTCTTTTTCATGTTCATGGTATAAAAATATAGTTAGTTATTAGATATAAATTCTATTAAAAGGATATTGCAAAGAAAGGGGAATTAAAAGTGAATAAAGGAAAATTACCGTTCAAAAAACAGCAAATTCTCTTCTTTTTTATATAAAATCCCGTATAAAGCGGCTTCGGGTAATAGAGAATGGAAGTGATGGTCAGTTTTTGTCCTTTATGGGTTCATGTTAATTAGCGTTTGACTGCTGAATCGTATGAATCAATGTTTTTGTTATTTTTCAGCTATTTTTGTTCCTGATGGTTTGGGCAATATTGTTCCGGTTTTATCCGGTATTCCCAGTATAGGCATCCCATCTTTGTCCCACTCTATTTTTTGTAAACGGGGAGTACGTGAGTCCATTGCACCCGGAGCATCATTCGGTATCTGACGGGCATGATAAAGCATATAACATTCCTTTCCATCCGGTGAAGAGACGAAAGAACTGCCGCCGGGGCCAAAAACTTCATTCTCCGGTTCCTGCTGAAATACGGGTGTCGGATGTTTCTTCCAGGAAGCAGGGTCCAACAGGTTGGCATTGGCGTCTGCTGTTAGCAATCCTACACAATAATAGGGAGTCCAGCTACCGCTGGCGGAATAAAAAATGCATACTTTATCTTTATTCTTCGGCTGAAAGAAATGAGGGGCTTCGTTCACATGGATCGGATAGGCTGTTTTGCTGCCATCGGGATTCACCCATTGACACTCCCATTCATATTCAGGTTTGGAAATCAGAACTCTGTCGGAAGAAAGAGTCCACGGATTTTCCATCGAAGCGATGTAAATACATTGTGTCTCGCTGTCAATTCTTCGTTTTTGCCATCCGCACCAAATCATGTAACGCTGTCCGTTGTGTTCGAAAGTACTCGCATGAATTGCCCAGTTATTATCTTTGTCGGTCGGTATGCGCCCTTTCATGACAAACTTACCCTCTGTAGGAATATCAGCCTCGTTTTCAATCACATAAATCTGGTGATTGTCCATATTACCATCGTCTGCTGCGAAGTAAATATACCATTTGTTATTGATGCGATGCATTTCGGGGGCCCATAAGTGATGGGAATTGCTTGGATCGGTTGGTATCCATACCGGCTTTCTAAGACTGTCATTCAAATTTGTAATGTCACTGGTCTCCCAGAGCATGATTCTGCTTTCAGAGCCTTGCGTATAATAATATTTTCCTTCATAAAAAACAGCCCATGGCTCTGCTCCTCTTTCACGTAGCGGATTTGTATAAGTAGCTCCTGTTACGGCTTCCTTTTCCGGCTCTGTTTTCTTCTTGGGTTGACAGGATGCACAAATAATGATTAAAAGTACGGCTAGTAATAACAATTTGCTTTTCATGGTATTTTTCATTTAATAATGACACTGCAAAGAAAGCACAAAATCCTGATAAATCATCTTTTTTTTGCAGATTGGTTAGTATTTATCCTTAATTGGTTTGTATTTATTGAATTTCTAGTTGTTTTTTCTCATCTTTGTGGCACGAACTTTAAAATTGATATTGTATGAAACTGAAGCACCTTATTCTTCTTAGTGTTATTTGCTGTTCCCAGTCTGTATTTGGACAAAAAGCCAATCAACAACCGAAGACGAGTGGCAATCCTGTATTTCCGGGATGGTATGCCGATCCGGAAGGAATTGTATTTGGGGATGAATACTGGATTTATCCTACGTATTCGGCGCCTTATGACGAACAGACTTTCATGGATGCCTTCTCATCTAAAGACCTGGTGAACTGGACAAAGCACCCGAAAGTGTTATCAAAAGAGAATATTAGTTGGTTTAAACGTGCTTTGTGGGCACCTGCCGTGATTCATGCGAATGATAAATATTATATATTTTTCGGTGCGAATGATATCCAAAGCAATAATGAACTGGGCGGTATTGGTGTAGCTGTGGCCGACAATCCTGCCGGACCATTTAAAGATGCGTTAGGCAAACCTCTGATTGATAAATTTGTAAATGGTGCGCAACCGATCGATCAGTTTGTTTACAAAGACGATGACGGACAGTATTATATGTATTATGGTGGCTGGGGACATTGTAATATGGTGAAACTGGCCCCGGACTTGTTGAGTATCGTACCGTTTGAAGATGGTACCCTTTATAAGGAAGTAACCCCCGAAAAATATGTAGAGGGACCTTTTATGTTGAAACGTAACGGAAAATACTATTTTATGTGGTCAGAAGGCGGTTGGACCGGACCGGATTATTGTGTTGCTTATGCCATTGCCGACTCACCGTTCGGACCCTTCAAAAGAGAAGCAAAAATATTACAGAGAGATCCCAATATTGGAACAGGTGCCGGCCATCATTCAGTTGTAAAAGGGCCGGGAGAGGACGAATGGTACATCATTTATCATCGCCATCCTTTGGGTGAAACGGATGGAAACGCTCGTGTGACCTGCGTTGACCGTATGTACTTTGATAAAGATGGAAAAATAAAACCCATAAAGATGACTTTCGAGGGAGTAAAGGCAAGCCCATTGAAGTAAAATCTGAAAAGTTCAGCCCATCCGTAATTAATATTTTAATAAAGATGGGCTTTTTTTGATTTATTGTTTTATTTTTGTCCTTGTAAATCAAACATACTTATTATAATGAACCCAGATATACACACTCTTTCCGACTCACTTTTGTGGAAAAGGTTTCTCGAGGGAGATTCGAGTGCGTATACCCAAATCTATAATCGAACGGTGCAAGATCTGTTTCGATTCGGACTATTATATACTTCAGACAAAGAATTAATTAAAGATTGCATACATGATGTGTTTGTGAAAATCCACATGAATCGTGCAAAGTTAGCCCCAACAGATAATATTGCAGCTTATTTGACGGTAGCGTTGAAAAACACTCTTTTTAATGCGCTAAAAAAAACAACAGATTCTCTTTCGTTTGATGAAATAGGTGAGAGAGAAGAGACGGTTGACGAATCCCCTTCCACTCCGGAAACTATATATATTAATAATGAACAGGAAAAACAAGTTCAGGCAACCGTGCATACTATGATGTCTGTATTGACGGACAGACAGCGTGAAATTATTTATTATCGATATATCAAAGAGATGAGTATCGATGAAATCAGTAAGGTGACAGACATGAATAATCAATCTGTTTCTAACTCTATTCAACGGGCTTTGGGACGTATCCGGGACTTATTTAAGAGAAAATAAGAGAGAATAATCAGCCTATTTTTCCTATCAATCAAAAAAAAGTGGAAAAAACTTCGGAAAAGGTGAGTATAAAATGAAAGTACAACTGTTATTCATACGTAAAGACAATGAAAATGATGAACTCTGAACAAAAACATACAGATTTTTCCCTATATACTTTTGAAGAATTCCTTCAGAATGATTTCTTTATTTCTTCCATGAATTATCCTACGGAAGAAACACAGAAGTTCTGGGATGAATTTGAACAGATGAATCCTTCTAATATAGATGAATATATAGCAGCAAAAAGATATTTGGAGGTTTTTTCAAAAGAGAAAGAAGAAGTACTTTCAAACGAGGAAACGGATGATTTATGGACTCGTATACAGGCAACCAATATAAATAAGGAGAAGGCGAAACGTAAGAACTATTTCTTAATAGGATTGAGCTCGGCGGCCAGTGTTGCTATTCTTGTGGGATGTTTCTTCTTATTAAAGAGTTATTCTTCGGTGCTGGATCCGGATATTGCCACTTTTGCAGTGAATACCAAAGCTGATTTGCCTCTGACGGAAGAAACACTGTTGATTTTGGCGGAAGATAACGTAGTGAGCCTGAAAGAAAAAGAAACGGAGATTACGTATGATTCCGTAGAAATCAAAACAAATCAGGAAAGTATACAAAAGGAAAAATCGGCAGCTTACAATCAATTGGTCATTCCGCGTGGAAAGCGATCGGTATTGACGTTTGCCGATGGATCTAAAGTCTGGGTGAATGCCGGCACGAGAGTGATTTATCCGGTAGAGTTTGAAAAAGATAAACGTGAAATCTATGTGGACGGAGAAATCTACATAGAAGTAGCCAGAGATGAAAACCGCCCTTTCTATGTGCGGACCAAAGATATGAATGTCAGGGTGCTTGGTACTAAATTTAATGTAACGGCGTATGAGTCGGAAGCAATTAGAAGTGTAGTGCTGGCGCAAGGATGTGTTCAGGTAGAGACAGCCCGGACTCCGAAAGCGATTTTGGCTCCTAATCAGATGTTCAGTTCTGCCGATGGAAAGGAAAATATATCACAAGTAGATGTAGAACAGGCAATATCGTGGATAAATGGACTCTATTGTTTCCAAAGTGCCGATTTGGGAATAGTCTTGCAACGCTTGTCTACCTATTATGGTGTGAATGTAGAATTTGACCCAGCGCTAAGTAAAATAAAATGTTCCGGAAAAATCGATTTGAAAGACAACTTTGAAACAGTTATTAATGGATTAACCTTTGTTGCACCAATTTCTTATGCCTATGATGAACAATATAAAACGTATCGAGTAGTAAAGAAATAGATATAAAAAATAAGATAATAAACTAATCTAACTCCCGTATTTTATGGTAATTATTGAAGAGAGTGGATGATACGAACTATCATCCAGATGGGACTTGTGTGCCTATAAATGTTTAGATACAGAAAATAATATTATGAGAAATTTTTAACATGTTTAATATGAAAAATGCAATTAGAGAACGAAAGAGTAAGGTTCTCGGGCTATTCTTGTGCTTTTTACTTCTCGGAATAGACTACTCTTTCGCAAGTTACAACAATTATTCTCAATTTAAGACTCTTTCGGTCAGCATGAGTAACTCGACGTTGAGAGAAGTGCTTAAAACAATAGAGAAAAGTAGTCAATTTGTTTTCTTCTATTTAGATGACGCTGTCAACTTAGAACGTAAGGTATCTATCGACAGTAAGAATAAGAATATAGAAGAAATTCTTTCTGAACTTTTCGAAGGTACTTCGTGTACTTATCGGATCTCTGACAGGCAAATATTTATTTCCGGAAAAGCCCCTGCTTCAACCGAACAGCAACAGAATAAGCGGAAAATATCCGGACGTGTCACTGATATAAAAGGAGAGCCGCTTATTGGGGTGAACGTCACTGTGGATGGAGATGCAAATGGTTCGATTACGAACATGGATGGTTTGTATGAGATATTCGTAACCAAGAAGAGTGTAGTGCTTAAATTTACCTATATCGGGTTTAAAACTTCTGAAATACGAACCAATGCCTCCACCAACATTTATGATGTCACCTTGGAAGAACAGGTGAACGAATTGGAAGAGACTGTTATTGTGGGTTATGGTACCCAGCGTAAAATAAGTAATATCGGTGCACAGTCTTCCATGAAGATGGAAGATATTAAGACGCCTTCTGCCAGTTTAACAACTACATTGGCAGGTCGTTTGGCGGGTGTTGTGGCCGTACAACGTACAGGAGAACCGGGAAAAGATGCTGCTGATATCTGGATTCGTGGTATTTCCACTCCCAACACTTCTTCTCCGCTGGTATTGGTGGATGGAGTGGAACGTTCGTTCAATGACATTGATCCGGAAGATATTGAATCGTTGACAACGTTGAAAGATGCATCAGCAACAGCTGTGTATGGTGTACGTGGTGCCAATGGCGTAATTTTGATTAAAACCAAACCGGGAAAGGTAGGAAAACCGACAGTGAGCGCGGATTATTATGAATCGTTTACCCGTTTCACGAAGATGGTCGATTTGGCAGACGGTATCACTTATATGAATGCAGCCAACGAGGCAATGCGTAATGACGGTATTGCTACGAAATATACAGAAGATCAGATACGTAACACGATTGCCGGTAAGGATCCTTATCTATATCCGAATGTGGATTGGTTGAAAGAAATCTTTAATGATTGGGGACATAATCGCCGTGTGAATGTAAATGTACGCGGTGGTAGCGAGAAAGTCGCTTATTATGCATCAGTCAGCTACTTTAATGAGACAGGTATGACGGTGACTGATAAGAATATCGACACCTATGATTCTAAAATGAAATATAGCCGTTACAACTTTACTACCAATTTGAATATCGACGTAACTCCTACTACTAAGGTCGAGATCGGTGCGCAAGGTTATCTGGGAGAAGGAAACTATCCGGCCATCTCTTCTGCCGATTTGTATAATGCGGCAATGTCTATCTCACCGGTTGAATATCCGAAGATGTTCTTTGTTAACGGAGAAGCCTTTGTGCCGGGAACTTCAACCAATAACAACTTTAATAACCCTTATTCACAGGCTACACGTCGTGGTTATGACAACCTGACGAAAAATCAGATTTACTCTAATTTGCGCGTCACACAGGATTTGGATATGCTCACGAAAGGACTGAAACTGACTGCTATGTATGCATTCGACGTATACAATGAGATACATGTACATCAGGACCGTGCGGAGTCTACCTACAACTTCCTGGACACTAGTGTTCCTTACGATATGAATGGGCAGCCTATTCTGCAACGTATTTATGAAGGAAGTAACGTGTTAAGCTATACACAGGAAACGAGTGGTAACAAAAAGACCTATTTGGAGGCTTCCTTGAACTATGACCGGACATTTAACGACGATCATCGTGTTAGTGCGTTATTCTTGTTCAATCAGCAATCCAAACTATTATATCCGAAAGGGACATTGGAAGATGCGATTCCGTATCGTATGATGGGTATTGCCGGTCGTGCCACTTATTCATGGAAAGACCGTTACTTCGCAGAGTTCAACATCGGTTATAACGGTGCCGAGAACTTTTCGCCTAAACATCGTTTCGGAACTTTCCCTGCATTTGGTGTAGGATGGGTTGTTTCAAATGAGAAATTCTGGCAACCTTTGTCGAAGGCAGTTTCTTTCTTGAAGATACGTTATACGGATGGTAAAGTGGGTAATAGCGAAGTTTCCGACCGTCGTTTCATGTATCTGGATCAGATGAAAGAAAATGGAGACTATGGTTATAAATTCGGACCGAATGGAACTAAGTGGTCCGGTTATGAAACAGTGAATATGGCTGTTGACCTGATTTGGGAAGAATCTCGCAAACAAGACCTGGGTATTGACCTTAAGCTATTTAATGATGATCTGTCTATTGTATTCGACTTGTTTAAAGAACGTCGTGAAAACATCTTGTTGAAGCGTGAACATTCTATACCTTCATTCTTGGGATACAACACATCTGCTCCTTACGGAAACATCGGTATCATAGAAAATAAGGGATTTGACGGAACGATCGAGTATAACAAGCGTATCAATAAAGACTGGGTAATTGCGCTTCGTGGTAATGTTACCTTTAATAAGGATAAATGGATTCAGGGAGAATTGCCGGAACAGAAATACGAATGGATGAACCAATATGGGCACAACATCAATGGAGTGAAAGGATATGTTGCCGAGGGGTTGTTCACTCAAACTGAAATAGATGATATGGCACGCTGGGAATCTTTGTCGGATGCCAATAAAGCCATTACTCCCAAACCGTTTGCATCACAGTTTGGAACAGTGAAAGCCGGAGATATCAAATACAAGGATTTAAACAATGACGGTCAGATAGACGCATACGACCAGACTTACATTTCTCGTGGGGATGTGCCGACAACTGTCTATGGTTTCGGATTTACAGTAGGTTGGAAAGACTTGTCTGTGGGGATGATGTTCCAGGGCGTAGCAGGAGCCGAACGTGTTTTGAACGGTAGCAGCGTTAATCCGTTTAATGGCGGTGGTGGTAGTGGTAACCTTTACTCTAACATAGGCGACCGTTGGACAGAGGAAAATCCGGATCAGAATGCCTTTTATCCGCGTTTGTCTTATGGAAGTGAAACAACCAGTAATATTAATAACTTCCAGAAAAGTACCTGGTGGGTACGTAACATGAACTTCCTGCGTTTGAAGACATTGCAGATTTCTTATAATCTGCCTAAACCCTGGGTGAATAAAGTTCATCTGAAGAATGCGGCTGTATATGTAATGGGAACTAACCTGTTCACTTTGAGTCGTTTCAAATTGTGGGATCCGGAGTTGAATACCGATAATGGCGCTTCTTATCCGAATACGACTTCTTATTCAGTTGGTATTAATTTCACATTCTAAACAAAAAGATAATGAAAAAATATAATTATATAATCGTTAGTTTGCTGGCGTGTCTCTTGACGACATCTTGTAATGACTATTTTGACCAGGTGCCTGATGACCGTTTATCACTCAAGGAGATTTTCACAACCAGAGATGGAGCCTTGCGGTATCTTTCGAACGTATACACATTCTTACCGGATGAATTTAACCAACGTCAGGTGCATGAAACAAGTCTGTACCGTACTCCCGGTCCCTGGACAGGTTCCAGCGACGAAGCAGAGTGGACAAATGATAATAAAGGAAAATTGATAAATAACAACTCAATCGATGCTACCGAAGGAACGATGGTATTGTATCGCTGGAAGAGCTGGTTTTCAGGTATTCATGAAGCGGCAGTATTTACAGAAAATGTAGATCAGGCACCGCTGACTGTTACAGAAAGAAATCAATGGAAAGCGGAAGCAAGAGCTTTGCGGGCGATCTACTATTTTTATTTAGTACGTACTTATGGTCCGGTTCCTTTGCTTGAAAAGGACTTCCCGATGGATACTCCGAGCGATGAGTTGCAACTCCCGCGTAATACGGTAGACGAGTGTTTCGATTTTATCGTATCAGAACTGAAAGGTGCGCAAAACGATGGTTTACTGGATGATGCTTCTACCGACAAAGTGTCCGGATATGGCCGTATTGATAAGGCGATTGCACAGGCGTTTATCATCGAGGCATTGACTTATCGTGCCAGCTGGTTGTTTAATGGAGAGTGCAATTACTATTCTGACTTGGCTAATACGGACGGAACAAAACTGTTCCCTAACAAACCGGACGAAGCTACCAAACGTGCCAATTGGCAGAAAGTGATTAATGAATGTAACACTTTCTTCTCTAATTACGGAAGTCGTTATCATTTGATGTATACCAATAAGGACGGTGTTTCTGTTTCCGGTCCGGACTCGGAAGGCTTCAGCCCGACGGAATCTTATCGCCGTGCAGTAAGAACCCTGTTTTCTGAAATGGGTAACAATAAAGAAATGATTTTCTATCGTTTGGATAATGCTGCCGGAACCATGCAGTACGACCGTATGCCGAATAGATCCGGTAATACGACCAACTATAGAGGCGGTAGCTTGTTGGGAGCAACCCAAGAAATGGTAGATGCCTATTTCATGTCAAACGGAGAATCTCCTATTTCCGGTTATAGTGCTGACGGAGTCACTCCGATTATCAACGAAAAATCCGATTATGTAGAAGAGGGAGTTTCTACAACAGAATACAAAGGAACAGACGGTACCTTATATGCACCGACAGGAACCAGAATGATGTATGTTAATCGTGAACCTCGTTTTTATGTAGACATTACCTTTAGTAATTCAAAATGGTTTGATGGAACAGAAGGCGATTATATAGTAGATTTCACTTATAGCGGAAGTTGTGGTAAAGAACAAGGTAGCAATGACTATACAAGTACAGGTTATTTGGTGCGCAAAGGAATGGATTCCGGCGACCGTAACCAGAATTTGGTTTGTGTGCTCTTGCGTCTGACTAATATTTATTTTGACTATATCGAAGCGCTTGCGCATGTCAGCCCGACTCATGAAGACATTTGGACGTATATGAACATGATCCGTAAGCGTGCGGGTATTCCGGGATACGGTGAAACAGTCAATCTGCCTAAACCGACTACAACGGAAGAAGTCATGGAGCTGATTCGTAAGGAGAAACGCATTGAATTGAGTTTCGAAAACTGCCGTTATTTTGATGTACGTCGCTGGGGATTGGTAAATGAGTATTTCAACAAGGCAATTCACGGTATGAATGTCAATTATGACGGAAATGAATTCTTCAAACGTACGGAGATTGTGAAGCGTATTTTTGACCGTCAGTACTTCTTCCCCATACCACAGGGCGAAATTGATATTGATAAAAACTTGGTTCAGAATACAGGATTCTAAATACTGATTATAAAATAGAAATTATGATGAAACAATATATTTTCTCTGCAGTTTGTCTCATGTCCGGTGTCCTTTGTATGTCCTCTTGCAATGAGGATAAACAGGCAAAGCCATATACTCCGGATTACGAGATTGTACCGGAGTATACCAATGCGGATACCTGGACTGCCTATGAAGCATTTAATGATAACTTGCTGGACCCCGATAAGAACATTTATAAAACAAGTACCGCTTATACTGCTGCTACCGACCGTAATAACGGAGCTGCCGCTATCTGGTGCCAGCCGATCTATTGGGATATGGCCATGAACGCATATAAACGTGCAAAAGCGGAAGGAGATACGGAAAGAGAAAACAAATACAAGCAGTTGTGTGATGATTTGTTTGCCGGAAATAAAGCACATTATGTAAACTTTGATTTCGACGATAATAATGAGAATACCGGCTGGTTTATCTATGATGATATACAGTGGTGGACCATTACTTTGGCACGTGCTTACGAATTATTTAAAGTGGAAGAGTATCGCAGTCTGGCAGAAGCAAGTTTTGCACGTGTATGGTACGGTTCTCCCCGCGTAGGTGATACGGGTTCTTATGCAGATCCTGAAAAGAATTTGGGTGGAGGTATGTTCTGGCAATGGCAGCCTATCGGCAATCCGAATGAAAATGCTGCCGGTGATGGTAAGATGGCTTGTATCAATTTCCCGACTGTGGTAGCTGCATTGACCCTTTATAACAATGTTCCTACCGATCGTGTGGCTGATCCGAATCCGGAAAGCTGGAGTAATAAGTACGGTGATTTTACCCGTCCGCATTATGAAACGAAGGAAGCTTATCTGGCAAAAGGAAAAGAAATCTATGAATGGGCTGTGAAGAATCTGGTAGACAGCAATACCGGAGAGGTTGCCGACAGCAAGCATGGTGAAGGCAATCCGGCATGGTCGGACCATGTATACAATCAGGCCACTTTTATCGGAGCTTCATTATTGCTTTATAAAGCTACCGGTGAGAAAACATATTTGGACAATGCAATTTTAGGAGCTGACTATACAATGAATACCATGTCCGAAACGTACGATTTACTGCCGTTCGAGAGTGGCGTGGAACAGGGTATTTATACCGCTATCTTTGCGGAATACATGGCCATGCTGGTAAATGATTGTGGCCAGACCCAGTACGTACCGTTCTTGAAACGTAACATTAATTACGGCTGGGCTAATCGCGACCAGACACGTAATTTGTGTGGTGGCGAATATCATAAGGCACAGATAGAAGGTGCTACTATTGACAGCTATAGTGCATCCGGAATACCGGCATTGATGTTGTTGTTTCCGGCAGATAAATAATTGTAACCCATAAAAAAGAAGAATAATGAATACGAAATATTCAAATTGGAAAATGTGGTATTATGTGTTATGCATGGTACTGACACTTCAATTGGCGGCTTGTTCTGAAGAAACGCATGACGAGTATACTGCGGCTCCTGAAATAGAAGATACCTATATCGACCAACTGGATGCATTGATTGCTGAAATGACCGATTTGCAGCAAAATTCAGACTACGGAGATAAGAAAGGACAGTACCCCACCGAAAGCCGGGCAATTCTGACAGATGCGATAGATGATGCCAATCGTGCGGTACTTTTAATCAAATATCAGCAACCCTCTCCGTCGGAAAGTGAGAAACAACGCTATGTGGCAGAAGCCAAGGCGTCTATGGAACAGTTCAAGAGTACGATCCGTACAGAAGACGCTGAAACAACACCGGCTGAACTGTTTGTGGACGGACGTGGTGATGGTGGTTCTTATATCGATTTCGGACGTAGCGAAGAATATGTCAATTTCGGAACCGAAGGAAATCAAGCCTTTACTGTTGAGTTTTGGGTGAAAGTAACCAAAGGTGGTGGAAAAGACCAGAATGTGTTCCTGTCAACTTACATGGGCGGTGACGGATGGCGTAACGGCTGGATGATGTACTGGCGTAATGCGGACGGTGGTATTTATCGTGCAACTTGGGGCGAAACAGGAGGAAATATCTGTGAACCGTCACTAAAGGCACCGGAAGATGGAGAATGGCAACATTTCTTGTTTGTGTACAGTGATAAAGGCTTGCCGGGCAGTCCGGAGCTTCGTGCGAAATTGTATGTGAACGGAGAAGTGAAAACAACCGAGGGAAGCGTGGGTAACAGGTTCTATAATTCGAGCAACTATGCCAACTATAATGCACCGATGACCGCTTTCGGACGTTATATGCGTACTAGTGATAATCTGTTTGAAGAAGGCTTTGCCGGTTATATGAAAAAAATCCGTATCTGGAAGAGCGCAAAGGATAACGAATATGTTCAGAATTCTTATAACGGAACGGCTGAAGTGACGGGTAAAGAAGCAGATTTGGCGGCAGCATGGGATTTCATGACCAAACCTTCCGGTTCGGGTAATGAAGTAATAGACCTGACAGGTCGTCATACTGCTAAGATTATCGGTACTTACGAGTGGCAACGTATTGTTGAATAATAATGTAAAAACGATGAAAAACATGAAATGTTTAACTAATAAATGGAGAGAGGGAGCAATGCTCCTCTCTTTCCTCCTGATTTCTAGTCTGGCAGGGATATTTACCGCTTGTGACGATATTGAAGACGAGTATATGACAGATACACAATTAAGTATCTTACAGGAAAGCCGTGCGTCATTGAGCTATTTATTGAAGAATTCAACCTACGGAACTGCTCCCGGGACATATCCTGAAACCGGAAAGGATATATTAAATGCTGCTATTACCGAGTTGGATGCACTGATAACACGGGTAGAAGCTGGTGAGGAACTGGATGAAACAACTTTGGAAACTGCTGTAGCAAAGGTAAATCAAGCGATTGACGAGTTTAAAAATTCAAAATATTACAATCTGTCTCCGGAAGCACAGCAATATATCAATAATTTACTGGCTAAGGCGGATGAAATACTTGCAATCGTTAATGATGAAACGAAGTGGGGAAATCATCAGGGACAATATCCGGTAGAAAATAAGTCGGTTTTGGAGAGTGCAGCTAAAGATTTGGAAAGTCTGGCTGAAAGAATCAAATCCGGTTCCATCACAGATATGACGCAGGAGATTTATGATGAGACTATTGCTGCTGCCGATAAGAAAGTAGAAGAAGTTGAAGATTCTGCATGGCCGGATAACAGTCAGATTACCTGGAATCTGTTTGTAGATGGAAATGCCGGTTCCTATATAGACTTTGGTTATAGTGAGGATTATGTGAAGTTTGGAGAGGATGACAATCAGGCATTTACGATTGAACTTTGGGTGAATATCAAAGAATATTGCAATAAACAGGGAGAAGACAACTGTACTTTCCTTTCTACCATGACCAACGATCCTTATTGGAGCGGATGGCGTGCTCAGGATCGTACAAAGGGATTGTTGAGAACAATGGTTGCTCACTGGCAAGATAATAATCACACAAATCCACAAGAATGGGAACCGGGATGGAAAAAGTCGGACAACTGGACCAAAGATCGTTGGACGCATTATGCATTCCTCTTCAGGGATAAGGGATTGCCGGGATTTGATACTCCGACAGATGTGAAGTGTTATTCCATGATTGACGGTACGAGACAGGGTGAAATCATTCGTGTGGGTGAGTCCTGGAGAACGTATATCAATGAACAATCTATAGCTAATAAGGTCCACATGACCGGATTCTGTATGATGGACAATAATGGAAATCGTAACGAATGGTTCTCCGGTTACATAAAGAAGATCCGTATCTGGAAAACAAATCGGACAGAAAATCAGGTATATGCTTCTTATATGGGTAATGAAGAAGGTGTAAGTGCTGATAATCCGAATTTGGTAGAAGCCTGGGATTTTGAAGTGAAAGGTGATCAGCCTACTCAAAGTGCTACCAGCACAATAACAGGTTTGAAAGGCCATACGGCAACATTAGTTGGTGATAACTGGCAATGGATTGAATCCACAGACATTACAGATAACAAATAATTGTTTACCGGAATGAGTTTTCAATAGGTAGATTAAATATTCCCCTTATCTCTGTCATAAGGACAGAGTGAGGGGGAATTATTCTCCAATAACCCTTTATTAATCCTTTATTTTTATTGTAGAAAAGTGTTTTGGTCTGTATTTGTTCTTTATTGAATAAATATTATCGTTTTTTTTCAGCTATTTCTGCAATCTTTGTAACAGGAAAAATACTATAAACTTATAAACTATCATGAAAGGCAAAATTCTTTTAGCTCTGACACTACTATTGGGAGCATCAACTACTATATGGGCAGTCGGCAATTCAGGAAAAGCAAACCAGAAGAAGCACGCATATACGAACGAAGATGTATGGGCAGCTTATGAAGGATTTAATAATACACTACTAGACTCCAATAAATATATTTACAAGACAAATTCGTCCTATCCAAGTGCTGTTGACCGTGGCAATGGAGCAGCGGCTATCTGGTGTCAACCTATTTATTGGGATATGGCAATGAATGCTTATAAACTGGCAAAGGCACAGAAAGACAAAAAGAAAACGAATTACTATAAAACACTCTGCGAGAAAATATTCGCAGGGAACAAAGCGCAATATTGTCAGTTTGATTTTGATGATAACAATGAAAATACCGGCTGGTTCATCTACGATGACATCATGTGGTGGACTATCAGCCTGGCACGCGGCTACGAACTTTTTGGAGTGGATGAATATCTGAAACTCTCGGAAGCTAGTTTCAAACGGGTATGGTATGGCTCGGAAAAAGTCGGTGATACCGGCTCGTATGACAAAGAAAACGGAGGTATGTTTTGGCAATGGCAACCCATTCAAAATCCGAAACCGAATAAATTCGGTGATGGAAAGATGGCATGTATCAACTTTCCGACAGTTGTTGCAGCATTAACCCTCTACAATAACGTGCCTGAAAATAGAAAAGAATCGACCGACAAACGGCCGGATTATCAGACGAAAGCTCAATATCTTGCCAAAGGTAAAGAAATCTATGAATGGGGAGTGGAAAATCTCTTGGATAAAGCAACAGGAAAGATTGCCGATAGCCGTCATGGAAATGGCAATCCCGCATGGAAAGCACATGTATACAACCAGGCAACCTTTATCGGAGCGTCCATACTGCTTTATAAGGCGACCGGAGAGAAACGTTATCTGGACAATGCTATTCTGGCAGCAGACTATACAGTGAAAGATATGTCTGCAGAACATAAAGTGCTACCTTTCGAAGGTGGTATTGAACAGGGTATCTATACTGCCATCTTTGCGGAATATATGGCATGGTTGGTGTATGATTGCGGACAAACCCAATATCTCCCGTTCCTGAAACGTACCATCAAAACAGGTTGGGCAAACAGAGATAAGACACGGAACGTATGTGGAGGCGAATACTATAAAAAGTTGCCGGAAGGTGCGGAAATCGACAGTTATTCTGCTTCCGGTATACCGGCATTGATGCTTTTGTTTCCGGCTAAGAAATAAATAGAAAACGACGGAATTTGCGTAAAATAGATTAAATAAACAGGTGATTTAAATTATGAAACAACAACTGATGATGCTGTTACTGGGAACAGCTTCTGTATTTTGTAGCTGTGAGACCCAGGTAGAACAGCACGAGAAGAATGAATTACGTGCTCCGGCATATCCGCTGGTGACAATTGATCCTTATACTAGTGCATGGTCTACTACGGACAATCTATACGACAGTCCTGTAAAACATTGGACAGGCAAGGATTTTTCTTTACTTGGTGTTGCAAAAGTAGACGGACAAACCTACCGTTTCATGGGAACGGAAGAACTGGAACTACGTCCTTTGGTAAAGACATCCGAACAAGGTAGCTGGACAGGAAAGTATACCACTCAACAGCCTGCTGACGGATGGCAGAATGCCGGATTCAATGATAAAGCCTGGAAAGAAGGCGAAGCTGCCTTCGGAACCATGGAGAATGAACATACAGCAAAGACTCAATGGGGTGAAGAATTTATCTGGGTACGCCGGGTAGCTGATATTCAGGAAGACTTGACAGGAAAGAATGTATATCTTGAATTCTCTCATGACGATGATGCTATTATTTATATCAACGGCATCAAGGTAGTGGATACAGGCAATGCTTGTAAAAAGAACGAACGGGTGAAACTGTCGGAAGAAGTAGTAGCTTCTTTGAAACCGGGTGAAAATCTGATTGCAGGTTATTGTCATAACCGGGTAGGAAACGGACTGTTGGATTTCGGATTGCTGGTAGAACTGGACGGTTACCGTTCTTTCCATCAAACAGCGCAACAAACTTCTGTAGATGTACAACCCATGCAGACTTATTATACATTTACTTGCGGTCCGGTAGATTTGAAACTGACATTTACTGCTCCTATGTTTATGGATAATCTGGATTTGTTGTCACGTCCGGTCAACTACATTTCTTATGAAGTAGCTTCCAATGACGGTCAGAAACATCAGGTAGAGTTGTATTTCGAAGCATCTCCGCAATGGGCAATCGACCAACCTCACCAGGAATCTGTTGCCGACAGCTTTACTGACGGCGATTTGTTATTCCTTCGTACCGGAAGCCGCAATCAGGATATTCTGAAGAAAAAGGGTGATGATGTTCGTATCGACTGGGGACATTTCTATCTGGCAGCTGAAAAGGAAAACAGTACTTATGCAATCGGTGACGGCAGAGAGCTGCGCAAGAATTTCGTAGCCAATAAACTGGAAGCTCCTACCACAAACGGTTATGATAAACTGGCTTTGGTACGTTCATTGGGCGAAACACAAAAAGCTGATGGCCATCTGCTGATCGGATATGATGATATTTATTCTATCCAATACTTTGGTGATAACCTGCGTCCTTACTGGAACCGTGAGGGTAATGAAACGATTGTTTCCCAATTCCAGAAAGCGGAGAAAGAATACAAGACACAAATGAAGAACAGTGCTGCTTTCGACAAGAAACTGATGGAAGAAGCTACTGCTGCCGGTGGACGTAAATATGCCGAACTTTGTGCATTGGCTTATCGTCAGGCATTGGCTGCACATAAACTGGTACAGGCTCCGAACGGTGACTTGGTATTCCTTTCTAAGGAGAACTTCAGTAATGGTTCCATCGGAACAGTCGACCTGACTTATCCGGGAGCCCCGCTGCTTTTATACTACAATCCGGAATTGGTGAAAGCTACCATGAACCATATCTTCTATTATAGCGAAAGCGGAAAATGGGCGAAACCATTTGCTGCACATGATGTCGGTACTTATCCATTGGCTAACGGCCAGACTTATGGCGGTGATATGCCGGTAGAAGAATCGGGTAATATGGTAGTGTTGGCTGCTGCCATTGCAAAAGTAGAAGGTAATGCAGATTACGCACAGAAACATTGGGAAACCCTGACTACGTGGACAGACTATCTGGTAGAGAACGGACTTGATCCGGCCAACCAACTTTGTACCGATGACTTTGCAGGTCACTTTGCACACAATGCCAACCTTTCTATCAAAGCAATCATGGGTGTTGCTTCATACGGTTATCTGGCAGATATGCTGGGCAAGAAAGACGTGGCTGAAAAGTACACACAGAAAGCGAAAGAAATGGCTGCCGAATGGGTGAAAATGGCGGATGATGGTGACCACTATCGTCTCACATTTGACAAACCGGGAACATGGAGCCAGAAGTATAACTTGGTGTGGGATAAACTGTTGGATCTGCAAATCTTCCCTAAAAATGTTGCAGAAACGGAAATAGCTTACTATCTTTCGAAGCAAAATAAATATGGTCTTCCGTTGGATAACCGTGAAACATACACAAAGACCGACTGGATCATGTGGACAGCTACATTGGCAAATGACAAAGCTACCTTTGAGAAATTTATCGAACCCGTATATCTGTTTATGAACGTGACACCTAACCGTGTTCCGATGTCCGACTGGGTATTTACAGACGAACCGAATCAAAGAGGCTTCCAGGCACGTTCCGTTGTAGGTGGATATTATATCAAAATGCTTGAAGGAAAACTGATTAAATAAAACAAAATACCATGAAGAAACTAGCTCTATTCGCTTTTACGTTACTTAGTGCATGGGCTATGACTGCAAAAACAATTACCGGACCGGTGGACTATGTTAGTCCGCTGGTTGGTACGCAGTCAAAGCACGCATTATCTACCGGAAATACTTACCCTGCCATTGCGCTGCCTTGGGGAATGAACTTTTGGGTTCCGCAGACTGGTAAAATGGGTGATGGATGGGCCTATACGTATGACGCTGACAAGATCAGAGGATTCAAACAAACCCATCAGCCAAGTCCCTGGATCAATGATTACGGTCAATTTGCCATCATGCCGGTAACCGGTAAGGCAGTATTTAATCAGGATGAGCGTGCCAGTTGGTTCTCTCATAAAGCTGAAACGGCTACTCCTTATTATTACAAAGTATATCTCGCCGATCATGATGTAGTGACCGAAATTGCTCCGACAGAGAGAGCGGCTGCTTTCCGTTTCACTTTCCCCGAAAACGACCACTCTTATGTAGTGGTAGACGCTTTTGATAAAGGCTCGTTTGTGAAAGTAATCCCTTCGGAGAACAAGATTATCGGTTATACCACTAAAAACAGCGGTGGTGTTCCTGCCAACTTTAAAAACTACTTTGTACTGGTATTCGATAAACCGTTTACTTATACAGCTGCCGTAGCCAGTGGTGTGATTGACACCAACAAACTGGAAGCGACAGACAATCATGCCGGTGCACTGATCGGTTTCAAAACCCGAAAGGGCGAACAGGTAAATGTGCGTGTGGCTTCCTCTTTTATCAGCCCCGAACAGGCGGAACTGAACCTGAAAGAACTGGGTACGGACAACGTTGAACAGATTGCAGCAAAAGGGCGTAAGGTATGGAACGACGTTCTGGGACGTATCGAAGTGAAAGACGATGATATCGATCATTTGCGTACCTTCTACTCCTGCCTGTATCGTTCGGTATTATTTCCCAGAAGTTTCTACGAGATAGATGCCAAAGGAGACGTGATGCACTACAGTCCTTATAATGGCGAAGTGCTTCCGGGCTATATGTTTACCGATACCGGTTTCTGGGATACGTTCCGTTGTCTTTTCCCATTCCTTAACCTGATGTATCCATCCATGAACACAAAGATGCAGGAAGGATTGGTGAACACTTATAAAGAAAGCGGATTCCTGCCGGAATGGGCAAGTCCGGGACACAGAGGTTGCATGGTTGGAAACAACTCCGCTTCCGTCGTTGCCGATGCCTACCTGAAAGGATTGAAAGGATACGATATCGAGACATTGTGGGAAGCCGTGAAACACGGAGCGAATGCAGTACATCCGAACGTTGGCTCTACCGGACGATTAGGACATGAATATTACAATAAATTGGGATATGTACCTTATAATGTAGGTATTAACGAGAATGCAGCCCGTACACTGGAATATGCATACGATGACTGGTGTATCTATCAATTGGGTAAAGCCTTGAAGAAACCGAAAAAAGAGATTGAAATCTTCGCAAAGAGAGCGATGAACTATAAGAATCTGTATGATAAGGAACACAAACTGATGCGTGGAAAGAATGAAGACGGTACGTTCCAGTCTCCGTTCAATCCGTTGAAGTGGGGGGATGCCTTTACGGAAGGCAATAGCTGGCATTATACCTGGTCGGTATTCCATGATCCTCAAGGTCTGATCGACCTGATGGGTGGTAAAGACGGATTCAACCAGATGATGGATTCTGTATTTATCCTGCCTCCGATTTTTGATGAAAGTTATTATGGAGCCGTTATTCATGAAATCCGTGAAATGCAGATTATGAATATGGGTAACTATGCACATGGCAACCAGCCGATTCAGCACATGCTTTATATGTACAACTATTCCGGCCAACCCTGGAAAGCGCAACATTGGATTCGTGAAGTGATGGACAAACTTTATACCCCTGCTCCCGACGGTTATTGCGGTGATGAGGACAACGGCCAGACTTCTGCCTGGTATGTATTCTCGGCAATGGGATTCTATCCGGTATGTCCGGGTACGGATGAATATGTTTTGGGTACTCCCTACTTCAAGGAGATGAAGTTGCATCTGGAAAACGGAAAGACGGTGACTATCTCTGCTCCGAATAACGGAGACGATAAACGTTACATTTCGTCGATGAAATTGAACGGTAAAGAATATACCAAAAACTATCTGACTCATCAGGATTTGTTGAATGGCGCTAGCATTTCTTTCAAGATGGATGCGAAACCCAATCAGCAACGTGGTACCAAAGAGACCGATTTCCCTTATTCTTTCTCTAACGAATTTAAAAAGAAGAAGTAATCATGAAGAAACAGATCAAATATATCAGCGCAGGTATGCTGGCAGGTATGCTTCTCTGTGGCGGGGAGCTGCAAGCCTCCAACCGTATGACGGAAATGCATGTATGTCTGGCGGATGCTATTCAGAAAGATAACCGCCCGGAAATATCCAATCGTTTGTTCCGTTCCAATGCGGTAGAGAAGGAGATTCTCCGTGTACAGAAACTTTTGAAGAATGCGAAGTTGGCATGGATGTTTACCAACTGTTTCCCGAATACGCTGGACACCACTGTACATTTCCGTAAAGGAAGCGATGGCAAACCGGATACGTTCGTATATACGGGCGATATTCACGCCATGTGGCTGCGTGACTCCGGTGCACAGGTATGGCCTTACGTGCAATTAGCTAATTCGGATCCCGAACTGAAAGAAATGCTGGCAGGAGTTATTCTCCGTCAGTTCAAATGTATCAATATCGATCCGTACGCGAACGCTTTTAATGACGGTGCTATTCCTGACGGTCATTGGATGAGTGACCTTACAGACATGAAACCGGAGTTGCACGAACGTAAATGGGAAATAGACTCCTTGTGTTATCCGTTGCGTTTGGCTTATCATTACTGGAAGACTACCGGAGATGCGAGCATATTCAACGAAGAATGGATTCAGGCAATCACTAATGTACTGAAAACATTCAAAGAGCAACAACGTAAAGACGGAGTAGGTCCTTATAAATTTCAACGTAAGACGGAACGTGCACTGGATACTGTGAGCAATGACGGTCTGGGAGCACCGGTGAAACCTGTCGGTTTGATTGTTTCCAGTTTCCGTCCTTCGGACGATGCTACTACGCTTCAATTCCTGGTTCCTTCCAATTTCTTTGCCGTATCTTCTTTGCGTAAGGCAGCCGAGATTTTGGAGAAGGTAAACAAGAAGACAGCTTTGTCTAAAGAATGTAAGGACTTGGCGCAGGAGGTGGAAACAGCATTAAAGAAATATGCGGTGTATAATCATCCTAAATATGGTAAAATCTATGCATTCGAGGTAGATGGTTTTGGAAATCATCATCTGATGGACGATGCCAATGTGCCGAGTTTGCTTGCGATGCCTTATCTGGGTGATGTGAATGTAAACGATCCGATTTATCAGAATACCCGCCGTTTTGTGTGGAGTGAGGACAATCCTTATTTCTTTAAAGGCAAGGCAGGCGAAGGGATCGGCGGACCGCATATCGGTTACGATATGGTGTGGCCGATGAGTATTATGATGAAAGCCTTCACAAGTCAGAATGATGCCGAAATCAAGACCTGTATCAAGATGTTGATGGACACGGATGCCGGTACCGGTTTTATGCACGAATCTTTCCATAAGGACAATCCGAAGAAATTTACCCGTGCATGGTTTGCCTGGCAGAATACTCTTTTCGGTGAGTTGATTTTGAAGCTGGTTAATGAAGGAAAGGTAGATTTATTGAATAGTATACAGTAATATGCTGACATAGTAAATTGAACGCGAATAACGCGGATGATGCGGCTCTTTTTCTGATGCAAAATTAGAAAAAACGCGTTATCCGCGTCGTCTGCATCTAAATATGAATAGCTGAAAACTAATATTTAAAAACCAATTGTATCATGAAAAAGTTATGTGTATGGGCAGTTGCCGCCCTTTTAATGGCAGCTTGTACTCCGAAAGCTGAAAAGGCTACAGATTCCGGTTTACTGCAGAGTAAATTCCAGACAGAAGTAGATGGAAAGAAGACTGATTTGTTCACTCTGCGCAACAAGAACAACATGGAAGTTTGTATTACGAACTTCGGTGGACGTATTGTTTCAGTGATGGTTCCCGACAAAGACGGACAGATGCGTGACGTTGTTCTCGGTTTCGATTCTATTCAGGACTATATCAGCAAGCCTTCGGATTTCGGTGCGACTATCGGACGTTATGCCAATCGTATCAATCAGGGACAGTTCACCTTGGATGGTGTAG
Source organism: Bacteroides ovatus (assembly GCF_001314995.1). Classification (NCBI taxonomy): domain Bacteria; kingdom Pseudomonadati; phylum Bacteroidota; class Bacteroidia; order Bacteroidales; family Bacteroidaceae; genus Bacteroides; species Bacteroides ovatus. Next base: position 4,666,876 of record NZ_CP012938.1, read on the forward strand.
AATATCAGCTTCCCCGCAATAACTACGGTCATTGTCTGCACGGCGGACCGCAAGGATTCCAATACCGGGTGTTTGATGCAGAATTGTTGAATCCGCAGGAATTGCAGTTGACTTATCGTGCAGAAGACGGTGAAGAAGGTTTTCCGGGAAACATCACTTGTAAGGTAGTGATGAAACTGACGGACGATAATGCCATCGATATTCAATACGAAGCGGAAACAGACAAACCGACGATTGTAAATATGACCAACCACTCTTATTTTAACCTTGAAGGCGATGCAGGCAACAATTCCGGTCATCTGTTGATGGTGGATGCGGACTATTATACTCCGGTGGATAGTACTTTCATGACAACTGGCGAGATCGTTCCGGTAGAAGGAACTCCGATGGATTTCCGCACCCCGACTCCGGTAGGCGAACGTATCAACGATTATGATTTCGTACAGCTGAAAAACGGTAACGGTTACGACCACAACTGGGTATTGAACACGAAAGGCGACGTAACCCGTAAATGCGCTTCTTTGAAATCACCGAAGACTGGCATCGTACTCGACGTTTATACTAACGAACCGGGTATTCAGGTATATGCAGGTAACTTCCTCGATGGTTCGCTGACAGGAAAGAAAGGTATCACTTACAACCAACGTGCTTCCGTATGTCTTGAAACACAGAAATATCCGGATACACCGAACAAACCCGAATGGCCGTCGGCTGTACTTCGTCCGGGTGAGAAATATACAAGTCAATGTATCTTTAAATTCTCTGTAGATAAGTAGAATTGGTAATAAAACAAGCTCTTGTTTTTGAAGGACGGATTGTCCGATTAGGGATTATCCGTTCTTTGCTTTAATGTAATCAAAGAAGAAATAACATTGATCCCCATGGGTGCGGCACGGTTGAGAATCTCTGCGTTCCCGAACACAAAAGAATAAATTAATAACTAGAAAACTTAGAATAAATGAAACGTATTGTTTTTTTAGATTACATCCGTGTGTTTGCATGCTTTCTCGTCATCCTTGTTCATGCCAGTGAGAATTTCTATGGTGCTCCCGGATCCACCGATATGGCAGGCCCGCAGTCTTTTCTAGCGAATGAAGCAGACCGGCTATGGGTATCAGTATACGATGGCTTTTCACGTATGGCAGTACCCCTGTTCATGATAGTCTCCGCCTTCCTGCTTGCACCGATGAAGGAAGGGCAGTCTATGTGGCAATTCTATCGCCAGCGCTGTCTTCGCATCCTTCCACCGTTTTTCATATTTATGATACTGTACAGCACTCTACCTATGTTGTGGGGACAGATAGACGGAGAAACATCTATGAAGGACTTGTCGCGGATATTCCTGAATTTTCCGACGCTAGCCGGACACTTGTGGTTTATGTATCCTCTGATAAGCCTTTATTTGTTTATCCCAATTATATCCCCATGGTTGAGAAAAGCCACGGCTAAAGAAGAACGTTTCTTTATAGGGCTGTTCGTGTTGTCAACCTGTATGCCTTATCTCAATCGTTGGTGCGGTGAAGTGTGGGGACAATGTTTCTGGAATGAATACCACATGTTGTGGTACTTCTCCGGTTATCTGGGTTATCTTGTTCTAGCGCATTACATTCGTGTACACCTTACCTGGAACCGTTCCAAACGTTTCATTATAGGAACCATTTTAATGGTGATCGGTGCTGTATGGACTATTTATTCATTCTATGTGCAGGCTATACCCGGCGAACTCCATTCCACACCTGTAATAGAAATAGGATGGGCTTTCTGTACCATTAACTGTGTGCTTCTCACAACGGGTACATTCCTTATGTTTACATGTATCAAACGTCCGCAAGCTCCCAAGTTGGTGACGGAAACATCGAAACTTAGCTATGGTATGTATCTTATGCACATATTCTGGCTCGGACTGTGGGTGACTGTGTTCAAAGATACATTGGCGCTTCCCACTGTTGCCGCTATACCATGTATCGCAGTGGTTACGTTTATCTGTTGTTTTGTAACAACTAAGATCATTTCGTTTATACCGGGCAGTAAATGGATAGTAGGATAAATATCCGGAAACAATAAGATTTTGAATAGATAATCAAGTTTTTCCTGATTTTCTATTCAAAATCTTACTGTTTATAGCCTATTTCCCTCTTAATGTCCTCTTTCTCTTTTCACCTCTTTCACTCCTTTGTAAACACTTCTTTACCAGTTTTTTACGGGTGAACCCTCCCTCTGTTTGGAGCTTTATGCCGCTTTCATCGGTTTCACCAAATATACATTCCCATATTTGGTATGTTTGCGGGTGACCCCTGCCGCAAGCAAAACTTGCGCGAACGTAGCCGGATTACTTCCACGCATGGCAGCGGGGTTATACATCTTCAGTCTCCTGAATATGTCCGAAGCCGAGAGCCGTTCGCTTCCCTCTTCATTATCTTTAGCAATCCGGAAGCAGGCATGAAAGACTTCCTCTGCCGGACACGGATGATAAAAAGCAGCATTGTGGCGTTGCAGTTCCCGTTCCTCTTCTTTTGTGAACCAATAGCGGATGCCGGAGAGTAGTTCAGCTTTCAGTTGGGCATAGATCTGATCGTGCATGATACCTTCGCAATCGATCAGATGTTCTGCTTCAATGCAGATGAATCGCCGGCTACCGGTGGGATCGGTGAGCAAGTCAAAACGGTTGCTTGTACCGATGAAAGAAGCGATGCGCGGCAAGTTGCGGAAATTCTTTTGATAAGCTTTGCAGATATTCAGGTTTGCCATTTGCATCAGATTCTTCAATAATGGCATTTGCTGCGTTCCGTATTTGTCAAATTCATCCATGTTCAGAAGTCCCATTTCGGCAAGTAACCTTTCGGGTTTTCCTTGTGCAGACAGTTTCAGGTTGTCCATGTAATAACGTGACAGTGCCGGCGGCATCAGTGCCTTGCAAAATGTGGATTTTTGTCGTCCCTGCTCGCTGCTGACAAGTATGGGGGCTACGCTGTTGGCATGTATTCCCGTCATGCCTAACCATTGGGCGGTGAGTCCCAGCATCCAGGTATGGAAGCTTTTTATCCAGAGCTGATTGTCAGAGACACGCTGCGCCAAAGCTTCCAGTCTGTCTGTCCCATCCCAGCCGGGCAGTTCCTCCATGTAAAGCCGGAAAGGATGGTATTCAGGAATACAAGTGGAATAAATGTAACGGCTCAAGTCTTTATCCCAGCAGGATATGCCCTGGTCGTGTGCTTCCATGCAGAAAGTGTTCAGTTCCCGCTTACTTACAGGTTCGAAAGGAACGGCACGCTTGTTGGCAGGACGATATTCCGTTTCTTCCGTCAATAGGTTGTAACGAAAATCATACTGTTTTTGCAGGAATGTACGTACCTCTTGGGTTAATCGGACCGGTTGTTTTCGTTCTGTCTCTTTCTCCCTTTCAGTAGGCGGTGCAGTGTCCGGTAGGGGAACGGTATATTTATCTTCATGACATTTTAGCGTTTTCTGTGGCTCTTTGTCTGTTTTCTCAACTGCATCTTCTTTGTTTTCCTTCATTTGAAACAATTTTAGTTCCTTCAATACCTGTCTCCATATCAATGTTATTGCATTCATTATTTTTTCTATTTTTAAGTGATTAAAATCGGTTTATTGTTCAGCGCTGATACTGCGAATGTACTATCGGATGATACCGGTTTGCAAGTATTTCTCCGGAAAAAATATAAATTTCTACTTGACTGAAGAAGTCGGCTTCTTATCATCCTTTTCTCTATTTTTTATCGTATCTTTGACGAAGAGTTATTGTTGATTCACTTTCGTGGTTCAATCAAATGACAAGAGTGATTTACTTGGATAACAACTGTGATTTAAATGAACCACGGTAGTGGTTTAATAATAAACTTAAAGTTTTTACATGAAATATATTCACTATCAAAACGTTAACTACTAATGGCTATACTTTACGATTGGTATGAGAATCCCGGTGAGTCCGATGATTCGGAAGAGAAAGGTTTGCATCCCCGCATTTTTTTGAATGGTAAGGTGGGAACGGATAAACTGTGCCGGATGATTCACGGACGCAGTTCGCTTTCCGTAGGTGATGTAAAAAATGCGTTCGAGATGCTTGCCCAAATTTGTGGTGAAGAACTGCGCGAGGGACGTGAGGTGCATATTGAGGGACTTGGCTATTTTGCTCCAATCTTGCGGAGTACACAAAAAGTGACTCGCAGCACTAAGAACAAATGGTTGAAAATGGAGTTGAAAACAATCGGTTTTCGTCCCGACGCTCGTTTGCGAGGGGAACTGGTAGGTGTTAAGGGCAGCCGGAGCAAGTATGCACGCCATTCGGAATCCTTGTCGGTAGTGGAGATAGATATGCGGCTGAAGGAATATTTCGCCGATCATGACGTAATGCTTCGTTACGATTTTCAGGAGGTATGCTGCATGACACGGACTACGGCGAACCGTCACCTCCGGCGATTACTGGAAGAAGGCAAATTGAAAAATATCGGCAAACGTATGCAGCCGATTTATGTGGCTTCAGCAGGTTATTACGGGGTGTCTCGTGATGTGCTCCGGCGGTAAGCGGAACTTTTGAAGTGTGTAGGTGAAAGTGGTGAAAGCGTGATAGAAGGGCTTTTGCATGGTCGCTTTCACCCGTTTTCTTGTTTTGGACGGAGGTTTCAGGAAGAAGGTGAAAGCGGTGAAGGATGTAGTCTTATAGATGATTTACTTTCATTGTTTGATTGAATAGTAAGGCTTTTTTAGTTATCTGTTAAATTGATAATATATCTGCTTAGAGGGGATTATTTAATAGCATCGAACTTCAGTGTCCCGTTTACGTCGATAATTTTCAAAGTACGGTTACCCTTTATTCCCATATCAATGAAATTGACCTTGTATAAACCATTTCCCAATGCAGTTACTGATGTTACTTTAGATATGTCGCTTGGTCCGTCTTGCATACCTGTTCGGAAGTTCCATATCGCATATCCTTCGCCGTCATACTCGTAGTTATCTTTCAGCTGCTTTTGCAATTTGGCTGTACAATGCTTTTTTACTGCCGGAACATAATTCTTTGCTCCAAAAACGTAGTTTGCGTAGAAATCTTTGATGAACTGAATGGTTTTGGTATTGTCCACTTTAGGTGATTGTAGAATAATGGCAGTCCCATTGGCGAGAACAGCCTCATTGTCGAGACAACAAGCTTGAATTTGTATGGGTTGTAGGGCAAATCCTAGATGAATGATATATAAAAATAAAATCTTTTTCATATTCGTATATTATGTATTTTGAAAGTCTTATGTAGATTTAGCGACCTATTGCAAAGATAGCGTTAATTACGAAAAATGAACGAAGTATGTGAGAAAAAGATAATAATATCATATCAAAAGATGAAATGAATTGTTCAAAGCCATTTTGATAAGAGAGGGGGATGAATGTTATAATTAGGGATGAATAGGGGATATTTCGTTTATCTATACATTGCAGGGCAGCCGGATAGTAGCCTCATTGATTGTACTATTCTATTAAATGATATAGATTTAATGTGTATCTTTGTAGGAAATGCAAAATAAAATATGGAATCAAAATAAATAAAATCAGATAATTATGAAAAACATTCTCCTTCCCAAAGTAATGATGTGCATAATTGCACTGTTTACTTTAATTTTACCAGCTTCTGCACAAAATACAAATGCGACAGATGAGTACAAAGAAACATTGAAGAAGATTATGGACTTTTCTGGTACTTCGACTACTACAGATGACTTTTTTCAGAAATTATCATCTATAATGAAATTGAATGCGCCGAAAAAGGATGAGGCTTATTGGAATGAGTTCTCTAAAAACTGGAAAGAGAAAGTAGAAAATAAGGTGTTTGAAATGTATATGCCTGTTTATGAAAAGCATTTAACATTGGAAGAATTAAAAGCTGTTGCTGCATTTTATGAATCTCCCGTAGGTAAAAAATATAAAGAGGCTTCATTGATTGTTATGCGTGAGACAACGCCGTTGTTAGTGCAGCAACTCCATACAGAGATGTCCAAAGAGGTAATGCCGGAGAAAAGTGAACGAGTAAAAAGAGGTGAACAGCGGTTGAAAGAATATGAGCAAAAGCAGAAGCGTGATAAAGAATTATATGCACAAGCCTATATACTTCCAAGCGATAGTATAGTTATAGTTCCTGAAGAAGTGTATGAGAAAGCGTATGAAAATGGGATGTCTACAAGTCCTTCTTTATATTCGATTGAAAGGAGAAAGAATGATACTAAAGTGACATTCATACAACCTATTTATTGGGACTGGCAATGGTTGTATTATAGTCCGGGATTTAAGATTATCGATAAGAAAAGTGGCGATGAGTATAATGTGCGGGGATATGATGGTGGAGCTCCGATGGGTAGGCTGTTGGCTGTCAAAGGATTTAATCATAAATATATTTATATCAGTCTTTTATTCCCGAAACTGAAGAAAAGTGTGAAAGAAATAGATATTCTTGAGTTGTTGAACGAAAAGGATAAAGAACAGTTGCCTTCTAATGACGATGGAAAGTCTAAATCATATTTTAATATAAAGGTGAAGGATTATCAGGTCGTTTCCGATAAGAAAAATAAGAAGATCTATTATTAGTTCAAATGATTATTAGAATTTGAAATGATAATAGCAGGTATTGAACATGAGTGTTTACTGTTTTTGATATAAATTTATTCTATATGAGAAATCGAATTATGATTTTATGCACGTTTTGTGCTATTGCTATATTTTCTTCTGCACAAGGAAAGTTTTCGATTAAAGGCAATGCTGGTGAGAAATGGAATAATCAGTTGTTGTATTTGTGTCTGATGGATGATGGAGAGAAAGCCAAAGAAGTCGTTCTCGACAGTGCAAAAGTGAAAAAGGGAAAGTTCTCTTTTTCTGGTGTACGTCAGACACCGAATATTGCACTTATTAAGGATAGGGATGGAGAAACCTATCCGTTGATTCTCGAAAAAGGAAAGATTGTGATCAATCTTACCACGAGGACCGTAGGAGGTACGCCGCTGAATGATACTTTGGATGTGGCTTGGAAAGGAATGCAGTCGGTGATAAATAATAACAAACAAATAGTGAAAAGTAATATTTCACTTGTTATGAGCCAGAAATCCGGAGGGAGTTTTAGAGAAGCACTGAAACGGGATACTACATTTGCTGCAATATGGCGGAGAAATGTGGAGATAGATTTGGCACAGAGGGATTCGATTCGCGCTTTTGTAGAAGAACACCAAAACAGTTTGGTGGGAGTATTTCTGTTATCTTTAGAAGAGGTGTCTATGTATTACAGTCTATTAGAAGATATGATGAGCGAGGCTTCTCCTGTGTTTTCGCAGCATGTATTGGTGAAAGATAAATTAGAAAAAATGAGGCAAATGGCCCGGCGTTTTGAGGCCGAGCGTGAAAAGAAAATGACTCCGGAGGAGCGTGAAGAACAAAAGAAACGGCAGGCAATGGACGCTAAGATAAAGATTGGCGAACGTTTTCCGAACGCTAAGGTGAAAGACAATGCTGGTGAGATAAAACAGTTGTCCGACTATGTAGGTAAGGGGAAGTATGTGTTAATAGACTTCTGGGCTTCATGGTGCGGTCCGTGTCGGAATGAAATGCCCAATGTGAAAGCTGCTTATGAGAAATATGCGTCTAAGGGATTTGAGGTGATTAGTATCTCTATAGATAAGAAACAGAAACCTTGGAGAACTGCTATTGAAGAACTCGGAATGAACTGGACACAAGTATTGAATGTGGATGCTGCTGATATATATGGTATTTATGCCATACCCAAAACTTTTCTTGTAGATCCGGAGGGCATTGTTGTTGCTAAAGATTTAAGAAGTAAGAAGCTGGAAAAGACATTGTTGAAGCTGTTGGAATGATTGTTGTATTGTAGTATCGTGATTCGTTATATGGATGAATTTATTCGCATTGGTGGACAATTTATCCTTGCCGTAAGAAACTCGATATAACTGTTACGGCAAGTATAAGTAGCTATGGCTTAAATTAGAAGTCCGTCCAATAGCTCTAAATAAAGTCCGATCGCTTCTTCTATTTCTTTTAACATGATATATTCTTCTGCCGTGTGTGAACGTGACGAACGTCCCGGACCAATTTTTACCGATGGGAAGGACATTAAGGCCTGGTCGGACAATGTTGGAGAACCAAAAGGAACGCGTCCTAACTTCATAGCTTTCTGTACAAATGGGTGTTTCTCGTCAATCCGTGAAGAATTGAGACGGAATGAACGGGCTTGGGCTTCACAGGAAATATGCTTTTTGATTTCAGCAAATAGTTCTTCATTTGAGTAAAGCTCGTTACTCCGGACATCAACGATGAAAGTACATTTGTCGGGAATCACATTGTGTTGTGTACCGGCATTGATGACAGTGACACTCATCTTTACGGGACCCAACAAGGGTGACTCTTTCTCAAAACGATAATCACGGAACCAGGCAATATCATCCAATACTTTGTAAATAGCATTGTCTCCTTCATTACGTGCTGCGTGCCCCGCTTTACCTGTTGCGGTCACATCTAGTACCATTAATCCCTTCTCGGCAATGGCGGGTTGCATCTCTGTCGGTTCGCCCACTATGGCAAATGAGACTGGAGGAAGTCCCGGCAATACGCTCTCAATTCCGTCTTTTCCAGAAACTTCTTCTTCACAAGAGGCCAGATAAATCAGATTATACTTCTGCGAAGTGCGACATAGTTGCAGGAACACCTGTAATAACGAAACAACGCTGGCACCGGCATCGTTACTTCCTAATCCATATAACTTACCGTTTTCTTCACGTGGAGTGAACGGATCTTTCCGCCAACCATTAACTGGTTTCACTGTGTCTATGTGGGAGTTAAGTAAAATAGTAGGCTTCTTCAAATCAAACATAGGGCTAAAGCACCACACATTATTTCCTTTACGTCCCGTCTGCATACCTGCCATTTCAATATAGTTTTGCAGGAAATCCGCAGCTTGGGTTTCTTCCCGGCTGATTGAAGGAATACTAATCAGTGATTTAAGCAGGCTTACAGCCTCTGTTGTCATATACGGAATATCATATTTCATAGTGCAAATCTTTTATCTATACCTTAATATTTGCACAAAGATAGTCGTTTTGAGCAATAGTTTCAAATAAAACTAATACCTTTGTACCATATTTACTAATACAAAGAGTATGACTTATCATCATTTATCTGTCCTGGTCCATCGTCAGGCCGAAAAATATGGCGACAAGGTAGCCTTAAAATACCGTGACTATGAGACAGCTCAATGGATTCCTATTTCATGGAAGCAGTTCTCCGGAACAGTACGGCAAGCAGCTAATGCTTTCGTGGCATTGGGAGTGGAAGAACAAGAGAATATCGGTATATTTTCACAGAATAAACCCGAATGGTTCTATGTAGACTTTGGTGCATTTGCCAACCGGGTGGTTACCATTCCGTTTTATGCAACCAGTTCACCTGCGCAGGCGCAATATATCATCAATGATGCGCAGATTCGTTTTCTTTTTGTCGGTGAGCAATATCAGTATGATGCTGCTTTCAGTATCTTTGGTTTCTGTTCTTCTTTACAACAACTGATCATCTTTGACCGTTCGGTGGTAAAAGACCCTCGTGACGTTTCATCTATCTATTTTGATGAATTTATGGCGATGGGAGAGGGATTGCCTCATAATGATACGGTGGAAGAACGTACGGAGCGGGCTTCTTATGATGACCTGGCAAATATCCTCTATACTTCCGGCACAACGGGGGAACCGAAAGGAGTTATGCTTCACCATTCCTGTTATCTGGAACAGTTTCATACACACGATGACCGTCTGACGACGATGTCGGATAAGGATGTATCGATGAACTTTCTTCCATTAACACACGTGTTTGAGAAAGCATGGTGTTATCTCTGTATTCATAAAGGAGTGCAGATTTGTATCAATCTCCGTCCGGCAGATATACAAACAACGATTAAGGAAATTCGCCCGACACTGATGTGCAGTGTTCCCCGTTTTTGGGAGAAGGTGTATGCAGGGGTACAGGAAAAAATAAACGAAACAACAGGGTTGAAGAAAGCACTGATGCTGGATGCTATCCGGGTAGGTAGAATCCATAATCTGGATTATCTGCGTCAGGGAAAGACTCCTCCGGTGATGAATCAACTGAAATATAAGTTTTACGAAAAGACTATCTATTCTTTACTGAAAAAAACAATCGGTATTGAGAATGGTAACTTTTTCCCGACTGCCGGTGCTGCCGTTCCCGATGAAATCAATGAGTTCGTTCATTCGGTAGGAATCAATATGGTGGTAGGATATGGACTGACGGAATCTACGGCTACTGTATCTTGTACACTGCCGGTTGGCTATGATATCGGTTCGGTAGGTGTTGTACTGCCGGGGATTGAAGTGAAAATCGGTGAAGGCAATGAAATCCTGCTTCGGGGTAAGACGATCACAAAAGGCTATTACAAAAAAGCGGAAGCCACAGCTGCCGCTATTGAGCCGGATGGCTGGTTCCATACAGGTGATGCCGGTTACTTTAAAAATGGACAGCTTTTCCTGACGGAACGTATTAAAGATTTATTCAAAACATCAAACGGCAAATACGTCGCTCCGCAAGCTTTGGAAACGAAGTTGGTCATTGACCGTTATATCGACCAGATTGCCATTATCGCCGATCAACGTAAGTTTGTCTCGGCTCTGATTGTTCCTGTATATGGATTTGTGAAAGAGTATGCCAAAGAAAAGGGTATTGAATATAAGGATATGACGGAACTGTTGCAGCATCCGAAGATTGTAGGATTGTTCCGTGCCCGGATCGATACACTTCAGCAACAATTTGCGCACTATGAACAAATCAAACGTTTCACTTTACTGCCTGAGCCATTCAGCATGGAACGTGGAGAATTGACTAATACACTGAAACTGAAACGGGCGGTGGTTGCCAAGAATTATAGTGAGCAGATAGAGAAGATGTACGAAGAAAGTGAGAAATAGGCGATAAGCGGTTTATCGTTAAAAATGAAACGATAAACCGTAAATGATAAATCGGAAACAATAAAGAGTGTATTGGAGCTCTCTTTAAAAGTATTACCCCTGTTACAGTTCAATTTGTAACAGGGGTAAACTTTGTGTTTAGGGGGGCTTTTGACACCTGCTAATTATTTATGGCCGGCTCGTTTCTTTTTAGTATCCGAAAATCTGTTCTTGGGTCAATTCTTCAATAGGACCTACAGCTTTCAATTTATCCAGCTCCAAATCTTTCTTATCTCCCAGGATGCAATAAACATACGTACGTCCTTTTACCCATTGCTTTTGGAAATCGACAATATCTTTTAGCGACATGTTCTGTATGTCGTTGTAGAGCTTGATGCGCGGGTCTACGTTTTGCCCTAAATCTTGTGCATTGATATAACTCCAGATAATGTCACCTTTGATGATACGTTCGGTGCGCAGACGGTTGGTTAATCCGTCTTTAGCCAGTTTGAAAGCAGCTTCGGATTCCGGCATATTATTGATGATGTCATTAAATGTAGTGACGGCATCAATCATTTTGTCGTTTTGCGTGGCAATCTGTGTACGTAGTACATAGGGATACTTCAAGTAGCTCGGCGGCATTATGCTAGCCCAGGCGGAATAAGCCAATCCACGTGTTTCACGCATTTCCTGGAAGACGATAGAGTTCATGCCCCCTCCGAAGTATTCATCATATAATGCGCGGATAGGTTCAATGGCAGGATCATACTTCTTATCGAGATTGGATATCTGTGCCATGTATATTTGCTTGGCGTCATAAGGAGCTACTAGAACTTTAGTGACGGGAGTTTCGAGATAAGAATACTCGTTTCCGGCAGGAATATCCTTCAGGGCTGCCGGAACCTGATGATATTGGTTGATGGTAGCCAGTAAATCTTTGCTGCTGCTTGGGCCGTAGTATAAAATACGGTGCTTGTAGCTGTTCTGATTGTGAATCCGGTCTACCAGTTCCTGTGGATTCATATTTGTCAGTTCCGCCTCCGTCAGTAGATTGGTGGCAGGGGATTTGGGACCGTACATGGCAAAGCTCATCAAACGGGAGAAGTTCTGTCCCTGATTCAGTTTGGCGTCCGAACGGGCTTTCAGTATATCGCTGGTCATATTAGTATAGGCTTCCTTATTAACCTGCGCATCTGCCAGTAGCTTTTCGAATAATTGTACGGCAGCAGGCATATTCTCATTCAGTCCGGAAAGTACGACATACGTGCGTTCGTTACCCGGAGAAACATAGAAAGTACAAGCCAGGCGATAGAATTCACTTTTCAGTTCTTCCGGTGTCATGTCCGAAGTACCGAGATATTCGAGATAATCGAATGCTGTTCCCAAAGCTTTGTCATGGTTGTTTCCCATATCAAAGACATAAATCAATTGGAACAGGTCATTGGCTACATTCTGTTTGTAAAGAACCGGAATATCCGATTTTGCCTTTAATTGGCTCATATCCTTTTGATAATCGAGAAACACTGGTTCAATCGGTTTGACTGCGCTTTCCTGTACCTCCACAAGGAACGGGCTGGCTACATCACGATTGGTTATGATAGGAGTAATCTCCGGTTTCGTCATCTTCTTTTCGTTCGGGTCTTTTCCTTGCTTTTTGTAGATAACGGCATAATTATCTTCTTTCAGGTATTTGTTGGCGAACGCTACGATGTCTTCTTTGGTCAGTTTGGCCATGCGGTCGATGGCAGTAACTTCATTTTTCCAGTCTGTGCCGTTAATAAATGAGTTGACAAACATATCGGCACGTCCTTCGTTGCTTTCCATGTTTTGCAGTTCACCGAGTTTGAAATTGTTGATGTTCGCTTCCAGCATTTTCTCGTCGAACTCTCCGGCACGGAGCTTTTTGATTTCGCTGAGTAGCAAGTCTTTCACTTCTTCCAGTGTTTGTCCTTGTTTAGGAAGTCCTCCTAGCAGCAATGCAGAGTAATCTGCCAGTCCCATCGGGTAACCGTAACTATTCAAGACCTTCTGTTGCTGGTTCAGGTCAAGGTCGATAAGTCCTGCCTTTCCATTGTATAATACTTGCGAAACGACTTGCAGGATTTCAAAATCCTTGTCGGATACACCGGGGAATCTCCAAGCCAATGCAACGCTTTCGGCATCCGGACCTAACACCTCTTTTACAACAGGTTGCGTGATTGGCGCCTCTTTCGGAAGGTCCAGTTTCGGGAGTTCCGGATTGGGTTTCAATCCACCAAAATATTTATCGATTAATGCAATTGTTGCATCCGGGTCTAAATCGCCAGACATACAGATTGCCATATTGTTGGGCACATACCATTGTTTATAGTAGTTCTTGATATTCGTGATAGAAGGATTCTTTAGGTTCTCCTGTGTACCTAACACAGTCTGCGTTCCATAAGGATGCTTGGGAAAAAGAGAAGAAAAAATAGCTTCCTGCACTTTGCTGTTGTCACGGGTGAGTGACATATTTTTCTCTTCATATACAGCTTCCAATTCAGTATGGAAACCACGAATTACATTGTTTTCAAAACGATCTGCCTGAATCTTCGCCCAGTTGTCTATCTGGTTGGAAGGAATGTCTTCCTGATAGACCGTCTGGTCATACCAGGTATAAGCATTGCTGCCGGTAGATCCGATGGCTGCCATTAATTTGTCATATTCATTAGGGATAGCATACTTGGAAGCTTCGTAAGAAAGGCTGTCGATGGTGTGGTAGATCGCCTTACGTTCCGCTTCATCCGTAGTCTTACGATAAATTTCGAACTGTTGTTCGATTGCATCCAGCAGAGGCTTTTCGGCCGCGTAGTCTTGTGTGCCAAACTTGTCGGTGCCTTTAAACATGAGATGTTCGAAATAATGGGCAAGTCCCGTCGTTTCTGCCGGGTCATTCTTCCCGCCCACTCTTACTGCGATAAATGTTTGTATGCGCGGAGTTTCCTTGTTTACGGTGAGGTAAACCTTTAGTCCGTTATCCAGTGTGTAAATGCGGGCTTTTAGCGGGTCATTGGGCACTGTTTCGTAGCTATACTTCTTTTGTGAGCTACAGCTGCAAATCACTAATGCCAGGAAGAGTGACAAGCAAGAAAGTTTCAATCGTTTGTTCATAATATGACAACATTTTAATAACAAAAACAAAGGTAGCAGAATTTTGCTTATCTTTGTCCCCGATATCTGAAATTTGTAAATAATAAAATTGTAAATCAAATGATTACTATTGAACAACTTAAAGACGTGAAAGAGCGCACTGATGCGCTGAGGAGGTATCTTTGACATCGACGGGAAGAAAATTCAAGTCGAAGAAGAGCAATTAAGAACACAAGCTCCGGGATTCTGGGATGACCAGAAGAGAGCCGAAGCTCAAATGAAACTGGTGAAAGACCTGCAAAAGTGGATTGAGGGTTACAACGAACTCAAAACGCTGGCAGACGAACTCGAACTGGCATTTGATTTCTATAAAGAAGAACTGGTGACTGAGGAAGATGTAGATGCTGCTTATGCAAAAGCCAGTGAGGCGGTAGAGGCACTCGAACTCAAAAATATGCTTCGTGATGAAGCCGACCAGATGGATTGTGTGCTGAAAATCAATTCAGGTGCCGGTGGTACGGAAAGTCAGGACTGGGCTTCCATGTTGATGCGTATGTATCTGCGTTATGCCGAGACGAATGGTTATAAAGCTACCATTGCCAACCTTCAGGAAGGGGATGAAGCCGGAATCAAGACTTGTACTATCAATATCGAAGGTGACTTTGCTTATGGTTATTTGAAAGGAGAGAACGGTGTGCACCGTTTGGTTCGTGTTTCTCCCTACAATGCGCAGGGTAAACGTATGACCTCTTTTGCTTCTGTGTTTGTTACTCCGTTGGTAGATGACAGTATTGAAGTTAATATTTTGCCTGCCAATATCTCTTGGGATACGTTCCGAAGCGGTGGTGCCGGTGGACAGAATGTGAATAAGGTGGAGTCCGGTGTCCGTTTGCGTTATCAGTATAAAGACCCTTATACCGGTGAGGAAGAAGAAATCCTGATCGAGAATACCGAAACCCGTGACCAACCGAAGAATCGTGAGAATGCAATGCGTCAGTTACGTTCTATCTTATATGATAAGGAATTGCAGCACCGTATGGCAGAACAGGCGAAGGTGGAAGCCGGTAAGAAGAAAATCGAATGGGGTTCTCAAATCCGAAGCTACGTATTTGATGACCGTCGTGTGAAAGACCACCGTACCAACTATCAAACCTCGGATGTGAACGGCGTGATGGATGGCAAAATAGATGGTTTTATCAAAGCTTATTTGATGGAGTTTTCTTCACAAGAATCATAAAAAATAAAATTAGCAAGAATTATTTTTGGAAAGTTAATAGATTTGTACTTACTTTGTTAGCGTTGAACTTTAAAGCTAACTATTATGGGTAAGGTGAAGAAAAAAGTAGCAATTAGTAAGAAAGAAGAAGAACAAGCCCAGAAGGTTGTCAAAATAGTGTTCGTCTCATTAATTATTTTGGCATTGATTATGCTGATCGCATTTTCCTTTTTCGGCTGATAAGTTCGCCACAAATTATACGGTTAACCCAGATTGTTTGGTTATTGATAGGATAAATATCAAATTCGATCTGTATTAATCTGCGTAATTTGTGGCGAACTCTTTGTTTTGTAATGCATTTGTGTTCTCTGTAATATAAATGTAACTTTTCTGTCATTTTCCCGTAGTTAATTTGTCATCTCCGTGTATCCTCACAGTTGTACTTTTGCCGTGAATTTAGTAGCAGACAACTGAAATGAGTAGAATCAGAACAACCGTCGTTATGCTTTTGCTGGCGACAATGGCCTTTGGACAGGCAAAAGAAGATGCAGGGGATGGTAAGATGCTGGATAAACAGACCATGGAGTTTAAGGATTATCTGCCGGAGATTCACGGAACAATCCGGGGAAAGTACGAATATCAGACAGAAACAAGTGAAAGCCGTTTTGAAGTACGTAATGCACGCTTCAGTGTTTCGGGAAATGTGCATCCGATAGTTGCTTATAAAGCGGAAATCGACCTTTCCGATGAAGGCTCTATCAAGATGCTTGATGCGTATGCACGTGTTTTTCCGGTGAAAGACCTGAATTTTACGATTGGTCAGATGCGCGTTCCTTTCACAATAGACGCTCACCGCTCACCACATCAGCAGTATTTTGCCAACCGTTCATTCATTGCCAAGCAAGTAGGAAATGTGCGTGACGTTGGTTTTACGGCTGGCTATACGAATAAAGGTGGCTTCCCTTTTATCCTTGAAGGAGGATTATTCAACGGCTCCGGTTTGACCAATCAGAAAGAATGGCATAAAACGCTGAATTACTCCATAAAAGCACAGTTACTGCCTAATAAGAACTGGAATCTGACACTTAGCACCCAAATGATAAAACCGGAAAATGTACGGATTAATATGTACGATGCCGGTATCTATTATCAGAATGACCGTTTTCATATTGAGGCGGAATATTTATATAAAATGTACGGCCACGAAGCATTTAAAGATGTTCATGCGGTGAATAGTTTTATTAATTACGATTTACCATTAAAGAAAGTGTTCAATAAAATCTCTTTCCTGGCTCGCTATGATATGATGACCGATCATAGTGATGGCAAGATGGATGAAACGACAAAAGCTCTGATTATAAATGATTATGCCCGACATCGTGTGACGGGTGGAATCACGCTAAGTCTTTCCAAAGCTTTCATTGCCGACCTCCGATTGAACTTCGAGAAATATTTCTATAAGAACTCCGGCGTTCCAAAAGAATCGGAACGGGACAAAATCGTGATTGAGTTTATGACGAGATTCTGAAATAAATTGAGACTTGAAAATTGAGAATTAAGAATTGTAGTTTTCTGATACATGATGTGAGATGTCAAACTATCATTTTTTAATTCTCAATTTTCAATTTT
This sequence comes from Bacteroides ovatus, assembly GCF_001314995.1. NCBI lineage: Bacteria > Pseudomonadati > Bacteroidota > Bacteroidia > Bacteroidales > Bacteroidaceae > Bacteroides > Bacteroides ovatus. Next base: position 4,683,784 of record NZ_CP012938.1, read on the forward strand.
TAATTTATCTTTGTGCCATGGCACAGGAAATAGAACGTAAATTTTTAGTTATCGGTGAATTCAAGTCTTCGGCTTTTGCGCAAAGTCACATTGTGCAGGGGTATATCAGTAGTGCTCGCGGGCGTACTGTCCGGGTTCGTATTCGGGATGATAAAGGTTATCTGACAATAAAGGGAGCTTCTAATGCTTCCGGTACCAGTCGTTATGAATGGGAAAAGGAACTGGCCTTATCAGAAGCAGAAGAATTGATGAGGCTTTGCGAACCGGGGATTATTGACAAGATCCGTTATTTGGTACGTAGTGGCAAACATGTATTTGAAGTCGACGAGTTTTATGGTGAGAATGAAGGACTTATTGTGGCAGAAGTAGAGTTGGAATCGGAAGATGAGGCTTTTGTAAAGCCCGACTTTATCGGTGAGGAGGTAACGGGCGACATACGCTACTATAACTCACAGCTAATGAAAAAACCGTATAAAACGTGGTGAGCGTTAACAAATAAACCGTATATTTGTTCTTATATAAAAAAGAGAGCAGTATATGGATATGGAACAGTTGTACAGTTATGTGCCGCGTGAATTGGTTACTTTTGTTTTAGTAACCTTGTTTTCTTTATTAATCGGACTTTCGCAACGTCGAATCAGTCTGAAGCGTGAGGGGGAAACTACTCTTTTCGGAACCGACCGCACCTTTACCTTTATTGGTATACTGGGTTACTTGCTTTATATCTTAGACCCTACGGATATGCGTCTGTTTATGGGAGGTGGAGCGGTATTGGGATTGCTGTTGGGATTAAACTATTATGTAAAGCAATCACAATTTCATGTTTTTGGTGTAACTACCATCATTATTGCCCTGATTACTTATTGTATGGCTCCTATCGTAGCTACCCAACCTTCCTGGTTTTATGTTATGGTAGTTGTGACTGTGCTTCTGCTGACTGAACTCAAACATACTTTTACGGAGTTTGCGCAACGGATGAAGAATGATGAAATGATTACGTTAGCCAAGTTCTTGGCTATCAGCGGTATCATATTACCGATGCTTCCGCATAAGAATCTGATTCCGGATATTAATCTTACTCCTTATTCTATTTGGTTGGCAACGGTAGTAGTATCCGGCATTTCCTATCTCTCTTATCTATTAAAAAGGTATGTATTCCATGAATCCGGCACGTTAGTTTCTGGTATTATTGGTGGATTATACAGCAGTACGGCTACGATCTCGGTACTTGCCCGTAAAAGCCGAAAAGCATCAGAGCAGGAAGCGACTGATTATGTTGCTGCCATGTTGCTGGCTGTTAGCATGATGTTTCTGCGATTTATGATACTGATACTTATTTTCAGTAGAGAAATCTTCCTGTCTATTTATCCATATCTGTTGACTATGGCTGTAGTCGCGGCTATTGTTGCCTGGTTTATCCATTCCCGGCAAAAACGACCGGAAGACCAGTCTGCTGAAACAGAAGAGGATGATAGTAGCAACCCGTTGGAATTTAAAGTTGCTTTGATTTTTGCCGTACTCTTTGTGATATTCACTTTCTTAACTCACTATACGTTAGTGTATGCGGGCACAGGCGGATTAAATCTCTTGTCTTTTGTTTCCGGTTTTAGTGATATAACTCCTTTCATCTTAAACTTGTTGCAAAATACAGGTAGTGTGGCTGCATTGATAATTACTGCTTGTAGTATGCAGGCTATCATTAGCAATATAATGGTAAATATGTTCTATGCTCTATTCTTTGCAGGGAAGGGAAGTAAACTTCGTCCTTGGATTTTGGGAGGATTCGGTGTGGTAATTGCTTGTAATCTCGTTTTGTTGCTGTTCTTTTATATTTAAGAAATAGAGTAATAGGTTCTTTTTCATAGGCTCAAATTCTAGTAATTTATTATTTTGTCGAATATAATCGATAAAATAGAGATATTTTTATCGATTATATTCGATAAAAATAGTCTATATTTGTCGAATATAATCGATAATGTAAAATGGATAAGGAACTGATAAAAGGATTGATAGCTGAATATCAGCAGTTTGTAAAGAGCGTGTCATTCGTGAAACGTGCGGTGACTCTATCTGATAACTTCAATTATGTCTTTGTAGGTTTACGTCGGGTTGGGAAGTCTTATTTGATGTATCAGCAGATACATCATTTAATAGAGACAGGTATTTCACCGGAAGAGATTCTTTTCTTTAATTTTGAGGATGAGCGAATAGCTGGTATGGATACAGAACATCTTGATATGATAAAGAGATGTTATGAAGAGATGTATTCTCATCGTCCTATATTTTTTTTAGATGAAATACAGATTGTACCGCATTGGGAACAATTTGTCCGACGGCTTGCCGATCAGAAGTACAGGGTTTATGTAACAGGGAGCAATGCTAAGATGTTGAGTAAGGATATAGCTACTACTTTAGGGGGACGTTTTATGATTCAATACGTCTATCCTTTCTCGTTTCGTGAGTATTTGTCATCTAACGGTGTTCAATTAGATAAGCTTTGGATTTATAAGAACCGTTCGGAGGTAGTCCGACATTTCGATACTTACTTTCGTTTTGGTGGTTTACCCGAACTGTTAGTGGCCGAGGGACAAGAGAAACGACAATGGCTGAGTAGTCTTTTTAATAAGATATTCTTCGGTGATTTAGTGGCTCGTTATTCTATTCGAAATGATATGGCGTTAAAGGTACTCATTCGAAAACTGGCTGAAAGCGTGAAGCAGCCTTCTTCTTTCACTCGTCTGGCTAATTTAGTATCTTCCACAGGCAAGAAGATTACCACTGATACTATTATAGACTATTTGAATTATCTGGAAGATACCTGGATCATGTTTTCTTTAGAAAACTACGCTAGTAAGTTAGCCGATAAAGTGTCCAATAAAAAATATTATTTTATGGATAATGGAATACTTAGTCTGTTTTTAATGGATCCGGAAACTTCTTTATTGGAAAATCTCGTGGCAGTTACATTAAAAAAACGGTATGGCGATGATTTATATTTCTATCATCGGAATATAGAAGTAGACTTTTATCTGGATGAAGGGCATAAGGCCATACAAGTATCATATAGTTTAAAAGATCCGGAGACTCGAAAACGAGAAGTGAATGCCTTACTGAAACTTGCAGAAAATGTGGCAGTGGATGATCTGTGTATTATTACCAGAGACGAAGAGGAAATGATCGTAGAAGGAGAGAAGACGATTCGGGTTGTGCCGGTGTGGAGGTGGTTGCTGGATGATGAAGGATGAATAAGCTATTCCTGATTTGTAAAGATGCCTGGATAATAAAAATTCAGGACTAAATATTAAAAGAGGGTATGCCAGATTAATGTGCACCCCTCTTTTTTATTATATTTAAAAATCACATGAAATCTTTTATCTAATGATTGCTAGTAACGTGTCTTGTTTTTTACCACTGCCAATCATTTACATTATAAGTTGCTTCTACTGTATTTTCGATATTGTCGGGTAGATTATGGAAGAAATCTATGCCAGTTTCTTGTTCCAAAGCATCAATCGACATGAGATATTTCTTTGGGTCTTTTTTGTCAGGATCATCTTTAAGATTTTCGTGAGGCATATAAAATCCTATTGCTTTATAATTATCTCCGCTACGGAAAAGTACTGCCATAAAGAAATATTTTGGAATAGCTATCTCATTTTTTATATATCCTTTTATCATGCCTTCTCCAATAGTTCCTCCTTTTACAACATATAGTGTATCTGTTGATCTTGAAATGTTATATCCCCATGCTTGTACTTTGTCTTCTCCCGTATTCCAGGCACTTCCACTTTGATTGAATCCGTTACCAGATTGCGGGCTTATGTTTGACATATAGAATGTTTGTTGATTGGCCTCTTTGGAGTACTGTCTGTCTGATGATGCGCATAAATGCCCTCTAGTATATCCGGAATTTGTATAGTCGTTGTGCTTTGCCGCATATTGTGATGGTAATTCAGGATCGGGTTTGTATGCTTCATTACGTCCAACATTTCCGCCTGTTGTATTGTCGAAACGATAAGCTATCCAATAAGAATGTTTATACTTGTAACTGTATTCCAAACTATAAGTTGGGTAATCTTTGCCATTCCGTTTAGTTGTATGAGTGATAAATTGGTTCATACTTCCACCTTTTAACGCTGGAATCTCAAGCATGCTTGCATATCCCGAAGGTTTTTCCGGATCTGGAACAGGATTTGAACCATTGCCTGCTAATTGTTTGAGTGTGAATTTGGCCTCCTCTTTTCCGGCTGTGATTGTAATAATGACACTTCGTTCAGCTCCGGTATTTGCTTTCATATATCCACTGATAGAGCCATTTCCATTGCCGGATGTTCTACTCAATGTACACCAAGTCTCACTACTTGAAGCCTGCCATGTGCCATCAGCTTTTACACGAATGATAAATCCGCCTCCATTGGCATTGATTTGTGTTTGGTCAATAGAGGCAATTCCTTGATTGGTATTGCCTGAGTTGTCTGGAAGTTCAGGCGAATCCTGTTCACTACATGAGATTGCAGTGCTACAAGTTATGAACAGGATGAATAGTTTAAATAATGCTTTTGTCATTTCACTTCTTTAATTAGATAAATAATAGTAGGCAAGTGATCGCTATATCCGTTTAGCCATACACCACCTGCCTGTGTCCGTTTAGGATATCCTTTATATTTTCCTTCTTTTTGGAACATAAAATCACGGCTGAAGATTTCATGTTTATAGAATTTCAGTGTACTGCGGTCAGTGCCCAACAAATTTCCGGTGAATACAATTTGATCGAACAAATTCCATTTACCTTTGTACATCAGAGTTCCATATCCTTTCTTCAAAGTATCCCACCATGGATTGTACAAGTCTGTAGGACCTGCATCAACAGGTTTCCGTTTAGCTCCAAGTGCTACAGCCATACTTTTATCCATCGGGTCATCGTTCATATCCCCCATGATAACAATTTTGGCTGCGGAGTCTTCCCTTAACAGTGAATCTTTGATAGCTCTAACTTGTTCTCCTGCGCGTTCACGTGCTGGAGAAGCGGCAGCTCTCGAAGGCCAGTGATTGACGATAAAGTGCATTTTCTCATCTGCGATATTGCCGCTGGCAATCAGGAAACCACGTGTCTTATGCACTGTATCATTGATATATACATAAGGTACGAGTTTACTATTTGTCAGTTCAAACAATTTGGGATTATAGAAGAAAGCACAGTCCACACCACGTTGATCTTCTCCTTCGTAGTGAACATATCGGTACCCTCTGTCCGCTAAAGCTGGTTGCTTCAGTATGTCTTCCAATACTCTGTAATTTTCGATTTCAGAAACGCCGATAATGGCGGGACCCATTGGCAACTTGTCGGTACTTAACAGGCTTAATATTTCCGACATGTTTTTCAGCTTAGCCTTATACTTCATCGTATTCCACTGATTAGTACCGTTAGGAAGATACTCGTAGTCATTCTTACCTTCATCGTGAATGGTATCAAACAAATTCTCCATATTGTAGAACGCTACACTGTAGAGGGCAAATTTCTTTTCCTGTCCATAGGCCATGAGGACGAAAAGAGCGAGTACACCTAAAGTCATTAAGCTTTTTTTCATCTTTGAAATTGATTTTAAAAGTGGGTAATTTGTCATTTGTATGACAAATATCTAAAAAGAAAACGAAAAACCCACCCTTGCGAGTTACTTTTTTTGTAAAAAACATTGTTATTTATAAAATTCTTTGTTATTTTGCGTAACAGCTTATTTCATTTGTATTGCAAAGCGAAAGACCAATTAACATTAATATAAATTAAATTATGAAACAACGACTAGGGTTAGCGATCGTGCTATTTTGCTTAATGCCAGCACTTTTTGCTCAGCAAAAGGCAAAGCAAAACGCCCGTGAGGACAATGCTTCTTTCATGTTTACAGAATCACAATTGAATGAGGATGATGATGCAGCACAGAGCACATCTGCATTGGTCACTTCTAACAATGATGTTTATCTGTCAAATGTAGGTTATCTGTTTAGCCCAATGAGATTTCGTGTGAGGGGATATGATTCCCAGTATAGTGACATGTATATCAATGGGGTACAGTTTAATGATGCAGAAACAGGACGTTTCAGTTACGGATTAATAGGAGGATTGAACGATGCTACCCGTAATAAGGAGGGGATCGGTCCTTTTGAAATTAACAACTTTACTTTCGGAGCCATAGGGGGAGCTTCCAATATCAATTTACGTGCCAGCCAATATGCGGCCGGTTCAAAACTAACCTTATCAGGTAGTAACCGCAACTATATCTTGCGTGGAATGTATACTTATTCTACAGGTCTGATGAATAATGGATGGGCCTTTACCGGTTCATTGGGATATCGTTGGGGTAACGAGGGAAATATTGAAGGAATCAAGTACAACTCTTTTTCTTACTTCCTCGGTGCAGAGAAAGTATTCAATGATCGCCATAGTCTTTCTTTGGCAACTTGGGGAACACCTACAGAGAGAGGGCAGCAAATGGCGGCAACTGAAGAAGCCTATTATTTAGCAAACAGTCATTATTATAATCCGAACTGGGGATATCAGAATGGAGAAAAAAGAAATGCGCGTATTGTACGCCAGTTCGAGCCATCAGCCATCGCTTCATGGAATTTCACCATTGATGATAATAAGAAACTGGTGACGAGTGCCGGATTCAAATATTCCAATTATGGTAAAAGTGCTTTAGGCTGGAATGGTAATGCAGCCGATCCGCGTCCGGATTATTATAAAAAATTGCCTAGCTCTATCTTCGACGTGTGGGAATCCGTTCCTACTGCCGATGAACTGCAGCAGTTTAATGAGGTTACTGATAATTGGAAGAATAATAAAGCTTATCGCCAGTTGGATTGGGATGCTCTTTATTTTGCCAATAAACAAGCGAATGCATTAGGTAAAGAGACGCTTTATTATGTGGAAGAACGTCACGACGACCAGTTAGCTTTCAACTTGAGTTCTGTATTCAATCATCAATGGAATGAGCGCAATAGCTATGTTGCTGGAATTGCAGTGAATACAACCAAAGGTATGCATTATAAGAAAATGAAAGACTTGCTGGGTGGACAGCTTTATACGGATGTCGACAAGTTCGCAGTACGTGACCATGGCGCTAGTTCCAGCATGGTGCAGAATGACCTCGATAATCCTAACCGTCGTATTGGTGAAGGTGATAAATTTGGTTATGACTATAACATCTATGTGAATAAGCAGAGCGCATGGGTACGTTACCAGGGTAATAATGGTGGATCATTAAATTATTTTGCTTCCGGTAAAATCGGATCTACACAAATGTTCCGTGATGGCTTGATGAGAAACGGACGTGCGCCATTGAAATCACTAGGTAGTAGCGGTACGGCGAAGTTCCTGGAAGGCGGTATAAAAGCTGGTCTGAATTGGGCTATCAATGGCAATCATTCCTTTACGTTGAATGCCGGATATGAAGAACGTGCACCGCTGGCTTACAACTCTTTCATCGCTCCGCGTATTAAGAACGATTTTGTGAGAGATTTGAAAACAGAGCGTATCATTGGTGGTGATTTGACTTACAACTTCAATACTCCTTGGGTGATGGGACGTTTAACGGGTTATTACACTCGTTTCCAGAATCAAGTAGAAATGGATGCTTTCTATAACGATAGCGAAGCACGTTTCACTTATCTTTCTATGAACGGTATTGAAAAGGAACATTGGGGAATAGAAGCTGCTGCTACCTTTAAATTGACAAGTGAGCTGTCATTAACAGCTATCGGTACTTGGAGCGAAGCTAAGTATACCAATAATCCGGATGCTGTGTTGACGTATGAAAGTGAGAATGAGTCAAACCTCGACCGTGTTTATGCTAAAGGTATGCGTGCCAATGGCACTCCGCTTTCTGCTTATAGTCTTGCTTTGGATTATAACGTAAAAGGTTGGTTCTTCAATTTGACAGGAAATTATTATGATCGTGTATATATCGATTTCTCAAGCTATCGTCGTCTTGGCAGTGTATTGGATAAGAATGGTGCCGGTGTAGATGCTAACGGAAATCCGGTTCTCAATGTACCGGGTCAGGAGAAACTGGATGGCGGATTTATGTTGGATGCTTCTATTGGAAAATATATCCGTTTGCGCAATGGAAAGAGCATTAGTCTCAATTTAAGTTTGACTAATATCCTGAACAATACAGATTTGCGTACAGGTGGTTTCGAACAAAACCGTGATGATAATTACAAAGACGGTGACGCACGTGTTTACAAGTTTTCCAAGAATTCTAAGTATTTCTACGCATTCCCGTTCAATGCTTTCTTGAACATTGGTTATAGATTTTAAGAATGTGTAGTTATCAATCCAAAACAAAAAGAAAGGAAGAAACAATTATGAAGAAATTACTATCTATATTATGTATCGGATTACTGCTATGTGGCGCAGGTCTCACTTCCTGTGAGAACTATGATGATCCGGTGACGGGAAATGCTTATGGCAATAATTCGATCCCGGAAGGACGTACGATTTCAATAGCGGCATTGAAAGAGAAATATAATGATTTCATTGATACGAGCAAAGATACTTATACGACTATTGAAGATGAGACACGTATTGAAGGGGTAATTACCTGCGATGATGAAAGTGGAAACTTGTATAAGAAGCTCGTGGTGGCAGATGAAACAGGAGCGATCGTTATTGGTGTTAATGCAACCGGATTGTATGCATTCTGCCCGGTAGGTCAGAAAGTCGTGATTGACTGTAAGGGTTTGCAGATAGGTAGCTATCGTAAACAGGCACAGATCGGAACTGTTTATAATAATGCAGTAGGCCGTATGCCGGAATATGTATGGAAACAACATGTACGTCTGATTAATGAACCTAAATTATACTATCCAGAACTGACACCGATTGAAATTACTACTCCAGCTGATCTTGCTGCTATAGACTTGAAAGAAGCTCCGGTACTGGTTACTTTCAAAGATATAAAACTTTCCGAAGCAGATGGAACAGCGACTTATGCTCCAGGAGATGAAGGTTCAGTAAAACGTTATTTCACTTATGCTGACGGTACGCAGAGTGGAAGTAATCTATTCCTTTATACCAGTGCTTATGCAAACTTCTCAATGGAAGTAATGCCGCAAGGTAGTGTAAATATTACAGGTATTTTGTTGCGTTACAATAACCAGTGGGAGGTTGTTGTTCGTACTTTAAGCGATATCAAACGAAATAATTAATTCAATTAACACATATAATTATGAAAAAGATTCTAAATGCTTTATTCTTGACACTGCTTACAGTGTTCACATTTAGTTCATGTAGTGATGTACCGGCTCCTTATGATATATTGGGAGAAGGTGATGTTCCGGGACTGACGGGTGATGGTACGAAAGAGAATCCATATAATATAGAAGCTGCACAACAGAAACAAGACGGTTCCATAGCTTGGGTGCAAGGATATATTGTGGGTGCTATAGAAAATGTATATGATGATAAAGGGGAATTTGCAGGCAATAAGGCCAGCTTTACAGCTCCTTTTACTATAACATCTAATGTGCTGATTGCTGAAAGTCCAGATGAAACCAATGAAAGTAAATGCTTGCCGGTTAAAATAAAGAATGGAAGTGAACTGTCTACTGCTTTAAACTTGAAAGACCATCCTGAAAATAAAGGAGGAATCTTGTTGATTCAAGGTGAGTTAAGTGCTGGTTTTGGAAAAGCAGCATTGATAAATACAACAGCTGCAGTATTTAATAATAAAGAGATTGGCGAAGAACAAGGTGGAGAAGATTTAGATCCTGATAATCCTCTGGGATTAGATACTTCAGTAGCTCCATTAGTAGATTTATCTAATAATTTTGACGATGTTCAACATCAGGCAGATTATTCAAAAGCTGGTTGGATTAATAAGGCTGTTAAAGGAAATAGAATTTGGCAAGGTGCTATTTATGATCCTCAAAAATATTTGGCAGCTTCAACTTATGGGGTAAATAGTGGTGAGACAGCAGAATATTGGTTTGTGACTCCTTATTTTACAGTTAATGCCGATAAGCAATTTACTTTTAAAGCTACTGTAAATAAGTATTCTGAAACAATGTCTCTGAAGGTATTCTTCTTGCAGATGAAAGATGGTAAAATGGAACGCCATGAAATATCTGTTACTGGTATCCCTACTTCTGGTACATATCAATGGACAAGTGATTTAAAGGTAGATTTAAGTACTTATGCGGGGCAGAATGGTTTTGTTGGTTTCCAGTATATGGCAATGCGAGGTGAAGAGGTACAGACTTATGGAATTGATGATATTTTGTATGGTGAAGGAGGCGGAGAAGTTCCTGGACCGGGAGAAGGTACTGAATTGTTAACTAATGGAGGTTTTGAAAACTGGGCTGATGGATATCCGACGGGTTGGAAGTCTGTATCTACAGCAAGCAGTGCAACTCTAGAATAGTCTACTGATAAGCGGAGTGGTACATCGTCTGTTTTAGTAAAGGGAGACCCATCAAGCAATAAGCGACTAGGTAGCATAGAAATGACATTGAAGGCTGGTACTTATGTGTTTTCTGCTTATTTTAAGGCTGCTACAGCTGATAAGACTAGTGCTCGTTTGGGGTATGTTCCAATTGATGAAGCTGGTAAACCTGGAAGTTATGTATATGATGAATATGTAAATGAGATCACTAATGCGGATTGGGTTACAAAAAGTTACACATTTTCTTTGACAGAAGAAAAGAAGATATGTTTGGTTGTTATGAATCCTAAAAGTCCGGGAAAAGATTTGTTGATAGATGATGCAAGTTTGAAAACTGAAGATGGAGGTATTGTAGGAGGTGGAGGAGTAGACCCGGAGCCAGAACAAGGTAATTTGGTGATTAATCCAGGATTTGAAAATTGGACTGCGGCTTTACCTACGGCATGGGATAATGCAACTTACAATACAGGTATCACCAAAGAAGCATCAATAGTGCACGGAGGTAACTTTTCCGTGAAACAGGATGCAACAGCTACCAATAAACTTCAACAGGAAATAACAATTGAAGGAGGAAAAACTTATCGAATATCATATTGGTATTTGGATAATACTCCAAATGCAAGAACTCGTCCGTGGATATTCTGGGTAGATGGAACTACTACTTTGAATGATCATGTTAATGATTTACGTCCTAGTACTTATTCTGTTGATAATGTAGAGTGGCAACAGTATTCTAAAACATTGCTAGCACCAGCTACAGCAAATAAATTACGTTTTGAAGTGAGAACTTATAAAGAAGGCGATAATTCTGGATTTATTTATTTTGATGACTTTGAAGTTGTTGAAGTGAAGGAATGACATACATTTTATGACAATAAGTTAATTGCAATCTTTTAATCTAAGTTTAACATCTCTCTTGTTCTATTCTTATCCTGGAAAGAAGAATGAGAGAGATGCTAATTTTATGAGTTTCTCATATTTGTTCGTGAAGCTTGTATGGCTTATTTAAATGAATTTATTTGATAGATATAATTTCGTCCATTTTGTTTGATTATAATAATACAATATATGAATTATAGATTTTTATATTGGGGGTTGAGTCTGTTATGTATAAGTTTCTGTGCTTGTGATAAAGATGATAATAACGACTCCAATAATTTTGCCACTGGCATCGTAGAACTACCTGCACTTCGCAATGGTGCAAACGATGTGTTTGTAACACACTACACCACTTTCAATGGGCAGAAAGTAACCTCTTTCAGTATGGAATACGATAAGAGTAAGAAGCATTCCCGTTGGGTTGCTTTTCGATTCGATAATCAAACTAGACTGCAAGGGGCAACTCGTGGCGATAATTTTATTCCGGACCCTTCTCTTGATACGGAATATCAGCGTACTCAAGTAGATTTTGGGAAAAAAGGTTATGATAGAGGGCATCTTTGTGCTTCTGCCGACAGACTTTATCGACAAGAAGCTAACGACCAAACCTTTTATTACACGAATATGAGTCCGCAACGGAACAATTTTAATACAGGTGTTTGGTTGGCATTGGAAGGGCAAGTACAGTCATGGGGGCGTAGCTGTACAGCTTCAGATACCTTGTATGTAGTAAAAGGCGGAACGATTGATAAGGAAGAACAAGTCAAAGAATATATAGGTGGCGACCGTAGCAAGCCTGTTCCTAAATATTATTATATGGCTTTGTTGTTTAAAAAGGGAGATTCTTTCAAAGCAATTGCTTTCTGGATGGAACATACGGACAGCAAACCGTCAAAAACAATAAAACTTGTTGACTATGCATTATCAATAGATGAACTGGAAGAAAAGACAGGAATTGATTTCTTCCCAAATCTGAATGATAATCTGGAAAATGCACTTGAGGCTACGTATTCAACAAAAGCGTGGCCGGGATTGGAATAAGATCACCACGTTAATAATAACAGTCTCTTTTCAAGGCGGGGTATACTTCAGGATTCTACCACCCATTTTTCGATATTACGGGTTTTCTCACTGAAGTTAATTCCTATCTTGAATAGTTTCCGTCCATCCGCTTCGAAAGGTAGCGCATAGCGTTTGTCATTAATTTGCTGCAAAGCCTCTTCTGCTGTTCCGTTTAGCTTGAATTCCATTATATAAATGAACTTCTCTGTCTGTAGCACGAGATCTATACGCCCGTCATTAGTGTGGTATTCCACCTTGGTATAGAAGCCAACCAGCTTGAAAACGATGAAAAGTACGTTCTCATAATGTAGTTCCTGCTCCCGGATTACTTCGTAAGTCGTATCGGCAAAGAAACTCTGCAGGCGGTGGAAGAAAGAATCATAATCTCCCGTTTCTACTTCACGGACGAATTTTTGAACTTCAAATGGGGATTCCACCTTATTCACATTCGCGTAAAAAGGAAGCAGAAAGCGAATGAATCCTTCTTCTACTTCACGGTTGGGGAAACCTAAACGGTATATGCCAAAACGTTCGTCATATCCTTTAATGGTGAGGTATCCGCTTTGGTAAATCACTGGAATCGGGTTGGTTGATTCGGAGTCGATGCTATTCAGTACTTGTGCATCAGTTTCTTCGTGTGCCATCCGTTCCAGATCATAATGATGCTTTTTTAGTAACTTAACCAGATAGGTAGGTGTCCCCGTCTCAAACCAATAACTGCCGAATTCTTTATATTTGAAAGCGTTGAGCAGACTAAACGGATTATATATACCGATAGAATTATGTGTAAAATGATAGCCATCATAATATTCTTTTAGTTTTGTACAGAGCTTGTCATACGACAAATCTTGCGTCTCTGCAAACTCATGAAGTTCGATATCTAAGTTTTCATGAAGCTCCTGATCGCTGACACCGCAAATTTCAACATAATCTTTTCGCATTGAGATGTCATCCAAATTATTCAAGTCGCTAAACACACTGACTTTGCCAAACTTTGTAACGCCGGTCAAGAACGCAAACTTTATATAGCCATCCATTGTTTTGAGTGCCCCATAGAAAGGTTTTAAAGTGTCCCGGAATTGTTTTTGCAATTTTTCGTTGCCGATGGCTTGCAACATGGGCTTATCATATTCATCTACCAAAATAACTACGCGTTGTCCTGCCTGCTTGCAGGCGCGTTCTATGATACCGGCAAAACGCAGGGAAAATGAGCGTTCGGATGGCTCGGCACCATAGAGCTTTTCCCATGCAGTCAACGATTTTTCGAGTATATTATCCAGACTTTCCGGCGTATCATATTTTTCGATATTAAGGTCCAGATGTAGTATCGGATATTTAATCCAATCCTTTTCCAACCTTTCTACAGCCAGTCCTGTAAACAGTTCTTTTTTTCCTTGAAAATAGGCTTCAAGAGTAGAGATGAGCAGACTCTTTCCGAAGCGGCGCGGGCGGCTTAAGAAATAGTAACTACCGGTTTTTACCATTTGATACATCAATGCCGTTTTATCAATATATAAATAGCCGTCATTACGAATCTTTTCGAAATTCTGTATGCCAATGGGATAAATTTTAGTGCTCATATACTCCGGTTTTATAAATCAATTACACAAAGGTAATAAATTTCCGGGTACTTCATTGCTTTTAAAAAGAGGAAAGTATAAGTATAGTTGCTTTTAACTGAATGAAGTGTAGAAAACAGTCATACTGTATACATTAACTTCCCGTTTCCAGGCGGGGAACTGTCGTTTCCGGCATTAGAAATTACAATTTCCACGGTAGGAAACGAGAGTTTCTAAGGCGGGACACTACAGTTTCTACGTAAGGATACTGTCGTTTCCCCGTAGAGACACCACAAATTATCCATAGAGTCACCCCAATTATCCCATAGCTTTGCATCAAGGAATCAAGGCTTTTTCTTTGATTATATAACGTGTTGCAGATACTTTATCTGCAACCTATCTGCCGCAGGTATCTGCAACGTTCCAACTGTTTGTCAACTAGTGTATTACACGCGTTTGGTTGCAGGTGGCAGATGTTTTTATGTTTTTTCAACTTTATAGAGGAAGGATTACGCATCAAAATTAGGGTCACAACCGTAAGTCATAAACCCAATTCACCTCTGTGTCCTCCGTGTCCTCTGTGGTGAAAAGAATCAAAACTGCATAGAAACGAGTTAAACGGTGCGCTAATGAATGGGTCCAGGGTGAGGGTAGATTTATAACTTTCGTATTTTTTTTTGAGGATAAAAAAGGAGATAGTATAGAAAATAATAAAATAAAAGGTTATAAATCTACCCTCACCACCCCTCACCCTTGACCCATATCTTATAATAAAAAGATAACGGGGAATCTTAAAAACTCAATCATCTTTTTCAGATTTACTACAACGTTTCCAGAATACTCCATTATTTTATTCAAAACCGTACAGAGAATGAGCCAAACCCGTACGGGAATGAATCAATTTTTAGGGATATGGCTGTCCTGAACCAAATCCTCCAAGAATTACAATTGAGTCGGCTTGCTGAATATACATAACTTCCAGCATTTATTTCCATATTTCCACCACATTAAAAAAAATATGTATATCTTTGTCATACGCTTTCTGCTCATCAGCGTGATGAAATTAGCGGGAGGCGGTATATATTACTAAATGGAATATGTAATGTATTGTCTCTCCCACTCGAAACTTAGCAATTTCATATAGAGGAGAGATGATTCAACAGATATTCCACGCGAACGGCTTTATATCAACATATCCGTTGGAGATGTGTTATATATAAACGATTGGCGTGGATGTCTGTTGTTATCATTGTCTTTCTATAGGGTATGCTAAGACCTCGAGTGGAGATAATGGTGCAACAGCATTCACGTCTTTTTTGTGTCCGGCCGGTTATGATTACCCCAAAAGTCTAACCTAAACAATTCCCCGTCCGCCCGAAATACAGAAAACGTGGATGCCCGTTGTGCCACATAAACAAAATAATACTCCATTTTTATTGTGGAACACATTAAAACAAAAGCATTATGCCAAAATGGATTAGCGTAGAAGAAGCGGCGGTCAAGTATGGAATCAACAAAGAAGTAATCTGGCTTTGGGCGGATATGAAAAGATTCCCGATGTCGTATGAGAAAGGTATTACCACTGTTGATGAAGAAAGCCTTATCGGATTCCTGCATCAGAATAAGGATCGAGTTACAGCCGAGTATATCGACACATTGGAAGACCTATGTATTGGAAAAGCAAATATCTGTAACTTATATGCTGAAATTATTGGTTGTCAAGACAAGGAACTCTTGTATCAAAGGGAGCAAATCGCTCGAATGAAAGAGATACAAACAGCTATGAAAAGGCAAAACAGCCGGCTTCGGGATTGTGAGAAAGTGTTCACGAAATATGAAGAGAACTTTAGTACCTGCTGGATTGGAAGAATCTGCGCTCACTTAAGGCGGCTGATACGGTTGATGCGACGGTAAATACCATTCTATCTCATTTTAAACCCTGAATAGATATATTTAAAGAAATCCCTAAACAGAAATGTTTAAAAATACTAGAAATATACTGTAGTAAGATTTTTTATCCATTCGTTTTATATTCTTAACTCCGAAAAATTCGTAAGTGTAGATAAACCAACTACTTTTGGCTCTCGAATTTGCGGCATTTTTGAATGTCTTGCGTCTAATAAACATAAACTAATATATTTCTAGTCATGAAACACAGACTGTTACTACTAATTCTATTCGTATTCGCTACCTCCGTGGCGGGGTGGGCACAAAAATCCACAGCTCCTTCTTATACAGTCAAAGGAGTACTTATTGATTCTTTAACACAAGAGGGAGAACCGTATGCTACCATCAAAATAGCAAAGAAAAATGCTCCGGATAAAGCAGTCAAGATGGCGGTGACTGGGGCGAATGGTAAATTTCAGGAGAAACTGAATGTCGCTGCGGGCAATTACATCATCACCATTTCTTCGATTGGTAAAGCGCCGATAGTAAAGGAATTTACTCTAAAACCGTCCGTGAAGGAGGTTGACTTGGGCACAATGATTTCTTCAGAAGCCAATAACGTATTGAAAGGAGTGGAGGTAGTTGCACAAAAACCTTTGGTAAAGGTAGATGTGGATAAGATTGAATATAATATTGAAGATGATCCGGACTCAAAATCGAACAGTATATTGGAGATGCTTCGGAAAGTGCCTTTGGTAACGGTGGATGGAGAAGACAATGTACAGGTGAACGGTAGTAGCAGTTTCAAGATACATGTGAATGGAAAGCCCAATAATATGATGAGCAATAATCCGAAGGAAGTACTGAAAAGTATGCCGGCAAACACAATCAAATATATTGAGGTGATAACTTCACCAGGAGCTAAATATGATGCGGAAGGTATCGGAGGTATTCTGAATATTGTCACAGTAGGTTCCGGATTTGAAGGATACACGGCTACTTTCAGAGGAAATGCTAATAATAACGGAGTAGGTGCCGGCACTTACGCAATGGTGAAACAAGGTAAACTGACTGTTTCTGCCAACTATAACTACAATTATAATAATAGCCCGCGCAGCTATTCCGACAGTTACCGCGAAAACTACGAACCGGATAAGGAGAATGAAAAATATCTGGAATCGGAAAGTAGCTCCAAGTCGAAAGGGAATTTCCAGTATGGCAATTTGGAAGCCAGTTACGAGATTGATACGTTGAGGCTGCTGACCGTGGCTTTCGGAATGTACGGCAGCAGTGACAAAAGTAACAGTGACGGAAATACGATTATGCACGGAGCTGACCGACAGGATTTTGCGTACCGTTATAGAACCGACAATCATGGAAAAGGGTCATGGTATTCTATCAACGGAAATATAGACTATCAACGTACTTCCCGAAAGAATAAAGAACGGATGATTACGTTTTCTTATAAAATCAATTCCCAACCCCAAACGAATGATTCATATAATACTTATCTGGACATCGAGCCTGATGAGAATAAACTGGATATCATCAAAGAATTGTCATTAAAGAATTTCCATTCGGACGGAAAGACAAATACGATGGAGCAGACTTTCCAGGTGGACTATACTACTCCGATTGGGAAACTGCATACGATTGAAACCGGTGCCAAGTATATTTTCCGACGTAATTCCAGTGATAATAGGTTTTATGAAGCCGAGGGAGCAAATGAAAACTATGCATATAATGAAAATCGTAGCAGTGAGTACCGTCATTTGAATCATATCCTTTCTGCTTATGCCGGATATACGCTGAAATACAAGGGATTTACTTTTAAACCGGGATTGCGTTATGAGCAGACCATACAGGAGGTGAAGTATCTGGTGGGGCCGGGTGAGAACTTTCATTCGAATTTTAGTGATCTGGTTCCTTCCGTTTCGTTGGGCATAAAGCTTGGCAAGACGCAAAATTTGCGTGGTGGATATAATATGCGCATCTGGCGTCCGGGTATCTGGAATTTGAATCCTTATTTCGATAATCAGAATCCGATGTTTATCAATCAGGGAAATCCGAACCTGAAGAGTGAGAAGAGCCATTCGTTCGACTTGTCTTACAGCAGTTTTACGTCCAAGTTCAACATCAATCTCTCTTTGCGTCATTCTTTCAATAACAATGGAATTGAAAGAATCAGTCGCTTGATTACCGATAAAGACGGAGAAATCTTTGAAGGTGGGCATAAAGCTCCTTACGGTGCGTTGTATAGCACATACGGTAATATCGGAAAGAGCAGGGAAACAGGATTGAACTTCTATTTGAACTGGAACGCTTCTCCTAAAACGAGAATTTACGTCAATGGACGTGGCAATTATAGCGATTTGCGGAGCCCTGCCCAAGAGCTGCATAATTATGGATGGAATGCTTCTGCGTTTTGCGGAGTTCAGCAAACTTTACCGGGAAAGATCCGCTTGAGCTTGAACGGAGGAGGAAGTACGCCCCGTATCAGTTTACAGGGGAAAGGGTCAGGGTATAATTATTACAGTTTGGGATTGAGCCGTTCTTTCTTGAAAGAAGAACGTCTCTCTTTGAATGTTTTTTGCAATAATATTGTAGAAAAATACAGAACTTACAATAATCACACAGAAGGAGCTAACTTTATTTCGAAGAGTTCGAGCAAATATCCGAGCCGGTATTACGGTTTCAGTATTAGCTATCGGCTTGGAGAGTTGAAAGCCAGTGTGAAGAAAGCCGCACGAAGCATCGACAATGACGATGTGAAAGGTGGCGGCGGAGGAGGTGGAAACACCGGTGGTGGAGGTGGTCAGTAGACCACTTCCGCACACCGAGATTCCCTCTTATTTCTGTCTCACGTCTTGTTTGTTGGTGTTAAAACCAAGTTTGGTTAATCCGGCCTGTACGTCGGGATGGCTCATGAAAAGGTTCCATAATAATCCGGTCCGGTAGTTTTCGATCATGACAGCAATAGGACCCTGGTCGATAGCCAGATAACGTTGCGGATACCAATTGTCCGTTTCGCTGAAAGCATCGTAGAATCCGAAAGGACCGAACACTTTATCTCCCATACCATATAGATGGCGCATTACCTGCATGGAATATTCCGGTGTATAGACAATGGATGAAAGTGCGGCGGTAGGGGAGATTACTCCTTTGTCCTCCTGCTCATTGGGCGAATGAGCCGCATATCCATCGACGGAGTAGCTGGCAGTCAGTCCCCAACAGTCCGGTCCGAAACCTTTGTAATGTTTAGGGTTGCGGATGCAGTAAGCACGGTTCACCAGTGTCAGGTTGCGCATTTCGTGGAAGTAACTGGGGCAGTATTCATCTTTTAGTCCCACCGGATCAAGTCCGAGGAAAGAGTATTGAGCCCAGAAAAGCGGTCCGGCTTCGGTGCCCTGATAGCGGAGGTGCAACTCGATTCCTTCCACTTTATGCGGAGAAACGATGGCTCCGTTCTGTGCCCAACCGTCATGATAGACAGCCGCAGGTACTCCGTGTGTAGGAGAAGCGGCGGCAAGAATATACATAATCATACATTCGTTGTAGCCGTGTACAGGGAAATTCATTTCCCAGCCATACGTCGGACTCCAATGCCAGTAAAGAACGTTTTGCCCGCCTTGCCGATACCAGTTCCAGTCGACATCCCGCCAAATCTGGTCGATACGTTGGGCGAGGGCTTTCTCTTTCTCGTTTCCGTTGACATAATATTGGTGTACGGCCAGTAGCCCTTGGATGAGGAAAGCGGTCTCTACCAGATCGCCACCATTATCTTTCTGGCCGAATGGTTTCACTTTGCCCGTATCACCATACCACCAATGAGGGTAGGCTCCGTGGAAGCGGTCTGCCTTTTCGAGGAAAGAAACGATGCGTTCCATTCGTGCCAGTCCCTCTTCGCGGGTGACGTAACCGCGGTCGATTCCCGCAAGGATAGCCATGATGCCGAAGCCGCTGCCGCCGGAAGTGACTACGTTGGCATCGTTTTCTGGATAAACGCCGTCCACATGATAACGTTCGGGAGCCAAGCCGCTATTCGGCTCGGCACCTTCCCAGAAATAGAGGAAAGTCCGTCGCTGGACGGTATCCATCAGGGCGTCGTCCGATAACGAGTCGGTGGCTGCGGAAAGGTTGTTGCTTTTGCTTTTCCCTTTACAGCTCTGGAAAGTCAGGGCAACGGCGGATAGAAATAGTAACATGAGCGGAAGTGCACTCATTTCTATTATTCTTTTATATTTATCGTTCATAATCAAGGTGATAAAAGTTTAGTTTAATGTGAACTTCGCGGTTTTCACATCACGGCTGTTCGTACCGATCATCACTTCAAAGTCGCCCGGTTCGGCAACCAGTTGCAAGTCATAATTATAGTATCGAAGCATTTCCGGAGCAATCTTGAAACGGACAATCTTCATTTCTCCCGGTTCTAGGAATATCTTTTGGAAACCTTTCAGCTCTTTGACGGGACGGGTACTGCTACCCACAACGTCGCGGATATAAAGCTGTACCACTTCCGAGCCGGGCCATGTTCCGGTATTGGTAACCTCCACTGCCGCGGTCAACGAACCGTTCATGTCCATGGAAGAATGACTCAAGTCGATGTCACTGTAAGAGAATGTCGTATAAGAAAGGCCGTAACCGAATGGATAAAGCGGATCATTATCCACATCGAGATAGTTGCTGCGGAATTTCTCGAACCATTTGCCATCTTTCAATGGGCGTCCGGTATTTTTGTGCGCATAATAAAGAGGTATCTGGCCGACATTCTTCGGGAAAGTCATAGTCAGTTTACCACCCGGATTGACGTAACCGAAGAGGGCGTCACCAATGGCGTAAGCGGCTTCACTACCTCCGAACCATACATTCAGAATGGCAGGCACATGCTCCTGTTCCCAGTTCAGCGTAAGCGGACGTCCGGTGAATAACACCAGTACCACCGGTTTGCCTGTCTTTAAAAGTTCTTTCAACAGATTCTGTTGTACGTCGGGAATATTCAAGTCTGTACGACTGCTGCTTTCACCGCTCATTTCAGAAGATTCGCCTAGCGCTGCGATGATGATATCCGACCGACGGGCTACGTTCAATGCTTCGTCCAGCAACTGCTGGTCGGTGCGGTTGTCACGGTTCAGGGAACGGCCGAACATCGTTGCCCGTTCTTCGTAACTTGCATCACTAATCAGGTTGCTTCCTTTAGCGTACATGATATTCGCTTTTCCGGCTGTCATCTCTTTCAATCCTTCTACCAAAGAAGGGCAACGGTCGAGCACAGCAGCTACGCTCCATGTACCCGGCATATTGCTACGGCTGTTTGCCAACGGACCGATTACTGCAATATTTCCTTTAGGGTTGAAAGGCAACAACGGATTTCCATTCGGATTACCGTCGGGACTGTCATTCTTCAGAAGAACGAAACTTTCTGCTGCAATTCTGCGGGCTGCATCACGATGCGCTTTGGTAAAGATGTCGCGTGCCGGACGTTTCGGATCGCAATATTTATAAGGATTATCAAACAATCCCAGTTTATATTTGGCTTCCAGAATACGACGACAAGCCGTATTCAATGTTTCCATAGAGACTTTTCCTTCCTGAACGGATTTCTTCAGTGTCCCTACAAAACCCTCGCTTACCATATCCATATCCACTCCGGCGTTGATGGCACGGGCGGATACTGTCTGAAGATCACCGATACCGTGGTCGATCATTTCTGAAATGCCGGTATAATCAGTTACCACAAAACCGTTGAATCCCCACTGTCCGCGGAGAATATCCGTCATCAGCCATTTATTGGCAGTGGCCGGAATACCGTCTACTTCATTAAAAGAAGCCATCACGCTACCTACACCCGCTTCAACAGCTGCTTCATACGGCAACATATAATCATTGAACATTCGTTGGCGGCTCATATCTACGGTGTTATAGTCGCGGCCGGCTTCGCCTGCCCCATATAACGCAAAGTGTTTTACGCAGGCCATGATTTCGTCATTCCGTTCCATGTTTTTCCCCTGATAGCCGCGTACCATCGCTTCGGCAATCATGGCACCGAGAAACGGGTCTTCGCCACTACCTTCGGATACGCGTCCCCAACGAGGGTCGCGTGAAATATCCACCATCGGGCTGAAAGTCCATGAGATTCCATCAGCACTTGCCTCTACGGCTGCAATGCGGGCAGACTCTTCAATGGCTGTCATGTCCCAGGTGCAAGACAAACCGAGCGGGATAGGGAACATCGTTTCGTATCCGTGAATAACGTCCATCCCGAACAATAACGGAATACCCAGCCGGGAATCTTCCACAGCTTGTTTCTGTACTTCACGTATTTTCTCTACTCCTTTCAGATTGAACAATCCTCCCACTTCGCCTTTCTTGATTTTTGCGGCAATGTCGCTGCTTTTAGCTTGTCCCGTAGTGATCTCTCCGGTGACGGGAAGGTTTAACTGTCCGATTTTTTCTTCCAGCGTCATTTTATTCATCAATACGTCGATGAAACGATCCATATCCTGTGGCGACTTTTGTGCCGACGCGGTTAGAAAACCTGCGGCAAACAACAGGACGGATAGACTTAACTTTTTGTATATCATATTATTATAGTTAATTTTATCTCTATTCATATAAAGTCCTCCTGATGCGTTGAATGTTCGGCACCGAGGAGGACATTGTTCGACACCGAGGAACAGTAGTTTCGGCACCGAGGAAACAACCGTTCGGCACCGAGGAACTTTCTTATTGGTAGTCGGGGTTCTGTACTAACACTCCCTTAGACTTGTCGATCTCTGTCTGCGGCAGTGGAAGCAGTGCGTTTTTGTCCTGATAATTGGTTTTACCGGCTGCGTGCAACACTTCTTTTGCAATGCCCCAACGAACGAGGTCATAGAAACGGTCGAATTCCAACCCTAATTCCACACGGCGTTCGTGGCGGATGGCCTCACGCAATTCTCCCTGATCGGTAGTCGTCACTTTAGGCAATATATTGCTGTTGGTGCCTCTGGCGCGTGCGCGTACTTGTTCCAAATAGTCGATTGCTTCACCCGGAATACCTTTTTCATTAGCTGATTCGGCTCCCATCAGCAGTACATCTGCGTAGCGGATCAGACGAATGTTTACCCAGAATCCTTTGTTGGTATATTCTTTACGCAAAGCCGGGTCGGTATAGGCTTTCTTGTTAAAGTAAGCACCTATTGCCGGAGAAACCGGAGATTCACCGTATGGCTCGTTGGTATTTTCCGGAGTGATAGGATCGCTGTCCGAGTGGCGGAAGTAGAGTAGGGTGGAGTTTTTGCGTGGATCACCCTGTTCGTAGGCTTGCGCCATGTATTCTGTTGCCATGTGCCATCCCCAGCCCAAGTCCCATTGACCTGCTCCGCGCACACCCTGTACTTCACAGAACTGGCTACCGATAACATCGCTTTGAGGAAGGGCGGCAGTGGCTGTACATTGCAACTCGAATATGGAACCTCCGTTATTTTCACCATCATCCGTGAAAATCTCATTATACGGAGTCTTTAAGTTGTAGAGCCCCTTTTTGATGACATCGGTGGAGGCTGTGTACATATTGTTCCAGTCGTTGCGCATCATATAAGTACGCGCGTGTAAGGAACGGGCAGCTCCCCAAGTCAGTCGTCCGGTGTATTCGCTACTCCATGTTTCCGGCAATGACTCTTCTGCTGTTTTCAGGTCCTTGTCAATCTGCTCATAGATTTTATCAGCGGTTGTCTTCGGGATATTGGCTTCCGAAGCGTCGTTGATTTTGTAAGTCACCAAAGG
Organism: Bacteroides ovatus; assembly: GCF_001314995.1. Taxonomy (NCBI): domain Bacteria; kingdom Pseudomonadati; phylum Bacteroidota; class Bacteroidia; order Bacteroidales; family Bacteroidaceae; genus Bacteroides; species Bacteroides ovatus. The sequence continues at coordinate 4,707,377 of NZ_CP012938.1, forward strand.
AACTTCGCCGAAAGCTCTTACCAGATTGAAGTAACAATAAGCGCGGAAGAAAGAGGCTTCTCCTTTGTTGATAATATCTTCAGCTTCTGTCTGTCCGGCTGTCTCTTTCTCTGCAATAGCGGTAAGAATGTCATTACATTGGTAAATGATGGCATAATTCCTTCCCCAATAAGCACCCAGCAGGCCGTTGGTCGGTGTGTATACGAAGTCGTCGTACATTTCGGCCACGTCAGAACCGTCACTGGAAATACTTCCTTTTTCCGAGTCTTCGGAACGGAAACAGTGGATGGCAAGCGCGGGAGGTCCGGCAGTGACATCATAGTTACGCATCAGCGTATACACATTATAAATCTTACCGTTGACCAGTGCGTTCGGATTATCATCTTCCGTGAACTGTCCTTGCGGACTACGATCCAGAAAGTCACTACAACTACCTAGAAATAATGTAGTTGAAGTAATAAGGGTTGCAAATATATATTTATTCAGTTTCATATAATGATAGTTTTAAAGATTAAAGTTGTGTTCCGCATGGAAAACTGGCAGTGGCACCTTGTCACTAGAATGTTAGGTTGATACCGAAGGTATAGACTGCAGGTACAGGATAACTGCCGTTATCTACTCCGAATGCGGTGGCAGTTCCTCCAAGTTCGGGAGTATATCCGGTGTTATGTTTCCATGTCTTCAGGTTCTGTATGTTGACATAGACTTTCAGGGCTTGCAGACGTATTTTGGCAATTAAGCTCTTGTCGAACGTATAAGCTAACTGTACATTACGGATACGGAAGAAACTACCGTTCTCAATGTAATAGTCGGAATTCAAGTTATTGATAGAATGTTTGGTGTTCAGCAACGGTTGGGTGTTGGACGTACCTTCTCCGTGCCAGCGGTCCAAACGTTGTTCCAGGTAGTTGAACTGGGCAAAATTGTAGTTATCCCATGTACGGAAAATCTTGTTTCCACCTTGTCCCATCATGTCGATGCCTAACGACCAATTCTTGTAGTCTACTCCGAGGGAAAAACCGTAAGTGACCTTTGGAGTCGGGTTGCCTATCATGGTACGGTCTTCCGGGGTGATTTCTCCGTCACCGTTTACATCGGCGAATTTCAGGTCACCGGGGGTAACGGTAGCCAGTGTATTTTTGGGTGATGCGTCAATATCTGCTTGTGACTGATAAACGCCTGCCACTTTGTAACCATAGAAATATCCGATAGGATAACCTGCCATTGTGTAACTTTGCTGCTTATCTCCGGCAATGATGGAATATCCTTCCTGAACAAGACTTTTTACCTCATTCTTGATAGTAGTCAGGTTGGCACTGACGGAATATCCCCAGTCACCAATCTGATCGCGCCAGGTTACAGCCATTTCCACTCCTTTATTCTGAATCTCTCCCAAGTTTCCGATACCGGGGATAGTTCCGGAAATCCCGGGAACTTCGGCTAACAAATCTTTGGTATTCTTCTTATAGTAAACACCCTCAAAATGCAAGCGGTTGCGAAGCAGGTTCGTTTCAAATCCGGCTTCCCAGGCTTCTACTTTTTCCCAACGCAGGTTAGGATTAGGAAGATAGGCAAGCTGGTATCCGGGATAAATGATGGACGGTTTACCGAATACGGCCGAATAAGCATTGGTCAATAAGGGTTCGGCAGGATAGGCTTTATCCAGGTTCTGGTTTCCTAACGTACCGTAAGATGCTTTGATTTTCAACATATCCAGCCATTTGATGTCTTTCATAAATTCTTCTTCGGACATCAACCAACCTCCACCCAGCGAGAAGAAGTTCTGCCATTCATTTCCTGTATAGGAGAAAGCGGAAGAACCATCCCGGCGGAAAGATCCGTTGAACAGATATTTACCTTTATAGTTGTAGATCACACGTGCAAGTACGGATAATGTACTGCGTTCCCATTGAGTACTTCCATTGGTAGCGGTAGCTGCATCGCCGATGCTGACAAACCATTTGTCCGGATTATCCGGAATAACCAGTCCGACCCCCTGCTTGCGTGCTCCGTCCAATCGGCTCAACGAATTATAATAGGTAGTAAAACCGGCGGTAGCTGTCAGGTTATGATTTCCATTATCAAAGCTGTTGGTGTATGTCAACAGGTAGTCACTCTGAACTTTTGTTTCATTCTCTTTAAACTGGCTGACCTCGGTCTTGCCTGTTCCCAAAGTAGAGATCCCTCCGTTGACAGCGGCATCGTATACTTTTACGATCGGTGTATATGTCCGTCCGTTGTTCGACGCATAATCCATGGAGAACATCGCTTTGAACGTGAAATGTTTCAGGAAGTCTACCTCACCATAAATGTTACCGGATGCCCGGTAGTTTTCCGCTTTGGTAGTATTCGCTTTTAATTCGACGTCTACCATCGGGTTGTTGATCTGCGCTTTCTGGAATTCGGGCAGAGCCGTATATAATCCGTATTCGTTGTTATATACCGGAGCGATAGGAGTTGCACGCAGAGCATTCAACACCTGTTTGGAATCTGCAGGAAGCATACGTGCTCCGTTGAATTGGAAACCGACTTTCAAAAAGTCCGTAATCTTATAATCATTACTTGCGTTGATGGTTATCTTACTGAATTTTTCATGCTCGATGTTGCCTTGTTCGTAAGAGTAGCCTACTCCCAGGTAGAAACTATGTTTGGGCGAAGCCCCTGTAATACTGATGTTATTGTTTGTAATGAAAGCAGTCTGGAAAATTTCGTCTTGCCAGTCGGTATTGGCATCCCAGCCGGCATAATCGAAAGGGTCATCTTTCTGATTGGCAAGCTGTTCGTTATATAGTTCCTTGAATTGTGAACTATTCACCAGTTTCACTTTATCTACCACTTTCTTGAAACCGAAAGAAGTATTGATATTGACCAGTGTCTGTCCCTCTTTGGCTTTCTTTGTGGTAATGATGATAACACCATTCGCACCGCGAACACCGAAGATAGCCAGAGATGACGGGTCTTTCAGGATTTCCATGGATTCGATGTCCTCCGGATTCAGGAAATTGATGTTGTCATTGAATAATCCGTCGACAATGTACAGCGGTTTATATCCGTTGATGGAGTTTGTTCCGCGAATACGGATTTCCGGGTCCGATCCGGCTCGTCCGGAGTTTACAATCTGCACACCTGCCACTTTCCCCTGAAGGGAAGACAGCGGATTCATTGCCGGTTTGTTGGCTAACTCTTCTCCTTTGATATTGGTGATAGAACCTGTCAAGTCTCTTTTCTTTGCACTACCGTATCCGATAACGACTGTTTCGGCTAGTACTTGTGAATCTTCTTTTAAAGTGACATTGATGACGTTCTGTGTCCCCACTTTAATGGTTTGCGAAGTCATCCCCACGTATGAAAATGCCAGTACGTCCTCCGGAGTGACAGAGATTGAATATTTACCGTCCATGTCCGTGATGGTTCCGGTGGAAGTTCCTTGTACGAGTACCGATGCGCCGATCAATGGTTCATTGGCAGCGTCCGTCACTGTTCCTGTCACCGTCTTTGTCTGTGCAAAGGCTGATGCAGAGGCCAGTAGCAGGCAAACAAGCGTCATGATGCTCTTTGACCTGATGGCTTTTTTCTGAAGATGTTGTAAAAGTCTAGTCCTCATTGCATTAAATTTTTCCATTTGTTATTATTTAGGTTGAAGTCTTTTTTCTGCCGTCTTTTGGCAAGAGTAACAAAGGAAACAAACGAAATTCAAAAAAGATTTTGGAAAAAAGAGGGAATGGTTGATTTTAACACTAAAAGAGAGGTGACTGTTGAAAAAAGTCAGGCACGAACCGGTGTTGTTCGTGCCTGAATAATGGGATGAGGATTACCCGTCGGGGGAGGTATATCCTATATATACGCTGTTCGTTTTATGATTTCCTGTTTTAAAACATCTGTTCCGCAGTGGTCATACATTGAATGACATCTTCTTTGCTGCCATTGAAAGGACCTGATTTCTCTATTTTTAAAGTTGACATGGCTGCTGCAAAACGTCCGGCTTCTTCGATGCCGGCACCCGATACCCGTTGGTATAGATACCCGATGGTGTAAGTGTCTCCACACCCTGTTGCATCTACCACTTCTTTGGGTTTATATGCCGGAATACGATAGAAGTCTTTTCCGTCGAAAATAAGTGATCCCATGCTTCCCAAGGTGACAAGCACTTCTTTCACGCCCCATTCATATAATTGACGGGCAGCTTCATGCGGATCGGAAAGACCTGTCAGCACTTCCATCTCGTGCTCGTTGACTTTCAGGAAATGGATATATTGCAGAGCCTCCCGCTTATCTGTCCAATCCACCGGATAGACGTGGGTGTCACGCACTTCACGTAAATAGCCTTGTGAGTCTACTGCAATCAACCCTCTTTGAGATAGTTCTTTGATTACTTCCAATGAGAAGTCGTCTGCCAGCAGAGAGCCGAGATGGTAGATTTGTGCATCTATATCTTTCAGCTGACCGGCAATGAACGGATCGGCTTTCGCTAATACACGTTGAGTACGGTCGTCCGGATTGGCGCCATAGATATTCTCGAAGTATACGGAATATTTGCTTGGCAGGGCGGTTACATGAATACCCATTTCACGTAGTTGTTCTACGACGTTCATTTCAGTGGCACCGACAGCTGTTACTAAAGCGTAATCGATGTCGTTAAAATGGCGGATGGCATGTGAACAATAAAAAGCCGTTCCTCCCGGCATATAGACAGTGTTTTGGGGGGTGACTACTTTGTCTAATGTGATGTGACCGATGCAGCAAAGTTGATGTTTCTTCATGTCTAACCAATTAAAAAGCCTCCAAGATAGTATCTTGAAGGCTTCTAGTTTATTTTTAGTGCGGCTGATAGGACTCGAACCTACACGTCTCACGACACCAGATCCTAAGTCTGGCGCGGCTACCAATTACGCCACAGCCGCATGTGTAGCTTTTTTGTTTAGCGGTGCAAAGATAGGAAGATTTTCTGATTTGGCAAATAATTTGGCAATAAAGTTATTCACTTAAGATTTCGAATGCCTTTTCAATCAGTGGATCTTTCTTTTGTGATTCTATGTCACCCTGCTCTATCCCTTCTTCCAGAATCTTATCCATGTTTACGTATACATCAGGTTTTATTCCATCTTCCAATGACTTTCCATACTTATCAAAGTGGGGGCTGGCAGAGAAGCGGACGCTCCAGCCATTGGGTAATTCTGATGAAAATGGCAGCCCTGATCCACCACCGGTCTGATCGCCCAGCTGGATGATTCTTTTATCTTCGTTATCATTGTTTAAGCTGCGCATTACGTTAACAAAATCATTTGTGGCACTATAACATCGACGATTGGTTAGTATCACGACCTTTTTTTGCCAACGAATACTGTTGGAGGGTTCTAAATAAATGGGTTCCATCTCTGAGAAATCATTGTGTCCCGGACCTGTCTTATGTTGGATATATCCTGTTAATGCCAGTTTATCAGTGAACCGGGCAGCTATGCGTGAAGAATTGGTTAGATTACCTCCTCCGTTATCACGGACATCGATAATTAGTCCATTGCAGATTTGTAAATAGTAAAGGACCTCATCCAAATTGCCATCTCCAACTCCGGCACTGAAACTTTCATAACGTATGTATCCTATGTTATTGTCAAATATTTTATATTTAAGACCAGCAGATGTGCGATAGCCTGAATTGGCACTACCCAGATAATAGTTATAAAGAATATCTTCTCTATAATTCCAAGGGTAGCCCTGATACCATGCATCGTAATAAGAAATACGACTGGCAGAAGATAGATTGACATGCCCGTCTTTCAAGATATAAAGCATTTGGCTTAGGATGTCGAACAGGTCATCATTGGACATCGACGGAATAATCAGTTTGCTATATTCGTCATGAACAGCATCCCAGTCAATGCCTTTCGTATCCAGGAAACAATACTGTTCGTCAATGATCTTCCATAGTTGTTCGAAATTACCTCTGGGATCATTGGCGTAGTCATCTTCCCCAATGCAACCAGTCAGCACCGGAAGGCAGCAGAGCAGCCAAAGTATTTGTCTAATCTTATTTCTCATCATTAATTGATCTCTCACTTGAAGTTTCAACATTAAATTTTGTTCTCTTAGTAAGCTCTAACCGATGAGGGAAGAGCGGTTCCTTTCTTATTTCGGATACGGTATAGGTCTTTCACAAATCCTACCATGAATACGTGTGAGTAGGTATGTGTCTTGATATTGTTAACGTTGGATTGCTGCAAATCAGCCAGGTAGCTGAAGCGCATTTTGGTATATCCTATCGGCAGGTCGACGGAGAGCATCTGTCGCAACGAAGGTTGATTGTGCAGGGAGGTAAATTTTATTACTCCACTCGAATTTCCCAAAGAGAATATTTCGTAATAAGATTGTCCGTAGTGGGGAGAGAACATCACTCCCATAACCGGCAGATTGACCTGATAACGAAGCACCATCGGATACCGTTTGATTTTCAGGTGCCAAATAGCCATTCCGGAGGCATCCAGATTGACGTATGCCCGTGCGGATGCCGGATTGTTGGTGTTCCGGAGATTATAGACAAAGCCTCCGTTGACATCTATCAATCCTCCGGCTAATAATTTGAAATTATCTGTCAGGCGGAACTGGTAATGTAATCCATAGTTCCAGTTGACTAATCCGGAGAAAGTGTTATTGTTATCGGCCCGGTTGTGCGTATAGCTGATGTTTGCCTGAAAGAAGTTCTGCACAGATACATTTCCATCAAACAACTTGGTCATCCGAATCAATTCACGGGAAACACGGAAGTCGATTCCTTTGTATTCCTGCGGTGAAAGATAGGTGTCGAAAACGTTAGTAAATCCGACACCATACATGGTGGCACGTGTTACATACCGATGGGCTTGCAGACTGTCGATCTGCGCTTGTAATCTTGTGCAAAGGGCGAACAGGATGCAACCTGTCAGCCCCAGGTATATTAGTTTTTTCTTCATCAGAATAATTTCATCTGCCCGGTGATTTCATCAATAATATCGCCTTCGCTCTTGCCGCTGTCCGGATCCAGATTTTCCGGCTCCTCTTCAGGAACTTCCTGTTGTTCTTGTGAGGGTTCGGGGAAGCGAGTTGGTTCAAGCTCATTGATTGTCTCCACTGCATAGGTAGTAATACGTTTTCCCTTGGCTTTGAAACCTTTGACAGCAATGAATTCATCCGCATCGATATTCAACGGATCACGGAAATTGTCGTGTCCGCCAAATATGACTTCCAGACGAGGATAGTACTCGTCGGTCAGCAGAATCAGACGGTTGTTCTTATTTTCTCCCAAGTAGTTCTGTTTACGGTTGGAGGCCTCAAAACAGAAACGTTTCAGATACGGATAATTCTGTTGGTCGGCATCGTAAAGCGCGGCAGTCCATATCTTGTTAGGATCAAACTTCTCCACGATGCTTACATTATCTTCATAGTGGTTGCTCAAGTCGAAGTTGGTAGTATAGAAATCACCGTTGTTCAGAACAATCAATATGCTGTCGTCGCTTTGGAATTCACCCAGATATTCACCTCGTCCGTCATAGTTGAGGCGGAGTATGTCACGGTCAAACCATACTTTACGTCCACCGAGCGTAGAACCTCCTTTTTGTTTCAGGGATATCTTATGTACCGGCAAGCGGGTAAGAATCACGCCTCGTGCCTGACGTCCCTTGATGCTGACCTCACTGAAGTCATGCTCGAAAATGATACGACGTACACGCGGATTCGGTTTCAGTGTCACCTTGATGATTTCGGCTTCTCCATTCGGATTGGCGCTGAAATAGGTAATCCGTGATTCGGGAGTTCCCTGTGTGACATCATATTCGCGGTCGCGAACTACAGAGGTCACGGCGAAACGTTTTACGTATGTCGTTCCTTCTTTTCCGTCGCGGTAGGCTACATTGTAGATCGTACGTTTATCGTTCTTCTTGAATACATTGACATAAAGAACGTTTTTGCCGACGAATTTCTTGTCGGCAACAGGAGTAACGATATACTTACCGTCGCGGAAGAAGATAATGACATCATCGATATCCGAACAACATGCTACGAACTCGTCTTTTTTCAAGGCTGTTCCGATAAATCCTTCTTCGCGGTTGATATAAAGTTTTTCGTTTGCTTCTACTACTTTGGCAGCTTCGATGGTGTCGAAGTTACGCAGTTCCGTACGGCGCGGGAAGTTCTTGCCGTATTTGTTTTTCAACATCTGATACCAGTTGACGGTATAATCTACGATGTGAGCCAGATGATTATCAATCTCGGCCACTTCTTCTTTCATCTTGGCAATCAGTTCATCCGCTTTGTCCGAGTTGAATTTCAGAATACGCCCCATTTTGATTTCCATCAGTTTGAGAATATCCTCTTTGGTTACTTCGCGGATAAATTTCGGATAATAAGGCGTCAGGCGTTCGTCAATATGAGCACAAGCAGCGTCCATATCTTTGGATTGTTCGAACTCTTTGTCCTTATAGATGCGTTCTTCGATAAATATCTTTTCGAGCGAAGCAAAGTGCAACGCTTCCAGTATTTCGTTTTTCTTGATTTCCAGCTCCTGCTTTAGCAAATCCAGCGTGTTGTCTGCCGACTTTCTCAAGACTTTGCTGACAGTGAGGAAATGAGGTTTGCTGTCATCAATCACGCAGCAGTTGGGTGAGATACTTACTTCGCAATCGGTGAATGCGTACAATGCATCGATTGTTTTGTCCGATGATGTACCTGGTGCCAGATGCACTAATATTTCTACGTTGGCAGCTGTGTTGTCATCTACCTTGCGAATTTTGATTTTTCCTTTATCAACAGCTTTTAGGATAGAGTCGATCACTGTTGAAGTGGTTTTCCCATAAGGGATCTCTGTGATTGCAAGTGTTTTGTTATCAATCTTGTTGATCTTGGCACGTACTTTCACTGCTCCGCCACGTTCTCCGTCGTTGTATTTGGCTACGTCAATCGAGCCGCCTGTCTGGAAATCGGGATATAGTTGGAATTCCTCTCCACGCAGGTAACTGATGGAAGCATCACAAAGTTCGTTGAAGTTATGCGGCAATATCTTGGAAGAAAGTCCAACGGCGATACCTTCCACTCCCTGCGCCAGTAATAACGGGAATTTCACAGGAAGAGTGACTGGTTCCTTATTTCGTCCGTCGTATGACAATTTCCATTCGGTAGTTTTGGGATTGAAGACAACATCCAGCGCAAACTTGGATAAACGCGCCTCGATATAACGGGGAGCAGCCGCACCGTCTCCGGTGAGGATATTACCCCAGTTACCCTGACAGTCAATCAACAGGTCTTTCTGTCCCAACTGTACCAAGGCATCCCCGATAGAAGCATCCCCATGCGGGTGGAACTGCATGGTGTGTCCCACAATATTTGCCACTTTGTTATACCGCCCGTCATCCAGACGTTTCATAGAATGCAGGATACGACGTTGCACAGGCTTTAAACCGTCATTGATGTGGGGTACGGCACGTTCCAGAATAACATATGAAGCATAGTCCAGAAACCAATTCTGGTACATGCCTGTTAACTGATGTTTTACGCTTTCGTCCCGCGCGTCCGCCGGTTTGTAGTCTGAATGTTCTTCCGTTATCTCGTTGATTTCGTCACTCATAAAATTCGTATATACTATAATTTTAACGCATACGCACGCAAAAATACAAAAATAAAAGAGATTTCGATGAAAAACGGTGAATATTCCGTGTGTTAAAAGGGTATAAATCAGCTTTACGGAAGGAAAACAGAAAGGCATATCCTATCAAAGACATGCCTTTCTGTAAAATTATAACCTAATGAAAAAACGAGAAATGGGTACATGATTTAAACCCGTATTTCCCAACCTTTTTCGTACTCTCTTCCCCAAAGTTTATTGGCTTCCAAATCGTTAAGAATTCGTCCGCTTCCCGGATCAATCTGTAATGAATGTCCGACACGTTGGGCAATATTACCTAATTGTACCAACTGGGTACTGATACAGGCATCTACAATTCCGGAATTTAACTTTGTTCCTTTGCGAATGGCATCAAACCAGTTTCGGAAGTGGAAGGCATCCAGCTTTTCGGATGGATTCAACAGATTGCCGGTCTCAAATTTTAAATCACTTTTTACCTCTTTAATCGTTTTACCTTTTATATCTGTAATTTTATATTCATTGCCACCGCCAATGAAGAGAGTTCCGGTTTCTCCATAAAATGCGGTTCCTACTCCATATCCGTCTACCGGCATCGTATTACAACTACGTCCTTCCCATGAAAAAGATGCTTCGTCACCAAATTGGAAGGTGATAAGTTGTGTGTCAGGAGTTTGCCAGTCGTCCTGAAAACGATACCGACCTCCGATAGAATCAACCTTTGTAGGATAATCTACGCCCAGTCCCCAGCGGAGTATATCAACAAAGTGGGTTCCATTGTTGAGCGCTTCACCTGTTCCCCAATTCCAGAACCAATGCCAGTTATAATGGATGAAATTATCTTTGAAATCTGCAACACGTGGGGCAGGACCTTGCCATAAATCCCAATCCAGATAATCAGGTACAGGAACAACTTTCCCTGTTCCAATGGAAGGGCGATTATTGACATACCAAGATTTGGCATATCTCACTTTTCCGATAGAACCGGATTTTATTTCCTCCATAGCTTTAATTACATTGGGAAATGAGCGGCGTTGGTTACCCACTTGAACAATCCGGTTATATTTCAAAGCGGCTCGAATCAGCATTTCATTTTCTGCCGGATTATGACTGGTAGGTTTTTCCAGATAAACATGCTTTCCGGCCTGCATAGCCATAATGGCTGCTTTGGCATGCCAATGGTCAGGGGTAGCAATCACCACTGCTTCAAAATCGTTCGACTCTAACATCTTACGAATGTCTTTTTCTCCTTTGGGAGTACGTCCGGTAATTTTGTGGATAGCAGCCTGACATTTTTCTAATGCTCTTGAGTCTACATCACAAATGTAAGTAACTTCACAATCTGGAAGTTTGGCAAATCCTTGCGCCAGGGCCTTACCTCTCGAGTTCACTCCAATGACTCCGATACGTATTTTTTCGTTAGCTCCCAGAATATCTTGATAACGGCTTGAACCGAATCCTGGAAGTATGCTTCCTAATGAGAGTGCAGCTGTACCTGCTACTGTTTTTTTGATAAAATCTCTTCTTGTTGTCATAGTATCTATTTTTCTCCAAAATTAGGTTGTTATTAGAATATGTGAATGAGTATTTCCGTCAATTCTCCTTCAAAAAACGTAAATCTCTTATTTTTTTCTTCGGAAAAGGTGACTCAAGAATATCAGGATTCCTCGGGGAATCCATAATATGAGATAGATGAAAAAACTAATCACGATGACATACCCGATTTGGGATATTATTTCAATCCATGGGCGGGAATAGATAATGATTGCAATTACATTGATGATAAATGCAAGCAGGAAACTTAGAAGAAAGATATTCCTTTCTTGTTTCAACTTTTTTGAGGTGATAATAATATCTTTCATAGTTTAGAATTTCATATAGGGTATTTTATATTCGTCGGGGAAGAGGATATGGCGTTGTTCATCCATTGCCTGATTTCCAAGTAAACAAAGAACCGTTGAACAATATGCTTCTTCCACTACATTCTGTGCTTTCTCTCCGGTGATACACGACTGGCAGAAAGAAGACAGGATAATGTCCGAACCGTCTTTGTCTGCTCCGATCATACTCAATCCACTGTTTACGTGAATATCTCCATCAATGATAAAGTGTGGTGTGTACTCCATTTTTGTTTCCGGTCGCCAACTGGGACCTGCTGTCGGGATGGCGGCAAAAACCTTGTCTTTTACCTGGTCAATCAGCTGTCGGATGCCCGAAGTAGAATGGTCTTCTTCCAGGTAATAAATACCTTTTGCCATTTCCATGGTTCCTTTACTTCCCAGAATCTGGTCTTCCATTCCGTTGAATTTATTGGAAATCAATGATTCGTATGCGATCTTAACTCCATCCGAGTATCTGTAAGTGACATTGACGCTATCATAAACTTCCCGTCCGTCTTTCCAGTATACAATGTCACCCATTCCCATAATGGATTCCGGCATTTTTTGGGCTGCCCAGTTACAAACTTCCAACTGATGGCATGCTAATTCCGTCATTAATCCTCCGGAGCTCTCTTTGTATAATCTCCAATTAATCTTGCGTTCCAGCTCTGGTGAAGGAATCGGACGACGCCAGTCTGCATTACGGAACCAGTGACAGCGAAGACCTACCACATCTCCGATGAGACCGGAATGGATCATCTGCATTCCCTTGATGTACTTCTCGTCATACATTCGCTGCATACAAAAGTAGAGGACTTTGTCTGACTGGTTGTAAGTGTCATAGATAGCCTTGCACTCGTCAAGGGTACGTGCCATTGCTTTCTCGCAAAAGACATGTTTGCCGGCAGCTAATGCATCCAATACAATAGGTGCATGCCAGTTTAATGGTGTGGATATGATGACTCCATCGATGTCTTTCGATTCCAGTAGTTTGCGGTAATCCGTATATGACTTAGCATCCGGACAAAGTTCCAATGCTTGTTGAAGATTGGGGGCATAATTATCACATACGGCAACAATTTGTGCATGAGGTATTTCTTTGAGGTTATGGATGTGGTATTGTCCTCTGGACCCGGTACCAATCAAAGCGATTCGTGCTTTCTCATGCTTGATCTCTTGTAGTTTCTCCGGAGTACAGGAAGTCAGCCAAGGAGTGGTCGCCAATAATGCGGTTCCTCCGGCAACATATCCCAGGCTTTTGATGAATTGTCTGAGTCCTAAGTCTACTCCTTTTTCTTTATGTTCTTTCATATCATAAATTGTATAGGGTTGCTTGTATATTATTGAACTTTTCTGAAATCTTTTTTTGTTCCTGTTCATTGGCAATCATCCAGACCGTACTAAGAACTTCGGCTTCCAACGGGTCGGGGGACAGGATAGAACTTGCTTTTCGTTGTTCATTAAATATGCCTGTAAGCGGATTCATAATGTGTCCGGTATATTGTAACGTATTGCCGGAAGTGGATAATGCTGTATCCTGCAGATCGAATTCTTTTAGAAGAGACTGATTGTACGGGTTCAGAAAACTGACTTTCCAACAATCTCCATAAGGATGATGTCCTATACCCAGGATCGAACTGTTTCCAAAATTAGCAAATGCATCACTAATATTCTCCTGTTCAATGAATCTTCTTATTTTCTTCAAAGCATATCCTTTGGCAAAACCTCCAAAATCAAGTGAAATATCAGGAGATGTAAAGGAGATACATGAATGTTCATGAAGTTGTATTCTGGAGAAGTCTTTTAATGTAATGTCGAATAAGTGCGAAGTGCTCTCGTAATAGTATGAGCAAAGCTGTAAGATTGATTCCATCTCTTTGCTGATTTGAATCTTGCTTTGAGAAGTATGACTATTAATCTTGGAAACTTCACTATGAGGATCAAAACGATTTAATATTTTATCCAATCGCTCCAGCTCATAGGTGATATCTGCCCAAAGTGTATTCAATCGGTCGATATCGGAATGAATGAGCAGGATATCGAATCGGGTCCCCATGATATGAGGAATGAAGCCATGAAACATGGCTTCATTTTTATAATATTTGCATCTTGTTTCTAACACCTATTGTTTTGTTTATTTATTTCCTATCTTTGCCATTTCTACAGCAGTAGTAGTAATGTAATATTTAGCTAGTGTATTTTCATTTTCCCATTCCGGCATATCCTTATTGTCTACATAATGTAGGAAAGCCTTTGCCACTTTGCTGAAATGTTCTTCGTGTCCTAACCGTTTTTCCTGTGGTATGTCAATCAGATAAGTTCCATTCTTTTTGTTTTTGACAGATAAGAACGGATAAGTTATTTGAAGCTGTTCCACTGTTTTTTGTAATTGAGCTTCAAATGTCCGATTGTCAATGTCCGGTTCTTTCTGTATATATAGCTCTTTTACAAATCCATTTTTTTCATCCTGAACGATTTTTAAAGTGGCTTTACTTCCTTTCTTTATGGAAGTAAATGTATCTCCTCCGTTAGTGGGTGGAGTATAATTCCATGTGACTTTCATTCCTATACAAATCCCTTTAACGGTATAGTTGAGGCTTCCGTTTGCCATCACTTCCAATACATCGTTTTTTATGTATCGATTAAGATAAGTGGGAAAAGAATCGATTTGTGTCGATTGACTGAACTCTGTTAATGTAATTGGAGTTGGCCAGTGTTTGGCGGTATTCACAGTGACATCTGATTGATAATGAATCGTTTCATCAGGAAAACATTGCCAGTTGATGAGGTCGATCAGATGTGTTGTAACATCTGCAATGCCTTCTCCTTGTTGCTCTACATCATAATACCATGCCGGGCGAGTTAATGGTTTGCCAGAAACAGTCTTGAAAAAATGATGTACGCTTTCCATTATGACAGATGGATTGTCCGGTGAACCTTTTTGTAAATCTCCGAATAATTCCGTCTGATGCAAAAGCTCTTTTTCTATGATATTGAGAATATCATATCGTTCCGTCATCAGATCGTATAAAAGAAGATTCTTTTCTTTGGCGAGTTGATAGGCTTCTGTCAATAACTTGAAATCCTGTGGATTGATAGCCAGTGGCTTATCGGCAAGGACATGATATCCGGCTTTGATAGACTCCATGATATAGCGCGTCTTTTTTTGATTGTTTCCAGCCAATACTACTACATTACCTTTATGATCGGCAAGCATTTTCTGGAGATAATCATCTCCGGTATATACTTGTTTTTTCCATGTCGTAGGAGATTCCGCCCGCTGGTTATAGGAATCAATGCTTTCCTGATATTGATTGACGCCTGTTCCTTCGGGGGCATATATCCGGATGGTGTCACTGACATCTGTCAATGTCTCTTTTTGAAGCAGGCTGGCATGGAAATGTCCGGGATCGAGTACTACTATTTCCAATTGGGGTAGATCATTTGTCTCCATCCTATTCGCAGCTTGCTTTTTCGAGAAAGAACAAGAAACGACTATAAATAAAATTGCTATAATGGCAGTCCCTTTATATATAGATTTCATTCTCTTACTTTTTATAGGTTTTGATTAGTTTTCGTGCATCTTTCAAACCTTTTTGATAAGCTTCTTCCAATGTGACAATTCTTCCATTCTCTGCTTTACTCATATTGGATGCTTTCATAAAAGTGAATATTTCGATTGTCTCTTCTTTGGATATAGGTGAAATTCCTGTTTGAAAGTATTTAAGAATCTGCTCAAGAAGCGCTTTATAACCTTGGTAACCTCCTGCGGCTACTGCTCCTTTTGAAGTATAGGCAGTTCCACCATAAATTTGCGGTCCTTTTATAATCGCTCTGAAAGTTCCGATTCTACCATCTTTCCATCGTCCTACTACTACATCCCCTCTATCTGAAGACATCCGGTTGACTGATTCGCATCCTGTCCCCATAATTGTGTATAATGTTTCTACTCCATGAATACCATAGAAACCGAAATCCGGATGCGTTGGTTCCACTTTGTGAGGAGAATAACAATCGGCTCCAAGGATTTTGCCAAATTCTCCATTTCTTAATTTCTGGTTTTGAGGAGTAAATCTAAGAGCAGAAGAGGAGAAAACAGGTGCATTGTATTTTTCTGCCATTTCATAAATAGCGATTGCATCTCCTAAAGTAGCTCCGATAGGTTTGTCAATATAGCATATCTTACCTGATTTGAATACCTCGACGGCTTGTTCCAAATGTAGTCTGCCATCATTGGTTTCCAAAAGGACACAGTCTACTTTTTCCAGTAAATCTGCTATTGATGAGGTGATTTCCACGCCATTTGCTTTGACCTTTTCAATGTATCCGGGGATTCGTTCGTAACTGGATTGAATAGTCTTTGAACCGTACGGATACGCTGCTACTACCCTAAAACCTTTGGAAAAGGTCTCATCCGAACCACTATTAATCAATTCGGTGAAAGCGGTGGAATGGGATGTGTCCAGACCAATAATTCCGATCCGCATAACTTTTTGTGCGTGTATACTGAAGCTGATAGCCAGTAGTATAAGAAGAAGTGAGATTCTGTTTTTCATAATCCTTTATAAATTAATTCTTTCTGCACTTTCCGGATCCAAATATAACGAAGAATTTTCTTTTCTTCGCAATATGCTGGCCGGACATTTTTCTGAAACTTCACCATAAACAGTCTGATAGACTGCTTGAGCTTTATTTTTGAACGGGACGATGCAAAACATCCATTCAGCTTTTAGCAAAGCCGGTATCGTGAGTGTTAAAGCTTCTTTGGGTACTAAGTCTAGTGTCATGAAGCATTTTTCATTGACTTGCTGTTGGCGACATATTGGATCCAGCTCAACTACTTTCACAAGTTTGGGATCATTAAAGTCTGCTACATCCGGATCATTGAAAGCAATATGCCCATTTTCTCCAATTCCCAGACAAACGATGTCAACCGGGTGCTTAGTCAGCAAGTCTGCATATCGCTGACATTCCTCTTCAAGGTTTTCCGCCAGGCCATTCAGATAGTTGACTTTCTTGAAAGGAACTTTGTCAAAGATACGAATTCTAAGGAAATGTCCAAAACTTTGTGGGGCTTCCGGATGTATACCGATGTATTCATCCATATGAAAAGCGTTTATTCTGGTCCAGTCGATGCGTTTGTCATGAATCAGATGACTCAAAAACTCATTTTGTGAGGGGGCAGCGGCGAAAATCATATTTATTTCCGGTTTGCTTTCCAATAAGCGACAAATTTGGTCGCCGACTTCTTTTGCGGCTGCACTGCCCATCTCTTGAATGGACGGGAAAATTCGAACTGTTAATTGTTCCTGCTGAAAAACTTTGGTCTTCGTTTCATTTAGTATAGATAACATGGCCTTTTAATATTGTATTATTTATATTTATTTGATTATCAAAAATGACTATGTCGGCATCCTTACCGATTTCTAAAGAACCTTTTTCTTTGTCAATATGAAGAATACGGGCGGGCGTCAGGCTCATCATACGGACGGCGTCAATGAGAGGAACACCGGCTAAATATATCATGGTTCGAACCAGTCGGTCGGTTGTTGCAACACTACCGGCAAAAGCTTTCCGATCCGGCATTTTGGCCACTCCGTCTTCGATAATGACTTTCTGACCGTTGTTGAGGCTACCTAATATCGATTCACCGTCCGGCATACCCGCTCCTCTCATGGCATCAGTGCAGAGGGCTGTTTTATCAACTCCTTTGAACTTGTATACGAATTGGAGCAGGGGTTTCGGAAGATGTATGCCATCGGCAATAATCTCCACTGTCATATCTTCAATCAAGTAGGTGGCTTCTACTACTCCGGCATAGCGGAAAGCATTTTTGCGGGTCACTGATGACATGGCCGAATAAAGGTGGGTCACATGTGTATAACCTGCTGTAAAGGCTTTCTCAACTTCTTCATAAATCGCGTCGGTATGAGCGATGGAGGGGAGAATATGATGTTGTTGCAGAGTTTGCCCTAGTGCTAGAGCACCCTCCAACTCAGGAGCTACGCTCCAACGGATAATATCTTTTGAGGCTTCCAGAATGGCATTATATTCTTCTGCTTGCGGCTTTTTCAGGAAGTTCGGGTCTTGCGCACCACATTGTTTCGGTGAAAAGTAAGGTCCTTCCAAATGTAAACCGATAAACTGCGAACCATTGATATTCATTTCTTTGGCTTTCCGATATACGGTAAACGTCGTCATTAACTCCTCAATAGTGCTGGTGAGTGTGGTGGGAACCATTGCGGTAGTACCATACTTGGCATGTGTCTCGGCCACTCCGAGAAAAGCCTCAACAGTACCATCCATGAAGTCATGTCCTCCTCCTCCGTGGATATGCATGTCGATGAATCCTGGTGAAACATAATTCTGACGGGCGTCTATTACCTTGTCACCGACGAGCGGTTGATAGCTTCCATTGGGAATAATCTGCTCAATTTTTCCATTTTCGCATATCAATGTTTGGCCCATTTCTATGCCTGTTGGCAGGATGAGTTTTCCATTTGTTATGATGAGTCTTTCCATATTATTTCGTTTTTAATTTATTTCCAGGAGTCTATTTTATGACCTTTAACTGCAAAGAAAACCAAATATAAAAAACAGGGAATCAATACCCAATAACCGAAACGCAGACTATACATATCTGCCAGATGACCATATATCAGAGGCAGAATGGCATTGCCACATAATCCCATGATAAGAAGAGAGGAACCGGTTTTGGTGAATTTCCCTAGTCCATGAATGGAAAGTGGCCAGATACCTGCGTAGATTAAAGCATTCGGGAAACCCAATGCGTTCAGAAAGAAAATGGAGGCATTGGCATGATGACCGAACAGAGTTACTTCAAAATCTGCAAATACAACTCCGAATGAAAGGAGTAATCCGATGATGGTACAACCTATAAGTGCATTTTTTTGTGAAACATATTTGGGTATTAACAGGATCCCCAGCAGATAACCAATCATAGTACAGGCCAATGTATATGAGGGAAATGTTTTAGCTTCGAGCAGGTCCATACCCATCGAATTGGCATAATTAATGATTGTATCAATTGCGATAACTTGTGTTCCTACATGAAGAAATATAGCCACTGCTCCCAAGATAAGGTAAGGAAAGTCGAAAATACTTTTTCTGGTGTGATGGTGGCTACCTGTATCTTCCGTGCTGTTTTCTTCGTCTGTGTTGATTTCAGGCAGAATGGAGTAACGGATACCGATACCGGTAAACAGTAAAATAACGCCTAGAACAGCATAAGGCACAATGACGCGTTGTATTAATTCGTCAAGCATAGCGTTCTTTGTGACTATGTCTAAAGTCCCCGATTCTATAGTGGCAAAAAGCTCCTTGTCGGTAACATTTAATATCAATGCAGCAAATATGAGTGGTGAGACGATACCTGCGAATTTATTGCATATTCCCATAATACTGATTCGTCTGGCGGCACTATCAATAGGACCGATAATAGTGACATAAGGATTAGCAGCAGTTTGCAATATGGCTAATCCGGTACCGATGGAAAACAGACCGGCCAGGAATATCTCGAACTGACGGGCTAATGCTGCCGGAACAAATAAGAAAGCTCCTAAGGCGGTAAGCATAAAACCATACATAATACCTCGCTTGAATCCCACTTTCTTGAGAAGTACTCCCGAGGGGATAGCCATTACAAAGTAGGCGATATAAAATGCAAAGGCGACAAAATAGGATTCGAAATGTGTCAGTTCACAGGATATGCGGAAGTATGGAATCAGTATGGCATTGACCCACGACACAAATCCGAAGATAAAGAACATCCCTGCCAGAATTGCAATTGATATGTAGTATGTCTTTTTGCTGCTTATAAGGTTATTGTTTCCCATGTGTTTTTATTTTTTCAGTTCGAAATCTTTCTGTAATTTGATGTCCCGTGACGATGCGCCTATTAATACAGTAAACATACCCGGTTCGTCTTTCCAGCGTTTGCTTTCGGTATCGTAGTATTGTAAGGCGCGGCGCGGTAACTTGATAGTGACTTGTTTGGATTCACCCGGTTTTAAGCCAACCTTAGTGAACCCTTTTAATTCTTTAAACGGGCGTTCTACAGAACATTTGTTTTGATGCAAATATAACTGTGCAATTTCCTGGCCATATCGTTTTCCTGTGTTAGTAACGGTGAATGATACGGCAAACTCTGTGTCTGAGTCTTTCCATACAGGTTTCATCTTTATGTTTGAATAAGTAAAAGTGGTATAGGATAATCCATAACCGAATTCAAATAGGGGGACTACACGGTAAGTATCGAAGTAGCGGTAGCCGACCATAAGCCCTTCCTTGAAACGGACGGTGTCGTTTATACCCGGATATTCTCCAAATACGTGATCAGGCATATCTTCCAGACGCTTACACCAGGTAGTAGTCAGTTTTCCCGAAGGATTGACTTCTCCAAACAATGTACGTGCTAGTGCATTTCCTCCTTCCATCCCTAGAAAACTGCCGTGCAGTAATGCCGTAGCATCATTATACCATTCTCCTATCTCGACGGGGCCACCGGAGATTAGTACCACTACAGTGTTGGGATTAACCTCCAGGATACCTTTTAATAATCTGTCCTGTTGGTAGGGAAGCTTTAAATTCGGCTTGTCATACCCTTCACAGTCAGAACCATGTTCGTGGGAGGTTCCACCTATATAGATTACCAATTCTGCTTGGGCAGCTGTATTGATTGCTTTCTTATATAGCTCTTCATCGGATTTATCAAATTCGTTCGTGAACCAATGGCCAACCTTATACGCCTTTTTACTCAATTGATAACCGGGTGCATATTCGATCCGGGCCTTTCCATCTAAAAGATTTTGTAGCCCTTCCAAAGGAGTAACTTCATATTTAGCTTTAAGTTTTGTACTGCCACCTCCTGCTGCAAATACTTCGGTCGCATTTGCGCCAATCACTGCGACATTCTTGTATTGTGCAGGGTCTAGTGGTAGCATATCTTTGGAATTCTTCAATAATACCAATGATTCCTCCGCTATTTCTCTGGCAGCCTTAGTATGGGCAGGTATTGCAAGTTTGGCTGCCATGCCTGTGGTGTCATAAGGAGCTTGTCCTATTAAATCAAGTCGAATCATCAATTTCAGAATATTACGTACTTTTTTGTTGACAGCTTCTTCCGGAATCTCTCCATTACGTACTTTCTTCAATAAAGGATCGGCTAAATAATATTTATTGAAAGCATATTTCCCATTTTCTTTGATGCTTGTTCCCATTTCGACATCCATACCACACAGAGCTGTTCGCTCTGTGTTATGGACTGCATTCCAGTCTGATACGACTAATCCGTCAAATCCTAGTTCATCACGAAGTAAAGTATCAAGAAGATAAGGACTTTCCGTACACCACAACCCTCGAACCTTGTTATATGCCGCCATGGCTGCCATGGCTCCACCTCGTTGTATGGCAGCTTCAAAAGCCGGAAGATAAATTTCGTGTAAGGTGCGTTCGTCTACTTCTACACTCACTTTGTACTGGTTGTATGCCTGGCTATTCAGAGCAAAATGCTTCACACAAGAGGCTACTCCCTGTGACTGTACTCCTTGTATATATGGAACAGCCAGTTCACCGGAGAAGAAAGGATCCTCGCTGAAATATTCCCAATTACGTCCATTGAGTAAGGAACGGTGAATGTTGACTCCCGGAGCCAGGCTCACATGCTTACCGCGTGCTTTACATTCAGCTCCAAGAACTTCTCCATATAGCTGTGCCAGATCACGGTTCCAAGTAGATGCTAAGGCGCTTAATGCAGGTAGATAGCTACATGCGTCGTTATCCCATCGGGCGGATTCCCACCCATTGGCTACTCCCTCAAATCTTACTCCGTGAGGTCCGTCGGAGTAGTGCAGGTCGGGGATGCCAAGCCTTGGAACACCGGTACTTGAAAACATCGTGTTACTGTGCAACATTCCAATTTTCTCTTCCAAAGTCATTTGTGATAATAAACTTTCTATCTGTTTATCAGTACTTGCTACTTTATTACCAGTCAGGCAGGAGGAGAATATAATCAGAATCAGCCAGCTATATGGAGTCAGTCTTTTCATACTAGAATACTTGTTGTCTTTGATTATTTTGAATTATTCTTTCTTGTTTCAATTTCACTGTACACAGCATCCGGGATCAGATCAAGCCAGTAAGGATCCTGGACGAGTTCCTTGTACAGTTCAAGTGCCAGAGGGTCACTTTGCAGACGGCGGTCACCATTCTCTGCATTTTCGTGATTCTCCCATACGACGGCCTTGACACGTGGCTCTTCATCCTTCAGCTTAAACCATTCTCTTACCCATCTCTGGTGGTCGCATGTGCTGGAGTATCCTCCTTCACTAATCATGATAGGCTTGTCTGCCGATACCTGCTTGATTCCTTGCATCAGTGTGAGCGGATATCTTCTTTCTTCCGGATAAGTAGCACTAAGCGATGGTGGATAACAGCTTACTCCCAGCCAATCTACATACATATCTCCTGGATAATAGTTTTTCATTGCGTTTGCTTCTGTACCTGGCATGCTTACACTGTTGGGTGACCATACGAAGACATTGTAGGCAGTGACACCCAACTGTTCTGCAATGTTATACATACGTCTCCAAGCCTTGACATAGTTTGTGGGATCTCCGTAATACGGAGTCCAGCTTCCATTCATTTCGTTGGCTGGTCTGAACCAGATAGGTCCCATGTCACGTACTTTTTGGGCAGCTACTTCGGCGAAGTATGATTTGTGAAAATCGTCGAGTTCGCCATTTGCCATTTGTTGGGTGGGAATGACGGGCAGCCATCCGTAAAGGAAGAATCGGTATTTGCCCTGATAGTTTTTTCCCCAGTATTTCTCACGTACTGTTTGCATTTCGCTGAAATTTCGTCCCGGTTCCATATTCTGATACCATAAGATCATAGATAGTTGCTTTCCCACCAATTTTTCAAATAAGGCAACGGCACACTGGTCAGTACTTCCTTCGCGGTCTTCCGGATCGAATCCGTATAATGGTGGGAATGCTCCATGATAACACCCTTTTTCGGGGACGTACTTCATGTCATTATGAAATTCTCCCATTACCTTGATTTCGTCGATGAGCATCATCGTACTGGTGGAAGCTGAAGATTTGAGAGTCGCTTTCACATATCTGCATGCTACATTACTAAAGTCTGTTTTTCCCCAAGCGTCCGACTTTCCGTTGCTGTCGGAATAGGTAATTGGTGAGGCTGCTTTTTCCCATTGGCTTTTGTCCTTGCTGGTTGATACTTCTATTTGAGTAGGGAATACAATTTGTGATGTCGGATCGGAAATAGCATGTACTGATACTTCTGTGATATTGCGTAATGATCCCAAATCAATTATTACTTCTACAGTTTGTGCATCCCAACCGACTCCTCTGTTTTTAGTCGAGAGGGTACCGGTCTCCTCATCCGTCAGTTTGGTGCCGGATGTCCAGGGATCGAGAGGGGCTTTATCAGCATAGGCACTGTTGGCTACAACATTCATTTTATAGAATTTGCCTGCCGCCACATTAATAATGCTTTGTTCATTTGGATCTTTGGGCTTATTTGGATCAAAAGTAACTTCCCATGATCTCGTTTCTTCTGCATTGCAAGCGTATATGAGTATTGCAACTGCTATTAACCATAAATTTTTTAATTTCATATTTAGTGGTATATTATAAGGTTGATTACTGGTTGTTTGTATTACATATCAATACAGTCATATTGGTAGCAGGCGATGCCTCCATTAGAGAATACGAGATAAACGTATAGATAATAACCATTTTTGGCAACTTTAAATACGACATCTCCGGTTCCTTCGGTGTTTTGACCGGAATTCTCGAGACCTCCATATATCTTGTCCGGACATACTACTATCTGGTTATCGAATGAACCGCTGCTAAGGTCATACATACGGACAGCATCAGAACCAGTTACGGCATAGTTGAAACTATTTACATGATTGTAAATGACATAAGGTACTTTGTTGAACACGGCATAGTCTACGGCATTGATAATTGTGTTACCCGGAGCACCTGTATTTGCCGCTTTTATGCTATTGTCTGTTCCTTTAAACCAGTAGAAATAGCGTTTGGCAGAAGTGTCTGTGACATGGCTGGCCAAGAAATAGTCACTTTGAGTGTCGGTGTCATCAGCATAAATCACATCCGCCCATTTAATCCAGTTTGAAGTCAGTAGAGAGGAACTCATAATGACAAATTCCGGACTTTGTGATTGTAAAGTACCATTTATGACACGCCAGCGGGCGAATTGTACTTTACTATCTTTTTGGAATACCGGAGTTGTGATAAGGGCATTGGCATCCAAATCTCCCTGGATAGAGATCTTCCAACCAAATCTTATATTAGTGCCAGTTTTATATTCAATATATTTCTGTGGTTTCTCATTCACTCCATTAGCTTTCCATACGGTGAAAGTACCTCCTGATGGAGTATAGCTGCAGAATAAAATATTATTTCCCCGATCTGCTGTTGCATGGAAGTTTGAATTATCACCGGCAAATTGGCTGATATCCATAGAACCTGCTATTTCTCCGGTCTGGCTATTTAAGTAAATGGCACGATCATTGGCACGTTCGTTGATGACAACATATTTGTCGACTACTGCAAGTCCGGTCACTTTACCCGGTAGCAGAATACCGCTTATTTCAGATAGTCTTTTAGACCATAGTAGCTTACCGCTTCCTTGGCGAATACCTGCAACAGTTTTTTGCGGAATATCTTTTTTTACCGTATATGTTGCTTTATCTATACCATTCTGTGCTGTGACGACGATAGTCTGTTCTTGTTCATAGTCTAGTGCTTCTGTTTCGGGATTGGGACTGCATGTTGCTCCATGTGAGATATCAATGTTAGCTATCTGCTCCCCTACATTATCTATGGTTACTAATGAAATTGTTTTTTCGTTTTCATTAATGACTCCCAATAGCCCTATGGCAGGAATATCGAATTTGGTGATACTACATTCGTTGCTCTTACGGATTTCACCTATTACTTTGAATTCGGTACTAGTCCCGGAGGTCTGATCTTTCACTGTGATATAGTTGTCTTGGGTAAGATCCATATAAAGTAATGGTGGAGTTACACTGACATTATTCGCTAAACTGGCACTCAATCTTACCCGTTTTAGTGCAGAGGTCGGCAATACATTATCCGACAATTTGGGATAATTGTATGGGAAAACAAATGTGATTGAATGATTGGTATAATCTATCTCACCTTTGAAACTATTTTCGCTGCTGTCATCGTTCGGAAACGATGCAGTGATGCTGTTGATACCTTCGCGTTGAATGTCAGAACCCAACTCTTCAGGACTGTGACAACTAGTTACTCCCCATAGAAGAACTAATGCCTGGATGATTGATATAATTTTGTTTTTCATTGTTCTAAGAGTTTTATTGTTATTTCCATTCATCATATTGCTCAATCAATGAGTTATTCTTCAATTCTTCAGACGGTACAGGAAGGACATATAATTTCTTTATAAACTTGCGGTCCTGCCCGTCGCAATCAACATATTCGTATGTATTGGTAGCGCCAATGATTTTGAAGCCATGTGTGCGATAGTTGTTGTATTCAATATGGGCTAATTCCCAACGACGCATATCCCAGAATAAATGACCTTCATAGGCTAGTTCAACCTTTCTTTCATTTCTGTAATCTTTGAACCAAGCCTCGCCTGTAGAGGATTTACCCGGTAAATTCACTTTTACTCTGGCGCGTACCTCATTCATTGCACTTTGGGCTTCCCCGATCTTATTGAGTCGATAAGCTGCTTCTGCTTTGTTCAATAAAACTTCGGCATAGCGAATTTCAACCCACGGTTGGGCACTTTTCCCATTTTTGACGTCTGTCAGCGTTTCGTCTAACAATTTCCTTAAAAAATAACCGGTTGTGGTTTTGCCGTATGAAGTACCCTGTTCCCGGTAAGGCATAAACACACCATTCTTTCCGTCAAGGCTGCAATCCATCTTTTTCCCTTTCCAGGTACATCCTCTATAGATTACAGTTGCGGCGAAGCGAGGTTCCAGTTGGTCGTATGGAGGAGTTTCATCAGTAATGCCATGCCAGGGTGTCCAGTCTATCTTTTCTCCATTTTTGCTTTCATAACATTCTACCATTTCCTGGGTAGGAGTTCCTGTTGAACCATTGTCATAACCATCACATTGTGGTACATAATATCGGTCGAAAAGATGATTAGGCCCGTTGGCAGCATCATAATCAAACTCCAGAATCGCTTCTTTATTATTCCCTTTCCATGCATCTTCATATTTGTCCGTCAGACCATATAGTTTGAGTGCAATTACATTATTAGCAGCATCATAGGCATCCTGCCAACGTTTGGCATATAACATTGCTCTCGATTTCAGAGCATAGGCTGCTCCTTTGGTGATACGCCCTTTATTTGCCGCATCCCATTCCTTGGGTAAATTATTGGCTGCAAAATCAAGATCGTCGGCTATGAATTGCCAGGTTTCTTCAGCACTGCTGCGGGCTTTATTAGTTGATACCGGCAGATCGTCATACAAGATGACACCTCCATGTCTTTTGGCTAACTGGAAATATACAAATGCACGGAAAAAGCGTACTTGAGCTTCCCAAAGCTTATTTCTGTCTGCTGAAAATTCGGAATATTTTCTTTGTAGAGATAGAAATTGGTTTGTTTCTCGGATCTGTTTGTATGCTGTTGAACGTAGCCAGATACTGTATAGACAGTTATCCGGAGAGATAGCATCCGGTGTTAGTACATAAAGATTAGGATGGCCGGCTCTGTGTCCCAGCGTATATGAACCATACTTAAATGCGTCAGTCAGACTTTCTGTAAAACTTCCGTAGAATTGGGCCTCCCCAAATTGACCGTAATCATGCAGGAGGGGATAGAAACTATTCACATATTTGTCAACCTGGGTTTCATCTTGCCAGATGATTTCATCACTAACGGTAGTCGTTTGTTTTACTTCATCCAGCCAGTCGTTGCACGAACTTAAAGTCAGCAACATAAAGAAGAGTGATATATTAATACATAACTTTTTCATATAGCGTATATTTTAGAATGTGATTTTAGCTCCAAGTGTATAAGTCCTTTGTTGCGGATAATATCCATTGTTTACAGCTGGAGATTCCGGGTCGATGTTGTACTTGGACACAGCGCTGAAAGTCAGAAGGTTGTATCCCTCAACATAGAGGCGAAGAGCTTCCACTCCCAATGGACTCAACCATTTTTTAGGGAAATTGTATCCTATTTGCGCTGTTTTTATTCTCAAATAGTTTCCGTTACGATACCAGAATGTGGAGGCCAGCCCGTTATTCAAACTTCTCGGATTGATTTCCAGACAAGGGAACTCTGCATTTGTATTTTCGGGTGTCCAGGAGTTTGCCACCAGATAGACTGGTGCATTGCCATTCTGATAGAATGGACGCGTGAAGGCCGTAGCGCTTTGGATTCCGGATGAACCGGTTGCCGTATATACTCCGGTTAATGCAACATCGCTGCCAAGCCCCCATGATGCCAAAATATCAAAATCGAATCCTTTCCAGTTACCAAATAAATTGAAAGAACCTGTGTGGGTCGGTCTTGAGCTTTTACCTACATACCCCTGATCTTGATTGACGGTTATAATACCGTCTCCATTTCTATCCATATACTTGATATATCCGGGATAAGCCGGTCGGTCGGGCATGGTAGCGGAGTTGGCTATCTCTTCCTCACTCTGGAACAATCCTTGGGCAATGAATCCCATTTTCGAACCGATTTGCTTTCCGGTCAGTCGTCTGTATTCCGGTGTGTTTTCAGAGTCACCTGCATATTTGAGCCACCTTCCGTATGCGTATGACCAGATTAATTTGGCTCCATAGCTGAAACTTCCGATTCTGTTCTGATGTGTAAAGGTGACATCAAAACCCTTATAATCTGCTTTATTAACGTTGGCAGTTGAAAAATAATAGCCTCCCATAGAAGGAGTGTGCGAACCGGTTACAGAAGATAATTTGTCATATTCATATTTATAAAAAGCATCCAGTTCCATTCCTAATAATCCATTCCATAAAGTTACATCTATTCCGATATTATAGTTGAGGCATTGCGCCCATGTCAAATTGGGATTTCCCAATACGGACGGATAGATAGCTGTTTGACTGGCTCCGCCTATTACTACAGAATTGGGGGATGTGCTCATCGTATTTCTCCATTGGAAAGGCTGGATACCGCTGGTTGCAGTTTTTCCAATACCTGCTCTTAATTTCAGATTGTCTACCCAAGTAGCATGAAACCATTTTTCATTATTGATTCTCCAGGCAAGAGAGAGACCGGGCAGGGTGACCCAGCGTTTGTTCATACCACCAAACAGATAACTACCATCGTGGCGTAGTGAAGCCTCCAAATAATATTTGTCAGCGTAATTGTAGTTCAAACGACCTACAAAACCGGCTACACGTGTCTGGCTGCTGCTACCCGAAGGTATAGCAGGTTGCTCTTTCCCCTCTTTGGTGAATCCTGTGATTTGGTTCAACTCATCCAACTGAATGAAATCTAATCCGGTTCCCGTTACACCGAGATTGTTGCTATTACGTTCCCGTGTTTCGGCCAGCAATAATACTCCGATCGAGTGATCTCCAAATTTGTTATCATACGTGATACTGGTTTGCGTAGTGAACTCTTGGGCGCGTGATGCCGATTCGGATAATATAGGTGTATCTTTCAAAACACTGTAGTCCTTATGGTAGGTGAGTGTGGTAGTGGCTGCATTAGGTAAATCCATAATCATGACTTCATTCGGCTTGGTCAACTGTTTAGTCATCCCATGAACTAAGTCGTACGCTCCCTGGAATTTTAAACTTAATCCTTTAAGCCAAGGTGTGTCGTATTTCAGACTGAAATTAGACTGCATATATGATTGGTTGGACCTGTTATATCCTGAATCGTATATGGA
Organism: Bacteroides ovatus; assembly: GCF_001314995.1. NCBI lineage: Bacteria > Pseudomonadati > Bacteroidota > Bacteroidia > Bacteroidales > Bacteroidaceae > Bacteroides > Bacteroides ovatus. The sequence goes on from NZ_CP012938.1 coordinate 4,735,806, forward strand.
TGCGATAGGAGCTACCGGAGAACCGGAAGTCGGGGTTGAAACATCGTATATTTTCCCATTATATTCATAAGTGTCCTGTACGTATGGCAAAGCATAGCATACCTGTTGGGGAATATTCATCCAATCATCCGGATCGGCAGAAAATTTGGGAGCATCCCGTTTTTCTATACGCCCCGAAACACCTAATGACAGACTAAGTCCTTTAGCCAACTGTGCATCGATATTAGAACGAAGATTCATTCGACGGTATTTGAACTTATCTATATTTCCTTTTTCCTCCAGATAACCGATAGATGTGAAGAAACGAATCTTTTCACTTCCTCCTGATGCTGAAATATTATGATGTTGGCGAACACCGGTTCCATATACTTTATCGTACCAATTGGTATTTCCCCATCCGTCGACACCCTCGCGCATTTTGCGCACCATGTCGACAGTAAACACTTCCGTATCACCTTGTAGAAGACGGGCTTTATTGTACCAATAAGCATATCCCGGTCCGTCGAGCCATTCTTGTTCTTCTGCATTCTGGCTGATGCCCACAGTACCTGTATAGCTAATGGTGACTTTATCTGTTTGTCCCTTTTTGGTTGTGACAATGAATGCTCCATTTGCGTCCAGACCATAAACGGCTACGGCTGATGCATCCTTTAATACAGACACAGATTCTATTTCATTCGGATCGAGTCCGTTGAAGTCACTTGCGCTTCTTCTGATGCCGTCAATAACATAGATAATACCACTTTGCCCGCGTATGGACAAGGAGGCATTATCCGCACCGGGTTGTCCACTGGCTTGTACGGCGGAAATACCGGCAACACGTGCACCGATGATATTACTGATTCCCATGGTTGGGGCTTTAAGGATTTCTTTATCGGAGACAGTAGATATGGCGGCGGTCAGACTACCGCGCTTTTGAGTTCCATAGCCTACCACTACGATTTCATCCAGCGAGGAAACATCTTCTTTAAGAGTGATATTGATATTCGTCTTATTACCTACTTTGACTTCCTGGCTGACCATTCCGATATAGGAGAATACCAATACGTCATTCTTATGGGCATTAATGCTATATTTGCCGTCAACATTTGTAATGGTACCGACATTCGTTGCACCCTTGACAGCTACAGATACGCCAGGTAATGGTTCATCATTACCATCTTTCACAAACCCTTTTATTACTTCTTGTGCAAGACAATCGAGAGTGCACATTAAAAGAGTAATAAACAACGAGGTTACTAACCTTGGATTCCATCTGATTTTCTTCATTGCATGATAAGTTTTTAAATATTAGATCGTCGATTTGAAATTTTAATTTCTAACAATAGTCTCTTTAGACCGGTTAACTAGTTAATGATACAAAAGTATTCTGTTTCAAAGACATGTGCGGTGGCAAAAACGAAAAACTATCTTCAAAAAACGAAGAATAATGCATTGTTAATCTTCTTTTGGCGTTTTTCTTTTTAAGAACCATTCGAAGAACTTATATATAGTTTCGTTTGATTCGGGAGTAGGATCATGTTTGGGCCTGTTCGTCATTGCCACTCGATGATGATAACCCAAAAGCCGGTTGACTGCGACAGAGTGATTTAATGGAATCCATCTGTCTACATTATCAGAATAACCTCCTGATACGAGAAATGGGCGAGGAGCCAATAAAGAATGGAGTTCATGTAAATCATGCCCCTCTTTACATAGTCTGGCATAGACACTTGTTGAAGAGTTATTGCCGTTGTTGCTCCAGATCTTTTTCCAGGGTGGGGGATAATACCCCAAGTACCAAGGTTCCCAATAATTGATATAATTATCTTTGGTTTCATCAAAGACGATACCCGGATCACTCCAGGCGGTGCAGGCAAACTTTTCATATAAACAAGAAGCAAACATAGCCCATTTAGCACCGTAGGAGTGTCCCATGATACCAATTCGGGTAGAGTCGACACTTTCGACTCTGGCTAATACTTCCCAGGCATTGGCTGCCGCATAAGCAAGTACTGAAAGAGGTTGCATAGTGGAGTTGTTAATAGTCGGGTAATAGAGAGAGTAAGTCTTATCTTTGGTGGTCTGTTTAGTTCCTAATGAGAGAGTAACAAATCCTCTTTTGGTTAATTGGTAGGCGAAATCTCTATTAGCTTTTCCTCCCCATCCGATAGCTGTTTCCGGTTCGTAGAATACTGTGATAACGGCAGGATGTTTCCCTTTCTTATTTGGTTCCAGTAAATAGCCGTAAGTCTGTTCCAGAGGAGTCCAATAAAAACGCACTAAATGTTGTTTGAAATCTTCGCGTTCTGTGGTTTTTATAATCTCCAGTTTTTGATTGGTGATGATAGCCGGCCAATGACCGATCAGGTTCAACCATTTGTCTTTTATTTCTTTTCTTCGTTTTAGCCAGTCGTCTGCGTTTTTGACTGTATCTCCATTGTAAAATAAAAGAGGGTTGCGGTAAGTTCCAAATTTCTCCTGATACAGTGGTGGTGGGGTAAAGTAGGCAGATAGCTTCTCCCAGTTTCTTTTTGTCTGGTTAATCTCTAATCTTTTGCACCCCATTATTGAGGTGATCCCCCAATAAATAATAATAGGATAGATAATCGTTCTTGTTTTTCCTCTTATGGTATGTCTTTGCATAGTATTAATATCTAAAATGTATTTCGAAAGGTATGAAAACAAAGGTAGGTCATTCTCATGAATGATCTTAATGTCAAAACGAAAAACAGTCTTCAGAAAGCGTTTATTTTATCTTTGTCTAGTCTTTTTCTGCCGGTATTCAATAGGTGAACATCCTTTGAATTTTTTGAAAATCCGGGCAATGTTATTATAGTCTGTAAAGCCTACTTCCATTGCTAAATCGGCCAATGGACGGTCGGTTGTGAGCAGTAGATCTGCAAGATGATTACACCGGCAATTCAGAATATATTGGTATATAGAGGTATTCAGTGCGTTTTTGAATTTCACCTCAAAGTTTCTGCGCGATAACGGAATGTTTGCAAGCAGAGACTCTATGGTCAAATCGGAGCTGTAATGTGAATCTATATATTTCACTACTTCGAGAATGTAAGGGTCTTTAATATTGTGTTTCTCCGTCGATTGGCGTAGTTCGATGCGGATGGGGTTGATAACAATATTGAAAGTGCCTTCATGTTCCTTCTTTATTTGTTGATGAATAAGTCTGCCGATAGAATAGCCTCCTCTTTCTACTTCGAGCTCTATGGATGAAATGGGAGGGTCGGAAATATTACACATCAGTTCGTCATTGTCCACGCCTAATAAAGCAATTTCTTCCGGAATAGGAATATTCGTCATTTTGCAAGTTTCAGAAATGAACAGGGCGTGCGCATCATCACAACAAAATAGAGCGACTGGCTTTGGGAGTTGCTGCAACCATTGGCTTACTTCCATTCTTATCTCGTCTTCCTGCTTATCCGATTCGAAACTGAAAAATTCGCCTCCGATACGTTTTACCTCCTGCCGATAACCTTCGCAGCGTTCGTCAGACCAAACAACTCCTTTAACACCGAAATAAGCAAAATTGCGAAACATCCGTTTGGCAAAAAACTGGGCTGCCATTCTTCCCGTACCTTTATAATCACCTGTCAGATTAGAGTAAGTGACGCTCCGGTGATGATAGTTTTGTAGTACTACCGGAATATTCAGCTCCTTCTGCAAATCGATCGTGTCGTTGTTCCATTGCCCGATAATGGCGTCGGCTTTCCATTCTTTCGCCCATCTTAAAATGCCTTGTTCACCATGCATTGCGCTATAATAAGAAGGCAGCCGGTAAAAGAGCCAGGGTCCGTTTTCTTTGGAGTATTGGACAAGTCCCCGTAGCAGTTTCCTGTCAAATTCGCTTGAATAGTCTATCAATAGAAGAATCTTAATCATAGTTCTATGTTTTTCTTTAGTATAATGTAGGGATGCACAAATATAGAAGAATTCTTTTGTTCTCTCGCAATAAAGACTTAATTTTGTTGCAGCCAACACTTATCTGACACCCGGGTCTCATGAGCACTGACACCCGGGTGTTGGTATGCTTGACACCCGGGTCTCAATGGTGTTGACACCCGGGTGTCAGATAGAACGCGAGTATAAACGAAAAAAGAAAGGAGTATAAACGATGGCAGTGCCTTATGTAGTGAGAAAAAAAGCCGATTTAACATCGGGAGAAAGAAAAGAATTATGGTATGGTGTACCCAAAAAACTGATAGATCCGATTCGGAATAGAGAATTTGCCGAGTACATGGAAAAACGGAGTGGATTTCATCGCGGGCAGATAGATGGTATATTGACGGAAATGGTTGATGCTATCCGTAGTCTGTTGTCTATCGGACAGCCGGTTACTATCGAAGGACTTGGCACATTCCATACGTCACTGACCAGTCCGGGATTTGAACGCCCCGAACAGGTAACTCCGGGAAAGGTGTCCGTTTCACGTGTCTATTTCGTGGCTTGTCCTGAATTTAGCCGGGAAGTGAAAAAAATGAAATGCATGCGTATTCCTTTTAATCTGTATATGCCCGAAGAGATGCTGACCAAAGAAATGAAGAAAGCGGACCGGGAGCAGGAGCGGGAAGAATATGACCGTATGGTGGCACCGGAAATCGATGAAGAAGTTCAGGAATAAGATAAATTAATACCCTCCCTGTCTTATTTATGAGATAAATCCCTATCTTTGTGGCACTTTTTACGAAAAAAGCAAATTCAAATTAATAGATATAGAAAAGAAAATGGCACAAGAAGACGTTTTTAAGAAGCTTGTATCGCATTGCAAAGAGTATGGTTTCGTATTCCCTTCGAGCGATATCTACGACGGACTAGGCGCTGTGTATGACTACGGTCAGATGGGCGTTGAATTGAAAAATAACATCAAGAAATACTGGTGGGACAGCATGGTGCTGTTGCACGAGAACATTGTCGGTATCGACTCTGCCATCTTTATGCATCCTACTATCTGGAAGGCTTCCGGACACGTAGACGCATTCAATGACCCTTTGATTGACAATAAAGACTCTAAGAAACGTTATCGTGCTGACGTGTTGATCGAAGATCAGCTGGCTAAGTATGACGATAAAATCAATAAAGAAGTAGCGAAAGCTGCCAAGAGATTCGGCGAATCTTTTGATGAGGCTCAATTCCGTTCTACCAACGGACGTGTATTGGAGCATCAGGCAAAACGTGACGCACTTCACACTCGCTTTGCTAAGGCTCTGAACGACGGTAATCTGGAAGAATTGCGTCAGATCATTATTGATGAAGAAATCGTATGCCCGATCTCCGGTACAAAGAACTGGACAGAAGTTCGTCAGTTTAATCTGATGTTCTCTACTGAAATGGGTTCTACTTCCGAAGGAGCCATGAAGATTTATCTTCGTCCGGAAACTGCACAAGGTATTTTTGTAAACTACCTCAATGTACAGAAGACGGGTCGTATGAAAGTTCCTTTCGGTATCGCACAGATTGGTAAGGCTTTCCGTAACGAAATCGTTGCCCGTCAGTTCATCTTCCGTATGCGTGAGTTCGAACAGATGGAAATGCAGTTCTTTGTAAAACCGGGAACTGAACTTGACTGGTTCAAGAAATGGAAAGAAATCCGTTTGAAATGGCATAAAGCTCTTGGATTCGGCGATGCAAGCTATCGTTATCACGATCACGATAAACTGGCTCATTACGCAAATGCCGCTACTGATATCGAATTCCTGATGCCGTTCGGATTCAAAGAAGTGGAAGGTATTCACTCTCGCACTAACTTCGACTTGTCTCAACATGAGAAGTTCTCCGGCAAGAGCATCAAATATTTCGATCCGGAACTGAATGAGTCTTATACTCCGTACGTAATCGAAACTTCTATCGGTGTTGACCGTATGTTCCTTAGTATCATGAGCGCATCTTATTGCGAAGAGCAATTGGAGAATGGTGAAAGCCGTGTGGTTCTGAAATTGCCTGCTGCTTTGGCTCCGGTGAAACTGGCAGTTATGCCGTTGGTAAAGAAAGACGGTCTGCCTGAAAAAGCCCGTGAGGTTATTGACAGCCTGAAGTTCCACTTCCACTGCCAATATGACGAAAAGGATAGTATCGGTAAGCGTTATCGCCGTCAGGATGCTATTGGTACTCCGTACTGTGTGACAGTCGATCATCAAACATTAGAAGATAACTGCGTGACATTGCGTAACCGCGATACCATGCAACAAGAGCGTGTGGCTATCTCTGAACTGAATAACATCATCGCAGACAGAGTAAGCATCACTTCTCTATTGAAAACTTTACAATAAACCTTTAACGAATGAGTAAAAAGATCTATTTATTCTCCTTAGTATTGCTGGCTCTTGCATTCACTGCTTGCAGTGAAACGGAAGAGACGGGCAAATATGATAACTGGCAGGCACGTAATGAAGCTTTTATAGATTCAATAGCCAATGCTCATGCAAATACCGCTACACGTGGTCAGTTGGATTCTATTCATATGATTGCATATCCTGGAGTTCCTATCTATTTTAAAAAGAAAACTCCTGTGGGAGATGGGGTGATTCAAAATATTATCCCGCGGGCAACAGATGAGGTTACTGTATATTATAAAGGTTCTTATATCATTTGGGGTAATACTGGTGGTTATGTTGATAAACAAGATAACTTTATAGGGGAAGCGTTTGATGGCTCTTTTACTGAAGCGAATCCTAGCATTGATTTTTCAAGAACTGCGAACTTAACAATTAATGGGCTTGTGACTGGTTTGTCAGAGGTATTGCAACGAAGAAAAATTGGTGAACGTTTGGAAGTGTATGTTCCATGGAAATATGGTTATGGTAGTAGTGATTATACTCCAAAAGGTTCTTCGATTACTATTTTAGGTTATTCAACTTTAGTATTTGATATTCAAATGTTAAAGTGCGAAAAATAATCACTTATTATCATTTGGAATTTATTAAAATAAAGTTCCCTTATTCTAATCCTATTTCATCTATGGCAAAGGATAGAATAAGGGAGCTTATTATTAATATAGCATTGGTTTAGATATGATTTTTATTCTATGAATTATTTCTAAAACTGAAGTATTTCATATATTGTATTTCTACCAGGAGTAATACCATGGAAATTCTTATCTGCAGGTAAGTCATATCCTATAGGATTGTTCCATTTATCCCATACAATAGCTTGATTTGCATTCTTTTCATTTTCATCATCAATCCATAATCCTCATTGTCATGATGTCGTTTGACTACTCCTTATGTTTTGTTCCTTCTTGCTTATATTACAGAAGATTACATTTTTGATTTTTTATACTACTCTCCCTAATCTGCAAATGTGTTGGAATCGTCACCTGCTTGATAGTCTTATCTCCTTTTATCTGATCGATAAGTAGTTGGCAGGCAGTTTCTCCCATTTTATAGGTCTGATGTGATACTGCTGATAATTTCGGTTCCACATAATTAGCATGCTGCTCGTCTGTATACCCGATGATTGCCACATCATTCGGAATCCGGAGGCCGTGATTTTTGATAACTTCCATTGCTGCGAAAGCCAATGTGTCATTCATGGCAAGAATAGCATCCGGAGGCTGTGGAAGTGACAGTAAAGTTTCTGTGGCAATCTTGCCTTCCTCATAATCAATCTTCCGGCAGACTACCAACTCTTTTTCGATCGGAATACGATTTTCACGCAAGGCTTCCAGATAGCCATGTTTTCTTCTCTTTACAATATCCAGATGATTGGCTCCTCCGATAAAAGCTACCCGCTTACTTCCATTATCCAGAAGATGCTGTGTAGCTATCTGTGCGGATTGGACCCCATCTGCTATCACCGATGAAAATTGGTCGGTCAGGCAAACACGGTCGAACAGGATAAGTGGCATATTAATGTCTTTCAAGGCGGAGATGTGGGAGAAATCGGTTGTTTCTTGAGACAGACAGGCGATGATACCTTCCACGCGCATATTGACCAGATTCTCAATATTTCTTTTTTCATGCTCGTAAGATTCATGCGAGGTCGTGATAATCACGAAATATCCGTTGGCAATAGCCATATTCTCTATTCCATTCAGAATTGATGCAAAGAAATGAGTGACAATATCCGGAACGATCACTCCGATGATACGTGGCGCATTTTTCCGCAGGCTCATGGCAAAAGGATTGGGACGATAGTTCATCTCTTTAGCCAGTGCCTTTGCTTTGGCGCAAAGTTCACGGCTGATTTCCGGACTATCTTTTAGTGCCCTGGATACAGTAGGAATTGATACCCCCAATGCTTGGGCGAGATCTTTGAGTGAAGTATGTTTCCGGTTTTCCATTTGAAAGACTGCAACTTAGATTCTTTTTACAAAGAAAGCACATTCCCGGAAAATTAAAAGCATTTGAAGCAATATTTTTTACGTAAACCGTTACGTTGGTTTTTCGACCGCTCTCTGCTGCACTGAAACTATTACTGACCTATTTTTGTCGCATACAAAATGATTTAAAACCTAAAAGTATGCAATACCATGAAATCGGAAAGACAGGGATGAAAGTATCATCTCTTAGTTTTGGAGCTTCTTCTTTAGGAGGAGTTTTCCATGATTTGAAAGAAAAAGAAGGCATTCAGGCTGTGTTTACCGCTGTTGAGGCAGGAATGAACTTTATCGATGTGTCTCCTTATTACGGACATTATAAAGCGGAAACTGTTTTAGGAAAGGCACTTAAAGATCTTCCTCGTAACCGTTATTACCTTTCTACCAAAGTGGGACGTTATGGAAAAGATGGAGTGAACCTGTGGGATTACTCTGCAAAGCGTGCTACCGAAAGTGTGTATGAGAGCATGGAGCGTCTGAATATAGATTTTATCGATCTGATAAATGTACACGATGTGGAGTTTGCCGATTTGAACCAGGTAGTTAATGAAACTCTACCTGCTTTGGTTGAGTTGCGTGAAAAGGGAGTGGTAGGACACGTTGGAATTACCGACTTGCAACTCGAAAACTTGAAATGGGTAATCGACCATTCACCAAGCGGTACGATTGAATCTGTGCTTAGCTTCTGCCATTATTGCCTGTGTGATGATAAATTAGCAGACTTCCTGGACTACTTCGAATCCAAAGAAATCGGCGTGATTAATGCTTCTCCGCTTTCAATGGGACTGTTGAGTGAACGTGGTGTTCCTGCCTGGCATCCGGCTCCCAAACCCTTGGTAGAGGCTTGCCGTAAAGCAATGGAACATTGCAAAGCTAAGAATTATCCGATTGAGAAACTGGCTATGCAATTCTCCGTCAGCAATCCTCGTATAGCAACGACTTTATTTAGTACAACTAATCCGGAGAATGTGAAAAAGAACATCGCTTTCATCGAAGAACCTATTGACTGGGAACTCGTTCGGGAAGTGCAGGAGATTATCGGAGAGCAGAAACGTGTAAGTTGGGCAAACTCATAAAACAGCGTCATTCGTATGGACTATACAATTATTGATGCGCACGCCCATCTGTGGTTACGGCAGGATACTGTTGTGGACGGATTGCCTATCCGGACTTTGGAAAATGGCCGTTCGGAATTTATGGGAGAAATCCGGCAAATGGTTCCGCCCTTTATGATAGACGGAGTGAATAGCGCGGAAGTTTTTCTTTCGAATATGGACTATGCGCAAGTGGCTGCGGCTGTTATTACCCAAGAGTTTATTGACGGTATTCAGAATGATTATTTGTCGGAAGTCGTTTCCCATTATCCCAACCGTTTCTTTGTTTGCGGAATGTGTGAGTTCCGTAAACCTGGATTTTTGGAGCAGGCGAAAGAGCTTATAGCCAAAGGTTTTAAGGCTATAAAAATACCTGCCCAACGCTTGTTGTTAAAAGAGGGACGGGTAATGCTGAATAATGAGGAAATGATGCAGATGTTTCATTCTATGGAAGAACGGAATGTCATGCTCTCCATCGACTTGGCTGACGGAGCAACACAGGTTCCCGAAATGGAAGAGATTATTCAGGAATGTCCCCGCCTAAAAATAGCTGTCGGACACTTCGGAATGGTGACACGTCCGGACTGGAAAGAACAAATCCGCCTGGCACGTCATCCCAATGTGATGATTGAATCTGGAGGAATCACCTGGCTTTTCAATGATGAATTTTATCCTTTCAAAGGAGCAGTGAAAGCCATTCGGGAAGCGGCGGATTTAGTTGGCATGGAGAAACTGATGTGGGGATCGGACTATCCGCGCACCATTACAGCAATCACCTACAAGATGTCATACGATTTTGTGGTGAAGTCTTCCGAGTTGACGGAAGAGGACAAAAGACTCTTTTTGGGAGAAAATGCCCGGAACTTCTATGGATTCACGGATCTCCCCGTACTTCCTTACATCAAGAACATGTCCGAATGATAGAGAAAACATCCTTATCGTAAAACTAGATTTATACCATGAAAAAGAATACATATACAATACCTTTAGCGTTGGTTTTCTGCCTTTTCTTTCTGTGGGCGATAAGCAGCAATCTGCTTCCCACAATGATCCGGCAATTGATGAAGACATGTGAACTGAATACCTTTGAAGCCTCCTTTACCGAGACTGCCTACTGGTTGGCTTATTTTATTTTCCCCATCCCCATAGCGATGTTTATGAAACGTTACAGCTATAAGGCGGGAATTATTTTCGGACTGGTATTAGCAGCAATCGGAGGCCTGCTTTTCTTTCCTGCCGCCATTTTAAAAGAATATTGGGCTTACCTCTGTATCTTCTTTATTATCGCTACGGGAATGTGCTTTCTGGAGACGGCTGCCAATCCGTATGTGACGGTTTTAGGAGCCCCCGAAACAGCTCCCCGCCGATTGAACCTAGCGCAGTCTTTCAATGGACTCGGAGCTTTTATCGCTGCCATGTTTTTGAGTAAGCTCATCCTTAGCGGAACTCATTACACGCGAGAGACCCTTCCTGTAGATTATCCGGGAGGCTGGCAGGCCTATATCCAATTGGAAACGGATGCCATGAAACTCCCTTATCTGATATTGGCTATACTGTTGATTGCCATAGCTGTTGTCTTCATCTTTTCAAAATTGCCGAAGATTGGGGACGAAGGAGAAACGGCTTCTTCCGATAAAATGACTTCTTCGGGTAAAACGAAAGAGGGTAGCCAGAAAGAAAAACTGATAGACTTCGGTGTATTGAAGCACTCACACTTGCGGTGGGGAGTGATTGCGCAATTCTTCTATAACGGCGGACAGACGGCGATAAACAGTCTGTTCCTGGTTTACTGTTGCACTTATGCCGGATTGCCGGAAGATACAGCGACTACCTTCTTCGGATTGTATATGCTTGCATTTCTTTTGGGGCGTTGGATCGGTACCGGATTGATGGTGAAATTCCGTCCACAGGATATGCTACTGGTTTACGCCTTGATGAATATTCTTTTGTGCGGGGCAGTGATGATATGGGGAGGTATGATCGGGTTATACGCAATGTTGGCTATCTCTTTTTTTATGTCTATAATGTATCCCACGCAGTTCTCATTGGCGCTAAAAGGACTGGGGAATCAGACAAAGAGCGGTTCGGCATTTCTGGTAATGGCTATTGTCGGCAATGCCTGCCTGCCACAGTTGACGGCTTATTTCATGCATGCCAATGAGCATATCTATTATATGGCCTATTGTGTACCGATGATTTGTTTTGTCTTCTGTGCATATTACGGCTGGAAAGGTTATAAAGTAATCGATTAATAAATTTATTTATCAAACATATCCAATGAAAGCAGTTCAAATTGTCAATCCCTCCGAAATGAAGGTGGTTGAACTGGAAAAACCGACCGTTGGTGTCGGTGAAGTATTAGTAAGAATCAAGTATGTGGGTTTCTGTGGCTCCGACCTGAATACCTTTTTAGGACGTAACCCAATGGTGAAGTTACCGGTAATCCCGGGACATGAGGTAGGAGCAGTGATTGAGGAAATCGGTCCGAATGTTCCGGCCGGCTTTGAAAAAGGGATGAACGTGACATTGAATCCATATACCAATTGTGGTAAATGTGCTTCCTGTCGTAATGGTCGTGTCAATGCCTGTGAGCATAATGAAACGTTAGGAGTGCAACGCAATGGAGTGATGTGCGAATATGCAGTTTTACCTTGGACGAAGATTATTCCGGCTGGTAATATCTCTCCTCGCGATTGTGCGTTGATTGAGCCGATGAGTGTCGGATTCCATGCGGTATCTCGTGCGCAGGTGATCGATAATGAATATGTGATGGTTATTGGCTGCGGTATGATTGGTATCGGTGCCATTGTACGTGCTGCTTTGAGAGGGGCAACGGTCATTGCTGTCGACTTGGATGACGAGAAACTGGAACTGGCGAAAAAGGTAGGTGCTTCTTATGTGATTAACTCCAAGACAGAAAATGTACACGAACGGATGCAACAGATAACAGAGGGCTTCGGTGCCGATGTGGTGATTGAAGCTGTCGGCAGTCCGGTCACTTATGTGATGGCGGTGGATGAAGTCGGTTTTACAGGGCGTGTGGTTTGCATCGGTTATGCCAAGAGCGAAGTAGCTTTCCAAACAAAATATTTCGTTCAGAAAGAACTGGATATCCGTGGTTCCAGAAATGCGTTGCCGGCAGATTTCTGTGCGGTTATTAATTATATGAAAGAAGGCAACTGTCCGGTAGAAGAACTGATTTCGAAGATTGCCAAACCGGAAGGAGCTTTGGAAGCTATGCAGGAATGGACGGCTAATCCGGGAAAGGTGTTCCGCATACTGGTTGAGTTCTGATAAGTTCTTGTAATAAGAATAGTTGTTGATACCTGTTGTTCGGGTATGTAATAAGTGAGAGGAGGCTGAATACAGTCTCCTCTCTTTGGGAGATAGGGTGATGTAACATGAGTAAATATAGATGTAACATCCTTTATCCGATATGTAGCATCACAAAGAAATCATGTAGCATACTTTGGGCAATATATCTGTTTGCATTTTCTATTTTTGTGATGTGGAAGATAACAAGGAACATTTTAAATAATTAGCTTTCAAATAATAGATAATGTAGCCAGTTAATAAAAAAACGATGATTATGCTGAAAACAAAAATCAACACTATTTTACTGTGTACTCTTTTTACATTGTTCTTCCCGCTATCAGCCGGAGCACAATACCGTAATCCTATTCTTTATGCTGACGTGCCCGATATGTCAGTATGTCGCGCAGGTGATTACTTTTACATGGTTTCCACTACTATGCACCTGATGCCGGGGGCGCCAATCATGCGTTCGCCGGACATGAAACATTGGGAAACTATCAGCTACGTATTTCCTCGCATTGACGATGGTCCCCGTTATGATCTGCTCGAAGGCACTGCTTACGGGCAAGGACAATGGGCATCATCTATCCGCTATCATGACGGTAAATTCTATGTATGGTTTACAGCCAATGGTGCGCCCGGACGTGGGTTTGTCTATACTGCGACAGATCCGGCCGGTCCCTGGAAACTTCTTTCGCGTCCCCCGCATTTCCATGACGGTTCGCTTCTGTTTGATGATGACGGGCGGGTGTATCTCTTTCACAGTACGGGACAGCTTACGGAGTTGAAACCCGATTTGACCGATGTACTTCCCGGTGGCATCAATCAGCAAATATTTGAACGGGATGCTGACGAACAAGGTCTGTTGGAAGGTAGTTCCGTCATCAAGCATAATGGGAAATATTACTTGCTGATGATTTCTATGGATTGGAGTATTCCCGGCCGTCTGCGTCGTGAAGTATGCTATCGTGCCGATAAGATTACCGGACCTTACGAAAAACGTGTCATTCTTGAAACGGAGTTTGACGGGCATGGCGGTGTTGGTCAGGGATGCATCGTAGACGGGAAAAACGGTGAATGGTACGGGCTCATTTTTCAGGATCGTGGTGGCGTAGGGCGTGTGCCGTGTCTCATGCCTTGTACATGGACGGAAGATGGTTGGCCTATGCTGGGAGACAAGGACGGGCACATTCCGAATGATACCACTTTATCGTATATGTCAATGGATGGTATCTGCGGTTCGGATGATTTTTCCGCTTCCGGGCTTTCCCTCTATTGGCAGTGGAATCATAACCCCGTCGATCAGGCATGGAGTCTTACCGACCGTCCCGGATTTCTGCGTTTGAAAACCTCCCGTGTGGTAGATAACCTGTTTGTTGCTCCCAATACGTTGACTCAACGTATGGTAGGACCGAAATGCATGGGCACTGTCAGTCTCTCTCTGGGGGGTATGAAAGATGGTGACCGTGCAGGATTATCGGCTTTTAATGGTGACAGCGGTGTGCTTACGATTGAAAAGAACGGAAATAAACTGTCTCTTGTGATGAGTGAACAGAAAAGTGTATTTGAGAAAACGAAGCGTGCCATTAGCCGTGTGGATATGACCGAACAAGCCCGTATACCTCTTAACAAAGAGCTTGTCTACTTGCGTGTGGAAGGTGACTTTACCAATGGACGGGATGAGGCTCGTTTTTCTTATAGTCTTGATGGGAAAGCATGGATACCTGTCGGTCTGCCTATTAAGATGAAATTTGACTACACCCGTATGTTCATGGGCAGTAAGTTTGCTATATTTAACTATGCTACACGTTCCGTGGGCGGTTATGTAGATGTGGACTCCTTTGATTATTCGTTCTGTGATGCGTCAATGTAACAAACAAATATGTATTTGTAACCAATGAAACATTGTTTTATTAGAAAATAGGCTATTTTTGTTTCCAAATTAATCATAACTAATAAGTATAATATTATGAAAAGAGGTTGGATACCGATTATGGGTGTTTGTTTGGTGTTATCGTTTTCGGCATGTAAGCAATTGCTGCCTTACCAGGACACTTCTTTAGCGGCGGAACAACGGACGGAGGATTTGTTGCCTCGGTTGACTTTGGAAGAAAAAGTATCATTAATGCAAAATGCATCACCTGCTATCCCTCGACTGGGAATTAAAGAATATGAGTGGTGGAATGAGGCGTTGCACGGTGTGGGACGTGCCGGATTGGCTACTGTTTTTCCCCAGTCTATCGGTATGGGAGCTTCTTTTAATGATTCATTATTATATGAAGTGTTCAATGCCACTTCCGATGAGGCTCGCGTAAAATCGCGTATTTTCGGTGACAGCGGCGTGCTGAAACGCTATCAGGGATTAACATTCTGGACACCGAATGTCAATATATTCCGTGACCCTCGTTGGGGACGCGGTCAGGAAACATACGGTGAAGACCCTTATCTGACAGGACAAATGGGAATGGCTGTAGTCCGTGGCTTGCAAGGACCGGAAGATGCCAGGTATGATAAGCTGCACGCATGTGCCAAGCACTTTGCCGTTCATTCAGGTCCGGAGTGGAACCGGCATAGTTTTGATGCGGAGAATATAGATCCCCGGGATTTATGGGAAACCTATCTGCCTGCTTTTAAAGATTTGGTACAGAAAGCGCATGTAAAGGAAGTGATGTGTGCCTACAATCGTTTTGAGGGAGAGCCTTGTTGTGGCAGCAATCGCCTGTTGATGCAAATATTGCGGGATGAATGGGGATACGAAGGCATTGTAGTCTCTGACTGTGGAGCGATTTCTGATTTCTATAGACCGGGAACGCATGGGACTCACCCGGACAAGGAACACGCTTCGGCTGGTGCTGTGCGGGCAGGCACAGACCTTGAATGTGGAAGTGAATATGCTTCACTGGCGGATGCTGTAAAAGCCGGTTTGATTGACGAAAAAGAAATTGATATTTCATTGAAACGTTTGTTGACGGCACGTTTTGAACTGGGAGAAATGGACGAACAATCGGCTTGGTCGGAAATTCCAACCTCTGTGTTGAATAGTAAGGAACATCAGGCATTGGCTTTGCGTATGGCCCGTGAATCATTGGTGCTCTTGCAGAATAAAAACAACATCTTGCCTCTGAATACCCATCTGAAAGTAGCTGTTATGGGACCTAATGCCAATGACTCCGTGATGCAGTGGGGAAATTATAACGGTATTCCGGCACATACGGTTACCTTATTGGAAGCTGTCCGTGCCAAACTACCGGAAGGACAAATCATATACGAACCGGGTTGTGACCGTGTGGATGGAAAGACACTCCAAAGCCTGTTTGATGAATGTAGCATAAATGGTAAACCCGGTTTCTTGGCAGAATATTGGAATAATCGTGATCGTGAAGGGGAAGTGGTTGCTACCGATCAGATTTCCACACCATTCCATTTTGCGACAACAGGGGCTACTACGTTTGCGCCTGGTGTGGAAATTACTAATTTCTCGGCTCGTTATGAATCTGTCTTTCGTCCTTCGCAGTCGGGTGATGTTGCTTTCCGTTTTCAATTGGACGGTGAAGTGACTTTTATTATAAATGGTGAGCAAGTGGCTCGGAAAATATATGTTAAGAATCCGACGAACCTCTATACGTTACAGGCGAAAGCTGGAAAAGAGTATCATATCGAGATTTTATTCAAACAACGGAATGAAAGGGCTACACTTGATTTTGATTTGGGCAAAGAGGTCGGGATCGACTTGAACCTCACAGTGAAGAGAGTAATGGATGCTGATGTGATTCTTTTTGCTGGTGGAATTTCTCCAAGTCTGGAAGGTGAGGAAATGCCGGTAGAAGTTCCCGGATTTAAGGGTGGTGACCGTACGGATATTGAACTTCCGGACGTTCAACGTGATTTGTTGAAAGCTTTGAAGAAGGCTGGTAAAAAGGTTGTCTTTATCAATTATTCCGGTTCAGCTATCGGACTAGTGCCCGAAACGACTACTTGTGAAGCGATTCTGCAGGCATGGTATCCGGGACAGGCGGGTGGTACAGCTATCGTTGATGCTCTTTGGGGAGAGTATAATCCCGGTGGACGCCTGCCGGTCACTTTCTATAAGGATGTGAATCAATTGCCGGACTTTGAAGACTATTCCATGAAGGGGCGTACCTATCGATATATGCAACAGCAACCACTTTTCCCATTCGGTCACGGGTTGAGTTATACTGACTTTACTTATGGAGAAGCTAAATTGAGCAAGAATACAATCGCCAAAGGTGAAAATGTAGTATTGACTATTCCGGTAAGTAATGTCGGACAACGTGATGGAGAAGAGGTGGTTCAGGTTTATTTGAGACGTCCGGGTGATAAGGAAGGTCCCCGTTATACCTTGCGTGCTTTCAAACGCGTTCATATTCCGGCAGGGAAAACTGAATCAGTAGCTATTCCTCTTACCGGTGAGAACTTTGAATGGTTTGATGTAGAGTCGAATACGATGTGTCCGTTGGAAGGTACTTATGAATTACTGTATGGAGGAACTTCTGATAGAAATAAGTTGAAAACGATTGTAATGAACGTACAGTAATACCTCTTTGGAATTTTGTTTATTTTTACAGATAGACAATCCGGATTTATTTATTGAATGAATAAAGAAAGAACGACCTTGTTCCTTTAAAAGGAACGGGTCGTTTCTTTTAAACCAAGCCCCCGTTTCTTTTAAACCAACGGGGGCTTTCTTTTAAAGGAAAATGAATATTTGCTAATGCTTGATATTCAGTCTTTTACATGATGGGGGATAAAAGTGTTGAAATAATAGGTAATGTAGTCATTTATCTTACCATTTTTCTGTTTTGGGGCTTTTTGTTACATCAGAAAAGAATCATGTTACATGTCTGTGATAAATGTAACCTGTATATAGATGCCTGTATCATGATTGTACATATATGATAAAACCGAATCGATACATTTGCAAACACTACTATGGAACAGGAAATTATAGAAAATAAAAAGTGATAATATGAGAACATTAAAATTGATTTTGTCGGGCTGGCAATCCGTGGGGCTTGTCGTATTTATTATGTTGTTTTTTAATATGGAGGTGAGTGGCAAGGGTAAAATAACGAAAAATGCTCCTGTCTTTACGCAATTTATTTATCAGGGGGAGGATGCTATTTATCAAAACAATCCTTTAAAGCCGGGTGAGTTCTATAATCCTATTTTGCAGGGTTGCTATCCCGATCCGAGTATAACGCGGAAAGGTAATGATTATTATTTGGTGTGCTCATCTTTTGCTATGTTTCCCGGGGTACCTATTTTCCATTCTAATGATTTGGTCAACTGGAAACAAATCGGTCATGTGCTGGACAGAACGTCACAATTAAAGGTTGAAGATTGCGGTATTAGTGCAGGTGTATATGCTCCTGCTATAAGATATAATCCCAATAATGATACGTTTTATATGATAACCACTCAATTTTCCGGTGGCTTTGGAAATATGGTGGTAAAGACAAAGAATCCGGAGAATGGCTGGAGTGATCCGATCAAACTTCAATTTGAAGGCATTGATCCTTCTCTTTTCTTTGATGATAATGGCAAGGCATACGTGGTACATAATGATGCTCCTGCTAAAGCAAACGAGCGTTACTCGGGACACCGTGTCATAAAAATATGGGATTATGATGTGGAGAATGATAAAGTGGTTCCGGGAACGGACCGGATCATCGTAAACGGTGGCGTCAATATAGAAGAAAAACCGATATGGATTGAAGCTCCTCATATCTATAAGAAAGATGGACGTTATTATTTAATGTGTGCGGAAGGAGGAACCGGAGGCTGGCATAGCGAAGTCATTTTTGTAAGTGATCATCCGAAAGGACCTTATCTTCCGGCAAATAATAATCCTATTTTAACTCAACGTTATTTTCCTGCAAACCGGGCGGATAAAGTAGACTGGGCTGGTCATGCAGACTTAGTGGAGGGACCCGACGGAAAATATTATGGTGTATTTTTAGGAATACGCCCCAATGAGAAGAACAGAGTGAATACCGGACGCGAAACTTTTATTCTTCCGGTGGACTGGAGCGGAACATTTCCCGTTTTCGAGAATGGGCTTATCCCTATGAAACCTACATTGAAGATGCCTTCGGGAGTAGAGAACCAAACAGGAAAAAACGGTTATTTGCCTAGTGGCAACTTTGTCTTTAAGGATGATTTCTCCGATAAGACATTAGACTTTAGATGGATTGGTCTTAGAGGTCCTCGTGAAGAATTCGTTGATATGACCGATAAAGGATTGCGGATCGTCCCTTTTACCTCAAATATCAATGAAGTGAAACCTACTTCTACCTTGTTCTACCGTCAGCAGCATAATCAATTTACAGCGGCAGCAACCATGGAGTACAAACCGAAAAATGAGAAAGATTTTGCCGGTATAACATGTTATCAGAATGAAAGATATCACTATGTTTTCGGTATCACTAAAAAGGGAAAAGACTATTACCTGATACTGCAAAGAACCGAAAAAGGACAAGCGAGTGTCCTGGGTGAGGTGAAGATAGAAACAGAGAAACCTGTGACACTGCAAGTAACAGCCAATGGAGATGATTATCGTTTTAATTATTCGATTGATGGCAAGGGTTTCATAAATTTAGGAGGAACCGTTTCCGGTGATATTCTTTCTACTAATGAGGCTGGTGGCTTTACAGGAGCAATGATTGGGCTGTATGCAACATCTGTTGGTTATTAATTAGAAACCTTATCATTCTATAATTATGAAAATACATCATCTATTTTGGGGTATATGTTTATGCTTCAGCACAAATATCTTATTCGCACAGAACTATCAGAAAACATCGTCCGGTATCAAAACCACTGTAAATGCAGTGGATATAGAAGTACAATTCTTTGCGCCTGCTGTGGCGAGAGTAATAAAGTCACCGGAAGGTGTTGCCTATGAAAAACAGAGTCTTTCTGTAATTGCCAAACCTGAAAAGGTGAGTTTCAAAGCTGATATACAAGATAATAAGATTGTATTGAATACCAGTGAACTAAGTGTCAGTGTGGACACCGGGACGGGAATTGTTTCTTATTTCTCAAAGGATGGCAAATCATTATTGGCAGAGAAATCCGGTATGCAGTTTATCGATTTCGATGATGCCGGGACAAAAACTTATCAGGTTTATCAACCTTTTATATTAGATAAGGAGGAAGCTATTTATGGTTTGGGACAATTGCAAAATGGAAAGATGATTCAGCGGAACATGACCAAAAATCTGATACAGGGAAATGTTGAAGATGTGTCGCCATTCTTCCAGTCCACCAAAGGATATGGTGTGTTTTGGGATAACTATTCGCCGACTCTTTTTACGGACAACGAAGTTGAAACATCTTTTCGTTCTGAAGTAGGTGATTGTGTAGACTATTATTTCATGTATGGGAAGGATGCCGATGGTGTAATAGCACAAGTACGCAGCTTGACCGGGCAAGCACCGATGTTTCCTTTATGGACTTATGGTTACTGGCAAAGTAAAGAAAGATATAAAAGCCAGGAGGAAGTGGTAGACGTTGTTCGTAAATATCGTGAATTGGGTATTCCTTTGGATGGCATTATTCAGGATTGGCAATATTGGGGGCATAACTATTTGTGGAATGCGATGGATTTTCAGAATCCGACTTTCAATAATCCTCAAAAGATGATGGAGGATGTCCATGCGATGAACGCACACATGGCTATATCTATCTGGTCGTCATTCGGACCGATGACCAAACCTTATAGAGAATTGGACAAAAAAGGTATGTTGTTTAATTTCACTACCTGGCCGCAATCGGGGTTGGAGTCATGGCCCCCCAATATGGAATATCCTTCCGGTGTAAGAGTGTATGATGCTTACAATCCCGAAGCGCGTGACATTTATTGGAAATATCTGAATGATGGAATTTTTAAGTTGGGAATGGATGCCTGGTGGATGGATTCTACCGAACCCGATCATTTGGATTGGAAGCCGGAGGATATGGATACCAAAACCTATCTGGGCTCGTTCCGTAGGGTGCGCAATGCTTATCCGTTGATGACTGTCGGAGGGGTTTACGACCATCAGCGTGCAGTGACTTCGGACAAACGGGTGTTTATTTTAACCCGTTCGGGATTCTTGGGGCAGCAACGTTATGGTGCAAATGTATGGAGTGGTGATGTCGCTTCCACATGGGAGAGTTTTAGAAATCAGATTCCTGCCGGATTAAACTTTTCTTTGTGTGGTATGCCTCACTGGAATAGTGATATTGGTGGCTTTTTTGCAGGACATTATAATAAAAGCTGGAATGATGATAGTGCTTCAAAAAATCCATTGTATCAGGAGCTTTATGTGCGTTGGTTGCAGTTTGGGACGTTCAATCCGATGATGCGTTCGCACGGGACGGATGTTTATAGGGAAATCTATAAGTTCGGAAAGAAGGGCGAACCTGTATATGATGCTATCGAGAAGATGATAGGTTTACGTTACTCTCTGTTGCCTTATATTTATTCTACTTCTTGGGAGGTGAGCAATCGTCAATCGAGTTTTATGCGCGCTTTGATGATGGATTTTGTAGATGACAGAAAGGTGTGGGATATCAATGACGAATATATGTTTGGAAAATCGATCCTTGTGGCTCCGATTGCTCATGCACAATATACACCGGAAGCTGTGGTAAAAGTCTCCGAAGAAGAAGGATGGAACAGAGATGGAGCGAAAAAAACAAAAACTGACGCTGCTGTGGATTTCATGGAAACGAAATCTACTAACATATACTTACCGGCAGGAACGCTATGGTATGACTTCTGGACGAACGAGAAACATGAAGGCGGAAAGGAAATTACCAAAGAGACTACACTGGATGTTATTCCATTGTATGTAAAAGCGGGTAGTATTATTCCTGTCGGTCCACAAGTTCAGTATGCAACTGAAAAACCGTGGGATCATCTTGAATTGAAGGTGTATGCGGGTGCGAATGGAAACTTCATTTTATATGAAGATGAATTTGATAATTACAATTATGAAAAAGGAGCTTATACGGAAATTCCAATCTCTTGGAATAATGCATCTCGTAAATTGACGATAGGGGCAAGAAAAGGTGCGTATGAGGGAATGTTGAAGAACCGTAAGTTTACTGTAACTCTTCAGGATGGGACTCAAAAAAACATCGATTATAATGGGAAAGCGATTTCTGTAAAGTTTTGATTGTAATAGAAAGTGTGATTATGTCAGTAGAAAAGAATCTAAAAAGTAGAAATATGATGAAGTTTTTTATAGTGATGGCTATGCTATTGGGTAGTAGCGTTGCAAGTGCAGAAAATAAACAGATAACAAGTCCTGATGGAAAGTTGGTAGTAACAGTCGCAGATATGGATGGAAGACCTTCTTATTCTGTTAGTTATGACAATGTTCTTTTTTTGAAGCCATCTCCATTGGGGATTATTGCAAATATTGGAGATTTTTCATCGGGGATGTCGCTGGAAAAGAATGTTTCAACCAATAAAATAGATGAAACATACGAGTTGGCTTCTATTAAAAAGAGCAAGGTACATTATGTGGCAAATGAAGCTGTATTTTCGTTTACACAACAAGGGAAAACAATTTATGATGTTATATTCCGCATAAGTAATAACGATGTTGCTTTTAAATATAAGATGTATCCGCAAGGTGAGACACTAAGTTGCGTGGTAAAGCAAGAAGTCACAGGATTTGTATTTCCTGACGGAACCACCACTTTCCTTTGTCCGCAAAGTAAACCGATGGGGGGATTTGCCCGTACTTCTCCAAGTTATGAGACGTCTTATACGGCAGATGATGTCGCAGGGAAAAATGGCTGGGGAGAAGGATACACATTTCCCTGTTTATTCCGTAATGGAGATAATGGTTGGACACTTGTTTCCGAAACGGGAGTAAATGGTGGATATTGTGCGAGCCGTTTGTTGGGACACAAAGAAGGGGTGTATACCATTGGATTTCCGCAAGAAGGTGAAGCAAATGGGAATGGTACGGTTTCTCCGGGGATAGCGTTGCCGGGCGAGACGCCTTGGCGTACTATTACTGTGGGCAAGACTTTGGCTCCAATAGTGGAGACAACCGTTCCTTTTGATGTTGTAAAACCGCTTTATCAGGCAAAAGGAGAGTATACGTATGGCAGGGGTTCATGGAGCTGGATTATCGGTATGGATGGAAGTACTAATTATAAAGAGCAACTCCGGTATATTGATTTCTCGGCAGCAATGGGCTATCAGTCCGTGTTGGTGGATGCTTTGTGGGATAAGCAAATAGGACGTGATAAAATTGAAGAATTGGTTAAATATGGGAAGGACAAAGGGGTGGCTCTTTATTTGTGGTATAATTCGAATGGGTATTGGAATGATGCTCCGCAAACTCCGAGAGGTATTATGGATAATGCGATAGCCAGACGTAAGGAGATGAAATGGATGCAAAGCATTGGTATCCGTGGAATAAAAGTTGACTTTTTCGGAGGTGACAAGCAAATGACTATGCAGTTGTATGAGGATATCTTGTCAGATGCAAACGAGTACGGTCTTTTAGTTATTTTCCATGGATGTACTTTGCCTCGTGGCTGGGAACGTATGTATCCTAACTTCGCATCGAGTGAGGCTGTATTGGCTAGTGAAAATCTTCATTTCTCTCAAGGCAGCTGTGATAATGAGGCTTTTAATGCCACCCTGCATCCGTTTATCCGTAACACTGTGGGTAGCATGGATTTTGGAGGTAGTGCATTGAACAAATATTATAATGCGGATAATGCTCCACGGGGAAGCCGGCGGGTGACATCAGATGTCTACGCACTGGCTACGGCGGTTCTATTTCAGAGTCCGGTACAGCATTTTGCTCTGGCACCGAATAACCTGACCGATGCTCCGTCGTGGGCAATTGATTTTATGAAAGAGGTTCCAACGACTTGGGATGAGGTACGTTTCATTGACGGTTATCCTGGTAAATACGTTATTCTTGCCCGTCGTCATGGAGACAAATGGTATATTGCCGGAGTAAATGCGCAGAAGGAAACACTGAAACTTAAAGTTAATTTGCCGATGTTCTCCAATGGAGAAAAGGTGAGACTATTTAGTGATGATAAGGTATTGCAGGGTGGTGTGAAACAAATAGAAATAGGGAAGAAACAAGAATTACAATTGGCTATTCCTTGCAATGGTGGAGTATTAATAACCAAATAACCATTTTAAATAAAAGAATATGAGAAACTTTAAATTTTTAGGCGTGTCGTTTTTGTTGGCAATCACTGCCGCTACTTCAGGAACTGCACAAAATCCTATTATACAAACAAAATATACTGCCGATCCGGCTCCGATGGTATATAACGATACCGTTTTCCTTTATACAACCCATGATGAGGATGATGCCGAAGGATTCAAAATGTTGGACTGGTTGCTTTATACCTCCACTGATATGGTGAATTGGACCGATCACGGAGCGGTCGCTTCTCTGAAGAGTTTTGATTGGGTGAAACGTGATAATGGTGCCTGGGCAGAACAGGTCATCGAACGTAATGGCAAGTTTTACATGTATTGCCCGATTCACGGTAATGGTATTGGCGTATTGGTATCCGACTCTCCTTACGGTCCTTTTAAAGACCCTTTGAATAAACCATTAGTTTGGCAAAAAGAGCATTGGGATGATATTGACCCTACCGTATTTATTGATGATGACGGACAAGCGTATATGTATTGGGGCAATCCGAATGTTTATTATGTGAAACTGAATGAAGATATGATTTCATATTCGGGGGAAATAGTCAAATTGGCTGATAAACCGGAACATTATCAGGAAGGTCCGTGGGTATATAAACGTAACGGTCATTATTATATGGCTTTTGCTTCTACTTGTTGTCCGGAAGGGATTGGCTATGCTATGAGCGACAAAGCTACCGGACCATGGAGTACAAAAGGATATATTATGCGTCCAACGGAAAGAACCAGAGGAAATCATCCCGGAATTATTGATTATAAAGGCAGTTCTTATGTGTTCGGCCTAAATTATGATTTGCTTCATCTGGAGACTTTCGACCATAAAGAACGTCGTTCGGTATCTGTTGCAAAAATGCATTATAATCCGGATGGAACTATTCAGGAAGTTCCTTATTGGCAGGAGACGAAACTGGAACAGATTGAAAACTTTAATCCTTACCGTAGAGTGGAAGCTGAAACGATGGCTTGGGGATATGGTCTTAAAGCTGAAAATCATAAGAATGGTGGTTTGTATATAACCGATATTGATGATAATGAATATCTGTGTGTGCGTGGTGTCGACTTTGGCAAGAAGGGAGCAAAGAAATTCAGTGTAAGCGCAGCTTGTGTTGAAAAAGGCGGAATGATAGAAATTCGTCTGGATAGCATTGAAGGTCCGGTAATAGGTAGTGTCAGTATATCACCGACAGGAGGACTGGATATATATAAACAGATGTCATGTCGGATAAAGAATGCAAAGGGTGTACATGATCTTTATTTCTACTTTAAAGGAGAGAAAGGAAACAAACTTTTCAATCTGGATTATTGGGAATTTGAATAGCTTTTATTCAAAAAAAATAAGATTGTAATGTGTTTATAATCAGTGTAATTGTTTGGGTGTGCTACAAGGGAAAAGATAGATGTAACATTGAAAATGAAGATGTTATTTAGGAAAAGAAGCCCGTAACATAATTATGTTTGTAGTTTTATGAACTGGCATATCTTTGCAGAAAAGATCAGTAATTCATATTTGATTATAAAGAAAATAAGAAGTATTATGAAGAATACACAGGTAATACAATTAATGTCAATCGTCTGGCTCTCCATATTTATGTTGGGGATAACAATGATATCATGTAACTCAAAGAAAGAACAACAATTACCGGCTATTGGAAAATCTGTGGCTCTCTTTGATTATTTTTCTTATAAGGGAAATGATGATTTTTATATTTCCAATCCTCTGTCAGGTGAAGACTATTTCTATAATCCTATTTTGCCGGGATGGTATTCTGATCCTAGTGTTTGTACAAATGGAGAAGGTGATTATTTCCTAGTAACATCTACATTCACTTATTTCCCCGGTATTCCTATTTTTCACAGCAAAGACTTGGTGAATTGGAAACAGATAGGGCATGTGTTGAACCGTGCTTCGCAATTAGTGAATATGGAAGGACAGAAAGTGAGTGGCGGTATTTTTGCTCCGGCTATTTCTTATAATCCGTATAACAAGACATATTATATGGTAACAACCAATGTCGGAGCCGGAAATTTCTTTGTTAAGACGCAAGACCCGTTTGGTGAATGGTCGGAACCCGTCATGTTGCCGGAGGTCGGAGGTATTGATCCTTCTTTCTTTTTTGATGAAGATGGTAAGGCATATATTGTTAATAATGATGAGGCTCCGGATAATAAACCTGAATATAGCGGACACCGTACTATACGCATACAAGAGTTTGATGTGAAAACAGATAAGACGATCGGTCCCCGTAAAGTTCTTGTAAACAAAGGAGCCCAACCGGCAGACAAGCCAATTTGGATAGAAGGTCCTCATTTATATAAGATAAATGGAAAGTACTTCTTGATGTCCGCCGAAGGTGGAACGGGAAACTGGCATTCGGAAGTGATTTTCCGTGGTGATTCTCCGATGGGTAAGTTTCTTCCATGGAAAAACAATCCGATTCTGACGCAAAGACATTTGAATTCTGACCGTCCTAATTCGGTAACCTGTGCTGGTCATGCAGACTTGATTCAAGCAAAAGAGGGAGATTGGTGGGCTGTTTTTCTGGCTTGTCGCCCTATTAATAATCAGTTTGAGAATTTGGGACGTGAAACATTTATGATGCCGGTGAAATGGAGTGAAGACGGATTCCCGTACATGACACAAGGCGATGATTTAGTACCTATGATTGTAAAACGTGAAGGTGCGAAACGCGATACGACAGTTACTTATGGTAATTTCGAGTTAATAGAGAACTTTGATTCTCCTGTACTTGATATGCCATGGATGACTTTAAGAGCTTCTGCTTCCGATTTATATTCATTGACGGAAACACCCGGATATTTGACCTTGAAGTGTGCAGATATTAGCGCTACGGAAAAGAAAACTCCGGCATTTGTCTGTCGTCGGTTACAACATCATAAATTTGAATGTGCTACCCGTATGTTGTTCAATCCTTCTAACGATAAGGAAACAGCCGGAATGCTGTTGTTTAAAAATGAGACGCATCAATATTTCTTCTGCTTGAATAAAGTGGGTGAGAATAAAAATATTTCTCTGAAACAAATCGGTGAAAAGGAGCAGACATTGGCTTCAGATGAAATAGACGCAGATACAAATGAGGTATATTTGAAATTAGTATCTCAAGGAATTGGTTACGATTTCTATTATTCTATTGATGGTGAAAAAAGCTGGAAACTGCTTTGTAAAGATGTAGATCCTAGTTATCTCTCTACTACAACGGCTGGTGGATTTACCGGTACTACAATTGGATTATACGCTACTTGCAAATAATTATTTTTTTTATATAAATCTAATACTAGTAACTATGAGTGATATTTATAATGATAGCTAATGCAATTAAAAAAAAGAATGATGATTAGAAAACAATGTAGTTAATTAACATCTTAAACTAATGGTAATGAAAAATGTAACGAAGAAAATTCAAAAAATTCCTTACCTGTTTCTCCTTATGTTGTTTAGTTTTGTAACAGCATCAGCACAGAAAGGGATAACGGTGAGGGGAACGGTTCTTGACAGTAATGGTGAGACAATCATTGGAGCCTCGGTAACTTTAAAAGGTAATAATTCAGTAGGTACGATCTCAGATATAGATGGCAATTTTGTGTTGACTGTGCCCAGTGAGAAGTCCGTCCTTATTGTTTCGTATGTAGGAATGAAACCACAGGAAGTGAAAGTATCTTCCAAAGGGATGATAAAAGTGACGTTGGAAGATGATACCAAACAACTGGAAGAAGTAGTAGTTGTAGGTTACGGACAACAGAAGAAAGCGTCAGTGGTAGGTGCTATCACGCAGACAAGTGGCAAGACACTGGAACGTGCCGGTGGTGTAACTAGTCTTGGTTCAGCATTGACAGGGTCTTTGCCGGGAGTTATTACTTCTGCTTCTTCTGGTATGCCTGGTGCAGAAGATCCTCAGATTATCATTCGTACACAGAGCTCGTGGAATAATAGTGAACCTTTAATATTGGTGGATGGTATTGAACGTGAGATGAGTTCGGTAGATATCTCGTCTGTAGAGAATATTTCAGTGCTAAAAGACGCCTCTGCTACGGCTGTTTATGGTGTGAAGGGTGCCAATGGTGTAATTCTTATAACTACCAAACGTGGTAAGGAAGGAAAAGCTAGTGTGCAAATCAAAGCTAATGTAACAGCAAAGGTGGCATCCAAACTACCGGAGAAGTATGATGCATACGATACTTTTTATCTGTTGAATAACTCTATTGAACGCGAGGCTTGTCTTAATCCTAATGGCTGGAATGACTATACTCCGACTTCCATTATTGATAAGTATCGTCATCCTGCCAATGCGGAAGAATGGGATCGTTATCCTAATACTGATTGGGAAAAAGCACTGTTTAATAGTACAGCCATGTCTTACAATACCAGTGTCAATGTTTCCGGAGGTACAAAAATTGTCAGTTATTTTGCAGCGGCTGATTTTGTAAGT
Organism: Bacteroides ovatus; assembly: GCF_001314995.1. NCBI lineage: Bacteria > Pseudomonadati > Bacteroidota > Bacteroidia > Bacteroidales > Bacteroidaceae > Bacteroides > Bacteroides ovatus. The sequence continues at coordinate 4,764,186 of NZ_CP012938.1, forward strand.
GAGGGTGACTTGTTTAAAGTATATGATAACCGTCGTGGCTATGATTATGGTTTTGGCTATAATCGTATTAATGTGCGTAGTAATTTGGATTTCCAATTGACTAAAACTACAAAGTTTTCTACCAATCTATTTGGATCGAATGCTCAGCGTACCGTACCATGGGACTATAATGACCAAGATGCAACTTTTTGGGCAGCAGCCTATAAAAGTGCTCCTGATGCCATGCGTCCGATTTATTCTAACGGTATGTGGGGATGGTATCAACCTCGTGATGCCGATGTGCCTAACTCCGTATACAAACTGGCTGTAGCAGGGTCGGAGAAACGTACGACTACAAAGATGACTTCAGATTTTATCCTTGAGCAAGATTTGCATATGCTTACCAAAGGGCTGAAATTCAAAGCTAATTTCTCAATGGACTATACATTCGTTGAAAATAAGCGTGGTGTCAATGATATGTATCATAATTCTCAGCGTATGTGGGTTAGACCTGATACTGGAGAAATTATTTTGGAACAACCGGAGCTTGGTACCGGTTTGGATGCTATTATCAATCCTATCTATTGGGAACATCAGGCTGGTAGCGTGAATACTGGTGCTACTTATCGTAAGCTTTATTATTCCATGCAAATGGATTATACACGAAATTTCGGTAAACATGAAGTGACTGCTCTTGCTCTTTTCAGTCGTTTGAAAGAAGCGTCGGGCAGTGTGTTCCCTATTTATCGTGAAGATTGGGTGTTTCGTTTAACTTATAATTATGCTATGCGCTACTTCTTTGAAACTAATGGTGCCTATAATGGTTCTGAGAAGTTCGGTCCTGATTACCGTTTTGCTTTTTTCCCTTCTTTTTCATTAGGATGGATGATTAGCGAGGAAAAAATTGTTAAGAACAATCTGAAATTTCTCGATATGTTGAAGTTACGAGCTTCTTGGGGTAGAGTGGGAGATGATGCGGTGGTTCAGCCTTGGCAAAGATTTACAGATGGTCGTTTCTTATATAAAAATCAGTTGGATTATGGAGGTAATACACTGATGGGTAATATTAAGCCTGCTAATACTCCTTATACTTACTACACAATCAGTCGACTGGGGAATCCTAATATCTCATGGGAAACTGTAGAAAAGAGAAATTTAGGTATTGATTATGCTTTTTTAGGAGGGGCGGTTGCCGGTTCGGTGGATATATTCAATGACACTCGTACTGATATTTTGGTGAAGGGAAGCGATAGAGCGATAGCTTCTTATTTTGGAACTGATGCTCCTTATGCTAATCTCGGTAAAGTGAGCAGTCATGGTTATGAGTTGGAGTTGAGATTGAACCATACTTTTAATAATGGTATTCGTGCTTGGCTCAATACTAGCATGACTCATGCTGTCAACAAAGTAAAATTCCGTGATGATGCACCTTTGAAACCTGATTACCAGAAAGGGGCGGGACACGCCATTAATCAGGTATATTCTTATATTGATCATGGTAATCTTGCTACATGGGATGACGTGATTGGAAGTCCGGTTTGGACAACGGGTAATGATGCAAAACTCCCTGGGGATTATAACATTGTCGATTTTAATGGCGACGGTGTAATTGATGCTGATGACCGTGCTCCCTATCAGTATTCTACGATGCCTCAGAATACTTACAATGCTTCAATTGGAGCTGAATGGAAGGGATTTAGCATTTTTGCACAGTTCTATGGAGTAAACAATGTGACTCGTGAAGTCAATTTCCCGACGTTCCGTAGCACTGCCCATGTAGCTTATGCTGAAGGTGATTATTGGACTCCCGATGGGAGTGCTACTCTGCCCGCACCGCGTTGGGGGACCACTATTGATCAAGCAGCATCAGGCACTAGATATTGGTACGATGGTTCTTATTTGCGTTTGAAAAACGTTGAATTGTCCTATACTTTCCAAAAATCAAACTGGTTGAAGAAGATGGGGATCAAAAACTGCCGTATATATCTGAACGGTGATAATCTTTATATGTGGACTAAAATGCCGGATGATCGCGAATCTAATACCGGATATAGTTCTTCTGATGGTGCTTATCCGACAATGCGCCGTTTCAATCTTGGTATCGACATTACTTTATAAATACTAAGTAAAGACTATGAATAAGTATATTAATAAAATATTCCTTACGTCGGTCATCACTTTGGCCGGTATGTTGGGAGCTACTTCTTGTACTGACTATTTGGACAAATCTCCATATAGTGACATTGAAGAAAATGATCCATATAAGAATTTCAAGAATTTCCAGGGATTTACCGAGGAACTCTATAACTGTATACCTGTTGTATCAAACAGTGAGTATCATACTAGTTTTAATTTTGGTGAGGAAGATTATTGGGAGCCACAGGAGCTTCGCCTCTTTGCCCGTAATATTGACTATGGTGATTTCTGGGGATGGACTACCTGTTATTATTCTTATCCTTCTTCTATACGTGGTGGAAAGGCTAATTCACAGGAACGCAGTGATAAGGGTAATTTGTGGAAACTTTGCTGGTATGGTATCCGTAAGGCTAACATTGGTATAGCTAATCTTGGTAATTTGGTAAGTGCTACAGAAGAAGAACGTAATCTTATTGAAGGACAACTTTATTTTTTCCGTGGATGGTTTCATTTTATGTTGATGGAATGGTGGGGTGGAATGCCTTATGTTGACCAAGTATTACCGCCGGATGTTGCTCCTGCATTATCCAGACTTACCTGGCAAGAGTGTGCTGAAAAATGTGTGGCTGATTTTGACCATGCTATTCCTTTGCTTCCCGTTGACTGGGACCAAACCACAGCTGGTAGAGCTACTCTTGGTTTGAATGATACTCGTATTAATAAAATTATGGCTTTGGCCTATAAAGGGAAGACATTGCTTTGGGCGGGTAGTCCGCTAATGAACTGGGCTTCCGGAGGTGACAAAGAGTATGATGCGGGACGTTGTAAGCGTGCAGCTGAAGCTTTTGGCGAAGCTTTGAAGATTGTTGAGGATACTAAACGCTATGAATTAGCAGATATGGAAAATTATAACGACCTGTTTGTCGTATACAATTCCGGCGGTAAGCTTAACGGGGTGAAAGAAGCTATCTTCCGCGAAAATTTAGTGCAGTATGATGGTCGTTGGAACTATAACATGAATACGGATTTTCGTCCGCGTTCTCATATCAATGCTGGTATTAAATGTTATCCGACTGCTAATTATGTAAATTATTTTGGTATGGCTAATGGCTATCCGATCAAAGATATGACAAAAGCCGATGCAGAATCAGGATATGATCCTAAGTATCCTTGGAAAAATCGTGATCCGCGTTTTTATAAAGACATCATATTTGACGGTGAATGGTGTGGAGAAACTGGAAACGGACAATATTGCCAGTTGTATACGAATGGAGCGGACAGTGAAGAGAAAGATCCACAGAAAGGGTGTTTTACAGGTTATATGAATAGTAAGCTCTGTCTAAAAATAGTGAATAATGCTAACGTCAGAGGTGCTCACTACGCTGTTTTAAGTTTGATGCGTTTAGCGGATGTTTATCTGATGTACTCGGAGGCAACGGCTGTAGGTTATGGCTCTCCGCAAAGTAAAGCTTCTAGCTTCTATATGACGGCTGAGGATGCTATCAATGAGATTCGTGATCGTGCCGGTGTGGCTCACGTACTTGATCGATTTACTGGAAATACGACAGACTTTCTTGGTGAGATTCGCCGCGAGCGTGCCGTAGAACTTGCTTTTGAGGGCTTTCGCTTTATGGATCTCCGTCGTTGGATGCTTCTTGATAAGAGTCCTTATACCTTGAAGACAAAGATTGAGTTTGACCGTGTACCTACCGCAAGCTATAACAAAGAGCATCCGGAGGAGAATGAAATCATGAATTTGAAAGAAGTGGTACTGGTGGAGAGAAAGTATACCGACAGACACTATTGGCTGCCATTACCCAAAGCAGATGTTTACTTGTATGAAGGCTTTGGCCAGAATCCGGGATGGTAATCATGACGTATTAATTAATAATGACGCGAAATATGAATAGAAAGTTTATATATATCGGCTGTACTGTTTTTGCCATGTCATTGCTTAGCATGACAGGTGTGCAGGCACAGGAGGAAAGCAAGGACAGCTTAGTGAATGTGGCTTTCGGCAAAGTTGCTCAGGAAGATTTGACTCATGCCATTTCTACTGTCAACACGTCAGAGCTGACAAAGAAGACTGCTAACAATAATAGCCTTGTGGGCCTTGAAAGTTTTGTCGGTGGTTACAATGGATCATCCCTTTGGGGACAAGGACCGTTGGTACTGGTAGACGGTGTGCCTCGTAGTGCATCAAGTGTAAAGGCTTCGGAAGTGGAAAGTATATCTATGCTGAAAGATGCGGCAGCTGTGGTACTCTATGGTAGCCGTGCCGCGAAAGGAGTAATTCTTATCACTACCAAGCGAGGCAAAGATTCACCCATGCATATCGATGTTCGTGCCAATGTAGGGGTGAATGTCCCGAAGGCTTATCCTAAGTACTTGGATGCAGATTGTTATATGACCATGTACAATGAAGCTTGTCGTAATGACGGTATAGCAGAAAGGTATGATGCCGGTACTATTTATAACACAGCAATGGGTACTAATCCTTATCGTTATCCGGACATAGACTTTTATAGTTCAGATTATTTAAGAAAGTTCTATACTAATTCTGATGTTACGGGTGAAGTGTATGGAGGTAATGAAAAGACTCATTATTACTTGAACTTCGGTATGAATTATGCTAATAGCCTGTTGAAATACGGTGAGTCAAAGAAAGCTTATGATATGAGTTTTAATGTACGTGGTAATGTGGATATGGCACTGGCTTCATGGCTTAAAGCAACTACTAATGCTGCTATTATCTTTGACAATAGTTATCAAGGCCGTGGTGACTTTTGGGGAGCGGCTTCTACATTGCGCCCCAACTGGTTTGCACCATTATTACCCATTGATATGATGGATCCTAATGTTGCATATATACAGGAATATATAACTAACAGCAATCATCTTATAGACGGTAAGTATCTGTTAGGAGGTACTTCGGCAGACACGACAAACCCGTTTTCCGAATTGCTTGCTGCTGGATATACGAAGGAAAAAGCACGTAGATTTATGTTTGATGTGGCGGTGATGGCGGATCTTGGAGGCTTGTTAAAGGGTTTATCTTTCAAAACTGCTTATAGCGTAGATTACACTTCTTATTATTCAGAAGCTTATGCTGAAAAGTATGCTATTTATGAGCCTAAATGGTCTAATGTGAATGGTAAGGATATGATTATCGGACTTACCAAATTCAATGATGATACAAAATCAACTAACGAATATGTAGGTAAATCGACTTACGACCAGACCATGACTTTCAGTGCACAGTTTGATTATAACCGTACATTTAAGACATTCCATAATGTATCTGCGACCTTGTTGGGATGGGGATATCAGACACAAAGTTCAGCTGATGAAGGTCATGAGAGTAGTGATTATCATCGTACCAGCAACGTAAATCTGGGATTGCGTGCTTCTTATAATTACGATCATAAATATTATGCAGACTTTAGTGGTGCTTTGGTACATTCAGCCAAGCTGCCGGAAGGAAATCGCAACGCTTTTTCTCCATCGGTCACTTTGGGATGGAGACTTAGTAAAGAGAAGTTTATGGAAAGTGTAGGCTTTGTGGACGATCTGAAGATTACGGCTTCTTATGCCAAGTTGCATCAGGATCTTGATATTTCTGATTACTATATGTATAAGGGCTATTTTTCTGACAAAGGCGGTTGGTTTCAATGGTATGATGGAACGGTGGGTGGTAATACGACCGGTTCAAAACGAGGTGACAATCCGAATCTTGACTTTATCACTCGTGAGGAAGTTCGTGCAGGTATAGACGCCACTTTATTCAATAGACTGTTGAGAATTAATGCGAACTATTTTACTCAGAAGACTAGTGGACTTCTTACTCAAGGTGCTTCTACTATTTATCCTTCGTTTTTCGATTTAGGTACAGATCTTTCATTTTTACCTTGGATCAATTATAATGAAGACAAACGTACTGGTTTTGATTTTTCACTAAGTGCAAATAAAAAGATAGGTGATTTCGACGTGACTCTCGGGTTTAATGGAATGGTATTTTCTTCAAAAGCTTCTATTCGTGATGAAGTGGCGAATGAGTCTTATTTGTTGCGCCAGGGGCGTGCACTTGATGCAACTTATGGATATGTTTGCGAAGGTTTCTTTCAAGATCAGGCTGATATCGAGAAACATGCCAAGCAGACATTCGGCACAGTTCGTCCCGGTGACCTGAAGTATAAGGATATCAATGGTGATGGTGTAATCAATAGTGATGATCAGATTGATCTGGGTGCAGGCGGGTGGTCTACATCACCATTTACTTTTGGTTTGAATTTGACATTGAAATACAAGAACTTTACTCTTTTTGCAATGGGATCGGGACAAACCGGTGCGGTGGCTTTTAAAAATAATTCTTATTACTGGAACAGAGGTACGAGCAAGTTCTCAGAAGTCGTTATGGGACGTTGGACTGAAGAAACGAAAGGAACAGCTACTTATCCTCGTCTTTCTACCAGCAATGGTGATAATAACTTCCGTAATTCTACTTTCTGGATGTACAAGAATAATGTTTTCCGTTTGAGTAATGTGCAGCTTACTTATGATTTTCCTACAGATACTTTCAACGGAACTTTCATACGTGGACTTAGCTTGTATTGTGGTGGAAGCAACTTACTTACAATAGCAAAAGAACGTGAGTATATGGAGATGAGTTTGGGGGCTCCCCAATACCGGAATTTCTATCTAGGCTTTAAGGCCGCATTCTAAATCTAACTAAAAAAGATAGTACATAATATGAAAAAGAAAATAATATTTTTGGTAGCTGCTGCCTTGATGCTGAATAGTTGCGATGACCTTTTCGAGCCGGCCATCGAGAACTTCAAGGATGTGGAACAGATGTACGACGATGCTCAATATGCACAAGGCTTCCTGGTGAATGTGTACCGTTGCGTTCCGGGATACTATGATAATAGTGAATATGCAACAGATGATGCTGTCATTAATCAGAAGAACAATGCATTTCTCACGATGGCTACCGGTGGTTGGACTTCCCGGTTATGGACGCCTATCAATCAATGGACCAATTCGTTCAGTTCTATCCAGTATATCAATCTTTTCCTGGAAAATGTGGATAAGGTAAGGTGGTCGGATGATGCAGAGAAAGCACAATTGTTTGCTCGTCGTACCAAGGGGGAAGCTTATGGACTTCGCGGTATGTTTTTATACTATTTGCTTCGTGCACATGCTGGATTTGGAGAAAACGGAGAATTGCTCGGTGTACCTCGTTTGACAGAGTATCTTACTATAAACTCGGACCTTAATTTACCTCGTGCTTCGTTTGCTGATTGTGTACAGCAGATATATAGTGACTTGGAAAAAGCCGAAGAATTACTTCCTTGGGAGTATAATGATGTGAATGAGGTACCTGCCGATTTTCAGAGTATTACTCAGGATAAAGGTAAATATAATACTGTAATGGGAGAGAAGTCCCGTCAGTTATTCAATGGTCTGATTGCACGTGCTTATCGTGTTCGTACAGCTCTTTTGGCTGCTAGTCCGGCTTTTCAGGATGCCTCTAATCCTGCTTCATGGGCCGATGCTGCTAATGCGGCTGCCGCTGTACTCAACTACAATGGAGGATTGGGCGGATTGGATGATAAAGGAGTGGAATATTATTCAAAAGAGGTAGTAGAGAACTTGCAAAAAGGCATTAATCCTAAAGAGATTATTTGGCGTGAAAATGTTAGTAATAGTGAGGCTGCCAATTCACAGGAGGCAAATAACTTTCCGCCTTCTTTGAATGGTAGTGGCAATATGAATCCGTCACAAAACCTTGTTGATGCGTTCCCTATGGCTAATGGGTATCCTATCTCGGACATTGTTAACAGTAACTATGATAAGAATAATCCTTATAATGGACGTGATCCTCGTTTGGCAAAATATATTATCTATAACGGAAGTATAGCTGGAGTAGGCGATGTACCTATATATACAGGGCGTAAATCGGGCACTGATGACGGTATAGATGTGAAAGAGCAGAGATCTACACGTACCGGTTATTATATGAAGAAAAGACTGCGTATGGATGTAAATCGTGCGCTCGGATCGGTTACGAATCAGCAGCATTATATTCCACGTATTCGTTATACAGAGATGTATTTGGCTTATGCTGAAGCGGCTAATGAAGCGTGGGGACCTAAAGGAGATAATGGAAATGGTTATTCGGCTTATGATGTAATCAAGGCTATTCGTAAGCGTGCCGGTATAGGCGGTACTTCTGATCCTTATCTGGAACAATGTGCGGGCGATAGAGACAAAATGGCTAATCTTATTCGTAATGAACGTCGTCTGGAACTCTGTTTTGAAGGTTTCCGTTTCTGGGATATACGTCGTTGGAAAGAAAACTTGAACGAGCCGGTACGTGGTATCGACTGGGACAGAGATGGACATTCTTTTAATGAATTCGTTGTCGAAGAACGTAATTATGAAGATTACATGTATTATTGCCCGATTCCAAATTCTGAAATACTCAAGTTCAGCAACCTTGTACAAAATAGAGGGTGGAAATAATTATAGAATTATATTTAATTAAAAGTACGTTATGAAAAAGAACTTAGCATATATCGGACTGGTTTTATTGATCCTTACTTGGACGTCATGCGAAAGTAGTGACAATGAATTTCCTGATTTCGATTACCAGACAGTATATTTTGCCAACCAATACGGACTTCGTACCATAGAGCTTGGTGAGAGTGAATTTGTGGATAACACTCTTGACAATCAGCATAAGATGGTAATAAAAGCTGCTTGGGGTGGAGGATATACTAATAGAAACAATGTGGTGATAAACTTTAAAGTGGATGAGTCCTTGTGTGACAATCTTTATTTTAAAGATACAGATCAGCCTCTTGTCCCTATGCCGGCTTCTTATTACACGTTGGCTTCCGATCGAATTGCGATTCCTAAAGGGCAAATAATGGCGGGAGTAGAAGTGCAGTTGACGGATGATTTTTTTGCTGATGAAAAATCGATCAGTGAGAATTATGTCATTCCTTTGTTGATGACTAATGTTCAGGGGGCGGACTCTATTTTGCAAGGGAAGCCGGTTGTTGAAAATCCGGTGTTAACTAATGCCGGTGATTGGAGCATATTGCCGCAGAATTTTGTCTTGTATGCAGTGAAGTATGTGAATCCTTGGCACGGAGAGTACTTGCGTCGTGGTATTGATCATGCTACTGTAGCAGGTACATCAAAAGATATTATTCGCCATGAACAGTTTGTGGAAAATGATGAAGTTGTGAATATTTCTACTAAAAGTATGAAAGACAATCTTTTGACATTGAAAACCAAGGATGAAAGTGGTAAGGATATTAGCTATACTGTTCGTTTGTCATTTGCAGAAGATGGTTCGTGCACTGTACACTCTGGTTCGCAGAATGTAGTGGTAAGCGGTAGTGGCAAGTTTGTCAGCAAAGGTGAGAAAAATAGTCTTGGCGGAAAAGACAGGAATGCCATTTATCTTGACTATACAGTCAATTTGACAGACAATAACATTCAGCTTGCAACAAAAGACACTTTGGTGTTACGTACACGTAATGTGTATGGTGGTAAGTCACTCGAAGTAGTGAGAAAATGATGTTTTGATATGAACGTTAAAATCAAGAGTATATGAAATACATCAATAACAAGATAATTGCTTTTACACTGATCGCTGCGTCGATAATGTCGTGTACAGACGAATATAATTGCCAGCTTCAAGTAGAGAAACCACAGAATGCAGCTATCAACGAATATTTAGCTCAATTTGACCTGCTGAAGTCGTATATTGACCGTAGTGGCACACCTTTTCAGTTAGCTGTAAATGTACCGGGAAGCGAATTTGTAAAGAAAGAAATTGCATTCAGTACAGTGTTTACCAATTTTGATGCAGTGGATATGAACGGTTCTTACGATCCGTTAAATACACTAAAGGAGGACGGTACTTACAATTTTGGTGGCATGCAAACGGCTGCCGATGTAGCAGCGGAGGCTGGCGTGACTCTTTATGGAGGGGTACTTTGTTCAAACCAAGGACAGCGTGCCGCATATTATAATAAGCTTATCGAGCCGATAGATATTCCGGTAGAAGTTCAGAAAGGAACAACGAAATTATTTAATTTCGAAAATGATGCTATTGGTACGACTTATCCGATGACAGGTAATAGCTCGGCTATAGTTGAGGAAGACCCTGCCGGTGAAAGCGGTCATGTTTTACATGTGGGAACAAATGATGTGAAAGCTGCTTATTCCTATCCTAAATTTCACGTAGTTTTGCCTGCAGGAAGAAAACTCGGAGATTACGTTAGATTGAATATAGATTTGCGTTTTGTAGGAACTGATGGGATTTGGGGACAAGGTTTACGAGTCTTGATCAATGGAACGGAGTTTAATGTAGGAAAAAATGGAAATGATTTCTGTGACGGAGGTGATAAATGGAAACGTGAAGGAACAATTAATCTGAAAGATGCTACTGCTCCCGGATTGGTAGTACCCGAAAGTTTTGGAAGTCTGACAGAATTTGATTTAGCGATAGGTTCTGCATCCACTAGTGCACAATTTTATATAGATAATATTTCTATGGACTATGAAGTATCCGGAAAAGGTACTACGGTTATCAATTTTGAAGGGGATAATCTGAATACAGTGTATCCTATGGTTGCTGGAGCTGGTGCTCCCAATAGCGGTACAGCTACTGTAGTAGAAGATCCAGAAAGAGAGACTGGTCATGTACTTTACATAGATCAGGCTTCGCATTACTTCCCGGAATTTACAGTTAAGTTAGCTGAAGGCAAGACCCTTGGAGATTATACCGGTATGTCAATGGATATGCGCCTTTTAAAAGGGATGTATGGTTATGGAATGTACGTGAAAATTAATGGTCAGTTATTAAATCTTCATCAAAATGCAGCTGCTTACGGTTACGCAGAGAATGATACTTGGAAACGTGATGGTGTATTTGTGACCTTTGTGAAGGAAGGTACTTACACTGCTTTGGGTGAAGCGGTTCCAGCTACTACAATTGAGATACCCAATGCAATGAAAGACCTCAATGAAATAACATTTGCGATCGGTTCCAGTTCTGGCAACTGGACAGCATACATCGATAATCTGATTTTTGTATGGGAAGCCAAGCCGCAACATATCGAAAAGACTCCAGAAGAGAAAAAGGAAATCTTCACTAAAGAAATGGAAAAATGGATTGGTGGTATGGTGTATGCAGGTGTGAATGAAACGAAGAGTGTAAAAGCTTGGAATATAATTGGTAATCCTTTGGATAAGACTGTTAATGATAATACATTTAACTGGGGTGAATATTTGGGTGAAGTAGACTATGCACGTACCGCCGTGAAGATTGCCCGTGATACAGTGAAGAATGCCAATGTAGATCTTGAGCTTTTTGTCAGCAACACATTTGGTCAATATGATGAAATGGGGAATATGGCTGATGAACTCATATCTTTAGTTGATGCTTGGGAAGCAGACAACGTTACCAAAATTGACGGGTACAATATTCTTCTCAATGCAATTTATTCCAAAGATGTTGTTTTCCAGGAAGGCAATAAAACGATGATCACCAATCTGTTTGATAAATTAGGTAAGACTGGTAAACTGATACGGGTATCCGATCTTAGCATGATGGTTGAAGAACTGGATGGCAACTTTATTGCGATTAATAAATTAACAGAAGAAGATAGAGCTGCCGCTGCTTCTTATATGGCTTTTATCATGCAGGAGTATCGAAGACTTATTCCTGCAGACAAGCAATACGGAATCTCTATATCGGGTATTACAGAGACCAATACTGGTTATAAACTGTGTCCTTGGACATCGGACTATAACCGTAATGAAATGTATGAAGGTATAGTGGACGGATTGAAATAATCCTCTCCTCTGGATTAAAAGGACTATTTATATATGAAGAATATTACATTATTATTTTGTCTCTTTCTTGCGAATATCCTCTTGGGGGCTTGTTCGGGAGGGGAAGATGAAAAAAAAGAAATGGATGAAGGAAAGGGCGCGTATGCGCTCTTTCTTAAAAAATCCATTACTGTGAGTACTGGGGAAAGTCAGACGGATGTTGTGGTGGAATGGGCGAAGACTTCTTGGGAGATAACTCTTGGTGAAGGGGATATTGTAAAAAGCGTCACTCCTACATCAGGTGGCAGTAATACTGGGGAAAAACAGTACACGAAGGTTCGTGTATCTTGTGGTGCGAACAGTACGATGAAAAAGCGTACACAAACCATTCACTTATTCGATAAAACTAATGAAACAACTGTTGATTTGCTGGTAGAACAAGAACCGCCATTCAAGTCGGTTACACTAACTGTTGATCCTTCGGTGAAATATCAGCCGGTTGTAGGATTTGGCGGTATGTACAATCCGAAGATCTGGTGTGGTGACAATCTTATTTCTGCATCACAATTAGATAAAATGTATGGTGCCGGCGGATTGGGATATTCTATCCTTCGCTTGATGATTTATCCCAACGAATCAGATTGGAGTGCAGATGTAGAAGCAGCAAAGGCAGCACAAGCTAACGGAGCAATTATCTTTGCATGTCCATGGGATTGTACAGATGCGCTTGCAGATAAAATCACGGTGAATGGAAAGGAAATGAAACACCTTAAAAAAGAAAACTATGAAGCGTATGCAAACCATCTTATCCGTTATGTTACATTTATGAAGGAAAAAGGGGTGAACCTCTATGCGATTTCCGTCCAGAACGAACCGGATATGGAATTTACGTACTGGACTCCTTCTGAAGTAGTGGATTTTGTAAAACAATACGGAGCAAGGATACGGGAAACAGGAGTGAAGCTGATGTCACCGGAAGCTTGTGGTATGCAGCCTGAATATACTGATCCTATTATCAACAACGCCGAAGCATTTGCTCAAACGGATATTCTAGCCGGACATCTCTATCAAGGATTTACAGATTTGAGTAGCGGATATGTTAAGAACCGCCACGATTACATCTGTGGTGTGTATTCACGTATTCAAGGAAAGACATGGTGGATGACAGAACATCTTTTTAATGACGGTGAGAATTCTGATGATTCTTCGAAATGGGAATTCCTGAAATGGCAATACAGTCTCAATCATCTTGGTAAAGAGATTCACATGTGTATGGAGGGGTATTGCAGTGCTTATATATATTGGTATTTGAAGCGCTTTTATGGTTTGATGGGCGATACGGACAAACGGAGTCCGACGAGTGAAGGAGAAATCACAAAGAATGGTTATATTATGGCTCATTATGCTCAATATGCAACAGAAACAACTCGTATTAAGGTAGTTACAAATAATGAAGAAGTCTGTGCTACTGCTTATTGGGATGAAAAGACCGGTGAAGTGACCATCGTATTATTGAATCTGAATGGTGCTTCTCAATGGCTGGAAATACCATTAGCAGGAATAAAAAAAGCAAGTGCCGTTGAAACGAACGAAACAAAAAATATGGAAGTGATCGATACTGGTTTGATGGAATCTGCTGAAGGTATAACGGTGTTGTTATCTGCTAACAGTATAACTTCAGTCAGATTGACATTTTAATGATAATAATAACTAGTTGGAATATGATGAATTTGTTAAATACGAAAAGTAAGCTATCATACCTACTTTTTCTCGGAATAGTATGCTGTGCATGTATTCTTGGTTCCTGTAAAGATGACGATGTCATTGATCCTGACGCTCCTTCCGTACCGAAACCCGGTACGGCTGTCGAGAATATTAATACTAATGTCAAGGCATTACGTAAGCTTATTGAGGCCAAACAACAGGACCTGGCTGTAAAGACATACAATCCGGTGAATAATGGCGCGAGTTATACGATTGAGTTGTCGGATGGTACAAGCTTCAGTATGTATGCTCAGATAGCAGCATTGGAAGGCGGAGGAGAGGATGTAGTTTATTCTCCAAAAGTAGGTGCCAAAGTAGAACATGATGAATATTATTGGACTCTTGATGATGTCTGGCTAACGTTTGAGAATGATGAAAAAGTCAAGGTGTTAGATGAAAACAATACAGTTGCACCTATAGTGGATATTAACACTGACGGCTATTGGACTGTAAAATATGGAACTAAGTCTCGTACCCTTGACAAGGCGGTGAGCGGCAAACTTACCAGTCAGTTTAAACAAGTGAGTACTATTGGTGACGAATCTGTCAGTTTCACTTTTACCGACCGGACACCTGTCATCGAACTGAATCTTTTTAAAGGAGACAATCCCGAAATTCCTCCGGTAACGGGGGCGTTACGCCGTCCTATTTCTCCTGAACAACCGGCATGGTTTGTTCATATTGATTCATGGAATTATGCCGATCCTCAGAAAATCATAGATCTTATCCCTGCTGATATTCGTCCGTTTACCATTTTTAATATCTCGTTGTCTGTAAGCCATGATGAGGCTACTGGGATCTATAATGTAAGCGAGTATGGTTATGAGATAGCAAAGTCGTGGTTGAGGACGTGTGCTGAAAATAATGTGTGGGCGATGGTGCAGCCGTCAAGCGGCGGTTTTAGTCATTTTAAGGATGTCAGCTTATATAGTCAATTTGAAAGTGACGATAAGGTTCGGGTATATGATGAGTTTTTCAGAGAATATCCCAACTTTCTTGGTTTCAATTATTGTGAGCAGTTTTGGGGGTATGATGACCAGTTCTCTGTATCGTGGTTACAACGAGTGGCTCACTGGAATCAACTTTTGAAACTTACTCATAAATATGGAGGATATTTGGTAGTTAGTTTCTGTGGTAATACTTGGTCGGCTAATATCAATCCTATTGCTCTTGTGAAGCGTAATTCTGATTTTGCCCAAACTGCCAAATTGTACTCTGAAAATTTCATTATGTGTGAGAAATACACCACGCAAAGTGGCTTCTTCAATGTCGAAGGAATTTGCTTAGGCACGTGGCTCTCCGGTTTTGCAGGTCAGTACGGCATCCGTTTCGACCAATGCGGCTGGACAGAGGAGAAAGGACAGAATGGCGATAAGGATTTCCCGCCGGCTGCCGGTGCGCTGCCTATTATAGAGCATGTGATGCTGACAGGTCAGACTGTTATTGACGGACCTGAACTTATATGGCAGCAATGTTTTAAGGAGACGAATGCAGTCAGTGTAGGTGATGGTTATCAGAGCCGTAATTGGGAATGTTTTCCGCAATTTGTCAATATCAATATAGATATGTTCCGTAAGATTATTGATAAAACAATTCGTATTCCTTCCCGGAAAGAAGTTATTGACCGCACGAAAGTGGTGATTCTTCAAGATGTCTATTCCGGTGATGATAATGCTAAATACAGCAGCCCGAAGAATTTGCATGAAGGGCTTTACCTTCGCGATGATGATGGTAATCTTTGGGATAATCATTGTTACTTTAAGAAAACGGGCCGTTATCCTACGATTCCTGTTGCGTTCGAATTGTGTGACGATGTAGCTAATTCATTCCAGTATAAGATCAACCAATCAACTTTCGAAGGATCTTGGAGCGATGTAAATACTAAAGTTGGAAAGTTTAACCGTTGGTTTCCACAAGAGTATACAGGAGAACTTTATGCTGGACGTATAGAAAATGGTTGGGTGGTTTATAACGGACTTGCCGGAATACGGAATGCTGCAATTCCGTTTAAATACAATACATGTGACAAGATGGAATTGGCTTACTCCAAATATACTGTAAGTGTTATAAAAGAATATGCCAATAAGCTCACCTTCTACATGAATAACTATGACCCTAGTGGTTCGAGCAAAACGGAGGTCATCAAGATATATGGATGTACATCCAAACCAACTCATTCTGTATCTTCCAGAGCCAATGGTACTGCACAAGTTTCTGAGAATTGGAAAGAAGA
This sequence comes from Bacteroides ovatus, assembly GCF_001314995.1. Lineage (NCBI taxonomy): Bacteria > Pseudomonadati > Bacteroidota > Bacteroidia > Bacteroidales > Bacteroidaceae > Bacteroides > Bacteroides ovatus. The sequence goes on from NZ_CP012938.1 coordinate 4,780,153, forward strand.
TGTATATACGCTGACTGTCACTCATAACGGACCATTGGATTTGACGGTCAATTGTTCAGGAAAAGCCACCGATCGTTTAACTGTATCTACTGCAGCATCTATCCAGGTTCCCGCTTCTCCACAAATTTATCAGGGCGCTTATCAGTATGAGGCTGAATGCTTTGATTTTAAGAATGTGACTAAGAGAGTGACAAAAGGAGATTCGGAGCCGATACGTAACTACACAGCACAGGGATATATAAATTTTGGTGCTAGTTCTGCAGCTGCCGTACGTGATGCTGTTACTGCACTGGAAGATGGTGTATATACAATCCGTATTCGCTACCGTGCTCCGTCGGCTACAGTCAATACCGTAGATATGTATATAAACAATACCAAAGTAGGTACTCCGGAGTTTGCACAAACTGATAATGACAATACTGTATGGAATACAGCCTTAATGTCGGTTTCCTTACGAAAAGGGGCAAATACGTTTGAATTGAAAGCCAATTCATCAGGTGCCGGTGACTTGTATCTCGACAACATTGTTATCGAAAGAAAATAAGAATTCTCTTAAATTCGATTATCCGCATTTTACAAGTAGTATCTTGCGGATAATTGTTTTTAGGACAGTATGTAACTAGAAAATAATGAAGAACATGTTTTTGAGTCGGATAATAATTATATTTCTATTCTTATGTGTATCTGTTTTGAATGCTGCGGAACCATTTGTCACTTTTATATCAGCGGATGCCAAGTTACCTTTGGTTACACCACAAAACAGATCGTTCTCTATTTGGTGTGATGATGCAGAACATCGTGGGGTGCTGTTAGCGGTGCGTAATTTACAAACGGATTTTGAAAAAGTGACTACTGTAAAACCCGAATTATCGAATATTGCGGGAAAAGAAGTGCGTATTATCATAGGTTCGTTTGACAAAAGCCCACTTATACGTCAATTAGTAAAAACAGGAAAACTGGATGGTAAAGAATTGAGAGGTAAGAATGAAAAATATATAATCACCACTCTTCATGCTCCTTTGGAAGGTTTACAGGGAGATGTGCTGCTGATTGCTGGAAGTGATAAGCGTGGAACGATTTATGGTATTTATGAATTGTCAAAACAAATAGGGATTTCTCCTTGGTACTGGTGGCTTGATGTTCCGCCGGTAAAGCATCAGGCTATTTATATTAAAGAAGGTGTTTATACTGATGGTGAACCGGCTGTAAAATACCGTGGCATTTTCATTAATGATGAATGGCCTTGTATGGGAGGTTGGACAACTGAAAAGTTCGGAGGATTTAACAGTAAGATGTATGTGCATGTCTACGAACTTCTCCTCCGTTTGAAAGCTAATTTTCTATGGCCGGCCATGTGGAGTGCAGCATTTTATGCAGATGATCCGATGAATAGTCCTTTGGCTGATGAAATGGGGATTATAATCGGGACTTCCCATCACGAACCGATGGCACGTAATCACCAGGAATATGCCCGTAATCGTAAGTTGTATGGTGAGTGGAACTATCAGAGGAATAAAGAGGGAGTAGAACGTTTTTTCCGTGAGGGTATCAAGCGAATGAATGGAAAGGAAGAAGTAATTACTATCGCTATGCGTGGTGACGGTGATGCTCCGATGGGACCCGATACAGATACGCATCTATTGGAGGATATCGTAAAAGGACAGCGTAAAATAATAGCAGATGTAACAGGTAAACCTGCTTGTAAGACTCCACAATTGTGGGCACTTTATAGTGAAGTACTGGAATATTATGATAAGGGAATGAAAATACCTGATGATGTCATGATTTTGCTTTGTGATGATAATTGGGGGAATGTACGTCGTTTACCAGATTTAAAGGATAAACGGCATCCTGGTGGATATGGTATGTATTATCATGTAGATTTACATGGAGCACCACGTGCCTATCAATGGCTGAATATGACACAGATCCAGCATATGTGGGAACAATTATATTTGACTTATTCTTATGGTGTGGATAAAATGTGGATTCTAAATGTGGGTGACTTGAAACCGAATGAATTTCCTGTTGATTTTTTCTTGAATATGGCATGGAATCCTGGACACCTTACGGCTGATAATTTACAGGAATATACTTGTAGTTTCTGTAAACAACAGTTTGGGGATAACTATGCAGTAGAAGCCGCTCGCATCTTAAATCTGTATTGTAAATATGCTGCTCGCGTAACTGCAGAAATGTTGGATAGCCAAACTTATAATCTTTCCAGTGGAGAATTTAAGGCTGTAACAGATGAATTTCTTGCTTTGGAGGCGCATGCCTATCGTCAGTTTATGACTTTACCGGAAGAATTGAAGGATACATATAAAGAACTCATTCTTTTTCCTGTTCAGGCCATGGCAAACCTTTATGAGATGTATTATGCGGTTGCTATGAATCATAAGTTAGCATCTGAGGGTGATCCACGTGCCAATGAATGGGCAGATAGAGTGGAGTATTGTTTCAGGTATGATGCGGAACTTTGCTATGACTATAATAACAATATAGCTGGTGGAAAATGGAATCATTTAATGGATCAGACGCACATCGGTTATACAAGCTGGGATGAGCCTAAAGGAGGAAATATAATGCCCGAAATCATAAGAGTGGATGTCTCTGCATATAAGCCGGGAGGATATGAGTATAAGGAGAAAGGTGGGGTGGTAGTAATGGAAGCGGAACGTTTTGCAGAATGTACACAAGGGAATAAGACGGAGTGGACAGTTATTCCTGACTTGGGACGTACTCTTTCTGGTTTGTCGTTGATGCCCTATACACAACCTGTAACAGGAGCTTCATTGACATATCGCATGAAGCTTAATTCAGAGATGAAAAATATACGTGTAAGATTAATCTTGGATAGTACTTTGCCTTTTATAAAAGGAGGACATAGTTATGCTATCAGTTTGGATGGTGGTAAAGAACAAATAGTAAATTACAATTCAGAGATGACTTGGGCTAATTGTTATACGAAGATGTATCCCGCCGGTGCTGCGCGGTTGATAGAGTCGGTGGTAGATTTTTCCAATGTTAATCTGAAAGAAGGAATACATGCATTAATTATTCGTCCGTTAAGCCCTGCTATTGTATTGCATAAAATTATAATTGATTGTGGTAGTGATGAAGTCAGTCGATTGAATCTTCAGGAAAGTCCTTATCGCAAGGTTACGCATTAATTAATATTTATGATATAGATACGCAAATGAAGAAGATTATTGTCTTAAGTTGTTTATTATGTGCAGGCATATTTGCCTTTGCACAAGACCCTAATTTCCATATTTATCTTTGTCTGGGACAATCCAATATGGAAGGAAATGCAAAGATTGAAGCGCAGGATACGTGCAATGTCAATGAACGCTTTCTGATGATGGCGGCTGTTGATTGTCCGTCTTTGGGACGTGTCAAAGGACAGTGGTATAAGGCTGTTCCTCCGTTGGTACGTTGCCATACAGGGTTAACACCGGCCGATTATTTCGGACGTACGTTAGTGGAAAGGTTGCCTGATAATATTAAGGTAGGTGTCGTCAATGTAGCTGTTGGTGGTTGCAGGATTGAGCTGTTTGATGAGGAGAATTGCGAAGAGCATATTGCCTCTCAACCGGAATGGCTGAAAAATACAGTGAAAGCGTATGGTAATAATCCTTACCGTAGACTAAAGGAATTGGCTGTAGAAGCACAGAAAGCGGGTGTGATTAAAGGTATCCTCTTGCATCAGGGCGAGTCTAATACCGGTGATAAAGAGTGGCCTCAAAAAGTAAAGAGAGTCTATGAGAATCTGTTGAGGGATTTGAATCTTCAGGCAAAAGATGTTCCCTTGTTGGCGGGAGAAGTGGTGCATGCCGACCAGAATGGCAGATGTGCAAGCATGAATGAGATAATCAATACGCTGCCGCAAGTGATTCCGACCGCATACGTGATTCCTTCTTCGGGCTGTCCTGCCGCAGAAGATAATTTGCATTTCACGGCAGAAGGATACAGGAAATTGGGAGTGCGGTATGCCGAGAAACGACTCCTTTTGTTGGAGAAGGAACTAAACTCCGGGATTACTACCGAACCGGTATCCACTAATATTCCGGGATATGACTATCCCCGGGTGGATAAAGAGGGGCGTGCTCATTTTCGTTTCTATGCTCCGCAGGCTAACAGGCTACAAGTGGATTGTTGCGGAAAGAAGTATGATATGTGGAAAGATGCCGGAGGACTCTGGACGGCAACGACCAACCCTCTGCCTGTAGGATTCCATTATTATTTCCTGATTGCAGACGGGGTGTCGGTAACAGATCCTTCCAGTTATACGTTCTTCGGTTGTTGCCGTATGGCAAGTGGCATCGAAATCCCTGAAGGTGAGGAGGGGGATTATTATCGTCCTCAACAGGTACCTCACGGGCAGGTTCGTTCCTGTACGTATTACTCCGAAACGCAGAGAGAGTTCCGTCGGTGTATGGTATATACGCCGGCAGAGTATGAAACTCATCCGAAGAAGCGCTATCCGGTATTGTATCTGCAACATGGCATGGGTGAAGATGAAACCGGCTGGAGCACGCAGGGAAAGATGAATCATATTATGGACAACCTGATTGCATCCGGTCAGTGTGTGCCGATGCTCGTGGTGATGGATAGCGGTGATGTGGAAGCTCCGTTCCGGCCGCGTCCGGGAAAAGATGTGAACGAGGAGCGGGCTTTGTATGGCGCCACCTTTTATGACGTTATTCTGAAAGACCTGATTCCTATGATAGACCGGACATTCCGTACGAAAACCGACCGCGAACACCGTGCTATGGCAGGACTCTCGTGGGGAGGACATCAGACTTTCAATACGGTTCTGCCTCATCTCGATAAGTTTTCTTATATCGGAAGTTTCAGCGGGGCGATTTTCGGTCTGGATATGAAGACTTGTTTTAACGGAGTGTTTGCGGATGCGGACAAGTTCAATAAGAAAGTGAATTATTTCTTTCTCGGCTGTGGCACGGAGGAACAAATGGGAACAAAGAAGATGGTGGATTCACTCCGGAAACTGGGTATCGAGGTTGATTATTACGAATCGCAAGGCACAGCGCATGAATGGCTTACGTGGAGACGTTGCCTGAAAGAATTTGTACCACATTTATTTAAACACTGAAAATAGCATGAAAATGAAATCTACATTTATCGCAGCTACATTGTTGCTCGTTTCGGTTATGACCGAAGGAGGACTGTCAGCGCAAAACCCGATTGTGCAAACTTGCTTTACTACAGACCCGGCTCCTATGGTACACGACGGCACCTTGTATGTGTATACGGGACACGATGAAGACAAAGCGGATTTTTTCTGGATGCAGGAATGGCGTGTATATTCTACCAAAGATATGGTGAACTGGACCGATCACGGCTCTCCTCTTGCCATCGAATCATTCGACTGGGCGGACGACCGTGCCTGGGCAGCACAATGTGTAGAGCGTAATGGTAAGTTTTATTGGTATGTCTGCCTGCATTCCAAACTTTCCAATACGATGGCAATCGGTGTGGCAGTCGGTGATACGCCTGTCGGTCCTTTTAAAGATGCCATCGGCAAACCGCTTCATGACGGAAGCTGGGACTATATTGATCCTACGGTCTTCATTGATGATGACGGTCGTGCTTATCTGTATTGGGGAAATCCGAATATCTATTATGCAGAACTGAATGACGACATGATTTCCTTGAAAGGTGAAGTGGGCAAACTGGAACAGACTGTTGAGAGCTTTGGTGCACCCAATCCGGAAAAACGTGTCAAAGATGTTAAGTATAAAGATACTTATACAGAAGGTCCATGGCTTCATAAACGGGAAGGAAAATATTATCTTCTTTATGCTGCCGGAGGTGTACCCGAACATATTGCCTATTCCATGAGTGACGGACCTCTTGGGCCGTGGAAGTATATGGGAGAAATCATGCCTTTACAAGATACGGGCTCGTTTACTAACCATTGTGGAGTGATAGACTATAAAGGCAATTCTTATTTCTTCTATCATACGGGTAAGCTGCCGGGTGGTGGAGGCTTCGGGCGAAGTGCGGCGGTGGAGCAATTTAAGTATAACGCTGACGGCACTTTCCCGATTATTAATGCTACCCGGGAAGGGGTGTCACCGGTAGGTACGCTCAATCCTTACGAAAGGGTGGAAGCTGAAACAATCGCTTTTTCTGAAGGTGTGAAGTCCGAACCAAATGTGAAAACCGGTATATATATATCTGAAATTCATAATGGAGATTATATAAAGGTACGTGAAGTGGATTTCGGCAATAAATCCCCCAAACGGTTCACTGCTACCGTTGCCAGTGCCCTTCGTGGCGGAACACTTGAAGTACGTACAGACAGTATAAGCGGACCATTAATTGCGGAACTGACTATTCCTTCAACGGGAGGTTGGGAATGCTGGAAAACATTGCAGACTGATATTGTAAAACCGGTCACAGGAATACAAGATATTTATTTTGTATTCAAAGGACGTAAAGGCTGCAAACTGTTTAACTTTGATTGGTACAAGTTTAACAGATAAACATGCTAGAGAGCAGTTGGGTTACTCTTCTTTTTTACTCAACTGCTCTTTCATATACATTGAAGGCGGCATTCCATACAATTCTTTGAATGTTGTCGAGAAATTATTAGGATCAGTGAATCCTGTTAACATGGCTATCTCGGATATGGTATGCTGTTTTTCGGACAATAAACGAGCGGCTTCTTTTAAACGTATATTACGTATAAAGTCACGGGTTGTCTGGTTGGTGAGCTCTTTGAGTTTCCTGTGAAGATGTACGCGGCTAATACCTACCTCGGTGGTGATTGTCTCTATTGTCAAGTTAGGGTTACTGATGTTTTCATTGATCACTTTCATAATACGTTCCATCAATTTCTCATCGGGTGATTTCACTTCCAGTTTCTGAACCTTGTTTTCCAGATTTTGCTGGCCTGTAAATACTTTGCGTAACTGCTGCCGTGTATTAATCAGATTTTCTACCGTCTTTTGCAGAATTTCGATATTGAATGGCTTCATGATATAGGCGTCGGCTCCTGTATTCAGACCTTCAAGGTTGTCTTCTTCCCTCGTTTTTGCAGTAAGCAAAATGACTGGGATATGGTTGAGGTTTACATTCTGCTTGATCTTCCGGCATAAGGTGAGTCCGTCCATTTCGGGCATCATGATGTCACTAATGACTAAGTCCGGAGCCTTTTTAAATATTTGCTCTAATGCTTCTTTACCATTACGGCTTTCCATGATATGAAATTTGTCCCCAAACTCCTTCGCTATATAATTTCGGATTTCTTCGTCGTCTTCTACAATTAATACGCGATATTTAGTTTTTACCCTGACTTTCTTTTCTTCCTTATTTTCTATAATGGGAGAGATGACAGGAACAGTTGGTACGGCTACTGTTACCTTTTGCTCATTGTTGTCAACTTCTTCAGGTCGTAGATGCTTGTTACCCAACGGTAATCGGATAATAAAACGGCAACCCGGTTGTTCTTTATTATTTTCTACATAGATAATTCCATGATGTAATTCCACTAATGAACGAGTAAGATGTAATCCTATTCCTGTTCCGCCTTTCGGATTCTGTTGGCTGTTACGGATCTGATAGAAACGTTCGAAGATATGTTCTTTTTCCTGTTCATCGATGCCTGTTCCGGTATCCGCGATAATTATTTCGGCATATTGTTTCAAGGGATCGGGCAGTGTATTATCTTCTCCAGTACGGATGGTAATATCTATGTTTCCTTTTTCAGGAGTAAACTTGAAGGCATTAGACAGAATATTCAGGATAATCTTATCAAAATTACCTGTGTCTACCCATACATTCAGTTCCCGGAGCGTACTGTGAAGTTGTAGCTGGATATTTTTTGTATTTGCCTGTTGACCGAAAGTTGTACATAAATCTTCTATAAAAGGAATAATATTGGTCTCCCGGAACATCAGGAACATTTGTCCTTTATCAATTTTCCGAATATCCATTAGTTGATTGACAAGATTCAGAATACGTTCCGCATTTCTGTAGATAATATGATATATTTTCAGGCGTTCATTGTTCTCCTCATTCTTAATCAGTTTCTGTAGAGGACTGATGATTAGAGACATCGGAGTGCGTATCTCGTGAGAGATGTTGATAAAGAACTGCAATTTTGCTTCATTGATTTGTTCGGTATGGATATGTTGCAGCATTTCCTGATGCATTCTGTACCGATGTCTGATCTGAAGAATAATGATAAATATAATGGTCAGTAATAATAAGGAGTAGATAACTTTGGCCCACCATGAAGCATACCATGCAGGAGATATAAAGATGGTAATTTCTTTTATATTTGAATACACAGTGTTGTCTTTTGCTCTGATTTTAAAGTTATAGGTACCGGGTTTCAGATTGCTGAATGAGATACGGTTTACACCTTTGGGCAAACTAATCCATTTTTCATCGTTGATAGAATAAAGGTAGTTGATGTGTTCGGGGGCATTTAATTCCAGAGTGGCAAACTCGATACTGAACACATTGTCTTTATGGGATAGATAAAACTCTTTTGCGTTGAATACAGGGCAGTTGATAATATTGTGAATACCGGATTTCATTCCTTTTCTAACCGGATTGTTATGCAGGAAAAAGTCGGTAATCCGGATATTCCATGTTTTTGCCGGATTGATAATGTCTTGCGGATTGAAATAGGTGATACCATTCATTCCGCCAAACCAGATAATACCTTGTTTATCTTTGAAGGAGGCATTCTTGTAGAACTCATTTCCCTGTAATCCGTCGCTGACATAATAATTGATAAATTTGTTGTTTTTCTTTTGGAATTGGGAAATTCCGGCATTGGTGCTTATCCAAAGAAAATCTTTTCCATCTCCTTGTATGGCATATATTGTATTACTGGGCAATCCGTCTGCAGTAGTATAAGTGGTTAGTTCTTTCGTATTTTTATTCCAACCGGATAATCCTTCGGAACTGCCCAACCAGACAACTCCTTCGTCATCTTCAAAGATTGAATAAATAACATTTTGTGAGAGTATCTTATGACTTTGAAAATCAGGACTGTCAAGGTCTATACAGTTGATGCCGTCATAAGTTCCGACATACAGTTTATTATCATCGGAATAGTGCAGACAACCTATCCATTCGTTGATTAGAGATGTCCGAGATTGTATGGATGTAAATTCTTTCGTTTTCAGGTCATAGTAGAACAAACCGAATCCCATTGTCGCAATCCAAAGACGCTTGTTTTTATCTTCTGCGAAATCATATACACGTTGTATATAGTTGTTGTTCTTATCTACCAGTTTGTACTGGTAATCGCATAATCCTGTCTGTTTGTTCAGCTTTCCCATACCGTTTATAAAGGAGCCGACCCAAATGTTGTACTCGGAATCTTCATATAGTTTTATAACTGTTGAAGGCACAGAATTAGGGTGATTAGTATGCGAGAAATGTTTAGCCGGTTCTAACTTTTCTGTCAGGGCATAAATTCCGTCATTGTCTGTTCCAACCCATAACATACCGTTGTTGTCTTTGCAGAATGAGGTTATACAACTGGAACCGATCATGTTTTTATCCATGGATTTATGTCCTATATACTTGAAACTGTTTGTTCGGGCAGGTATCTGCATGACTCCTTTCTGATAAACAGCCAACCATAAGTTACCGGAATTGTCTTTTAGGATAGAATGTATTTTTGAATTTTTTGAATCAAAATAGTTGTTGTCAAAATTGTATTCGGAGATTTCATGAGTTTGGTTATTGTAGACACTCATACCTTTACCATCAGTTCCGATATATAATTCATTTTGCGGTCCGGAATAGAGGAAACAGATAGGAAGTTCTCTCTTTTCTTTAAAATCAATAGGTATAAAGGAGTCTTGTCTTTTGTTATAGACGAATAGTCCTTTTCTCATACTTCCTACATAAATATTCCCACGTGAATCTTCACATATACTTTTGACATATCCGTTGTCTTTAGATAAATATAAAGTAAGTTGGTTATTAGAATCAAGACGATATACTCCTTCTTCGTCTTTTGCTATCCAGACATTCTGTTTCTTGTCTTCAATCATAAATCCTGTTGATGTCATGGGGATATCAATTTTTTGAACAGTCAACAGGTAATCTTTGATATTCAACCTGCACAACATATTTCCGGATACCCATATTTCTCCATTTCTCCTTTCGATAAAGGAAACAATATTACTTTCAAATATTTCTCCATTGTCTTCCCTTATTGCAAGTGGGGTAAAATTGTCTGTGGCCGGATCATACATTTGAATTCCCATATATGTACCGATAAACAAATGACCTTTGCTGTCCTCAAAAACAGTACGAACAAAATTGTGGGCTAACGAATGTTCATTATTGGGCTCATGTTTGTATATGGTAAATTTAGCACCGTCATAACGGTTCAGACCATCTTCTGTTGCAATCCAAATGAAACCGTTCCGGTCTTGATATATTTGATTAATCAGACTACTGGAGAGTTCTTTGTCAGTAGTGAATAACTTAGGAGATTGCCCGTTGCATAACAAAGAAAACAATAATAATAGAAAAGTGAATACATTTTTCATAGTTATAGATCGTTGTTTGTTGTACAAAGAAAACTAAAAACCTAAATATAACCTAATAAAAAATGAATATTTTCATTAGGCTCCGGGAGTACAATCGGATGTTGTAACATCGTTTGTAAATAATGTAACATGAGAAAAGATTTATCCCTTCTTCTGTATTATTGTTTTCCTTCGATTGTATTTACAATATAGGTTTTACCCGCCTTTGTTTCGATGTCATATTCGTAAACCTTCTGCAGTTTGGGAGACTGCGCACTTACTCCTTTGGCTACAAGAGGTTGCTTGATAGGAGTGGTGGCGAATAATCTATTTGAGCACTCTTTCCCGTTTACTTGTTTTAAGCCTTTCCCTTTTAGTGGGACATAAGACCGGATGCGGAGCGTACTGCCTATATTCGATCGGATGATCGCTTTATTTAACACATTGTTTTTCCAGTCCATATCGACAGTAAAGTTTCCACGTGCCACCAGCCCCTTCACACTCCCTTCTTCCCATGCATCAGGCAATGCCGGCAATAAATGTACGGCACCGTCATGACTTTGGAGCAACATTTCCGCTACTCCGGCTGTATAACCGAAATTACCGTCAATCTGGAAAGGCGGATGGGCATCCAGCATATTGGGATAGGTACGCCCGTTCGGATATTCTTTAGCCAAGTGATCGTTGGGCAATAGTTGAATCATATTTTTAATGATTTGGAAGGCATGGTTTCCATCCAGCATACGTGCCCAGAAATTGACTTTCCAGCCGATACTCCAACCGGTAGCCTTATCACCGCGTTGAAGCAATGTGTTTCTTGCTGCCTGGAATAACTCGGGATTTGAGTATGGAGAAATTTGATTACTCGGATATAGCCCGTACAAATGTGAAATATGACGGTGCTCGTCCTTGGGATTGTCAATATCTTCAAGCCATTCTTGTAGTTGGTTATGCTTTCCTATTTGCATAGGTGGCAACTTCTCTAGTGTTTGTTTGAGGGAGTCTTGGAAAGAGGGGGCTTCACCTGCGATGTATGAAGCCAATAAGGTATTATGCAGTGCATCAAAGGCAATCTGATTGTCCATTGTGCAACCGGCCGTGATGGGACCGTGTTCCGGCGACACAGAAGGCGACACTACCAACCATTTATACACTGGATGTTCTACCAAGAAATCCATGTAGAACTGCGCTGTTCCTTTCAGGATGGGATAATACTCTTTCAGGAACTCTTTATTTCCTGTAAAGAGGTAATGTTGCCAGATATGTTGAGCTAACCATGCGCCGCCGCTAGGCCACATGCCGGCTGCTGCAAAATCGACTACACCACAGATTCTCCATAAGTCAGTGTTATGATGTGCCACCCATCCCCGACAATCATACATGGTTCGGGCTGTTTCTGCTCCTGTGACGGATAAATCTTTCAACATAGAGAATAACGGACTATGTGTTTCACTTAAATTAGTGACTTCTGCCGGCCAATAGTTCATTTCTGTATTGATATTGATGGTGTATTTGCTATCCCAGGGTGCATGAGTACTGTTATTCCATATACCTTGCAGATTAGCCGGTTGCCCACCCGGTTGCGAAGAAGAAATCAGCAGATAACGTCCATAATGGAAAAGTAGAGCTGCCATTGCCATGTCTTCCCCATTTCCGAAGTTTTCAATTCGTTTGGGAGTCTCCAGTTGGGAAGCTTTGCCTGCCGGTAATGTAAGGCGTACACGGTCAAATTGTTTTTTATAATAAGCGATATGGTTTTTGAGAGCTTTTTCGTAAGGTATTTGCATTGCTCTTTTCAGATATTCGCTGGTTCGGTGGGATTCATCGGCGCTGACATCCTGGTAGTTTACGTAGTTGGTTGCTGCCGATATATAAAGGGTGGCTTCTGTTCCTTCATTTATTTGGAGCGTATTTCCTGCCGGGCGGAGAGTGCCATTCGTTTTTACCTGGATTTGACATTCTGCCCGTAGTGCGGCTTTCAAACCTTCCTGCTCTTTCCCTTGACAGGTGACGGTCAGCTGATCGTTCTGAACATTCACCTTATGTACTAGAGGGCAGTTATATGCAATAGTAAAGTTCAGTGCGTTTGCTTTACTTGCTTTGATATGCATAATAATGACATTATCAGTAAATGAAGCAAAAGTGGTGCGGGTATAAGTGACGTCATCCACTTGATAACGGGTAGTTGTCGTTGCATTCTCCAGATTCAGATCGCGGTAAAAGCCGGATCCGTTTTGGTGTTCCGGAAATTCCAGGTAAAGACTACCTAATGTCAGATAGCTCATTCCGTGTTGCTGGGTTAAGAAGTTGGCGTCAATGAGTCTTTGCGCTTCCTTGTTTCTCCCTTCAAAAATCAGTTTGCGTACAACCGGTAGCACATGTACGGCATTCGGGTTATTATTATTGTATGGAGAACCTGCCCAAAATGTTTCTTCGTTGAGTTGTAATTCTTCGCGTTCGATTCCGCCATATACCATGGCTCCAAGACGGGAGTTACCAATAGGGAGAGCTTCCGACCAATTTTGTGCAGGTTGACTATACCACAGTTTCAGGTCCTGTCCTGAAACAAGGTTGCTTATTAATAGGAATAATACAAAAAAAGTGTTTCTGTTCATATTATATGGATTTGTAGCAAAGGTAGCTCATTTCCCAATACAAAAGGCAAAAAACTGTTTCTGAAATCTACCTTGGAAGTAACTTCTTTCCATATTAATGTTACTAATATATATGGTGTATGTTCCACAGGATAAAATAATAACTGCCGGCTTCTTTTTACAAGCACCGGCAGTTATTATTTAAGCAACTAGCAGATATACTGATCTATGTTACTTTTTAGCAACTAAAACTATATTATTGATATCTACTTTTTTGTTTTTTCCCATCCCAATGGAAACTTTGGTAATAGAACTTGGATCAATTGCAATTTTACCGGCTTTTTCATCTTTAAAAGCACTGAATTGCACCTTCTTCTTGCCTTGGGTATAAAATCCCATAGAAACTTTTACCGTTTCACCATCTTGGGTATATTCTATTTTTAATGAACAGATGGCATTTGTGGCATTTTCATCTAATTTTTCGAAGTTGGTCGCTTCAAAGTTTATTCCGGTGTAATTAGTGTAATCATTTTCAGGAAATACCAAGTTTCCATAACTGGTGGAAATTAAGGTCTGCCCTTCTACTGTCAGTTTATTATTGGCTTCGCATTGACTGACTTCGATAGTCTTGTCTACTTGTGCATTGACACTTAAGATTCCCAGACATGCAACTAATGCTGCTACTAAATACTTTTTCATGTTATTTTCTTTTAGAGGTTAATAGCTGATTTATTTTCTATTGGCAAAGTTAGGATATCTTTTCGGAGAGATAAAAAATCTGTGTTTCAATAGTTTTTGTATATGTTTCATTCTTCTTTTGGTGCAAAGGGGACTAAATTTAAAAACAAATGAAACGAATTAAATAGTCCGATTTTGAAAAGAATTACTTTCTTTGCATAAAGAAAGGACTGTTTGCTATGAAAAGACTATTACTGTTGATGATTGTATTTTTTGGGGGAATTGTACAGGTGGTCGCCGAGAATACATTGTTCTATGATTCCAAACAATTAACTTGCGATCTGATTACTTCCATTTGCCAGGATAAAGATGGGTTTATCTGGATCGGGACAGATTATGGCCTTAATAAATTCAATGGCATACAATTTACTCATTATTATAATAATCCCAAGGATAGCACCTCGTTATCCGATAACTCTGTAAAAGCCTTGATGCTCGATAATGAAGGCACGTTATGGGTGGGAGGTATTGGCGGATTACAATATTATGTTCCGGAAGAAAATGCATTTCGGACAATTAAGTTTGAAGAAAGCTCATCTTTTCATATCATGTGTATCACTCAATTGCGTTCGGGCGAAATATGGGTTGGATCTTCCGGAAGAGGAATATTCCGTATTCGGAAAGATACAGGAACAGGTGAGCAAATGACAGATATTCCTGATGTATCCGAACATGCTCATTATGGAGTCATATATGAAGACCGTCATGGGAGCATCTGGATTGGAGTAAACGGTACCGGTTTACTTCGATATGATCCTTCTACACGAACGAGTAAGATATACACACGGGCAGTTTTAGATGGCGGTTCTACAATTTCCGGAATGGCCGAGGACCATTCGGGAAATTTTCTCCTTTCCACGGGTACTACTGCTTATTATTATGATAGAGAGAATGACCGCTTTACCAAAATAGAACATAATGAATCGTGGCTGCCGGCACGTTCCATACTCGTAAGTCAAAAAGGGACACGTTATTTGGCAACCTTTGGCAAAGGGCTGAAGGTTATTCAACCCGATTTGAAAGAACTCCGTTCCGAGGTGATCACTCTCCCTTTTATTGATGTCGATAATGCTAAAATACGTGCTATTTATGAAGATCATAACCAAAACTTATGGATAGGATGTTATCATAGAGGAATGGTTATGGTGTCTAAAGAATCTACACCTTTCCATTTTTGGAGTGTTCCTACCCGTGAATATCCGCAGGCTGGTGTGATAACTGCCTTGTATAAAGATGATGATGGACATATCGTTAGCGGTGTGGAAGGCGAAGGAGTGTTTAAAATTACTTCGGAAGGAAATATAACCGATCATTTGTTTTCAGGTAAAACGGTTTCATCCATCTATAAGGATTATAGTGGTAATTTGTGGTTTGGAGGCTATTATTCCGGGCTTTATATGCAGGATGCCAAAGGGAACGTACGTTTTATGTTACCGGAAATTAAATTGAAGGATATAAAGAAGATCACAGGTGATGATAAAGGGAACCTATATCTTTCTTTATTCGGTTCCGGATTCATACGATATCACCTGCCCACTCAAACAGTCACGGAATATCAAAGTTCCTCCGGTGGGTTAAGGAACAATTGGATTTATACTCTACTTCTTGATTCCCGGGAAAGATTGTGGATAGGCCACTGTAATGGAGTGGATTATTTCGATCCTGTAACGGAAAAATTTACCCCTGTATTGAGTCAATCGTTGGGTAATTTCATCACTTACTCATTATTGGAAGACGTACGTGGAAATATTTGGGCGGGAACGAATAAGGGACTTATGTGTTATCATCCCGGAACAAAAGAATTTCATTACTATGATGAAGAAGACGGACTTTCTAATAATTTTGTATATGGGTTGGCAGAAGATGAGAGGGGGAATATCTGGTGTAGTACCCTGAAAGGCATTAACCTGATAAAAGTCGCAGAGAATAAGATTGCTTCCTATTATTCCGAACGTGGATTGGTGGATAATGAGTATACTATTGGTGCCAGCTACCAGTCAATGAATGGCCTTATCTATTTGGGAGGTGTGAAGGGAATAACGACTTTTCATCCGGATAGCGTCACTGCGCAAAAAGGGAAGTCGACTGTGATATTATCCAATCTTTATTTGGGAGGAGAAGCAGTGACCGCTAAAAGTAAATCCGGTGGAAAACCCATTTTGGACACTTTTGTAACACGTGCCGACAAAATCAGCCTGGCTTATGAAGACAACACGTTTACGCTTGAGTTTTCCACATTGGATTATCGTAATTCTGGAAATATTTTCTATGAATATCGTATCAGAGAGTATGAAAAGAACTGGACCTCTACTCAATTGGGAATCAATCAGATTACATACAATCATTTAAATTCCGGTAAGTATACATTTGAAATACGCGCCTGTGAGAACGGGCAGTATACCCCTGTGAAGGTGATACGGATTGATATTGCGGCACCGTGGTGGCGTTCGTCTCTGGCTTATGTCTGCTATGCGTTGATATTGCTTGCTGTTGCATTCCAGATTTATTTGAGTGTTCGTCGCCGGCACCAGAAAGAAATGAATGAAGAGAGAATCAAACTTTTTATCAATCTCTCGCATGAGATTCGCTCTCCAATGACTTTGATTGTGAGTCCGTTGGAGAATTTGTTAAAGAGAGACTATGATGCCGATACGATGAAGATGCTGCGTCTGATGCAGAAGAATGCGAATCGTATTATTAATCTGATGAATCAGTTGCTTGATATGCGTAAAATTGAAAAAGGGCAATTGAATATTCATTGCGTTGAAACGGACATGGTGGATTATATCAAAGAATTAATCTCTTTATTTACTTATCAGGCGGAGAAAAGGAACATAAACTTGTGTTTTGATTATGAACAGGAGGAGCTTCCGGCGTGGATTGATCCTAATAATTTTGATAAAGTATTGGTAAACCTGCTGTCGAATGCTTTTAAATATACGCCGGATGGAGGTGAAATAAAAATCAGCCTGCGCGAGAAGGTGAATGAACTTACTGTTGGAGATTTGCAGCATTTTATTGAGATTGAAGTGATTGACAGCGGATCCGGCATTGACGCCAATAAACTGGAAAAGATATTCGAACGTTTTTATCAGGCGCCTTCCAATGGTTTCAATGGAAGTATCGGTTTTGGTATAGGACTGAATCTGTGCCGGATGATAGTTAAATTGCATCACGGCACTATCAATGCTTGTAATCGGCAAGATGCACAAGGAAGTCGTTTCATTATTCATATTCCTTATGGGAAAGATCATTTGAAGAAATCCGAATGGGTGGATGCGGAAAACAAAACTACCTCAAGAGTCCCTTCTGTCTTGGGGCTTTCTCAAGAAAGTGAAGAAGAAACGGCTAAGACAAGAAACCATAAAGCGAATTATAGGATTGTGATCGTAGATGACGACGACGAGATTCTTCGTTTCCTGGAGGCGGAATTGAGCTCGCAATACAAGGTATACATTTGCCGTAACGGGAAAGAGGGTTTGCAAACCATTCTGAAACAACAACCGGATCTTATAATTTCTGATGTCGTGATGCCTGAAATGGATGGTATCTCACTTTTGAAAACGATTCGCAACAATCCGAATGTGAGTCATATACCGTTTATCCTATTGACTTCAAAAGCGGAATATAAAGACCGTATTGAAGGATTAAGTAAAGGTGCGGATGCATATTTAGGAAAACCGTTTGTCGTTGAAGAGTTGAGAGTACATATCAAGAATCTGATTGAGACAAGATTGTTATTGAAAGGAAAGTTCTCTGGTGTCAGGGATCAGGTGGGAAAGATTGAAATTGCTGAAAATAAATCCGGAGATGAACGATTGATGGAACGGGTTATGAATGTGATGAATAAGTTTCTGGATGATTCGGAATTCAATGTAGAAATGCTTGCCAGGGAAGTCGGATTGAGTCGTGTACAGCTTCATCGTAAAATGAAAGATATTACAGGAGTTTCAACATCTGTCTTTATCCGGAATCTACGGATGAAGAAAGCGGCAGCACTACTTCAGGAAGGGAAGCTGAATATTTCAGAAATAGCGGATGCGGTAGGCTTTGATAGTCAGGCTAATTTTGCGACTGTTTTTAAGAAGTTCTATGGAGTATCTCCTTCGGAATATGCTGCGTCTATCAGAAATAAAGGCGAATGATACAAATTTAAAACTGCGTTATACATATAACTAACTTTACGTTACATTTTACCAAACGTTTTGAAATACAAGATTGTAATTTTGTGCTGGTTGAGGGCGATCTAAAGAATCGACAGATGCAAAAGTACAATCTTGTATTTTACTCTTGACTCCTTTTCCTATATTTTAATAATGAATGCATGAAAACACAAAGTTGTATGAACAGGCTTTTATGGATTACTTTATTGGTAATCGGTTTATCTGGATGCTCGGAAGAGAGTTCATCGTCAGAGGAAAATACGGAATCTGGTACGATCCAAGATGGGGATCATACTGATAATGCAACGGTTATTCAATTAAATTCTTCCGATCAATATCAGACAGTGGAAGGGATTGGCGGCGGGATAGCCAATTATGAGAATTGGTATTGTCAACACCCCAATAAAAAAGAATTGTTTGATCTGATTTTCAAAGATTTGGAGATTTCCATGATTCGTATAGGAAACTGGTACGAAAAGAAGATATCGGGTGAGAATCCCGATATTCTTAAACAGCAAAAAGAGATAATGGATGCAGCAACTCAAAGACTGGGGCGTAGCAATTTCTCTGTAATGATGTCTAATTGGCTGGTAGCACCCGATTTGATAGATAGGCCGAAAGAAAAGGGAGCGACACTTAAAAGAAATAATGAAGGGAAGTACATGTATAAAGAATTTGGTGAATGGTGTCGCATGACATTAAAAGCTTATCAGGAAGCAGATATGTCACCGGATTACTTGAGCATGATGAATGAGCCGGATGGGGATAACAGTGCAGGAACCAAAATCCGCTTAGGCTACGGTATCGACGACTCCCAAAAAGCGAATTACGGGAAAGCATTGGACGCCACTTATGAAGCATTCAAAGAGGTGTCTAAGCGTCCCAAGTTAATCGGCCCGGAAGTGCTTGGAATTGGCTATGGTACTTTTAGTAACTATTACAGAGACTTGAATCCTGACCTATTGGATGCTGCTGCTTTCCATTGTTATCATGGTGGTAAGACTTCCGATTATAAAGATAACGACCGTTATTCTTCCGCCCATGCTTTTAAAACTGAATTTCAAAACATAGTCCGGCAAGTTGGCAACAAATCAATTATGATGACGGAGAACTGTTCTTATCATCCTGCTGTTCCCGAAGATGCTGTGAATATTGCACATTTTATATCAAACTCCTTCCGTTATGCAAATGCCACTGTTTATTTGCACTGGGCACTATTATGGGGATATGCAGATGCTGATGAATTAAAAAAGGGGGGTGACGGTTGCATCGCTGTCGAGTGGCCTTGGAGTAGTTCCCGCTGGACGACGGAAAAAGGCTATGTGGTAAGGAGTGAGTTCTATGGGCTTAAGCACTTTACAAAGTACGTCAAACCGGGTTGGCGGCGGATCGGAGTGGATTATGAACTAAAAGAGGTGGAGGTAGTTGCTTTTCAAGACCCTGATGAATATCAGATAGCTGTCGTTTTAGTCAATTACTCCGAACAGGAGGAGAAAACGGTCAGGTTGGAGAATATTGGCAGTAAGGAGGTATCCTCCATAAGGAAAGTAATACAGACTGATACTCAAAAAGAAAGTTGGTATCAGGAGCTGAAAAACACTGATCCATTTGTCGAATTAGTATTACCAAAAATGAGTGTTACCACTGTTTATTTCAAATTCAAAACAAATTGAAACGTATTTAAAAAGCGAATAAACGTATGTGCAACTTGATGTTACATTTCAAATAGTGTAGTAGAATGTAAGTTCATACTTTTGTGTCGGACATTTGCTAAATATGGGTGTGAAATTATAAAGCAATATTTTATAAATGTAATATATATGAAGAACAATTATTTTTCAAGATGTGTGCTGCTAGCCGGATTATGTTCGGTTATTATGGTTTTTGCAGTCACTCCTGTTTATGCGACCGGAGGTGCATTTTCTCCTCTTCCACATGCTGTCTCTGAAGGAGACATTACTGTTACCGGTAAAGTGGTTGATGATGCCGGAGAACCTTTGATAGGTGTTAGTATTCAAGTGAAAGGTACTAGTAAAGGTGCTACTACTGATGTGAATGGTATTTATACACTAAATATAGCATCAGGTTCTACCCTTGTATTCTCATATATCGGAATGAAGACCATTCAACGGAAAGTGACGAAAGGCGGTAAGCTGGATATCACGATGGAGAATGATGAGAATATGTTGGACGAGGTGGTAGCTGTAGGATACGGCTCTATGAAACGTTCGGACTTGACAGGATCGGTCGTTTCCATCAATGCCAAGTCCATAGAAGAATCAATGGCTTCTACCATTGACCAGGCGTTGCAAGGACGTGCGGCAGGATTGCAGATGACGCAGAATTCCGGTGTTCCGGGTGGAGGTACATCTATTCAGATTCGTGGTGTGAATTCATTAAACAGTACCAATGAACCTATTTATGTAGTAGACGGAGTTATTATCTCCGGTGAAACAGGCTCGAATACAAGTAATGCTATGGCAGGTATTAATCCAGCTGATATTGAAAGCATTGAGATCTTGAAAGATGCTTCGGCTACTGCCATTTATGGTGCACAGGCGGCTAATGGGGTCATATTGATTACGATGAAAGCTGGTGTAACAGGCAAGCCTCGAATTAACTTCCAAGCCTCTGTGGGAAATCAGGAAATACCGAAAACAATCGACATGATGAATTTGCGTGACTATGCCCGTCATTATAATGAACTATATGCTCTTATAAATGCCAGCAGGGTGAAAGATGCGTTTAGTCATCCTGAAACTTTAGGTGACGGTACTAACTGGCAGGATGAGATATTCCGCAATGCTCTGTTGCAGAACTATAACCTGTCAATTCGTGGCGGTACAAAAACGGTCAGCTATAATCTGTCCGGCGGATATTTGGGGCAGGATGGTATTTGCATCGGTTCGGATTTTGAGCGTTACACCTTCCGTATGGGAACAGAGATACAGGTTACTCCTAAGGTTCGTTTCGGAGGTACGGTGAATGTTTCTTATACCAAGCAAGGTACAGGCATGGCTAGCTGGTCTATCATTCCCAATGCACTTTATCAGGCACCGGATGTTCCCGTACGTGATAAGAATGGTAACTTTTCCGGACCGGAAGAGGACGACCAGCAGAATTTAAGCAATTACAGTAATCCGGTGGCGTTGGCAGCGTTAACACAGCGTAATAATGAAAAGGGAGGTGCTCGTGCCAATCTTTTCATGAAAATCAATCCATGGAAATGGCTGACTTACCGTACTGATTTTACGGCAGACGGCAATATCGATAATTATCAATATTTCCTTCCCCAATATGAATTGGGATACTCAAAGAATCCTTATCCTACTAATGAACACTCCAAAAACTACGGGCTTTACTGGGGATGGAAGAATGTAGTGACGATGGAGAAGACGTTCAAACGTAAGCACAAGACGAGTTTGATGTTAGGACATGAGATGACTTCCAGAAGTTCAGATTATCTTCAGGGAAAACGTACACATGGTGATAATCTGCTGACAGACTTGGATGCAGGTGATGCTGCGTATGCCACCAATAGTGGAAGGGCAAGCAAGACAACGTACCTCTCTTATTTCAGTCGTCTGTTTTATAGTTACGACAACCGTTACCAGTTAACGGCTACGGTACGGCGCGACGGGACATCCCGTTTTGCCAAAGGAAATCAGTGGGGGACATTCCCATCAGTAGCTGTGGCATGGCGTCTTTCCGAAGAGTCATTCTGGCGTCCGCTGAAAGATGTGGTTAATAACTTCAAGTTGCGTTTGAGTTATGGTGAAGTCGGTAATTCCAATGTCAGTGCATTTGCTTACCAACGGATGGGAACGTATGTGCAGTCTATCTGGGGGACGAGTTTACAGACCGCCAATATTGCTAATCCCGATTTGACATGGGAGAGTACCCGTTCCTGGAATGCAGGTATCGACCTGAACTTTTTTAATAACCGTGTCGAGTTTATTCTGGATGCATATATCAAAAAGACAAGAAACCTCTTGTTGCAACAAGATTATCCGGGATATATGGGAACTACGGGCAATGGTGCTGCAACAGCTCAATGGGCGAATATAGGCTCCATGGAGAATAAAGGTTTTGAATTTACATTGAACACGGTAAATATATCCAATAGGGATTTTCAGTGGCGTACAAATGTTACATTCAGTTTGAACCGTAACAAGGTAGCAAGTATGAATACAGAGAATGCCTTTATCGACAAGACTTATCAAAATAGTGGTCAGACGGAAGTGATTACCCGCACTGCAGTCGGAAAGCCTGTCAGCCAGTTCTATGGCTATAAGGCAATCGGCCGCATCAATAGCGCTTCCGATTATTTGATAGATAATGGTGATGGAACTAGCACGGTAAAGATTGCTACTCCAGTATTGCGGGTAGGTGAACAGGTGGTTAACTCGGGTACGGATAAAGGTAGCCTTATCAAACAAATTTATATTGGCGATTATATTTTTGAGGATCTGAATAATGACGGAGTGATTGACGAAAAAGATCAGACATTCTTGGGAAGTCCGTTGCCTAAATTTACCTATGGCATTAATAATACCTTTAATTATAAGAATTTCGATTTGACTATATTCTTATATGGTTCGTATGGAAACAAAGCGATGAACTATTTGTCCCGTCGTATTACTAACCCCAATTCGAGTGGTAATGTACACGCGTCCGTTGCCAACCATGCCCGTTTGGGATACCTTGATGGAAATTCGGATAATACCGATGTCTGGAATATGTATATATTGCCCGGCTCTAACGGTTTGTGCCGTATGTCTGTTAATGATGCCAATGATAACGACCGCATCAGTAGCCGTTATGTGGAGGATGCTTCTTTCTTGCGTATACAGAATATTGCTTTGGGATATACGTTACCGAAGAATTGGTTGAAAAAACTGAAGATAGAGAATGCGCGCATTTATGCGAATATTAAAAATGTATATACATTCACAGGCTATGACGGTTACGATCCGGAGATTGGCTCTACACAGGCGCAATATTCTTATTCCGGTCAGAGTATGCTGATGTACGGAGTGGATACGGGACGTTGTCCTTCTCCCCGTATTTATACATTTGGTATTGATTTAACCTTTTAAATAGAAAACTTCCATGAAAAAGAATATTATATTATCAGTGGTTTGTGGAATGGTCGCGATGGCAAGCCTCACTTCCTGCAATGACTTCTTGCAAGTAAGTGCCACCAACCAAAAAGAAATGGACAAATCCTTTACTACTTATGACGAGCTGCGTTTGGCAACAGCTTATCTTTATATGAAACCTTGGTTTGGTTTTCACAGTACCCGTCTGTTTGCGATGGGAGATGCACGCGGAAACAATATCTATGGTGACAACAACAACGAGACAGGTTATGCTCCTTATTGCCTCTTTACCGACAAACCCAATACACCCGGACTTGCCGATGCGTGGAATTCACTTTACATTGTTGTTACGCAGGCAGACTACATCATTAACGATTATGCACCACAGGGACGCCAACATTTCAGTGAAGCACAAGCGAATGCTTGCGAGGGAGAAGCACGTTTCATGCGGGCGGCGGCTTATTACTATTTGGCTTCTTACTGGCACGATGTGCCCATTATGGAGAATCCAATTGCTCATACGGAAGCTTTCAATATGGCTCCCACACGCTTCGAGGATGTGATTCGCTACGGTATCCGCGACTTGGAGTACGCTGCGGAGTGGTTGCCGCTTGCCGACGCGGACGGTCGTGTGACTCGCTATTCGGCTTTGGGACTACTGGCACGCTATTATGTAACGCTGGCAGCGTATGCGCGTGGCGGACACTGTACACAGGCTACTATGGATTATTATGAAGCCAGCGGTTCTCACGACTTGGCTGACATTCTTTATGATTTGGCCAAGGAGGCTGCCGGAGAAGTGATTCTTGCTCAGAACAGATATGGATTGATGGAAGAATATGAAGAAATTTTCCGGGTACAGAACAATAATTGCAAAGAGGTATTGTTTGCTTTGCAACCGCTGCAAGGTGTCGACTCCTACGGAATGGGTAACAGCAACGGAAGCGGTTTGTGCTCTTACACAGAATTGCTGAACGGTTTGAGTGCCTATAACTCCTCTTATGTATCTTACGACTGCCTGCGTATGCTGATTAATTCCGGCGGACGTTCCCGTCTGCGTGGTAATGTGCTTTGTCCGGGAGAGTTCTATGACTATATCGGTACACATTTGGTGGATGGTGGTTGGGCTGCCGGATATAAAGGCGGACAGAAAGCTGCCGGATTAGAAACGAACAGAAAAGTTGCCTTCAAGAAACAGGTAGTGGGTAGTGCTGAAGACACGAATAATATCGCTATTGCCGGGAACTCCGGTTTCTGCACACCGATGTTGCGCCTTGCAGAAGTGTACTTGTTGTATGTGGAGGCTTGCATGGGCACCAGTGATGAGCTGACCGACCGGGATGCCTTGAAATATTATGACGATGTCCGGAAACGCGGCTACAAGATGGAGATAGAGAGTGGCGAACTGACCTACTATGACACCAACTATCTCACCCGTAATGATTTGTTGAGAGAGTTTCGTGTAGAGTTCTTTATGGAAGGCCTTTGGTGGCCTACGCTGGTACGCCGTTCGCTTTACGACACAAAGTGGGTGACCGATTTTATCAATAACGAGTTGGTTATTATGACCGAAGGTGATGAAGGAGAACAGGTACGCAGTGACGAATGGGACAGCAACAGATGGTATGCTTACTATTATACGATAAACAAGAACACTCTTCAGGCGGCATTCAGTTCTGACAGTCCCCGCCAGTCCGACGGAGCCAAACTGGCGGTACGAGCTACTCATACTCCGTTGGCGGAAGGAGATTACGTACATTCGAATACCTCTGATGATAATGTATGGGCATTTTCTTATCCGGAAGTGGAAAGTACCCGTGACCCGTTATTAAATACAGCACCTGTTGCTTATGATTTTAACAAATAAGATGACTACTATGAAGATAACAGATAAGATATTAACGAATTTGTGTTTGAGCACTTTATTGCTGTTCTCGTTGTTTAGCGTATTTTCTTGTTCTGACGACGACGATGATGTCCGCATATACAGTGTGTGGAGCAATATGCTTGCTGAAGAAGCCAGACAGATAACCTCTGTTTATACCGGAACCTGGATTCGGGTGGACGGTAGTGGCTTTAGTGGTTTGCAAGCTATTTATTGCAACGGTTTGCAGGTGACGGAATACAACTCTACTTACATGAGTGACTCCCATCTCACGTTTAAAGTACCCTCCAGTGTTCCGATGGCACATGAGATAGAAGATGAATCAGTGAAAAATACCCTTAGGGTGGTGACTTCCCACGGTGAAGGAGTATACCGTTTCATCTTTAAAGATGTGAACAAGATGCCCGGCATTACAGACGTGTCATACACGTTGCCCCATCCGGGCGATCACATCACCCTTATAGGGAAGTACCTCAATGGTGCATCAGCCGTTTACTTTCCAGGCAATGACGGCAATGAAGTGCAGGTTCCCTATATCGATGGCACCGGAGATATGGTAGTGTCCGAAGATGGAACGCGGATAACTGTCAAGGTGCCTGATGGAGTGGGCGAACGGAGTGGTTCCCTCCGGGTGGAGATGGCAGAATTGGGTGAGAACTATTACACTCCCAATTATATGTTTTACGACAAAGCAATGTTTGTGCACGATCATGAAGGAACCACAGCTTTGAACTATGGTGTGTCCGGAAGTGTCATCTCTCCACAGAAATGCGCCTATTACTCAATCAACGCGGCAGATGCGCCGCAAGTACCCGCAGGTGCCAGAGCCTATATCTTCAGTATACCCGAAACTGCTCCGGCCACTCTTCCGGTGGTGAGCGATAATAATTCGCCTTTCGGTTATTTCCGTTTCAATACCGGAATGCAATTACAGTATCTGATAGACAACAGTGACGGAGAATGGGCCAGAGAAACGGATGCTCGCAAGGCGGCTTTGCAGGCGGACATCTATATGAATCATGATTGGAGCACCGGCGTGGTAGGCTGGCGCATGAACAAGAATGGAGGAAAGGGTAATGGTGAAAGTGCGTGGAATGTGGCTTCGTGGACTAACAATAAGCCATACGCATTTAACGGCAGCTGGAAGACGCTTACTTTCGAGATACATACCAAGTATGCCAACTTGGGCGAGGCGATTGATGCTTGGAGTGCGAGCGGTGTGCACTCACTGTTCACTATCCTCAACTTCGATGTCCTGTCGGCCGGATTGACAATGAAAGAGGGAGCGGATTTCCGTATGTTCATCACTAACTTGCGTTTGGTTCCCTATGTGACTCCGGAAGAATAAAATATAAACATGAAACAGATTAGATATGAAAACTTTTAAATCTATACAATCGGGAATAATTGCTTGCCTGATAATAACCTTTGTAATGGGATTATTTTCTTGCAGCGATGACAATGAAACGGTAGATAATTTGCTGCCTCCTACCATTGTAAAAGTATGTGTTTGGGATGAAGACATTGAAGAATGGATTATTCCTGGAGCAGAAAGTAAAATTCGGATTGGTACCCCTTTGCGTATTGAGGGTACTAACATGGCGCAGACGATTGCCGTCTATATCAATGGTGGGCTCATTTCTGCTTTTCATGCAGAAGACAATGCGATAGAGCTTGTTATTCCGGACATTCCTGTAGATGAGGGAGAGATTAAAGAGATGAACCTCAACTTGATCCGGGTAGTGAATAAGGCGGGAGCCGCTACTTGTACGGCCGAAGATTTTCAATTCTTTGGCAGGCAAATTACTGTGACCGGTTTTTCGCTGACTGAAAATGAAGGAAGAACGTGGGAAGCCGTGCAAGAACTGCCGATAGGTGGTAAGATACGTATTGAGG
The DNA here is from genome assembly GCF_001314995.1 of Bacteroides ovatus. NCBI lineage: Bacteria > Pseudomonadati > Bacteroidota > Bacteroidia > Bacteroidales > Bacteroidaceae > Bacteroides > Bacteroides ovatus. The sequence continues at coordinate 4,807,063 of NZ_CP012938.1, forward strand.
GTAACGGACTGAAAACAGCCAATGAACTGTATATTAATGGTACTTCTGTTGATTTGACCGGTATTCCTGCCGAAGAAAAGAACGATGCCTTCCTGATTGTGACTATTCCGGAAACTTTGCCTTTCGGGAATGCTGTCGAGAATCCGGACAGCCGGAATAAAATGCGCCTTGTGACGGCTTATGATGATCGCACGCTGGATTGTGTTATTGCGGGCAAGCAGGTAGAAATCAACCGAATTACAGATGCAAATGGTAATGCCATTACGGAAGCCGGGCGCAACTCGGTGGTGGTCATTGAAGGAAAATACTTTGCCACTTTTCAAAAACTGTCTTTTAACAACCAGGAAATAGAGCCGACAACGATAGAAAGCAATCGTATCACTTTCACTGTACCGGTAGATACGGAAGATTTTACAGTGGGCGACGGAGAACTGACTGTTGTCAATGCGTATGATGAAATTGGTGTTAGCCGGGAATTTACTCTTTTAGGTTTTGTCCCTAGTGTGACGGAAATTTCATATACGATGCCTAAACCCGGTAATGTGATCCGGCTTACAGGTGTCAATCTGTACGATAAGGCGAAAGTCTTTTTCCCTTCTTCCACAGGTGAAAAGGAAGGCTTCGTTCAGAGTGCCTCATCGGATGCGACTTCCATGGATGTACTTGTGCCGGAAGGTGTGGGAGATAAGGCAGGATATATTCGTATAGAGAGCGAAGGTGCTGATGTTGAAGTGAAAGGAATTGTCATGTTCTACAAACAGGGAGTGTTCTTGCAGGAGTTCACGGATGAAGAGTTGAAACTGGGAGTTTCGTCGGGGAATTTGACGCAGAATAAATCAGCACTGTATAATCCGGAAAACCGTCCGGCAAATGATATGAATCCGGTGAATCCCGATTACTTTATTTACTTCAAAAATGCTTCTATTCCGGTAAGTACAAGTACCGGTAACCATGGGGCTTATTTGAGGTTTTCGACATATGAGCATATCAAAAAAATATTGGCAACGAATACCGAAATTTCAAATTCAACTTTAATTAAGAATGTTGCAATGCAAGTAGATGTTTATATGCCAAATCCTTGGAATAGTGGAATGTTAGCATGGCGTATGGATAAAGATGGTGGAACTCTGAATTCTAATCGTATCATGAATATTGCTCCATGGACAGTCGGTAATCCCTTTGATTTTGACGGAGAATGGCATACATTTACTTATAAACTCACAGACTTTGTTTTGAGTACAGAAGTGAAAGAAACCTATACTTTAGAAACTTGGTTGGCAGAGTATGCTATGAAACGAAACTCTACAACCGGAATTTGGAGTCCGTGTATTTCCCTGTTTACTTTTGCCAATGGTAATTTTATGCGCAATAATGGGAATAACACACCGGATCCTCAGTGGGCTTGCGTAAATATCGTTAATTTTGAAATGGGGCTTGCCAACATGCGTTTGGTTCCACTTACACCTGTGGCTTTTGAATAATCATTTAATTGTGAGATAATAATGAGAAATCTTTTATTAGTTTTTTGTCTGTTCGCCGCAATAGCGGCGAACGCAAAAGAAGAGCCTATTCAACTTTTCCCTCGGACGTATGGGTATTTCTCCAGAGGAGACAGCGAAACACAGACGATTACTTATGACCATGCTTACGGACAGTACGGCTGGAAAAACACAAAAAATGTGGATCTTTCCGTTTATAATCATATTGTTTTAGAGATAGAGGCTACAGACTCTCGTGTGGAAATCTATGTACTTTATGAAGGGCTTGAAAAGAGCACTTGTATAGGGGGGATAGATGCCGGAAAAACGAAAGCCGTTTGTGAACTTGAACATATAGATAAGGTGCAGGCGATTTACATAGCTAAATCAAAGGTAGGTATAACCAAGATTGTCAAGTTTGTGCTGACAGATGAAATAGATTAAGTATTTATTTGTTGAAAAAACAGCCCTCGCTACGGAGTTATTCTCCGCGCGAGGGCTGTTTTGTGTATAATCTATCTTGTGTTCAGGTAATACATCGCGATTGGTGTTCTTTTTATTATCAGCTTTGTTTTCTTGTCAAGTAGCTTGTTTGCAAGCTGATTAAGTAGGGAGGTATAAGAAGAGAAGCAGGTATAGTTGCGTTGGGATACCGGTATTGTTCCATTAAAGTACCGGTATCATTAATTTCCCACGGCCGTGACAAGATCTTCCCACGGCCGTGGTAGGAACTCGTCACGGCTGTGGGAAGAAGCTACCACGGCCGTGAAGAATTAAGTATACCGGTATCCTGATCGAACAATAGTTATTGAATGATATAAGTATGCTGGTTGTATGACGGATGTTTAATGGCGGCTTTTCTTGAAAGGTAAGTAAAGCTGGAAGGATAGGAGATATGGGAGAGCAAAATCATAAAATAATAGGCTGACAATAAAACTTATAAAATGTTATTGTCAGCCTATTGTCAGGGCTTATTGTCAGCATCTAAAGGGTTGAAAATCATTTATCTAATGAATAGGAATGACGGCTGACAATAAGAACTGCAAAATTTATATGTAAATACAATCAGTGATGTAGTTATTAACTCATCTTTGCATTGATTGGATTGAGCTTTTTTATCTACTTTCTCTCTTACTTTTCGATTCGTTCATAAACAGATAAGATTTCTTATAGCCTCCGTAGTCTACGACTAACTTTTCCAGCACGATACCCGGATCAAGAGGTTTGAAAGTGATTGTTTGCATACCGTCTGATGTATTCGGTACATTCAGTTTTGCTTTTTTCTCAACGATGCGTCGTGCGACTGTCGGATAGTATATGCTGTATACATTTTCAGGAAGCTCGTTTAAGTTATGATTGAAATTGATCGTCTGATCCTTTCCTCCTTCAAATCCGATACTATACTCATGTCCTTTGCGATCGTGGAAAGCAAGAGTTGATTTTACTATCACATGGACAGTCACCTTGTCAATTCCTTTAGGCAACTTTATCTTGTAGGAGATAGAAGCTCCGTCAGTTGGTTGTGTGTAAGGCATCAGAGCCATGCCACTAAGGGTACGCCCCATATAGGGAATCACTGTCCATTCCGTATCAGGCGCTGCTTTAGCGCTGTAGTAATGTTCGGCTTCTATGGCTATATATCCGTCTTGTCCGGTGAATACGTATCCGCCGACAGCCTTTTCCGGATTTTCGATTCGGTAGATTTTAGGCAGTGTATCAGCGGGGAAGTTATCATTCCATGAGGTATAACCGATATGTTTCTGAATCATCATATTCTTCCATTTGCCGCCGGACATAATGTTGTTATAATCGTCACTCAACGCTTTATCCCGTGCAAAAGCCTGTTCCACTTTATCTGCCCATTCGTTAGCTTGCGGATTGTTTTCTTTATACAATTTATGGTTCATGGCTTGTGCATAATACATTTCGTACAGGTTTGCCATGGCTTGAACGGGGAAGAGGATTAATTGCTTGTAAGCATCTTTATATTCCGGTTTCAGTGATATGTATTGTCTCAAAGCTTCCGCTTCCAGTTTCAGATATTCATCAGATACTTGTTTCCATTCGCCGGTCTCCAGGTTATAAGTATTCCGGTCGAGCATTTCTCCCGTCACGCGGCCGTTGTATTTGCTGTACAGGTTTAAGATTCGCATGGCTTCATCCGCCTGGTCTTCGCCAAACTGCTGTGCGCAGAAACGACGGGGATGATCCAGCAAGTTGGAGACGTTGAATTGCTTGGGATTCCATGCCATATCCATGAAGAGCGTGATCGGATATTCCATTGGTTTCAAATCGCCTACATTCAGTATCCACAGCTTTTCTACTCCATAATCGTATGTGAGTTGAAGTTGCTCCCACATATTTTGTATAGGGGTTACGTTCAGCCATTTAGAGTTTCTCGGAGCACCTACGTAGTCTACATGGTAATACATGCCCCAACCGCCCGGATGCTTGCGTTCTTTGGCATTTGGCAGGCGGCATACATTGCCCCAATTATCATCACACAATAGCATGATAACATCATCGGGCACACGCATACCTTTATCGTAATAATCCAATACTTCTTTATACAACGCCCATACTTGCGGAGTCTCTTTGGCCGGACGTTTGGTGACTTCTTCAATAATCTTGCGCTGATTCTTGACTACATTCTCCAGAAGTTTCACATTGGTGCTTTTACTCATGGCTGCGTCACCGTCTCCGCGCATACCGATGGTTACGATATCTTCTGTACCCTGCATCCGTTCGATGCCTTCACGGAAAAACTGATCGATCACTTTTTGGTTAGTTGTATAATCCCATGCACCATATTCTTTGCGCTTGCGTGACCATTCCTGATGGTTGCGTGCCATCGGTTCGTGGTGGGACGTGCCGATAATGACTCCCATTTCACTTGCTGTTTTACTATTCTGCGGGTCGTCAGCATAGAAAGCCCAGCTCCACATGGCCGGCCAAAGGAAATTACCTTTCAGGCGTAGTATCAGTTCACACACCCGTGCATAAAAACGATGGTCGCCGTAGTTGGTGCCGTATGTGTGTTTTACCCATCGGGTAAGACACGGCGCTTCATCATTCAGAAAGATACCGCGATAGGTTACGGCCGGCTCTCCGTCCGAGTATTGTCCGGGTTTAATATATACATTTGCTTGTTTCATGACGGGAACATCTGCCCACCAATACCAGGGAGATACTCCCATCTGTTCAGAAAGCTCGTAGATACCATAAATAGTGCCGCGTCTGTCGCTGCCGATGATAACTACCGCTTCATCTATTCCCTCGCAAGGATTGGCGATGACTTGCAGGATGTATTTTTCATTTTTTCCATCCAATTCCTTTTTGTCTATTTTGCCTGCTGACATCAGCTTCTTTATAAAAGGAGTGCCATAAGTACCTGCAATGATACACCGTTTCGAACTTGTGCTTGTTAAGAGTTCGGGCTTTTTTCCGCATACTTGCAGTATGTCTTGTTGAAGATTGCCGGCAGCAATCATTACCCCTTTGTCTTCGGAAGAATCTATGTATATCGGACAAGGAACTCCGTTGGCAACCAACGGAAAATGATTACCGGCCGGTGTGAATATTACAAATTGTTCAGCGGCAAATGCCGCTATACTCACAACAGAGAGGTAGAAGAATAGAAATAACTTTTTCATGGTTTCAATATTTAGTAATTTGTTGTTAATCATTGATCTTATGTTTCACAGTAACCGGATATTCTATTTGTTGATAATTGCTAATTGGAAACTGGATGCAGGAAGTCCTTCTGTATTATAGATGGAAGAGGGTGGATTGTTTTCCCATGCATAGCGGATGCTTGCCGGTATTCCTTTTCCGTTCCATAAAGCAATTACTTTATCCCCTTCGGTATAGGCCTCTACAAATTTATATTTTCCATCATTGGCAGCAATGGCAATGCCTTCTAATGATTTAGCTTGCTTTAAAGAGCCTGTTCCTTGCCTGAAAGAGATAACGATCCGACCGTTTTCTTTTAATTCGGCAGCTTCAGCCATAGGCCCTTCCGCTACGATATTCTTCTCACCGAAAGAAAGTTTATTCATTTGAAGCACACAACGGTGTGCCAAGTCTTTTTTGTTAAGTGGATGAATATCATTACTTTCACCTAGATCAATGGCAGTGGCCAGTCCGACATTCTTTAACTGGAGACTTGCCTTGCGTTGTGCTTCACGTACTTGTGCGTTGCCACTTTCTACAGGCACTTTGCTTCTTTGTTGGTAATTCGCAAGTTGCACAATGACGAAAGGCAGGTTTTTATTGTTCCATTGGGTACGCCAGTCGTTTACAAGATCAATCAGATGTCTTTCATAATGTTTGCTACCTTCAGGACCCGTATCCGACTCTCCCTGATACCAGATTATGCCTCGTATTCCGTAGTTGCGTAGCGGATGAATCATACTATTATATAGTCCGGTGGGTTCATTTTGGAATCCGATAGTGGAAGGAATACGCTTCATTGTACAGCCTATTTTATGCTGCCACATAGCGGTCAGCGGAATTGTCTGACCGGCTATTTCCAATTGGTAAGGCTTCCCTTTTACAAATTCCGGACGTCCGGCACTGCTGACAAGGCGGATGACAATCTCGTTTTCACCGGCACGGAGTAAGTCTGTCGGGACTTGGTAAATACGCGGAGGATATTGATAACTTGTTCTTCCTACACAGATACCGTTTATATAGGTAGCATCCGAGTCTTTTAGTGTTCCCACGCGTAAAACAGCTTGTTGTCCGGCTAATGATTCGGGTATGTTAATTCGCTGGCGGAAGTAATGGACTCCATTAAGAGGAGTGTTCCAGCTACCTCCCCAATTGGAGTTGAATACATCCACTTTTTTCCAATCTGAAGCGTCGAAACCGTCACTTGTCCATTTTTCTTTGTTCCCAAGGTCATTTGCCGATTGCTGTCGATGCCATTGATTCACTTGTTCTTTTTGGGCGTTCTTCACAGAATCCGGATAATCAGGATGGAAGTACTGTGGGGACTGGAGCTTTTCCCGGAATCTGGCATATTTCTCGAGTGACTGGCGGGTAGACCATGATGCTATGTTTGTCCCTCCCCAGCTACTATTGATAATGCCAATTGCAACTCCTTTTTCTGCCTGCATTTCTTTTGCAAAGAAATAACAGAGGGCTGCGAAGTCCAACGTATTCTCCCGGGTACAGATTTTCCATTCATTATTGCTATCTTGTTGAGGCTCGATAAAGTTGTAAGCGTACGACGTTTTGGTATAACGGATCAGATTGTTTTCATACGACATGATTTCATCCCTGTATTTATCCATGACACGCTTTACGGTAAGTTCCATATTCGATTGTCCGCTGCATAGATACACGTCGCCTACGTATACATCTTGTATTATTTTCTGGTTGACTCTCAATTCGTAGGGACCTCCGGCCTTGTGCTTCTGCAGGTTGACCGCCCATTCTCCTGTTTGGGAAGCCCGGGTTTTGTATTGCTTTCCGTTGAATTCAATAACAACAGTTTCTTTAGGATCTGCAAAACCCCATAATGGGATAGGGGTGTCACGTTGTAAAACCATCTTGTCGGAAAAGATTCCGGGAAGTCTTACTTCTGCCTGCATTCCTATTGTATATAACAGCAGGCTCAAAATGATGCAAATGTTCTTCTTCATAAATATTATATTTAGCGAGATTATCTTCTTTGTGTCTCAAATTCCAGGAATGGTTTATTTTTCGTCTGTACTGTGACACGATGCAAAGATAGTTGGTATTGATAAGAACGGGCTTTGGGTATGTTTCAATTATTTATTCTGTTGATACCAATCTACTATTTCTTGAAGTTTTTTTCTTTGGGGATAAAATGAAGAAGTGTGAACAAACCGGTTTGTTCAATAAATGTTTTTGATTTTGTTTCAAAATCTTTTTGTATTGTATCTATGAGACTGTCGGATGAATAATAATGGTTAATGTGTCATATTCCGTATTAATAAGATTGGTATATGATGCGTATAATAAACTCTTGATTAAACAAGAGTAAGTAGAGATTTTAATGATCTTGAGAATATCGGTAAGCGTCGATCGCTTGTTTTACAGAACCGTGTAACAGCAACAATTTTTGTGCATGATCATGATCTAATCCCAGTTCCTCCATAATCATCCTGGTTCCTCTTTCTACCAGTTTATGATTACTAAGTTGCATGTTTACCATCTTATTTCCTTTTACCCGTCCGAGTTGAATCATCACCGACGTGCTAATCATGTTCAGAATCATTTTCTGTCCGGTGCCTGATTTCATTCTCGAACTTCCTGTGACATATTCCGGACCGACAATCATTTCGATGGCGACATCTGCTTCTGCCGCCATCGGAGAATTCGGATTGCTGGTGATGCAACCTGTCAGGATGCCATGCTTGCGGGCCTCCCGTAAGGCACCGATTACATAAGGAGTAGTGCCCGAAGCGGCAATGCCAATCACTGTATCTTTTTGATTGATATGATATTTCGTAAGCTCTTCCCATCCTCGGCTCATATCGTCCTCGGCACCTTCTACCGGATTGCGCAGGGCCGTATCCCCACCGGCTATCAATCCGATAATCCAGGTAGGGGGCATTCCGAAAGTAGGAGGGATTTCGGAAGCGTCCAGCACTCCCAAGCGCCCACTGGTACCTGCACCCATGTAAAAGATACGTCCACCCTGTTTCATGCGGGGTACAATTTGGTTGACGAGCTGTTCGATTTGTGGAATGGCTTTTTGTACGGCTAACGCTACCTTCTGGTCTTCCCGGTTAATGTCTTCTAATATTTCCCGTACGGATTTCTTTTCCAGATTGTCGTAGAGCGACGGTTGTTCGGTTATCTGCATATTGATAATGGCAATTGACTAAAAATACAAATTACAAGGATTGAGATGAAGCGGTATGATATAAAATTAGCCCCTCCATCGGACTTTGCAGAATCTTTCCGATTCTGATTCCTGTCTCTTGTGCAGCTTCTTGTAATATCTCCCTGTAGCAGTGAGCCACTGATCCGATAAAATGTACAGGGTACTGCGTGTAATCATATTGCATTACATTTCTTCGGAAGAAAGCAATAAAACTATCAAGCACTAATTGTCGTATCCCCGGCTCTTCCAGATGTTGCGCTATAAAGGGGGAGAGACTTGCCAGAAAACGATTCGGGAAGGGTTGGCGATACACCCGGTCGATGATTTCGGGAGCCGTCAGGTCGAACTGTTTTAAGAAAGCTTCTTTGATGGCGGGTGGAAGCTGGTTCTTCAGGATGTCTCCTACCAGTAATTTGCCAAGGACAGCTCCACTTCCCTCGTCGCCCAAGATAAAGCCTAAAGGGGAGATGTTGTTGACAATCTCTTCGCCGTTGTAGAAACAAGAATTGGAACCTGTGCCGAGGATGCAGGCAATCCCAGCTTCATGTCCGCATAGTCCGCGGGCAGCGGCAAGCATATCCGAGTTAGTTTTGATATTTCCGATCACGGGCAGGCTGTCGGCAATGGCCCGTCGGAGAACGGGAGCTCTTTCGGGAGTGCATCCTGCACCATAAAAAAAGACGGAGTTGATCGTTCCTTCCGGTAGTTGTGGCAAAAGGGAATGTGTCAGCTCTTGTTGAATCTCTTCTTCTGATTGGAAGAAGGGATTGATTCCTTTCGTTCCAATTCGTTTGATTGGGGTGTCGTTGAAAACGATGCACCAGTCGGTTTTGGTAGAACCACTATCTGCAATGAGTATCATATCTTAATGTATATTTTCTTTTTGTATAATATATAGCCTATTGACCAGTTAAGTAAGACAAAGAGGATAGCATAGGCAAGAGAACCTCCTTCATCCCCGAAAACAGGTTGGAGGGCACATCTGTAGACGACTTGTTGGATGGGGACACTTTCTCCCTGATAAGTGACGGTGATAGCGCCTACCAAAACGGCGATGACACCTGCCATTACATAAATAAAGAGAGGATTCACTCCGAAAGATTCAAAGAAACGGCTCCATTTTTTACATCCTTTGATATCGATAATCCAGACGAGTAAAGCTAATAGGCTGGAGCCTAATCCGCAAGTGACCAGCACAAAGGTGGGCGACCATATCTTTTTGTTGAATGGGCAACCATAGCTAAATAGGAAACCTGCAAAAGTCAGGATAGTACCGATAAGGAAAAGCCGTTCCAATTTTTCATGTATATCTTTTACTTCCATGAGTAGTTTGCCGACGCAAAATCCGATCAATACGTGTGCGATAGAAGGAATAGTGCTAAGAAGTCCTTCCGGGTCAATGTGGTTGTCTTGATACATATGAGCGTCTCCCAAGATGCTGCGGTCGACGATGGAAAGAATATTCGTTTCGTTGTAGGCAAAACCATTACCGGTAATGAGAATAATGAAATAACCTACTAATAATACCACAATCAGATAAGGTATATACTTGTGTTTCAATAGCAAGGCAATAAGTGCTGAAGCACCATAGCAGAGCGCAAGACGCTGCATGACTCCCAAGATGCGAATTTGCTCAAATGGGAGAGGATTGTGGGTGTAACACAGTAAGGCAAACCAGTTGAGGGCTATTCCGATAAGGAAAATAACAATGGTTCTTTTGATTATTTTCAGGGCAGCCGGAGTACTGAATGTAAAGTTATACTTTTTAAGTGAGATGTAGGTGGAGATTCCCATGATAAACATGAAGAAAGGGAAAACTAGGTCTGTGGGGGTAAGACCGTTCCATTGGGCATGTTTTAGGGGAGCGTATGCATGTCCCCAAGAGCCCGGATTATTAACCAGAATCATTCCTGCGATAGTAATGCCTCGCATTACATCGAGTGCCAAAAGGCGTTTGTTACTTGTTGTATTCATGACTGTCACTTTTTAATGTGTTAAGTTAATAAGTAAGTTTATTGTTTCTTTCCGAAAGAATCTTCCAGTCGGTTGCGGATCATTAATGAGGCGACGATACCGGGTAGGGTACAAATACAAACCCAAATAAAGAAGTTGGTGTATCCAAGATGCTCCTGTATCCATCCTGCAGGCATCCCCGGAAGCATCATACCAAGTGCCATAAACCCGGTTCCGATAGCATAGTGCGCCGTTTTGTGTTCGCCTTCCGCAATATAAATCAGATATAGCATATAAGCGGTAAAGCCGAAACCATAGCCCAGTTGTTCGATAGCTACGCAAATGGCTATAAATATAGGATTATCCGGAGTGGCGGCAGCCATCCATACATATAATAGATCAGGAAGGTTGATAGCTAACGCCATAGGTAATATCCATTTTCTGAATCCGTCGCGGGAAACGAGGAAACCACTGATGATTCCGCCAACTAATAAAGCTATGACGCCTATAGTTCCATAGATCATTCCGACAGTTGCGGTAGATAAAGCTAGCCCACCTTTATCGGTAGCATCGAGCAGGAAAGGAGAAGCTATTTTGGCTAACTGTGATTCTCCCAACCGGTAAGTGAGAAGGAAAAAGAACATGAGACCCAGGTTCTTTTTCTTGAAGAAGGTGACAAAGGTCAGAAGAAAATCTCCCAACAATTTACCCGGTGTGAGTCCGGGACGTTTAATGTCCGAATCAGGATGGGGGAGAATCAGACGATGATAGATAGTAAGAGCAAGAAACAATCCTGCAAGAAGGTAGAATGTAATACTCCATGCCAAGGGAATATTGTTTTGTGATGTTTCCAACCATCCTGCCAGCATGACAAGAATTCCCTGCCCGAAAATGTTGGCAAGCCGATAGAAGGTATTCCGGATACCGACAAAGAAAGATTGTTCCTTATTATTGAGTCCGAGCATGTAGAAACCATCTGCAGCGATGTCATGTGTAGCGGAGCTGAAGGCTAGCAACCAGAAAAAAGCAAGAGTCAACTGTACATAATGTGCAGTTGGGATAAAGAAGGCTATCCCTGCAAATCCGGCGGCGATGAACCCTTGCATGGCAATAATCCAAGCCCGTTTTGTTTTCACCAGATCGACGAATGGACTCCATAGAGGTTTGATAGTCCAGGGAAGATAGAGCCAGGAAGTGTATAAGGCTATTTCCGTATTGGATAATCCCAAACGCTTGTACATGATAACAGCAATCGTCATTACCGCTACATAGGGCAGCCCTTCTGCGAAGTAGAGGGTTGGTATCCAGCTCCAGGGATTTCTTTTTATAGTGGGTGTTGTCATGGCATTGTTCTTTTTTTCATTGATATTGTTTTTCGAGCGTACTGCCGGGGTAATAGTGAGACAGTATTTCTTCATACTTATAACCTTGCTCTCCCATTACGGCAGCACCAATCTGACAAAGTCCTACTCCATGTCCCCATCCGGCTCCGGTAAGGATGAATCGTGAAGGATTTTTATCTTTTTTATGTCCCTTTTCTTTATATTCCTTGTCTATTACGAAGGCAGAACTATAAAGATGGGAAGTAGATAGGGTACGACGTATTTCCAGCTCTTTTCCGATAATAAGTGTCCGCAAGGTTCCTACAATCTTCAATCGGACAAGGCGTCCCGACGTTCCCCGTTCTATAGGAATTAAGTCCAGAATTTGCCCGAAATCAATCCCCGAACGTTGATGAATCAGGGTTGAAAGTTCTTGTTGGGAGTAGCAGACTTTCCAACGATAGAAGTCTGTCGTTTCCTGGTCATAGTTGTTTAAAACCTGGCTTAGGATCTTTTTGTCCTGCGTGTGGCAGAATGCGACAGGAGAAGTACGAATCCATTTATCAGCCTCCGTCTCTATTGTCAAATCGGGTAGTTGGTCTTCGATCTTACAATCCCGTTGACCGATGAGATAGGGGTGCTTTACGTTTTCCCAACAATTCTGGAACTCTTCAAAAGCCCCGCCGCAACATTTAGAGAAACGGGCATCACAAATCGTTCCTGCATACATCAATACTTCGCCCCGGGTAGCAGTGACTGCTTCGATAGCTTGTGGTGTTGAGGCACGTGTGATTCCTTGATACCGTTGGCAGTGATCGTCTGCGCATACGTCAAAGTTTTTGTGCGCTTCGTGGTCATACCATTTGATAAATTGAGAATCCGAAACGAAAGATGGAGAACAGGTTGCGCTATCCTTCTGTATAGACTTTCCTGTTTTCTCGTTCTTCATTTCCTGTTTTCTACTCTCTGTCTTCCACTTATTCAACAGCCAACTTCGGGAAATAACAGCATGTGCCTTTAGTAGTTCTAAAGAAGCAGTAGCACTCATTTCTGATGAAATCACACTGATGAGATATTCTTCGATGGAAATAATATTGATAGCAGTAAGTTGTTCCCCTTCGACGATGATCTTTAACTCCCCTTTGAATTTCTGGACTTCTTTGCGTTCCCAATGGAAGTTGATTCCGATGGTCACATCTTTCAGTTCAAAGAAAGCAGGTGCACCTTGTTGGGGAGTGAAAGATAATTCATTATATTCTTTCCCTTGCCAATGAATCTTCCCATCCCGGTAAATAGCCTTTTGCATACCGGAGCTTTCTGTTTCGTCGGAAGAGATAAATTTTATAGGGAAAGAGAATTCAATCTCTTTCCCGGAAAGGATACCAACACTTATTAGAGGGACTTGCATGCTATTTTATTACTATTTCTTCTTGAATAATTGATCGCATAGAGTATTTAACTGTTGGGGAGATAAACTTATCTCCTTGTAAATCTCTGTGAGTTTTTTGGCGTTTAATTTATCCATGTCTTCTTCTCTGACAATCGGGAATATGCCACCCATTTCTGCAACAGCCGGACTTATTAATAGCCCTTTTTCATTTGGGGTATAATAGCAATCGGGACGATGTTTTGAGCGTAGGAAAATGATGCAATTCCATACTTCTATTTCGTCACCTCCGAAATGGCTTATTTTATCGAGACCATACCAGGTTATCATGTTGATTAAAGGTTCCTTATCCGAATAAATGACGGAAAGATTTTGGTAGACCTTTTCAAATTGTTGCATTAAGTCAACTTTCAGACCTGATGTCATACCTATGCAAGTTGTGAATACATTGTCTACATAAGTTGTTACGCCGTTTTTATTTTCTAATATACTCTTCAAGAAATTCAGCGCAAAAGGGTTAGTCAGTTCTTCTTCTTTTCCTGCTGCCTGGAAATGCATGTGGTCAGGGGCGGAAGCACCGCACTCCGGTCCGTTATAGAGTATATAGAACTCGTCCAGGTTTTCAGCTAAGTGAAGCATATCTTCAAAACGTCCTTTCATGCTTTGTGGAGTGTGTTCCTTGTCGATTATTGTCAAGTGACGCTGAAAAATGGGGTAGGGGTTGAGGCATACCTCATAATGTCCGAATGGTAGATATGTTTGCTCTGCGGGGCGGTTTTTCCCGCATAAGAAACAAGGCCTTTCCTGGATAGAACGACTATCTGTTTTTGCCATGGTCGAGAGGATGCGTTGAGGATTCGGGAAAATTCTAACTTTCATCTCTCTATCTTCTTCCTTCAGTTTCAAGACTTTTTTCTTTTCCAGATTTTCTTCCAACGCTTCATAGTTCCTTTTCGCAAGTTCCCAGTTTTCTTTTTGGTTTTCTATCATTTCCTCTACAAGTTCTTGAAACTCTTCATCGATAGTATGCATCTGGATTCTGCCCTTAATTTCCCATGTGCGGATTCGGTCTTTGTAGAAGTTGTTCCGATTGACTTTTTCTGTGCTTAATGCGGCGTCAGAGTTACCTTCCCAACGGCGACAGAGGTATATTACATCATAGATACGTCCGATCTTATACTCCCGTGAGATTCGTAATCCTATGGCGTAATCTTCACCATAGCTGGTATTCGGCAATTTGATATCACGAAGAATAGGAGTGTAGAAAGCTCGTGGAGCACCCAAACCATTGATACGTAGAGCGTTGTTCTTTCCATTTTCCGGTGTCCACTCTTTGTGGTCAATGATACCGGGGGGGATTTCGTTCAGTTGGAAGTCGGTCATTAGATAGGTACCTATGACCATTGCGCAGCTTTCCTTATAAAAGGTGTCTACGATTTTCTGTAAAGTGGATTCATCTTTATATAAATCGTCGCTATCTAACTGTATAGCGAACTTTCCGCATTTTTCGTGACATATACCCTTGTTCCAGCACCCTCCTATACCTAAATCATTTTCTTGGGGGATGATATGGATCAATCTTTTATCGCTACTTAGTTCTTGGAGAATTTCCGTCGTTCCATCGGTGGAATGATTGTCGATAACAATAATGTTAAAAGAGAAAGTGGTCCGTTGGTTTAAAGCCGAATTGACAGCATCGCGGATTGTATGAGCACGATTGCGTACAGGGATGATGACAGATGCCTCGAATTCAAAGTTTTCGCTGTGAAGATTTACAGGCCGTGAAGAAGTAGGCATGAAATAAGCATCAATACATTTCAGGTATTCGGTGCAGGCAGCTTCCATTTCAATTTGTACTTCCCGATTTTTGGGGTTTACATAGTCGAATTGTTTCTCTCCGCTTTTTCTGGTATCTGTTTCAATTTCGATGTATAGATATTCATTGATGTGCACAATTGAATATTTGTAAGAGATGAATAGACGCATAGCATATAGTCCTGCGTATTTGTACTCTTCACGCAAAGCATCTGCTATTTTAGTGAAGGCAGAAGAACTGAATAGAAGCATGGAACCGAAATCGAAATCATCCCGGACGCTTCCTAATTGGTAGTCAATGACAGGTGCTTGTTTAAGTTCTCCGTTAATCAGCTGATAGTGGTCGGCATAAACTATTCCATTCTTTTTATCGTTCTCCATGATTTGCACCATGCGTTCCAAAGCATACAGTCCCAGTTTTAATGGAGTTTGTTTCAAGTAGAACAGAGTATATTCCGTATTGGCATTGGCTGCAATTGTTTTCATTGTGTCTGTGGAATAGAACCCTTTAACAGAGAGATATTCACAACCCGGAAGAGCTTTCTTACCGGGCTCCGAACCTAATAAATAGATCTTATTTACTAGCTCTGACACTTGTAGTTCCTTTACTGTCTGCATGGTATCTTCCGGGGTGCCGAAAGGTATGAAGCAATTAATTTTCTTCTTCATCTTCATCTTAATATTAAAGAACTGTCGTATTGTCCATCGTTGATTTCTTTCGAATGAGGAAGCAAAGTCCGATGAAAGTAAATGCAGCGTTAAATAATAGCAGCTCGTAACTAATTTGGTAACCGTTGAACCATGCTTCCGAATTTCGTTGCAGGATATAGCAAAGAATAGGAGAAGCGATAGCTACCAACGGAATATATTTATCATAAACTTGTTTCTTGGTGAAGATGCCGAAAGCGAACAACCCTAAGATAGGACCATACGTATAACTGGCCAATGTGTAAATCGCATCAATCACACTGGTGTTGTTCAGCAAATTGAATACAAAAATGACTGCTCCCATCACAACTGCCATACCGATATGTACATGTTTGCGTATTTGGCTAAGTGCCGCATCTCCTTTTCTTTGTGCATGTAAAATATCTACAGTAAAAGAGGTGGTCAGTGCCGTCAAGGCAGAACCCGCCGCAGAATAGGCGGAGGCTATCAGTCCGATAATGAATAATATTCCGACTATGCCGGGAAAATAATTTCCGGTAGCGATCATCGGAAACAACTCGTCGCTTTTTCCCGGATTCTCAATGCCTTGCTGTGCTGTAAACGTATATAGCAGTACTCCCAGCATCAGAAAAAGCAGAATGACAAAGAACTGTGAGATTCCACTGGTAATCATATTTTTCTGCGAGTCCCGGAAGTTCTTGCAGCTAAGATTGCGCTGCATCATATCCTGGTCGAGCCCGTTCATGGCAATAACGGTGAATACACCTGCCAGGAATTGTTTGAAGAAATATCGTTTGTCGTTGACATCGTCAAAAAAGAATGTCTTGGAAAAGTCACTATCTGAAATCGTACTAACCAGACCGCTGAAATTCAGATGCAGGCTGGAAGCAATATAATAGATGCAAAGTACAACCGACACTACCAGGCAGAATGTTTTTAGAACATCCGTCCATATCAATGATTTCACTCCACCGCGGAAAGTGTAAAGCCATACGATAAATACAGTAAGAATTACGTTCAACAGGAATGGAAGATGGAAAGGATCGAAGATAAGAAACTGCAATGTCAGGCATACGAGAAAGAGCCGGACGGCTGCCCCTAGCATCTTTGAAATAAAAAAGAACCAGGCTCCCGTCTTGTAGGAAGAGCTTCCGAACCTGTTCTCCAGATATTCATAAATGGAAACCAGATTCATGCGATAAAAGAGGGGAACAAGTACAAATGCAATGATAATTTGTCCTACTATGAATCCCAGCACCATCTGCAGGTAAGAAAAGCTACTTGCCTGTACCATACCCGGAACGGAAACGAAGGTGACTCCGGAAATGGTGGAACCGATCATGGCAAAGGCAACGATATACCAGGCTGATTTACGGTTTCCTACGAAGAATCCTTCATTGTCGGCTTTGCGTCCTGCTATATAAGAGATAGTGAACAGGATGATAAAGTATGCCACAGTAGTAATAGATATAACGGCTGGACTCATATCTGCTGTTTAAATTCGTTTGAGGATGAATATCCGGAACTTGTTTACTTTGCCTACAAATGTAGGGAATTTATCATAGATATACATACTCTTACATATTTTTTATTCCGGGTGTGCCTCCGGTGGCATGTTTGGAGGAACGCCAGTTTTTGTTGAGCGAGGACAACTCCGGAGATTTCTTTTCAAGCGAAACGCCGGTTATTTTATCAATGGTGTGCATTTCATCTCTAAAACAACAAGTGTCAAAAGTATGTCCTGGTGCAGTCTCTTTACTACTTGAAAGTGCCAGATACCCGCCATTATTGTTCAGTGCCGGGAAGTTCGGTATAATTATTATATTTTCTCCACCGACTTTATGTTTCTGAACGACTCTGTTGAAGTATTTCGTGAAGCAAAGATATGCTTTGGCAGGAATGGTTAGGGGAGTAGAAGGACTTTCATTTTGAAGGATGGTAGTATTGTATATTGCCCCGTCTTTATACATCTTATATAGATAAAGTACCGGTAAAATGATAGCCTGTTCAGTCGGATTGTAGATTTCTATATATTCTGCACCATCAGTGGCATTATTATACATGATTTCATTGAAAAGAAGCATACCTCTCACATCTTTCGGTAATTCGGGGGTGTTCGGATTATCTGGAATGTCTGTTCCGGGATGATCGGGTGTTTCATCAGGTGTAGTGTCCGTTTCTACGTTATTAGATAGCTGTATGTGATGAAATGTAAATCCTTTACAGCGGGTTTTGGTGTAAATGCAGTATATACCGCAGTAGCGGGAAGTTTGTATATCGGTATCTTTTATTTGTTTTTCTTTTACGTATTCATTCTCGGATTCACGTCGTGTCCAAAAAGTCCAGTAACCATTATTGTCACGTTCTACTTTTATATATAGTTTCGGTGAAGAGTCTCCTTTCATCAACTCTCTTCCCGAAGCCAGTAGTTTAGATTGGTCTCCGTTTTGACGATAAAGAGTTACATTATCTTTGGCTCCTCCTATCTGAATATAATAACCGTTTAAATTCTCGGAAAGAATGTTTGAGGAAGAAGTCAGATAAAATCGTGCATAATTGTTAGCGGAAGGATTAAAGGTGAGGTGAACTCCAAATTCCCAACGGGTATTTTTTACAGAGGTGGAAGGAATGGTGACATAAGCTGTTCCGGCGTCTTCGTATGGATCATTCAGATGGATTCCTTCTTTAGAATTGATGGTGAATTTGTCCATCTCTCCTTCCCAGGGAAGTTCGGAGATAACTGTATCCTCTCCCTCTGAATCTCCTTTTTCTTCGTCATCAGTAGGGAGCGAACAATTATAGAACAATATGATGAAGATACTTAGGAAAGTAAATGCTTTGTAAACTTTCATACGGTTTTTAATTTGAGTTTTTTCGTTTTACCGTATTTGTTTGTGTATAATGCAGAAGCAATTGCGGTCTGAATATTTGAATGAGTCGGCAAAGATAAACTTTCTTGCCGGAAAAAGCCCATACTTACAGAAGAAAAGATTGTAATTCTTTTTGTTTCCTATACACGCATGGGAAGAAAACAGTAAGGGACTACCCTAAGTCATATTTAATAGATTGACTTTTGATAGTCCCTTACAACTGTTACATTCAATATGGGAATACTATTCGAAACGTGGCATTACATATTTATCAGTATAAGATGTGAAAGTAATACCGGGCATGGAATGAGTAGACGATGCGTTCTCTAATTTTTTAATCAATGAATAATCGTCGGCATTCAATGCGTAATAATTATCAGAGGTCGGAGTAGTCACACGTACCGTCCAATCGAACATATTACCGATAATGGTTAGTGCATCCGTTTCGGGATTGAATACCGGGATTCCTGTTTTTACGATTTCATACGTCCGATTCTGCAACACATAGAAGGCGTTGTTGACATCGGTCATAAAAGCAAGCGTCTTTTTGTTTCTGAACTCGGTCAGATACAGATGCTTTAACGTCAGTCCTTCAGGCAAGGTGATGGCACGGACATACGGACGCCCTTTCACCTGTTTCAGATGAAACAGACGGCGGTCGGCATCCAATAGAAGATAACCTTCGTCATACTCCTTTTTCACCGTCGGATTTCCTACAATCTCCGTTGCCGGGAAACGAAACTCCTTTTTAGTCATAGCTTCGGTAAACTGAAGACTCTTGTCTTCCTTTACGCTGTTGGAGGCCATGTCGATGAATTCGATCCCTTTGGAGGTGATACGAAATACGTCATCCGGCATTTTTAAGTCCACACGTCCTGACATGGATTCCATCAGAGGATGAAGTCCGATGGAAGGCGCATTGATATCCGAAGGTACACTGCGGAAGTTGAAATTCTCCGTCTGTACCATTTTAGGAGTTACTGCTATCCCTTTAATGGTATCCGGAAAACGCTCATCGGACATCAACTGACGAAAATAAAACATAGGCAGGATACTGTCGAAAGCTGCTTCCGAATAAATATTACCTGCCAAGTCGCGACGCACGCTTCCCTTTCCCTCTTCCTGTCCCATCTGTGCGAAATCGCCAATGACGAAACTATATAGGGTAAAGGGAGTCTTCTCCGGCTTTACGACAAAGAAATTGTAACACCAAGGCAACTGCCAAAGAAGCAGGAAAGCGATGGTTACATATAATAGTATGGTACTGAAACGTCTCATTTCTCAATCTTTTAATTTTTAATCTTTAATTTTTAATTGTTTAGTCCTGCTTTCCGGCCTTAAATCGTACGATAGAAAGCCACGAGAAAGAAGCTGTCAACAAAGTATAAACCACTAAATAAGGGAGGAACTTGTTGTATGCTTCCGGTGTGGGCGACAGAAAGAAGATCCGGAGTAACAATACAGCGATAATGAGATTCAGAATACGACGTTTCCATGCCGGTTCAAGGCAGATCCATGCGACGAGCAGGTAGCCGGAAATCCCGGCAAGATACCACGTTAAAGCGGTGAGCAATATGTGGTTCTTCAGTTCATGGGCAAGTATTCCGTTCAGGTATACTTCCATCAACAGGAAATTAGAAGCAAAACAGACAAGAATCAATATGAGTCCGGAGAGTAACATATTGCCCGTCATTTTTAGTTCCGGATAAGGCAGATGGAGAGTCAGTTTCAAACATTTGCGTTGCATCTCGGGGACAAACTGCACGATTGCCATCAGGATTCCGGCAATCAGGGGGATATATTGCAACATATCAATGAAGATAACATCGCGTTGCAGCATGACTTCCCATACATGAGCAGCCCCTTTCATTTCTACCACCCGGTTGATGCGAAGCATACAATAGCCTGTAAAACCGAGTGTGGCGAGCACGGCAAGCAGAAAATACCACCGTGTCTTTATCCATTCTTTATAAAATATAGCGTACATTTTTGAGGATTTATGATTTATGAATTATGATTTGTGGGTTACGAGTAGCCAATTTTTATTCTTAATTTAATCAGTATTTGCCTGTCAGGCCGATAAATGCATCCTCCAAATTTACCTGTTCACTATGAAAATTAGTGTAAGGCACTGACATTGATTTCAGTTTTGCTTCTGTCTCTGTCGGTTGCAGGAAGGAGAAGGTCTCCAACTGGTTTCGCATGACAGAAGGATGATAGAAATCATCAGACGCAGGAAGTTCATAACCTTCGGGAATAGTGAAAGTGTAGCGACGTCCTTTTTCCAGTAATTCGACGATTGGTTTCTGAATCAGTATCTTTCCGTAGTCCATGATAATACAGTCATCAACGAGTCGTTCCATATCCTGAATGATATGTGAGGTCAGGAAGACGGTTTTCCCTTCCGAGCGGGCATAGTCACGGAGATAGTCGACAAACAAGCGGCGGTAACCGGGATCGAGTCCGAGTGAGAAGTCGTCCAATACTAGAAGTTCCGGGTTTTGTGCAAGGATAAGTCCGAGGGCAACTTGTGAGCGCTGTCCGCATGACATACGTGAGATACGTTGTCCGGGAGCGACTTTCAACTTATTCATCAGTTCATAGTACGCTTCCTTTTTCCATTGACCGGGGTAGAAAGCTGCGTAGAATTTCTCTATCTCGGTGATGGTCATGAATTGATATTGCACATGACCTTCGATGAGCAGTCCGATATTGCGACGCAGAGCCGGTGCCATTGTCTGTATCTCCTGTCCGAAGATGCGACATTCTCCCGAACGGGGTTTCAGGTAACCGCTCAAGATATTGATAGTGGTGGTCTTGCCCGTACCGTTCTTTCCCAACAGTCCCAGGATGCGTCCTTTGGGTACTGTGAAACTAAGATTTTCGTAAATCAACCGTTTGCCGTAATAGTGCGTCAGATTGTTACATTCGATAATATGTTCCATTTGATTTTATCTGTTATTCTATTCAAAAGAAGAAAAGGAAAAGAATGGGAATCAAGATTCCGACAATGACTTCAATTCCTCCTCTGCCGATAATACCCTTATTTCCTTTCAGCATGATGATGCCGGAGAGAGTAATGATAATAAGAGCGATGGCGAAAATATCAGCAAAGTAAGTCCACCATTGTCCCGGGTTGTAATGTAAACGGGACATTGCTCCGATAAGCGGGCGGCGGGTGACGGATTCATATACCGCTTCTCCTGTCTTCACGTTTACCAGGAGATTGGAGCCGCCTTTCAGGAAGACTTTCATTACGTCCGTTTTCGGGAAGTAAAATTTGGTATAGTTGCCGGTTTCTCCCAAAGGTTCCAGTAGAGTAAGTACTTTCTCTTTACTCATTCCTGCTTTGTCCGGTAGCTTTTCCGCTATTTTATATTCTTTCCGCGTGATGGAGAAGTTCGGATTAATCGTATCACGGTGATTCATTACAATTCCGGAAATGGCATATATCAATACCATTCCGGAAAAGAAAAATGACAGGTCACGGTGTATGAGCCGGCTCCATTTACGAACAGTACTACTCCACTCCATACGAGTTGGCTTCCATAAAATAGAAAGATAAATACTCTTTTCCTGTTTCTGCTTTGCGGTCGGCTATTTTTGCGCGGAAGTCTGCGATGCGGGCTTCGGGACTGTTGGCTGTTTCGCCGCGTGCTTTCTTTTCAGAATCGCATCCGGCTTCACCGGTTCCGTGTTTTTCGGCAGCTTGTGCTTTGAGTTGTGCTTCCCAGTTCTGGAGGTAGGCTTCGTCAATGCGTTGTTCTTTCAGTGTTCCGGTAACACGAACGATGGAGTTCACGCATTTAGGATCGAATGCTCCCAAAGTGCCCGCTTCTACACGGATCACTTGGGTATCGTCGCTACCCATCAGGAAGATTTTCTTTGCGCCATGTTTGCAGGTATGTGTGCAGACGCCTTCAATGGTCACTTCTTGTCCTGCAAGGCTTTCGGCATTGGCAAGAAGAGAATCAATTTCCAAGGCGGAAGATGCAGACTGTTCTGTAGTCGCTTCTGATGCGCTTTTCTGTTGTTTGTTACCACATGAAGTTCCGATAAAAGTCATTGCCACGATGGCAATTGCGATTGTTAGCTTTTTTGTTTTCATTGTTATTGCTTCGTTTTTATATAGTTTGTAATCTGTTTTTCGTTTGTTTATAGCTTATCGTAGTTCGCCTTACGGGCGAGGGGGGTAGCCTTACTTGAAACTTTTAGTTTCCCAGTGTGAAACTGGTAGTTTCAAACCTTGAAACTGTTGGTTTCTCACCGAGAAACTAAAGGTTTCAAGGCATGAAACAAATATTAGTCTTTTAGTTGCCGGCTTGATCCCTTATGCAACGAACTTGCATACCGGCTTTAATGCTAACATAAGATAATGATAATCTGCCTTCCGGATACTTGGTTGCATTGATTGTACTCATTAATCCAAAGAACTGTATATTGGTTAGTAGGCCGCTGGTACTATTGTATATGGGCTTGTAGGCGGTCGAAGTCATGAGATAATTCATTGCCGGTTTTCCATGCCACGCAGCTTGAATCTTGGCGTCATCTGCTATTGCAGTTTTTTGGTAGCTGCCGGCGCCTGTAAGACTTGTTGCCATACGAACACCGGAGAATTGGTAATTGAATCCTGCATCCATCAGTGATGATATTTTGGCTCCATCATAAGCTGTATCATAAAAAAGAGCTTTATCACCATCAGCCGGTACCTTGCCGTCGGCATCATTCGTTGTTTTTCCTACCAGATTAAAGTACTCCAGACGTGTCGGTATGTGCCATCCTTTCGGGCAGATTCCTTGTGCTCCTTCAAAGGAGGTCAGATTACTATCAGTAATTTCTTTACCACCCAGTGCAGCCTGGAAATCATATAGATAACCTAATTCTTTTATGGCACTTTCTTTTGTTGTAGCTACGGTTGCACCGTCGGCTGTGATTTCATACGGATACCAAACATGGCTATCAGCAGTTGGATCACTTGAAGGAGTATACCCTTTCGGTAAATAAATAAGCGGTTCAGCCATCCATGTCGTACCGTTTGAGAGAGTTACAGTCTTATATTTTACATTATCATACAGGAAATAGTTCTGATCGAGATGTTCCTCGAAAGGAATCTCATTATCAGCTCCAATTTCACCCTCATCTGTCCAGTTTTCAATGTCACCACTAAGTTTGACTTCTATATCGTCAGGTAACACGCGAATGTTCACACTGTATTGTCCTCCTTGTGCCAAAGTGGTAGATGTGAGCTTCTGTGACAAGGTCTTGCCGTCAGATGTTGCTACTTCAAGCGTCAAGGCTACTGTTTGGGGAACGATAATGGCGCGGTATGTCTCATTCGCTTTAACGGCTTGTGCAACAATGCTTGTTGCGGAGGCGTTTGCATCAGCAGTCACTGTGAGAGCACTCAAATCAAGAGTTGCAGTCGGGATGGAACCTTTCAATGCGATAGACGAGATGTTAGCTTCTACTTCCTTTGTTACATTAATCACTAATTTAGTAAACATGTGTTTGAAGTTCATGCTTATAACGTTGGTAGTCGGAAGTACATCCGATTTCTTTGCTGCCATAAAATCTGACGCTCCATATCCACTAGTCTGATCGGTTTCAACAGTAAATGAAGCCGGAGTATTACTCTCTTTATAGGGATAATAGGCTACTATTTGCGATTTGTCATTTCCTTCCGGGTACCAGAGTAAATCGCCTGCAAATACTCCGTCATTGTATGTCATCTGTTTATTCTCTGCATATACGAAGTCACCGTTTTGGGTGATTGTAACACCGATTTTATCTCCGGTTTCAAAGTTAACTTCCGTAGCACGTGTAATAATGGGAGAGATAGTAATGCGACTGTTTGCAGGAGTCGTAGCTTCGTTCTCTTCCTGCTGACAAGAGACCAAAAGCGCTGCTGCGAAGATAAATGTCAAACTCTTTTTCATTGCTTAATAATTTAGTTTATTTATATTCATTGTTCTCAAAAAGTATATCCTAATTTGATAGTCTCGTTCCAACGGTTCGAACCATCTATATATTGCAGGTTGAAACCGTGCGTATAACTACCCTGTACTTCCGCATAAATTCCATAGTTGAAATGATAGCGCAATCCGAGATGAAATGTCGCTTGTGGGGCGGTTGCATATTCATTTTTCAGATTGTAATAATCAGTCAGCCGATAAGGCGGATCACCCGGTTCCGTATCTGTTGCCGTAGTCCTGTTTTTCTCGGTAAAGTTTCCTATGGCAAAGGATGCAGCCGCTTTCAGGTCGAGTTTCCCCAGATGAAATACGCTGGAGATATAAGTCTGGCTACAAATCATCTTTTCCGAAACCACATAAGGATACATCTGTGTGGTCAGTCGTCTGAATGTTGATATATTCGTTCCCAGGCGAAGTTCCGTGCGGGGACTAATCAATTCATATTCGGGATGGACGGAGAAAACATCCTGCTCAAAAATACGATTGGAACCGTGTACGTGAGTGGTCGTTATCCCGTTCACAGTTTCTTTGGTTATCACATTTTCGTTGTTGACCAGATGTGACCATTGCAAGTTCAGTCGCAGAAAATGCTCTTTCTTTTCCTGTTTGAAATGATAACTCAAATGGGAGGTAATTCGGTGGGTTGGAAATTTAAACCAGATAGCATCTCTTTCACCGGCAGAACCTGAAGAATACGTGTATTCAGCATCTCCGTAAAATCCTTTCCATTGAAGTTGCAAGGCTCCCCCGTTCGACAATTCTTTGATGGGGAAACCGTTGACACCCGATTCACTAAGATGGATTCCACTCCCGTCCCATGCCTCGTAAGCTCCATACATAAGTCCTTTATCCAGAAAAGCATTGTAAGAGTTTTCGGCTGTACCGATGACTTCTGCTTTCACTGATTCACTGTTTTTACCGAGAATATAGGAAAAGCCGATCGCCATATCTCCCGAATGATACATGACGCTGGGGGCTATTTTCAAATCCAGTCGGTAATTGGTATGCCGCAAGTCCTTTCGTTTGGAATAGTTGGAAGCGGCAAAGTCTATCTTTCCTCCTAATCGCCAGTTGGGTGAAATATCAGTTGCAATACCACCCATGAAAGTGTAAGTTTGCAAGTCTTTACGTCCGGGTGTGAACTCCAGGAGGTCTACGGGATAAAATCCTGGGTGGATAAACATCGAACCGCTCATATCCTTGCCTGAAGTATGATCGAATGAGAATGAACCCGTCAGTGAATAGCCTTTCAGATGAGTGATGGACTTTGCTACCGCTCCGGCACTCCATGCTTCTTTTGCTTCGTAATAGTTGTGGAAATCACCGTGGTTATTCTTTCCGTACAGTTCGGCATAGGAAGCAGAAATACTGTCCATCATGATACCTGTGACATTTGTCCCGGCATTCCAGGAGTTACGCCGTTCGATGATGTCATAAGTCTGCGCCGAAACTCCGGATGTCAGACATAGGATCCAAAGGCCTGTTATATATATTTTCTTCATCTCACTCATGCAAAGATTGTTTTTCCCGTTCATAAAAATCGGTAGAAGAGTTGTTTGTATCTACCAGTACTTCGTAACCCGCTTCCTGTGTCGCTTCTTCATCCACATGACGGTATAAACTGCGTCCGTTGTATGTGGCACTTTGAGTGACATATCCCGCATCGATGGATGGAGAAATACGCTTTTTATTGTTGGAAGAACCGCCATAATATACTTCCGTGCCATCAATCACCCAGTCAAGTGGTATCGCTATCACCTGATCCGTAGTGCTTCCCGGTTTTTGTATGACGCTTCCCTCTTTTAGAACGAAGTCCTGTATCGTGGTATCCTTGGCTTTAAAAATAACCGCGGCAGGAGAAAATATCGAGAATGAATAGGCGTTCGCCTGACCAGTCTTCAACACTACGTTCAGGTAATGATCCGGTGTGATCTGGTCGCCCGGAGCCGGATGATACTGTGTGTTCGGAAAATAAACATTATTATAGCATACAAAATATCCGGGTTTGTTCAGGTTGACAGATTGCGGATATTGTGCCGCATGGTCAACCGCTCCGTTGATGGCAATCACTGCATCTTCTCCCGGCTGAAGCGGGAACGTTTTACCGGTACCGCCAAATTGCCAGATACACTGAACGATGGGAGCAAAGTCCTTGAAGATAGTTGCTCCGGTTGCTTCATCCTGTGTCACCCATACATTAGTGGCTTGTGAATTGTAAGGGTCGAGTGCTCCGAAGCATAAACTATCCAGATATTGCACTTCCGAGTCGTTATTATGCAGGATAATGTACTTGTCGGATTGATAATTTCCTTCCAGCGGTAACTTTGTGCATCCTCCGCAGTAAATCTCTTTAATAATGATCGTCCCGGCCTTGGAATGAATGAGTGGGAGATTAAGAGATATGTCTCCGCTGGTTAGTTTGACATTATCAGCTAATCCGTTGAAAATATCCTTTCCGCCTTTGTCGCTGACTTGTACGCGGTATATACCTTTGGTCAAAGAGAATTGCGCCACTCCATTCTTGTCGGTTTTAGCCTTGTAAGAATTTCCACGGTCGACATCTTCAATCTTTACGGTCACTCCTTCCCGGAGATGATCCGTGTATCCGTCCGGATATACGGCAGTAACCTGCAGGCTGTGCAACTGGTTGTCATACGGATTCTCTTTATCGATATCTGTGCATCCCGCAAAGATGCCAGTCACTGTTAGTAATAATATGTAGATGAATTGTTTCATATAGTTAGAATTTGATACGGCAAGTAAGTCCATAATAGAAATCCGGGGTGAAGAGAGCGCTTACACCCGTTGCATGAGATTTTACATAAGGCCGTGAGTTGGTGAAATTAATCGCATTGAGAGAAAGAGATACATAGTCTCCAATCTCTTTGGTGATATTGATATTGGCAGAAAAATAAGGATCATATCCGTCTGCTGCAAATGTATAGGCATTGCCCGATTTGCGTATCAGGTAGGAGAATTCCGGATTCGCGGCTTCCGCTGATGTGAAAGGATGCATCTCATTATTCAGGTCGAGGTATGCTACCGGCCAGATAGCGGTATAAGAGTTACCGTCATAGATACTTCCCCCGGTTTGGGTATTACTGCTTTCGCTCACATTGAAAGCATATTCTTTTCCTTGATACTCGGAGATGTTCTGCGAACGCTTCACAAGCGAAGCTTCCAGTCGGCACGAGATAATCAGTCTGGCTTTCGGAATACGGGTGATGGCTGTGATATTGGCATCCAGCGAGTGGGTACGCTTGCCGTTGGCAGTAGTCGATAAGTTGTCGCCGTTGGCGTAGATACCTACATATTGGTAAGAACGATTGGCAAGACTGGTGTGCGACCATCCATTCTGATAATAATACGATAAAGAGTTGTCGATGTATTTCGTATAAGTATAAGCGGCATCTACCCGGAATTGCGTGCGAATCGGAGTAATTTCCGGGAAATCAACAATCATTTCCGCTCCGCGACGAATCACGTCCATTCCATTGTCGGGAGAAGTTGACTTTACAAAAGTCTGGTCGGTCACTTTGACATCCATAGGAGTCCAGTAACTGGATGCATTGTCGCGTATGTAAACCATCCCTGTCTGGTTATCTACATTGATTTGCGGGTTAGTCGGCATAGTGAATCCATCCGGCAATTGGAGCACATCATAGGAGAACGGAGTATAAGTACTTGCGTATTTATACGGCAGCTTGGTACGGTTGAAATAACCGACTAATGAAATTCTGGTACGGGCAATGTTGACGTCCAGACCGATTTCTGCGTTCTGATTCCGTTGCCAGCGTAGGTTTTCATTGTGCAATAACGTGTAGGGCTGACTATAATATATATAAGATGATTCAATCTTATTATAGGAAAAGCCGAAGGTCTGTATGTCCCGATATTCCTGTTTGGGATACAAGGTGTAGAAAGAGGGCAGCTTTTCGGTAATTCCCCAGCCGCCACGGATAGCGATATATTCGTTCAACTGCCATCTGGCATTGAAACGCGGAGATAGAGTATTCAGATTTTTATATTTCGTTCCCTTGATAAACAAATGTTCCCAACGCACCCCTGCCATCAGTCTAAGCATGGTATTTCCCACAGGAAATGACAGACTTTCTTCTGCATAAAGCGAAACATTATGCATATATGGATAAGTAGTGTAAGGACGGGGACGATAACCGTTCGGAGCCAATGACGGGTCTTTGTAATATTCTCCTTCACCCACATTGCCTGTTGCTTTCCATTGAACACCCGCTTTCAGGTTGCTGTTTACAGTCTTAAACCGTCTGTTCCATTCATATTTTAACGATGCGGCATAATCCAGTTCTTTGGAGTCGATGATTTGGTCGGCAAAGTAAGTATATGGCAGTTTGTTTGCCATAAAATATCCTTCCTCCGTGGCATGGACAGCCGGTTGCTCCGATGCATAGGAGTAGAACGTATGCGCGTGGGAGTTGTTATCATTGTAGTATATTGATGCGTCGAACTTAAGGTTGGTTATCCACGATTTGTTGAGCAGCCAGGCCAGTGAAGTGTTTGTCCGGAATACGTTATCTCTCACTTTGTTGTATTCTCCCGAATAGGCATCAGGATCATCTTTGGTATTCATTCCTCCGATATTGCCTGTAACACCGATGTCGAATCTTAATACGTTGCGGAACGTGTTGCTATATCCGGCAGAGAATCCTCTTCTTGTATAAGAAGAATAGGGAGATACCAACTTTTGAGTAGCCTTGGTCCACTCACCGTTTATGTTGATGACTCCTTTATCGTTTCCTAAATCCAATCCTTTAGCAAATGAAACCTGTTCGGTGCGAGGATTGATAGACAGCAATATGTTCCAGGGTGTTTTCCCTTTCCGGGTGTGAATCTTGACCATACCACTATTCAAGTCTCCATATTCTGCCGAAGGCACTCCGGTGATGACTTCCACCGATTCAATATCTGCAACAGTGATATTCCGGGTATCCACTCCGCTCATATTGCCAAACGAACCATTGTTTCCAATACGAACTCCATCCACTTCTACGGCTGTTCCAAATGCGGCATTGCCGGCTGTTGACCCTCCGTCGCGTAATGAGAAGATATTATTGGCGGTAAGATCCGGCACTTTAGTCTTTCCTCCCGGAAGGAGAGCGGAGATATCGCTCACGTTGGATACCTGTAGATGCTCCAATGCATGATTTCCGATGGTGAGCGTCGTGTTTAATTCATTTTTAGGTGCTTGTGCAGTAACGACTACATCATCCAGTGCAAGTGTATTTTCTTTGAGTATGATAGGAAGGTTATTGATATTGCTGCGCACATTTACGGGAATTGTTGCCGGTACATAACCCAAAAAAGAAACCTCCAGATTATATTTCCCTTCCTGTACTCCTTGTATCGTAAATTCTCCTTTCTGATTGGATACGGCCCACAAATAGGTACCTTTAATGAGAATAGAAGTACCAGGCAGGGGAGAATTCGTTTTTGCCTCGGTCACACGTCCCGAGATTGTATAGATGTTTGAATTAGCTGCGGCCTCAAATAAATTGAAAAATAGTAGCCCCCAGAATGCTATATTAAAAAGACAATACTTCATAGATAAGTTTTGCGCAAAATTCGATAAAAAACGAGTTTGTATCAATCGCTATAAATAGTTATTTTGGCAAATCCTGATACCTATAACTAGTGACTCGTTACCTACGAATAGGTATTTTCCCTCTAATTGCAGCTTGGAGAATAAAAAACCGGCTTGCATTGCGATTACTATCACATTGCAAACCGGTTGATTTATTTGGCTTATCTATCATTGACCGGATATTATATCCAGTCTATTGTATTAGATATTTTTTACTTTAATCAGATATTCGGCAATCTGCACAGCATTCAGTGCAGCGCCTTTCTTGATCTGGTCACCTACAATCCAGAAAGTCAATCCGTTTTCGTTTGTCAGGTCTTTGCGGATACGGCCTACGTATACCGGATCTTTACCTGCCAGGAACAGCGGCATCGGGTATTCTTTTTCGGCAGGATTGTCCTGCAGAACCAGACCTTCACCGTTAGCGAATGCTTCACGAGCCTCTTCTACGGAAATCGGACGTTCAGTTTCTACCCAAATACTTTCAGAGTGAGCACGTAATGCAGGAACACGTACGCAAGTTGCGCTAACTTTTACGTCAGAATGCATGATCTTGCGTGTTTCATTATACATCTTCATCTCTTCTTTCGTATAACCGTTTTCTGTAAACACGTCGATCTGCGGAATCAGGTTGAAAGCCAACTGATAGGCAAACTTCTCTACAGTCACAGGTTCGTTTGCCAATACCTGACGATATTGTTCGTACAATTCGTCCATGGCAGCGGCACCCGCACCACTTGCTGCCTGATAGGTAGACACGTGCACGGTTTTTATATGAGAAAGCTTTTCGATGGCTTTCAGTGCAACTACCATCTGGATAGTCGTACAATTAGGGTTGGCGATAACGCCGCGCGGACGTTCCAATGCATCCTCTGCATTTACTTCAGGCACCACCAAAGGCACATCGGCATCCATACGGAAAGCGCTGGAGTTGTCGATCATCACAGCACCATACTTGGTAATTGTTTTCTCGAACTCCTTAGATGTTCCTGCACCGGCAGAAGTGAAAGCAATGTCTACCCCTTTAAAGTCATCGTTGTGTTGTAAGAGTTTCACCTCGATCTGTTTACCGCGGAAAGTATATGTTGTTCCGGCACTACGTTTAGAACCGAACAAAACTAACTCGTCCATCGGGAAGTTTCTCTCATCGAGCACGCGCAGGAACTCTTGTCCTACGGCTCCGCTTACGCCAACAATAGCTACTTTCATCTTTTTCTTTTGTTAAATTGTGAATATTGAATTTCTCTCCTTATCCTGTCGAATAGAAAAGATTTGGCTGCAAAATTATAACAATTTAGCATATAAACATCGATTTTGAGAGAAATATTTCAGTTTTTCGGCGGATTACTCATGCTTCCGTATAGTTGGACGTGGTTATTGGAGTGAAATGACCATTAGACATTCATTGGATTCTGCAAACTTTTTTGTTCCTTTGCAGAAAATTCCTAAAAAACACAGCCTATGAACCTGTTTGATCTCAATTTAACGCTGCCGATTTCTGATCCGACCTGGGTGTTCTTTTTGGTACTAATTATCATTCTTTTTGCTCCGATGATTTTGGGGCGTCTCCATATACCTCATATTATAGGCATGATTCTGGCGGGTGTGCTGATTGGCGAACACGGTTTTCATGTGCTCGACCGCGACAGTAGTTTTGAACTGTTTGGTAAAGTAGGACTCTATTACATCATGTTCCTTGCCGGTCTTGAGATGGATATGGAGGACTTTAAGAAGAACCGGACGAAAAGTTTCGTGTTCGGCTGGCTCACTTTTCTGATTCCTATGGCGTTGGGAATATGGAGTAGTATGAGTATGCTGGGATATGGTTTTCTCACGGCGGTGCTGTTGGCAAGTATGTATGCTTCCCATACCTTAATTGCTTATCCTATTATTAGCCGTTACGGATTGTCTCGTTTGCGCAGTGTCAATATCACCATTGGTGGTACTGCTGTCACCGTCACCCTTGCTTTGATTATTCTTGCCGTCATAGGAGGCATGTTTAAGGGGACTGTCGATGGCTGGTTCTGGGTATTTCTTGTGGCAAAAGTGGCTTTCCTCGGATTCCTGATTGTATTCTTTTTCCCCCGTATCGGACGCTGGTTCTTCCGGAAGTACGATGACAGCGTGATGCAGTTTGTGTTTGTGCTGGCGATGGTTTTCCTCGGAGGAGGATTGATGGAATTTGTAGGAATGGAAGGAATCTTAGGAGCTTTCCTGGCGGGCTTGGTATTGAATCGCCTGATTCCTCATGTATCTCCTTTGATGAACCGGTTGGAATTTGTGGGAAATGCACTGTTTATTCCCTATTTTCTGATTGGTGTCGGAATGATTATTGATGTAAGAAGCCTGTTTACCGGAGGTGAAGCATTGAAAGTGGCTATTGTGATGACAGTGGTGGCAACCTTTAGTAAATGGCTGGCTGCCTGGATCACACAAAAGATCTATCGGATGCAGTCGAATGAACGGAGCATGATATTCGGTTTAAGTAATGCGCAGGCCGCAGCTACACTGGCAGCAGTGTTGATCGGTCATGAAATCATTATGGAGAATGGAGAACGGTTGCTGAATGATGATGTATTGAACGGTACGGTAGTGATGATACTTTTCACTTGTGTCATCAGTTCTTTGGTAACCGAACGTTCGGCACGTCGTTTTGCTCTGGATGAAAATGTGCAGGCGGAAGAAGAAGCTAAGAAAGTAAATACGGAACAAATCTTGATTCCGGTGGCTAACCCGGAGACGATTGAAGATTTGATTAATCTGGCTTTAGTAATAAAGGATGCTAAGCAGAAAAATGCATTGGTGGCATTGAACGTTATCAATGACAATAATAGTTCGGAGAAGAAAGAGCAGCAGGGTAAACGTAATCTGGAGAAGGCGGCTATGATTGCCGCTGCCGCTGATGTGCCTGTTACGATGGTGAGTCGCTATGACTTGAATATTGCTTCGGGGATTATCCATACAATCAAGGAGTATGAAGCTACGGATATTGTGATCGGTCTGCACCGGAAAGCAAATATTGTCGACTCTTTCTTCGGACATCTGGCCGAAAGTCTGTTGAAAGGTACGCATCGTGAAGTGATGATTGCCAAATTCCTGATGCCTGTTAATACCCTGCGTCGAATCAATATTGCCGTTCCGCCAAAGGCTGAATATGAATCGGGATTCTCTAAATGGGTGGAACACTTCTGCCGTATGGGAAGTATCCTGGGCTGTCGGGTGCATTTTTTTGCCAATGAGCGTACATTGATGCGTGTTCAGCAACTTGTGAAAAAGCGACATGCAGGTACTCCGACGGAATTCTCCATATTGGAGGAGTGGGAGGATCTCTTGCTGTTGACAGGGCAGGTGAATTATGACCATTTATTGGTAGTTATCTCTGCCCGTCGCGGATCTATCTCTTATGATCCCTCTTTTGAACGTCTCCCGGCACAATTAGGAAAATATTTCTCTAATAATAGTTTGATAATCCTGTATCCCGACCAGTTTGGCGAACCGCAGGAAATTGTGTCATTCTCCGATCCTCGTGGACATAATGAGTCTCAACATTATGAGAAGGTCGGCAAATGGTTCTATAAATGGTTAAAGAAAAACTAATGGAAAGATACGACTGGCAACAGAGAACGGAACTCCTGTTAGGAGAGGAAAAGATGGAACGCATCCGGAACGCGCACGTATTGGTCGTGGGACTGGGTGGAGTAGGTGCTTATGCCGCCGAGATGATTTGCCGTGCAGGTGTCGGGCGGATGACGATTGTAGATGCCGATACAGTGCAGCCTACTAATATGAATCGTCAGTTGCCGGCCATGCATTCCACGCTGGGGAGGACGAAAGCGGAAGTGTTGGCAGCCCGTTATAAAGATATAAATCCGGCGATTGAGCTGACTGTCCTTCCTGTTTACCTGAAGGATGAAAATATACCGGAACTGCTGGATGCCGATAAATATGATTTTATAGTAGATGCTATTGATACGATCAGTCCGAAATGCTTTCTGATTTATGAAGCGATGAAACGTCGTATAAAGATAGTTTCCAGTATGGGAGCAGGGGCGAAGAGTGACATTACTCAGGTTCGTTTTGCCGATCTTTGGGAGACGTATCATTGCGGTTTGAGTAAGGCTGTGCGAAAGCGTTTGCAGAAGATGGGAATGAAACGGAAACTTCCGGTGGTATTCAGTACGGAGCAAGCCGATCCGAAAGCGGTATTGCTGACGGAGGATGAACAGAATAAGAAATCGACATGTGGAACAGTTAGTTATATGCCGGCCGTGTTTGGGTGTTATCTGGCTGAATATGTCATTAAACGATTATAAGGCTATTATGATAAAACTAGAAGGGATTACGAAGAGTTTCGGCTCATTACAGGTGTTGAAAGGCATTGATCTGGAAATCAACAAAGGAGAAATTATTAGTATTGTAGGCCCGAGCGGTGCGGGTAAAACTACGTTATTGCAGATAATGGGCACTTTAGATGAACCGGACGCAGGTGTGGTACAGATTGACGGAACAGTGGTGAGTCGGATGAAGGAGAAAGAACTATCTGCATTTCGTAATAAGAATATTGGTTTTGTTTTCCAGTTTCACCAACTACTGCCGGAGTTCACGGCATTGGAAAATGTGATGATTCCCGCTTTAATCGCCGGGGTATCTTCGAAGGAGGCGCACGAACGCGCTATGAAGATTCTGGATTTTATGGGACTGGTTGACAGGGCTTCTCATAAACCGAATGAATTGTCGGGAGGCGAGAAACAACGGGTAGCGGTAGCGAGGGCTTTAATCAACGATCCGGCAGTTATTCTGGCAGACGAACCATCCGGTAGTCTGGATACACATAATAAAGAAGATTTACATCAACTATTCTTCGATTTGAGAGACCGGCTGGGGCAGACTTTTGTCATTGTGACGCATGACGAGGGGCTTGCCAAAATTACGGACCGGACCGTTCATATAGTGGATGGTATGATTAAAAAAGATTAATTAGAGAACCTAATTTCTAAAAATGTATACCAAAAAGGTAGAGCCTTGCAAGTGTTCTATCTTTTAGCTATATATTTATAGTCGCTTCTCTACGGAAGTCTGTGAAGATGATAGTAGAGTGTTTGTTTTGTTTGTGTGTGATGCATTCTTGTCTGGTGTGATAGGAATGCATCTTTTTTTTATTAATTATAACAAATGTAGGGCTCTAGCCGTTCAAGATCAATAGGAGTGAACTCCTCATAGAGAGATAATTGCTTCAGACTTTTTAAGAATCCTTTCTTTTTCCGATATTCTATGATAACCTTTGCTTGGTAGTAGTTTATGTATGGATGATGCATCATTCGTTCCATACCGGTTTTATTTACATTGATGCGGCGTGTCTGATGGGTGTCAATGGAAAACCACGGACGGAGTTTCTCTGCCTTTAGATGAATCTCCTGTAACTGCTCTATTCGGAAAAAGCCTCCCAGCCGTTCGCGGTAATTCACAATCATCCGGGCAATGCTGCTTCCGATTCCCGGAATCTTCTTCAGTTCGGTGGTATCTGCGGAGTTGAGGCTGATGATAGTTCCCGGGAGATATTTCACAAGGGTGTCCCGTTGTATGCTTGGTGTGGTTAACAATCGTACCGTGTCTTTATTTGTCGAACTGAAATCTTCTGTAATTTGTATATAAGGACGAAGAGTCTGGTATTGTTCTTCCGTGAGTCCATATATCTTTCGGAAATCTTCCGGGTGGCGGAATTTACCTTGTTTATAGCGATAGTGCAGGATATTCTTTATCATCCAGGATGGTAACCCAAGCGAAAGAAAAGTAGTAGAGTCTGCGATGTTCGGATCGAACACCGCAAGTTTGATTTCCCTTTGAGGGGATGATTGAAAAGAATGACCGGACTTTTGGTGAGGTTGGGTTTCCCGGAGGGAGGAAATAAAGTCGTTGTATTCCTTATCGAACTTCTCGTTCTCTCTGCAGTCGGTATCTTCAGCGTGTGTGAAAAAGGAGAAGAGTTTAGGGGCGGCATATACTCCTAAAATAAGAACGACAAGGACGATAATGCCTTGTCGTTCAGTTTTAGTATAATAAAGGAAGTCTTTCCACATTATAGCTTGATTAATCCCAGTTCATTGATAAATATCAGTGAGATGGCGATTGGTGCCATATATTTTAATATAAAGATAATGAGTTTGTATACCGGTACCTTTAATGAACCGTCATTGGTAATCTCCGACCATACAATCTTCTTGTCCAGATACCATCCGGTAAAGAGGGAGATGCACAATCCGCCTAGTGGTAACATGATTTTAGCTGTAACAAAGTCGAAGAGGTCGAACATGCCCAGTCCGAAAACGGTAAATCCTTTCATGACTCCCAGTGATAATGAACAGAATATTCCGAGGAAGACACAACCGCCGGTGACTAACCTTGCTGCTTTTCCACGGGAGAGGTTGAACTCCTCATGTAAATAAGCGGTTACTACTTCGTGCAAGGAAATAGTAGAAGTTAAAGCAGCCATTGCCAACAACGCGTAGAACATGACAGAGAATATATATGCCAGTATGGGAACTCCGCTAAATGCCTGTTGGAATACATTAGGCAGGGTGATAAAGATCAGACTCGGACCAGAATCAGGTTGTATGCCTACGGAAAAAGCTGCCGGGAAGATGATAAATCCGGCTAGTATCGCCACAAAGGTATCAATGATTCCTACGCTGAAAGCTGTTTTAGTCAGGTTGGTTTCTTTGCTGAAATAGGAGGCGTACGTGCAAAGGCATCCCATTCCCAAACTCAATGAGAAGAACGCCTGTCCCATGGCACTCAAAAATACATTTCCGTCCACTTTGCTAAAGTCGGGCTTGAGCAGGAATTCGATACCTGCACCGGCTCCCGGCAGAGTGACCGAACAAACAACCAGTATGAGGATAATGATAAACAAGGTAGGCATCATGATCTTGGAGGACTTTTCGATTCCTTTTTCTACCCCTTTCACAATGATGAAATGAGTAATCAACAAGAATGCCACCAACCATACAACCGGTCTCCATGGGCTGCTGGAGAATTGTTGAAAAGAGGATATGAACTCTCCGGAGGTTTTTCCGGCAAAGCCATTAGTAGCAGCTTCAAAAATATATTCGAGTGTCCATCCTGCTACTACAGCATAATAACTAAGTATCAGGAAGCCTGCCAATACCCCCATGCGTCCTACCCAACGCCAATGTGTTCCAGGTGCTAATTTCTGATACGCTCTAGCTGTGTTAGCTCTTGAACGGCGTCCTATCAGGAACTCGGCAATCATAATAGGCAATCCCAGAAGAAGAATGCAGCCTAAATAGATCAATATAAAAGCAGCGCCTCCATGGTTTCCTGTTTCATAGGGAAACCTCCATATATTACCCAATCCGACTGCAGAGCCGGCAGAAGCGAGTATGACTCCTAATTTACTGCCGAAGTTTGCTCTATCATTTTTTGCCATAAATCTTGTTTTATCTTACAAATCGTTATAAAATATACGTTTTAGAGCGCAAATATAGAAAATGATACTTATATTTGCACGAAAATTGTAATATTATTTAGATATGCTATCTTATATTAAGAAATATCCGATCTCGCTTTTTATCATTCTGACAGTGATTTATCTGTCGTTCTTTAAACCGCCTAAGACGGATTTAGATGAAATTCCCAACCTCGACAAACTGGTTCATGTTTGTATGTATTTTGGTATGTCGGGAATGCTGTGGCTGGAATTTTTGCGTGCACATCGCAGAGACAATGCTCCGATGTGGCATGCATGGGTAGGCGCATTCCTTTGCCCTATACTTTTTAGTGGTTGTGTGGAATTACTGCAGGAATATTGCACTACTTACCGGGGTGGAGACTGGTTGGACTTTGCAGCTAATACTACGGGAGCGATTCTGGCTAGTTTAATAGCCTATTATGTCGTACGCCCCAGAATGATGAATAAGCAGTGAATGAAAAATAGAAACGGTGAATAATGGTTGCATCCAATATTCACCGTTTATCATTTACTGTTCACTAGTTTATTTTTCCGTTTACAAATACTCTACCGTTGAGCTAAGTTTGATTCCGTTAGAGCCTTTGATAAGAATGGTATACCCTTTGGGTTTGTCAGCTTGCAGGTCCTTTATAACTTCCTGCGCATTGGCGTA
This sequence comes from Bacteroides ovatus, assembly GCF_001314995.1. Lineage (NCBI taxonomy): Bacteria > Pseudomonadati > Bacteroidota > Bacteroidia > Bacteroidales > Bacteroidaceae > Bacteroides > Bacteroides ovatus. The sequence goes on from NZ_CP012938.1 coordinate 4,845,146, forward strand.
CGTTTTGAAAGAATGTTCGCTTGCGGCAAACAGTTCTCCTACGAGCCATACTTTCTCAAAACCACTTTCTTTTATGTAGTCAACGATTTTCTGATGTTCGGCCGGGCTTTCAGCACCCAGTTCGCGCATATCTCCTAATATGAGCATCTTGTGGGGGACTGTCATGTTCCGGAAGTTTTGCAAAGCAGCCATCATGCTGGTTGGATTTGCATTATATGCGTCGATGATAAGCGTGTTATCTTCTGTCTTTTTAAGTTGGGAGCGATTGTTCTGTGGCGTATAGCTTGCCAGAGCCTCATCAATCTTCTTCGCTTCCACTCCGAAGAAACGTCCGATAGTGATGGCAGCCAGGGCATTCGGGAAATTATATTCTCCGATCAACTGTGTGCGAACCTGATGGCGTTCACCGTCCTTACCGGCTTTCCATTCGAAAGCGAGATAAGGCGAATTGTCAGTAATCTGTCCGTTGACATAGAGATCATCTTCAGTTCCATAAGAAATCAGGTTCAATCCCTGCGCGATATTCATCAAATAAGCGTTATCGTGATGAATAAAGGTGATGGCATCTTTCTTACGGAGGAAATCATATAACTCTCCTTTAGTCTTAATCACCCCTTCGAAAGAACCGAATCCTTCCAAGTGAGCTTTACCTACATTGGTGATAATACCATAATCCGGTTCGGCTATTTCACAAAGAAACTTGATTTCTCCCGGATGATTGGCACCCATCTCTATGACAGCAAGGTCATGCTCCGGTTTCAAACGCAATAGGGTGGTCGGTACACCGATGTGGTTGTTGAGATTACCTAAAGTATAAAGCACGTTATGGGCTTGGCAGAGAACACTGGAAATTAATTCTTTGGTGGTCGTTTTCCCATTAGTGCCCGTAATACCGATCACACGCGTTCCGAGTTGGCGGCGATGATAGTTGGCAAGTTGCTGCATTGTCTGCAAGCAGTTGTCTACAAGTATATATCGTTTATCACCTTCTACGGCATATTCGGCTTCATCAATAATGGCAAATGCGCATCCAGAGTCTAGCGCTAGTTTTGCGAATGCATTACCGTTGAATGACTCACCTTTCAAGGCGATAAACAAAGAACCGTCCGGGCAGTTCCGGCTATCAGTAGTTACTGATTGGCAATCCAGAAAAATCTGGTAAAGAGCAGAAAGTTTCATAACCTGATCTTTTATTTAAAACGCTGCAAAGATAGGCTATTCTTTCGGATTTGATGGGAGTTCGGACAGATTTTTACTTAGGCATATACCAAAGGAAGAGTCAGTATCATCCGGCATCCGTCCGTATAGGAAGAGTCGATCCGGAGGCTGCCTCCTAACTTCTCGGCAATGCTCCGGCATATCGGCAGTCCGAGACCGGTGCCTTGTGTGAAAGAATTCATTTTGTAGAAACGCTCAAATACCGCCTCCTGCTGATCTTTCGGAATACCAGTTCCTGTATCGGTGACACTGATTTCAATTTTCTTTTCAGCTTCCAGTACGGAATAAGCTATGCGGATACTGCCATGAGTTGTAAATTTGGCGGCATTATGTGCCAGGTTGTTCAACACCTGTGATATGCGTTCCGAATTACTGCGTATGAGCAGGTTTTCTTTTGCAGGTTCGAACAGAACTTCCACATCCTTTTGCCTGTTGTCTTTGGCCACTTCAGAGGCAAGTTGACAGATCGTATTCATATCTGTTTCATCATCTGTGGGCAGTTGCTCATATTGATCCAGTTCCGACAGAGCGAGCACGTCAGTGACCAGTCGGAGCAAGTCGTTACTGTTGCTCTTGATAATATTGACAAACTCCTGTGTTTCCGGACTATTGCTGTAGTGATCGCTTAACACCTGCGAGAAGCCTACAATAGAGTTGAGCGGTGTACGGATTTCATGGGTCATGCTCTGGATGAACGTTGTCTTCATCCGGCTGCTCGCTTCCGCTATGTCTTTGGCTTTACGTAATTCTTCCCTCGACACCGTAAGTTCCTCATTCTTTGTTTTGAGTTCGGCTTCCGAAACTTTCAGTTTGCGTTTCAGGAAATTTTCTCTATAAAGGAATATGAATAAGATACCTAATAAAATAATCAATGAAATAATCAAGGTTGTTTTATTATGCAACTCCTTCTCTTGTGCTTGAAGCATGAGTTCTTTCTTTTCGGCATTGAGCTTTTCTACATTTAATAAGGTGGCGAATTCGCTGCTGGACACTTGTTCATTGGCTATTTTCAAAGAGTCATCCGTGTTGATGTACATTTGCAGATATTTGACCGCCAGGTTCATATTTCCCATCTTTTGGTAGATTTCTCCCTGTGTGCGGTAATGGATGCTGCTAAGTATGCTTTCGCTTAAACGACGTTCTTCTTTTTCCTGCATCTTTGCGGCTTCCAGCGCTTTCTGATATTGTTTGGTCTGCTGGTAGTATAAACATTCTATATTATACAGTCTCTTTTTGATAGACTCCAGTCTTTTGTCCTGTTCAAATGCCGCCTGACACTCCTTCAGTAATTTTTCGGCAGCTTGAAAGTCGCCGAACTTGCTGTAGTAGTTTACAAATTCCAACTTGGCAGATATTTGTTGCGTAGAGGAATTGGCAGTCGCAATGGCTTTTTCCACAGCAGCTAATGCTTCTTTTTGCTTTTTCTGGTTGATGTAATAGTTGGCTATCTGGGCATAGGTCTGGGAGATGTTGTAGTTTTCGATCTTGTATTTTTCAGTCAGTTCGATTTCTTTCAATCGCCACTCGAACGCCATTGAATCGAATCTTTTGATGGTGTAGATTTGCGACATGATGTTATAGCAACGGGAGAGGCCGGTCTTATCATCCTCTTCTTGAGCTTCTTTTAACATGTTTTGCACTTCATAAAGTGCTATGTTTGTTCTGCTTGTTTTTAGGTAATAGGTGATTAATCTGTTCGCCCATGCGAAGTAATAGTATTTAGGCTGATGAGTGGCCTTGGCGAATTCTTTTACTTTGTTGGTATAGTGGATTACGCTGTCTTCATTGGTTCCCTGGAAATAATAATAATCCAGTTGAGTGGCTATGGCTACTGCCTGCATTCGTTCGTCCTGCCGTTCGCCGGCCATTCGGAATAAAGTGTCGGACATATTAAGTACAACAGGCTCTAATAAGCATTCTTGACAACGTTGATAATATTCATAGAGAGTAGAGTCAACATTGAAGGTTTCAGCCTCTTTTTGAGCTTTAGCAGTAGTGGTAAAGAACAAAATGAGGAAAAGAAATCCTACGCGAAATAGGGTTAATCGGCTCATGGTATGAATTTTTCGGGTTCTTCTATAGTTTGCAAATATACGTTTATTTCTTCTTTTTAGTACGAATACTTGCTTTTTTTATCTACATTTGTAGGCGATCTAAAAGGAATGTTGTCAATGATGAAACCTATATCTCCTATTTATATAAATGTAAAAGGGCGGTTGCTCGATCTTGCTACTCCGCAGGTGATGGGAATTTTAAATGTTACTCCCGATTCTTTTTATTCCGGCAGCCGGATGCAGACTGAAGAAGACATTGCTGCCCGGGCCCGGCAGATACTTGATGAAGGTGCTTCAATAATTGATATAGGAGCCTATTCTTCACGGCTGAATGCCGAACATATTTCTGCTGAAGAAGAGATGCGAAGACTGCGCACCGGTTTGGAGATTCTGAACCGTAATCATCCCGAAGCCATTATTTCCGTTGATACTTTCCGGGCTGATGTGGCGGAAGAATGTGTGAAAGAATATGGAGTGGCTATTATTAATGACATAGCTGCCGGTGAAATGGATCACCGGATGTTTCAGACAGTAGCCGACTTGGGAGTACCTTATATAATGATGCACATGCAGGGAACTCCCCAAAATATGCAGAAAGAACCGTCTTATGATAATCTGATAAAAGATGTTTTCCTGTATTTCGCCCGTAAAGTGCAGCAACTTCGCGACTTGGGAGTGAAAGATATCATTCTCGATCCGGGATTCGGATTCGGAAAGACACTGGAACATAATTATGAACTATTGGCACATCTGGAAGAGTTTCATATCTTCGAACTTCCTGTTTTAGTGGGAGTTTCACGGAAATCAATGATTTATAAATTGTTGGGAGGAACCCCGCAAGATTCATTGAACGGGACAACCGTATTGGACACTGTTGCGTTAATGAAAGGAGCGCATATCCTGCGGGTGCATGATGTGCGTGAAGCGGTGGAAGCCGTCCGGATCACAGAGAAATTAAAAATAGAGAGTGGATATGACAAATAAGAGGAGGGCGCATGTTTTTTGAGTTTGGCATAAAAGATTTTATCGATATTCTGCTGGTAGCTTTTGTTTTGTACTATACCTACAAACTGATGAAAGCTTCCGGTTCTATCAAGGTGTTCACCGGAATTCTGGTTTTTATCCTGATCTGGCTGGTGGTGACGCAAGTGCTGGAGATGAAACTGTTGGGCTCTATTTTCGACACATTGATGAATGTGGGTGTGATCGCGTTGATTGTTCTTTTTCAGGATGAGATACGCCGTTTCCTCTTGACTTTGGGATCTCACCGACATGTCAGCGCACTGGCCCGTCTTTTTAACGGTTCGAAAAAAGAGTCGTTGAAGCATGACGATATCATGCCGGTGGTAATGGCTTGTTTGAATATGGGGAAGCAAAAAGTCGGCGCATTGATTGTCATTGAGCATAACGTTCCTTTAGACGAAGTTGTCCGTACGGGCGAACTGATTGATGCGGCGATCAACCAACGTTTAATCGAAAATATATTCTTCAAGAATAGTCCGTTACACGATGGCGCAATGGTAATCAGTAAAAAACGTATCAAGGCGGCAGGATGTATTCTTCCTGTATCCCATGATTTGAATATACCGAAAGAACTTGGCTTGCGACATCGCGCAGCAATGGGAATCTCTCAACAGTCGGATGCTCATGCTATTATTGTTTCGGAAGAAACAGGCGGTATTTCCGTAGCCTATCGCGGACAATTCTACCTCCGCCTGAATGCGGAAGAACTGGAAAGTCTATTGACAAAAGAAAACTGATTTTATTGTAATCACATACCGGACAAATGGTCGGAAGATGAGCATGGTAAAATGCCTCTCATCTTCCGACCATTGTTGTTTTATCTGCTATTTGGCGCTATTTTGCTTTATTTCCAACCCTTTTTGAATGATAATTATGCCCTCCTTTTTAGGTGAATCGCCTACCTTTGCCGTATACTATTAAAATTCTATTTTTGAATAAACCATGAAAAACAGATTGATTGCTTTACTGGTACTTTTTACAGTTATTTTCTTTAGTACTGCACAGGCGCAAACTACTGCACGGAAGTTTGAGGCAGGCAAGAACACATTCTTGCTGGATGGAAAACCGTTTGTGGTGAAGGCTGCCGAGTTGCATTACACCCGCATCCCGCAAGCTTATTGGGAACATCGCATTGAGATGTGCAAGGCATTAGGCATGAATACTATTTGTATTTATATTTTCTGGAATATCCATGAACAGGAAGAAGGAAAGTTTGATTTTTCCGGTCAGAATGATATTGCAGCTTTCTGCCGTGCGGCACAGAAACACGGTATGTATGTCATTGTCCGTCCTGGTCCGTATGTATGTGCGGAGTGGGAGATGGGGGGACTTCCCTGGTGGCTGTTAAAGAAAAAAGACGTAGCCTTGCGCACGCTTGATCCTTATTATATGGAACGGGTAGGTATTTTTATGAAAGAGGTCGGTAAGCAACTGGCTCCGTTGCAAGTGAATAAAGGAGGAAATATTATCATGGTTCAGGTGGAGAACGAGTATGGCTCTTACGGAACAGATAAACCATACGTATCTGCCGTACGTGATTTGGTTCGTGAATCGGGTTTTACTGATGTGCCTCTGTTTCAATGCGACTGGAGCAGTAACTTTACCAATAATGCACTCGACGATTTGATTTGGACTGTGAATTTCGGAACTGGGGCTAATATCGACCAGCAGTTTAAGAAACTGAAAGAGCTTCGTCCCGAAACTCCATTGATGTGTAGTGAGTTCTGGAGCGGATGGTTTGACCATTGGGGACGGAAACATGAAACACGTCCTGCGAAAGACATGGTACAGGGCATCAAGGATATGCTCGACCGGAATATCTCTTTCAGTCTCTATATGACTCACGGAGGAACGACTTTCGGTCATTGGGGAGGTGCAAACAACCCGGCTTATTCCGCTATGTGCAGTTCGTATGATTATGACGCTCCGATCAGTGAAGCCGGATGGACCACCGAAAAGTTTTTCTTGCTTCGTGATTTGTTGAAAAACTATCTTCCGGCAGGTGAGACGTTGCCCGCAGTGCCCGCAGCTCTGCCTGTTATTGAAATCCCCGAGTTTCACTTCCATAAAGTGGCTCCGCTTTTCTCAAATCTGCCGGAGGCAAAACAAACGGTGGATATTCAACCGATGGAACAATTCAACCAGGGATGGGGAACGATTCTGTATCGTACCACATTGCCCGAAACGACTCTTGCAGGCACCACTTTGAAAATTACGGAAGTGCACGACTGGGCGCAGATATATGCCGACGGTAAACTGCTGGCACGCTTGGACCGTCGTAAGGGAGAATTTACAACGACCCTGCCCGCGCTGAAAAAAGGCATACAACTGGATATTCTTGTGGAAGCAATGGGACGTGTTAACTTTGACAAATCCATCCACGACCGCAAAGGAATCACTGAAAAAGTGGAACTTATTTCGGGTAACCAGACTAAGGAATTGAAAAACTGGACTGTATATAACTTCCCGGTAGATTATTCCTTTATAAAAGATAAGAAATATAGCGATACAAAGATATTACCGACTATGCCTGCCTATTATAAGAGCACCTTTACACTGGATAAAGTAGGAGATACTTTCCTGGATATGAGTACATGGGGAAAAGGTATGGTCTGGGTGAACGGTCATGCAATGGGGCGTTTCTGGGAAATCGGTCCGCAGCAGACTCTCTTTATGCCGGGGTGCTGGCTGAAAGAAGGAGAGAATGAAATCCTCGTTCTGGATTTGAAAGGTCCTACCCGGGCTTCCATCAAAGGTTTGAAGAAACCAATTCTCGATGTGCTTCGTGAAAAAGCTCCCGAAACACACCGCAAGGATGGAGAAAAACTGAAACTGACGGGTGAGAAAGTGGGCCATGAAGGAGCTTTCACTCCGGGTAACGGCTGGCAGGAAGTGCGATTTGCCACTCCGGTGAAAGGACGTTATTTCTGTCTGGAAGCACTTTCTCCACAAGCAAATGATAACATCGCAGCGATAGCAGAGTTTGATGTCCTGGGAGCTGATGGTAAACCGGTATCCCGCGAACATTGGAAGATTCGTTATGCCGATAGTGAAGAAACGCGTAGTGGCAACCGTACAGCCGACAAGATATTCGACTTGCAGGAATCCACTTTCTGGATGACAGTGGACAATGTTCCTTATCCTCATCAATTGGTAATTGACTTGAGCAAAGTGGAAAATGTGACCGGTTTCCGCTATCTGCCTCGTGCCGAAAAAGGGTATCCGGGTATGATTAAGGAATATCGTGTATATGTGAAACCTGCTGATTTCAACTACTAAACAGTGAATGAACAAGAATAAAACAATGGATGAAAAAGCATTGAAATGATGATGAATATGAAGAAAAATATAATTCTTTTCGCATTCCTATTTGTGGGAGTGTTGACTGGGTATTGCCAGCAATCTGCTTACCTGTTTGTTTACTTCACCGGCAATCGCATGAGTGAAGAAGCCGTCCGGATGGCTGTTAGCCTCGATGGATATAATTATAAAGCCTTGAATGGAGATCAGCCGGTACTTGATTCCCGTGTGATTAGTTCAACAGGTGGAGTACGTGATCCCCATATCTTGCGCTGTGAAGATGGGAAGACATTTTATATGGTGGTGACAGATATGGTGTCCGGCAATGGATGGAGTTCTAACCGTGCCATGATATTATTGAAATCAAAAGACCTTGTACACTGGACTTCCAATATCGTGAATATCCAGAAAAAATATCCCAATCAGGAGGATCTGAAACGTGTGTGGGCTCCACAAACTATTTATGATAGGGAAGCAGGAAAGTACATGGTTTACTGGTCCATGCAACATGGCAATGGTCCCGATATCATTTATTATGCTTATGCCAACAAAGATTTTACCGATATAGAAGGAGAACCGAAGCCACTGTTTCTTCCGGAAAACAAAAAATCATGTATTGACGGCGACATTATTTACAAAGATGGACTCTATCATTTGTTCTACAAAACGGAAGGGAATGGAAATGGAATTAAAAAGGCCACTACCTCCTCTCTAACCTCCGGCCAATGGACAGAATCGGATGACTATAAACAGCAGACGAAGGATCCGGTAGAAGGTTCGGGTATTTTCCCGCTGGTTGGTTCCGATAAGTATATTTTGATGTATGATGTATATACGAAAGGTAAATACCAGTTTACCGAAAGTTCCGATCTGGAACATTTCAAAGTGATTGACCATGCTATCAGTATGGATTTCCATCCGCGCCATGGCACTGTCATACCGATTACCCCAAAAGAGTTGAAACGCCTCTTCAAGGCCTATGGCAAACCCGAAGGTTTCTGAACTAAAATATCTCGTGGGACAGGAGAAAAACACCTGTCCCTGATTTGTTAAACCAATTGTTTTTCAGGCGGGTAATCTTCGCTTCCCAGTGAGTATTCCCATCCTTTTGTTTTCTTTTGAGTTATTCTGATAAGATGGATTCAACTAGTTGTAATCCAGGAAAACAGTATACGGTATGGGGAAAAGTGTATATTTTACCCTTGTTTACTTGTTTCTTATATATTTTTAAGTGTATAATTACCAATTATTATATGAAACACGCTTGTTAGAATGATGAAAATCTTAACTTTGCGATTGATAATCTTAATGCAATATATACCATGAGAAAATTATTCCTCTTTTTAGTTGTCTTGTTTTTGTCGTTCCAGCAGCTCACTTTAGCTGCAATCAAAGAAATGACGAGTACACCCGATTCGGTTTATCTGTTTTCTTTTGCAACTTCCGGAGACGACGGACGCAGCGGACTCCGTTTTGCCTGGAGTACAGATAAAGAAAACTGGTTTGAAATTGGCCGGAACTACGGATATCTCCGGTGCGATTATAGCCGCTGGGGATCACAGAAGAAAATGCTCGATCCTTATTTGAAACAATCGTCCGATGGCGAATGGATTTGTACCTGGAAACTGAATGACCATGATGGATACGGCCAAGCTACTTCCAAGGATTTAATCAACTGGACCAGTCAGAAATATCCCCGTACTACGCCGGATTTTGACGGAGTGAGAGTGAAAGCTATTGTTGCCGGAGAAGAGCAGAAAGGAAATATCAACCGGGTAGTTTGGACCTTGGTGGATGGATTGGATAAAAATTATGGCTGGAATCAATATCGGAACTCATTACATGGAGAACGTCCGGTACAGGATGGAGAACGTTTTGCCGGTTTGAAGCCTGTAAAAGCAACGGTCACTGTACAACCGGAAGGCGCAAAAGCCATTAGTGATGTATTGCTGGGCGCTTTTTTTGAAGACATCAATTATTCGGCAGACGGAGGACTCTATGCAGAACTTATCCAAAACCGCGACTTCGAGTACGACCCTTCGGACAGGGAAGGAGATAAGAACTGGAACAGCACTCATTCCTGGGCACTGAAAGGAGAGAAAACGACTTTCACTATTGATACTACCGACCCTATTCATATCAATAACCCACATTATGCCGTGCTGAATGTAGAACAACCGGGAGCTGCATTAGAAAATACAGGTTTTGATGGAATCGCACTGAACACCGGAGAGAAATATGATTTTTCCATCTTCGCCCGTGTTCCGCAGGGTAAATCAAATAAATTGCAAGTTCGTCTGGTAGATGGAAAAGGAAATGTGTGTGGAGAAACTTCTCTAACAGTGTCTTCCCGTCAATGGAAAACATATAAAGCGGTGATAACTGCTAAAGCTACTGCGGACACTCATCTCGAAATCATCCCTCAATCTGTTGGTGAATTGAATCTGGACATGATTTCCCTATTCCCGCAGAATACATTTAAAGGACGTAAGAACGGGCTTCGCAAAGATCTGGCTCAAGTGTTGGCTGATATTCATCCCCGTTTCATCCGTTTCCCCGGTGGCTGTGTGGCTCATGGTGATGGCTTGAAAAACATTTATCAATGGAAAAATACAGTAGGTCCGTTGGAAGCAAGAAAAGCACAGCGTAATCTTTGGGGATACCATCAAAGCATGGGATTGGGTTATTTTGAATATTTCCGGTTTTGCGAAGATATTGGCGCGGAACCGCTTCCAGTGCTGGCGGCCGGTGTTCCTTGCCAGAACTCTGCCTGTCACGGCGACTTGAGAGGAGGACAACAAGGTGGTATCCCGATGAGCGAAATGGGAGCTTATATTCAGGATATTCTTGATCTGATAGAATGGGCAAACGGTGACGCTAAGAAGACCAAATGGGGAAAGGTACGTGCCGAAGCCGGGCATCCGAAACCATTCAATCTGAAATACATCGGTATCGGAAATGAAGATCTTATCACTGATATCTTCGAAGAACGCTTCACGATGATCTTCAATGCCATCAAAGAAAAATATCCTGAAATGATTGTTGTCGGTACAGTGGGACCATTCAATGAGGGTACAGACTACGTGGAAGGATGGAAACTGGCGGACAAACTGGGTATTCCGATGGTCGACGAACATTATTACCAGACTCCGGGATGGTTCCTGAACAACCAGGATTTCTACGACAAATACGATCGTTCGAAAAAGACAAAAGTATACTTGGGCGAATATGCAACTCACATACCGGGACGAAAGGCGAATATCGAAACAGCACTGACAGAAGCTCTTTATCTTGCAGCCTTGGAACGTAATGGAGATGTTGTACACATGACTTCCTATGCCCCTCTTCTCGCTAAAGAAGGACATACCCAGTGGAATCCGGATTTGATTTACTTCAATAACCGGGAAGTGAAACCTACCACCGGCTACTATGTTCAGAAACTCTACGGACAGAATGCCGGAAACGAATATTTGCCGTCAAAGATCACTCTTGATAATAGAGACGATCAAGTACGGAAACGCATTGCTTCTTCTATTGTCCGTGACTCGGCAAGTGGCGACGTGATTGTGAAGCTGGTCAATTTACTTCCCGTAGAGGTGAATACGAATGTCGACCTTTCCGGAATCGGTGCTATACAGTCTTCTGCAAAAAGAACCGTACTGACCGGCAAACCGACCGATACCCCGCTACCTGTTGAAGACACGATGGAAGTAGCAGAAAAGTTTGACTATCAATTACCTGCCTATTCTTTTACGGTGATCCGCATAAAGAAGGCAAATGAGAAATAACAGAAAAAAGTGAAGATAATAACAACATAAATAATATGAAGAAGATAATAAGTACCCTGCTGGCTAGTTGCTGTCTGACTTCTCTGATAGCACAGGAAGTGGTAGTGAAAGGGCCGGATGAAAAACTGCAATTGGTTGTATCTGCTTCTCCAGCCGAAAAGCCAAGTTATTCGATTACCTACAATGGAAAGCCAATGTTGGAGAAATCTCCTTTGGGTATGAATACGAATATCGGTGACTTTGCAAAAGGAATGAAACTGACAGGACACGCTGTTACTCCGATTGACACTGTCTATCATCAGGATCGTATTAAAACCTCCAAGGTGCATTATCAGGCAAACGAACTGATTTGTAATTTTGAGAATCCGAAAGGGCAGAAAATAGATGTAGTCTTTCGTGTCAGCAATCACGATGTAGCTTTCCGTTATACTCTTCCGCGTCAGGATGGAAAAGGAAGTGTAACGGTAACTGCCGAAGAAACCGGCTTTCGCTTTCCGCAACAAACAACTACTTTCTTATGTCCGCAAAGCGATGCTATGATAGGTTGGAAGCGTACCAAACCCAGTTATGAGGAAGAGTACAAGGCAGATGCTCCCATGAGTGACCGTTCGCAGTACGGGCATGGCTACACGTTCCCTTGTCTGTTCCGTATCGGTGACGATGGTTGGGTATTAGTCAGCGAAACAGGTGTAGACAGTCGTTATTGCGGTTCTCGTTTGAGCGATGTAAGCGAAGGTAATCTGTATACGGTTGCTTTCCCGATGGCAGCAGAAAATAACGGTAACGGAACTTCTGCTCCGGCGTTTGCCCTTCCCGGTGCTACTCCCTGGCGTACCATAACTGTTGGCGAAACCTTGAAACCGATTGTGGAAACAACCGTTATCTGGGATGTCGTACGTCCTCTTTATGAAACGAAGCATGACTACCGTTTCGGACGCGGCACATGGAGCTGGATTCTCTGGCAGGATGGTAGTATTAACTATGACGATCAGGTGCGCTATATTGATTTTGCAGCTGCAATGGGGTATGAGTATGCCTTGATCGATAACTGGTGGGATATGAACATCGGCCGTGACCGCATGAAATCTTTGATAGAATACGCACGAAGCAAAGGAGTTGAACTCTTCTTATGGTATAGCTCTTCCGGCTATTGGAATGATATTGAGCAGGGGCCGGTGAATCACATGGACAATGCTATTATCCGCAAACGTGAAATGAAATGGTTGCAAAGTCTTGGAGTGAAAGGAATCAAAGTTGATTTCTTTGGTGGCGACAAGCAGGAAACGATGCGCCTGTATGAAGATATTTTGAGTGATGCTGACGACCACGGTCTGATGGTAATCTTCCACGGTTGCACCATCCCTCGCGGATGGGAACGTATGTACCCGAACTATGTAGGCAGCGAGGCTGTACTGGCCTCCGAAAATATGGTTTTCGGCCAGCACTTCTGTGATGAAGAGGCTTTCAATGCCTGTCTGCATCCGTTTATCCGCAACGTGGTGGGTTGCATGGAATTCGGTGGTTGTTTCCTGAACAAACGGCTGAATCGCAACAATGACGGAGGAACTACCCGCCGTACTACTGATATATTTCAATTAGCCACTACCATATTATTCCAGAATCCGGTACAGAATTTTGCGCTTGCTCCCAACAACCTAAAAGATGTTTCCCCTGTTTGTGTGGACTATATGAAAACGGTTCCTACCACGTGGGATGAAACACGTTTCATTGACGGATATCCGGGAAAATATGTAGTCTTGGCACGTCGCCACGGTGACACCTGGTATCTGGCTGCTGTGAATGCCGGGAAAGAAATCGTAAAGTTGAAACTGGATTTAGATATGTTTGCCGGAAAAACCGTTTCTCTGTATAAGGATGATAAAAAAGGAGAACCTCAACTTGTGACGTTGAAAGTAAAAGAAAGCGGAAAAGTGCAACTGGAAATCCTTCCACAGGGAGGTGTTGTATTGGTGAACAACTAGATGATATTTCTTTTGGATGTGAATTCGGGATAAATACCCTTATCCCGAATTCACATTTTTATTTGTTATTTACTTGTGGCTTGGTGGCAACAGTATTTATTGTGCAATAAATAACTGCTGTGTATGAGGAAAATAAACGATTTTTTTGTTGGTCTTTTAGCGTAAAGATGTTATCTTCGTTTATTGTTCAACCTTAAAACGGAAAACCATGCATACCAAACTAGTAAGTCTTTTCATAGCGTTGTTTCTGTGTTTGCCATTGTTTGCACAGAAAGAGTCAGTCCCCAGAATAGATAGTGAGGGAGTTTATTTAATTCCCGATGAGATGCCGAAGTTTCCGGGAGGCATGCAAGCCATGATGAAATACTTGGCAACTAACGTAAAATACCCTGTCGAAGCCCAGAAGAAAGGAGTTTCCGGTCGGGTGATTATCCAGTTCGTAGTGATGGAAGATGGAACACCGGGACAGGGAAAGGTAGTGAGAGGAGTTGATCCCCTGTTGGATGAAGAGGCTTTGCGCGTGGTGAAAACAATGCCTAAATGGTCACCCGGAATGGCGGATGGCAAGGCTGTCAAAGTGCGTTTCACTATTCCTGTAATGTTCAGCCTGTCGAAAAAGCAAAATGGCAATACTCCGAATATGAATATTCCTGAACTTACTGTCCCTAGCGGTCAGGAAGTCACTAATAAGAGTCTGGAGGGAGTATGGCAAAGCTGTCTTGTGCAGCCCGGTGCACATGATTTTCGGATTGCATTATTACCGGTCTTAAAAGTAATTTCTGCCGATAAAACATTTATAAACATCATGACACGTGGCAGGGATGCGAAATCGAATGCCATTATATTTTCCCAGGGAGAGTATCGTTTGCCTTCAGACAGCGTGTATGTCGAGATATTGGGAAAATCGTCCGATCCTGTTTTCGTTCCGGGAACAGAGAATGAAATTAGTGTTGAACGTCTCCACGACAATCTGATTAAGTTATCCTTCTCAATGCCCGATAAAGAAAAACGATGGGTGGAGTATTGGTTCCGTGTTCCGTCGCCTGATGTGAAGATAATGGCTGATTGATAATTTCTCTCTGTATAGATTTGCCATTGTTGAAGGAAGAGTACATTCGTTTTAGAAGACTTATTTGAAACGATAGTTCCCGGAAAGTTCCGTTTTGAATCGTTGCGGGATCTTATGGAAATTCAAGAAAATACCCTTCACCTTTCACAATGCCCTATTCATCGGCATTAGCGGGTGAAGGGCAGGCTTTCACTTTCCTTTCACCTTTCTACCCTGGTTTTCACAGATTGTCTAGTCTGCTAAATCTTTTATCTATAGTTGGCAGAAGAAGTGTTAGCAGATAGCTTCCAGACTATTATAGGAAAACTTCTTTTCTATAAGGGATAAACTTCCTTTGTATAGGAACCAAACTTTCTTTGCATCATAAGAAAACTATAAATGCAAGCTTTGATTATATAAATGAAACTTGCATTTATATAATCAAAGCTTTTGTTTTTATAAACGCAACTTGCAATTATAGATTGCATTTAATGAAAAACAAGTTTACATACTGGTAATAAGAAGTTTACCAGTAATCAAAAGAAAGTTTGTTATTAATGAAAAAGAAGTTAGTTAGTAATGAGTGGGAAACAGGTTAGATATGTTTTTAGAAGTAACAGGTGGAGAAGAATTATACAGGGTTAAGAAAACGGAGGGTGAAAGGCGGATGAAAGAGCAGTCTTCACCCGCTAATGCCGATGAATAGGGCATTGTGAAGGGTGAAGGCTGTACTTGTAAAATTGAAAAACAGGTGTTAGAGGGAAATTTACCGATTGGTTACTGTTTATTTCCCCAGTGTGAGATGGTGGGAATAAAGTTGAAACTTTATAATTTTAAGTCTACTCTCTTTCCCCTATAAGAAACAGATTGATCGAATGTCGTAGCATCACCGTCACCACAACCTTTTCCCGGTTCTACAATGATAATGTTGAATTTACGATTTTTCAGCATTCCTTTGTAGTTACCTTGCCGGTCGTTAATCGTCAGGGTACGGTCTTTATCATTCCATTTCATGGCAATGGTAGTGTATGCTCCCTTTTCGTAATTGTAGTTGTCGAACTCATCTTCGTAAAGAGTAAATTCAGCGTCGGCGCCCGGATAAATGCGAAGTGTCAGATTATCCCATTTCTTTTCGGTGGAATATTGTACAGCCGGTCCCCAGGGTAGGATAGAACCTGCACGGACATAGACTGGCATGATATCGATAGGCACTTCACGCTGGATGGTTTGTCCGCCTTTCAGGCTTTTTCCGGTCCAGAAATCAACCCATTGGGCACCTGCGGGTAGATAAACATCTGTCTTTCCTATCTTATTCATATTCTTCTGATAGCCGTTCTGTTTGTCGTCCTGCCATGTATAAAGCGAATCAGTTACGGGGCGGACAAGGAAATTACGGCCAAACATATACTCTGTATCCATCTCAAGTACTTTCTTATCTTTAGGAAAATCCATCATGAGTGGTCGGATGATGCTGCCCGCTTTGTTGGTAACTTCCCATGAAGTGCTGTAGAGATAGGGCAAAAGGCGATAGCGCAGGTGAGTATATTTTTCGAGTGCGTCATAAGCCCAGTCTCCTTTCTTGCCGAACTGGTATATTTCCACAGCTACCGGACTGGAATTGTGCGAACGCATGATCGGCTGGAATGCTCCCCACTGATACCAGCGCACGTGCAATTCATGATAAGCGATATTGTGTACATTATTGTTATATTTCCATGCGAAGAAGCCGCCTAGGTCGGTATTCCAGTATGGTATGCCGCATAGTGAGTAATTTAGTCCTGCCGCCAGTTGTTTCTTCATCACTTCCCAGGTAGAGACTACATCGCCGCTCCATGAATGTGACGCATAACGTTGCTGTCCTAGGAAAGACGAACGTGTGAGCAGGAATACTCGCTTGTCGGAAGTGGTAGCACGTTGATGTTCGTATACACCCTTGTTGGACATCAAAGGGAAAGCGTTGTGCACTCTGCGGAATGAACCTAGATAAGTGGGGGTGTCGAAATCTTTGTCCTTGATTTCCAGATGATCCGGCTCGGTAGAGTCGAGCCACCAACCATCCATACCGAGATCGAAGATGTTCTTTTTCATTTCTGCCCAATACATATCGCGTGCTGTCGGATTGAACGGGTCGTAAGGTTTTACTCCGGCTTTGGGAGGCCATGTCTCGAAGTGAAGCAATGCTTTCAGGCTATCCATTTTCTGGTACATCTCTGTCCACGGACCGAACGAGGCCCATACTGAAATCATGATATGTGCATTCTGTTTATGTACATAGTCGATCATTTCTTTCGGACTTTTGATGCGTGGCGTTCCATAATTAGCATTTCTGTCTTCTCCGTTCGGGAGGAATTTCATGTATTCCGGATCACCCATTTTGTTGATATAGCGTGGGTTTTGGAATTTCATCGAGTTCCAGTTTTCGTTGCATCCCCAATATTGCCAGTCTTGGATGATACCGTCCAAAGGTACTTTCAGTTCACGGTACTTATCTACTACTTCGCAGAGTTCGTCCGGACTTTTATAGCGTTCGCGGCATTGCCAGAATCCCAGTGTCCAGAGCGGATAGAGCGGGGCCTGACCGGTCAGCTCGCGCACTCCGGCTATTACACCGTCCGCATTGCCGCCGTAAATGAAATAATAATCAGCGCAATCGCCTACTTCCGAGTCGAACGACATCTCTTGCGGATTGTCGAGGAAAGTAGTAGGAGAGTAATTATCCCAATAAAGGGCATATCCCTTGACGGAATGAATGAATGGAATGCAGATACTCATATTTTGATTGCGGAGAAACAGTTTCTGATTGCGTTGGTTCACTTTACCCGTCTGCTGCTGTCCCAAACCGTAGATTACTTCGTCTTTATCCAGCAAAAAGGCCTGGCGGACATTGAAAGACGGAACACCTGCATCATTGAAAGGAGTGAATTGTGTTCCGTAATCCTTGTCCGTCAACAGACGTTGCCCGGACGAATCGAAAAAATGGATACCACCAGTCTCCGGGTTCACTTCCACTTGGATAAGACGGCTGCTTAATGTCACATTTTTCCCCTTTTCACCGAAAGAAACAGGAGTCGACTCGGGCATTTTGACAATGACCAGACTTTCTTTATTGCAAGATTTCTGACTGGGCGTCTTATAAACCCTGACAATGGAGGGTGAATAAAACTCTACGTTGACATCCATCCCCTGTGTGGCACACTTGATACCTTGTGAGGTACGCTGTACATTTTGTGCTGTACCATTGCCTGCTGCAACCATTGTTGCACATACAAGCAAGAAACCGGCTTTTCTAATAAGATTCATTTTCATGGTTTTTAAGTACTTTATGATGCAGCAAAAGTAGGGCAGAGGCAAGCAAAACGGACAACAATCAGGTTGAAACAAACAGTAATCACGTTGATTTCTTCGCTTTTTCGGCATATTCTGACGGGCGGCATCCATACATTTCCTGAAAACATTTGCTTAAATAACTGGAACTGCTAAAACCTGTGTGTTCCGCAATTTCTGTAATACTTAGCTTGCCCTCTGTTATCAGTTGTGCTGCCCGTTGCAGACGAATGTTACGGATAAAGAGGCTGGGAGACTGATCGAGCATAGTCACCAGTTTGCGGTATAATCCCGTTCGCTCCATACAGAGGTCGCGGCTTAGTTGCTCCACCGAATAGCCATTGACGTGCAGATTCTGTTCCACCAGTTTGATGGCTTGTGCCAGAAATGCGGACTCTTCCGTATCCTGTTGCTGATGGTCGGGAGACGTTTCTTCTATGCCACAGGTTAGAGAATTATTTTGTTCGATCAGGTTGCGGATACGGAGTAATAGAATCTCTTCTTTATGCTTGCGTTCCATTTCCTTTCTGCTCCAATAGATATACAATCGGATACCGGTGAAAGCAATCAGTAATAAAATGACTGCATACAGGATATAAGCCGTGGTTGTTTTCCACCACGGTGCATGGATGGTTAATTTTATAGCTGTCACTTTGCCGTTCCACTGAAGAGGATTGTCCGAGGCCATGACTTTGAATGTATAATCTCCCGGTGGTAAATTGGTGTAAACAGCTTGAAGAAGACCTTTCCCTACAGTCGCATTTCCCTGTCTTCCTGCAAATGTACTCATCCATTGCGGGTCGATACCTTCCAGTTGATAACGGTAGTATGTGCGTTCATGATTGATATAATTCAATGCTGAAAATTCGAAAGTCAGGAAGTTTTGGTTATAGTCCAGTTCGATTTCGGTTGTATAAGGAGCAGCCTTGGACAGGATGATGCGGTTGCCATATTCTTTTCCTGTATTCACTTTTTCTCCATACAAGCGTAAGGCTGTGAAAACCGGCGGATCAGGAAGCATCGGATGAATGGAGTCCTTGTCGGGATGGAATATGCTAAAGCCATCAATACCACCCAAATAGAGAGTGCCGTCGGAAGAACTGAATACGGCATCTTTTATGTATTCGCCGTCCAAAGCACCGTCCAACTGATTGAACCGGGTGAAACTGATGTTCTTATTCTCCGGATTTATGTGGATGCGTGTGACACCGTTACTGGTCGTTACCCAGATATCTCGATATTTGTCCTCAATAATGCCCTGGATAAAGTTATTGCTCAATCCGTTTTCACGATAGAAGATACGTGGGATAGAGTCGTTTTCGCTGGTAAAAAGTTCCAGCCCGTCAGGAGTTCCTGCCCATGTCCAGCCGCGTGTGTCGGTATATAATGTATTGTATACTTTATTTCTGAAATGATGGTTCTTGTTGGGGTTCAACCGATTCAGTATTTCAGGAGAGACAGACGGGATAGCTGCTGACTTTAATACATAGGATTTTTGTTCATTAGCTGTCAGTCGATAAATTCGGGAATGAGCTTTCAGATAGATATTTCCATCTTTATCTTCGGCGAAAGATTCAATATTGATTTCTTCTTCCGGGGAGACGGGAAATGCATTGCGACCTATATGAGTCAGTTTATGCATGGACGGGTGATGATATAATAAACCCCGATTGAAAGTTCCGAGCCATAACCCTCCTTGTCGGTCTTGAAAGACAGTGCTGATTTCGGTAGAGACAATCTGTCCGTTTCCGGTTTCCAATAGGGGGATGTATTTTTGTGTTCCTGTGTGGAGGTCAATCATCCAAAACCCGTGAACGCAACTGATATAGGCTTTCTCACCATTAGGGGTAATGATAAGGGTGTTGAGAGTATAGTTCTGTTCGAAGAGTTTTTTCCATGTGCGCTCGTGGCTATTGAAATAGAATAAACCGCCTTTACGCCCGTTGCGTAGTTGATAGAAGCCGTCTGCACTTTTGACGACGAGAGAAGTATTTTGATATTCAGCCTGTTCGGATGCAGGATAAGCGGCTATGTTGTATACGGTTTTTTGGTCGGCTATGTGGTAACAGGACACTTCGCCTGTGTCATAGAATAAATATAGGGAGGTACTGTCGGCATTCAGGTCCTGCAATTTTCCGGAATACTTGCCGGGCAAGGTTATACGGGTCTTGTTGTTTAATTCCAGTAATTCGTTAGCTATGAGTAGCCAGATGTGTCCTGAATCGTCTACAAAAAGGTCTTCTACGGGGGCTTGTATCTCTCTGTTCTTAAAGTAAGCATCTAAATCAGGAATGTATTCCTCTCTGTACAGGTCAATGCACATCAGTTTGTGAGTATCTTTAATCCATAACAGAGAATCCCCACTCTGGTAAATGCGGTAATGCCCGTTATATTGGTTTAATGGATATACGTATTCCGTGGTGCGGTGAAGATAGCTGAAATGTACACCGTCGTATAGATTTACATTACCGCTGGTGGTGAATACCATTCTTCCGTCGGGCAACTGGAGGATATAACGTATTTGGTTATCACTCAATCCTTGCGACGCATTGATGGTGGTGAACAGGAATTCACCGGCATATATGAACGGTGCCATCCTGAAACAGAAAAATAAGCAGAGCAGAATCCGTATGTTTCTCAAACTATTGGTAGTCATGGCTATGTTTCAAGATTACAAAGATAAAAAAAGTCGGCTTATGAAGCACGACTTTTCTATCTGTTAAAGGCAGTTATTTATCATTCAGCTGATAAAAAGTGGCATTTTGACTTAATTTTGGGCTTTTATGAATGATATTCAGACGAATGTTTGTATATAAAGCTTTACTTTTGCGATGAATCTGACATTATAAACATATCATTACCATGAAAGCAAGATTTGCATTATTTTTATTGTTTGCTATTTTATCATTAAAACTCTCTGTGGTCTTTGCGCAGGAAAACATATTCACCGTCTGGCAGCCGGATTATCAGAAAAGCCCTTATACGGGAATGACTCGTCAGCACTGGATACAGGCAGGCGAGTATTTATTAAAAGGTGCATTTAACTATATACATACATTAGACGATCAAATGTATTTTCCGAAACAGCTGGATAAAACATATCCGAGAAATACGGGAGAAATTCCAGTAGCAAAGCTGGAAGGTCTGGCACGGACTCTATTTGTAGCTGCTCCTCTTTTGAAAGATAATCCAGAACTGGAGATGAACGGGATAAAAGTGGCAGACTATTATCGTTATCAACTGATAAATATCTCTAACCCTGAAAGTAGGAGCTATATTCCGCATCGTACGGGAGGTCCCAGTCAGACATTGTTGGAACTGGGCTCTTTGGCAATCTCGATGAAAGCTGCACAGGAAGTGTTATGGAATCCTCTCACTAAGAAACAGAAAGATTCACTGGCTGCTACCATGTTGAGTTATGGAGAGGGACCGACTATTGGTTCCAACTGGATGTTTTTCAATGTCTTTATCTTGAGTTTTCTGAAAGATCAGGGATATGCCGTGAATGAAAGCTACCTGGAGTCGAACCTGCAAAAACTTCTCGCACGCTATCGGGGCGAAGGCTGGTACAATGACGCTCCGGCTTATGACTATTATAGTGCGTGGGCTTATCAGACTTACGGACCTATTTGGGCGGAAATGTTCGGGAAGAAACAATACCCTCAATATGCAAGGCAGTTTATGGAAAATCAGCATGACATGGTTGATAATTATCCATTTCTGTTCAGCCGTGATGGCAGGATGAATATGTGGGGACGGAGTATTTGTTATCGTTTTGCCGTTACTGCTCCTTTGTCTTTGTATGAATATGACAAAAGTGGTAATGTGAATTATGGATGGATGAGAAGGATAGCTTCTTCTACGTTGTTGCAATTTTTAGAACGTCCGGAATTTCTGGAAGATGGTGTTCCGACAATGGGTTTCTACGGACCTTTTGCTCCTGCTGTTCAGATTTATAGTTGCCGGGGTAGTGTTTATTGGTGCGGAAAAGCTTTTCTTAGTTTGTTGTTGCCGGAAAACTCTAACTATTGGTCGGCTACAGAAAATAACGGTCCTTGGGAGAAAGAACTGAAAAAAGGGGAAGTGTATAATAAGTTCCAGCAGGGAACTAATCTATTGATAACCAATTACCCGAATTGTGGCGGATCTGAAATGCGTTCATGGTGTCATGAGACTGTGGCAAAAGATTGGCAGAAATTCCGCAGTACCGAAAATTATAATAAACTGGCTTACCATACAGAGTTCCCCTGGATGGCAGATGGGAAGAATGGGGAGATTTCCATGAATTATGGAACAAGGAATAAAAAAGGGGAATGGGAAGTGTTGCGGTTGTATACGTTCAAAAGTTTCGAAAATGGAATTTATCGTCGTGACGCTGTGCTCGAAACGGATAGCACTGTGAAGTATCAGTTGGCGGATATTCCTCTACCGGATGGAATTCTGCGGATAGATAAGGTGACTGTTTCAGAACCGGCGGAGATTTGTTTGGGACATTATTCCCTGCCTCGTCTGGATTCCGATATAAAGGAAACATGTTGTAAGGTGGGTAAACAGAATATTCCGGTACTCTCTAACGGAAAATATGAATTGGCAATGATACCATTGACAGGTTGGGAGAAAACATATACGGTATATCCGGAGGGAGTGCATCCTGTAAGTGAGAAATGTGCATTAAATATGGTTTCCGATCAGTTATCCGGTGAAAAAATATATGTGACACTTCAATTATGGAAGAAGAATGAGAAAAGAGGTTTTACTTCAAAAGAGCTGACACCGGTGAAATCTGTCCATGTGTCAGAGGATAAGAAACAGGTGACGGTTTGTTTATCAAACGGTGAAATAAAAACTATTTCGTTTGAGTAATGAATCCCATTCAAGTAACTGATATTTAATTAAGAAACATATTGCTATCATGAAAGAGAAGATTGTTTGGATTTTTGTCGTTTTATATCTATGTAGCTTTCATTTGAATGCCCAAACTGCAGAAAATAATCCTACTGGCGGTGGGTATCAAGTTGCAGCTGAAGGAGCTTGGTGTTGGTTTGCCGATCCGAGAGCCTTGCATTATGAAAACAAGGAGGGAACTATAAATAAGACATATATCGGTTACATCGATATTCATGGTAATATAAAGGCGATGCAGTATGACTTTCAAAAGAAGGAACAGGAAGAAGTATTGATCCGTTCGTATTTTCAGCCGGACGATCATAACAATCCCACTTTTCTTGTATTGCCCGATGAAAGAATTATGATTTTCTATTCAAGACATACGGATGAACCTTGTTTTTATTACAGAGTCTCCCGAATCCCGGGGGATATTACTACTTTAGGTGAAGAAAAGAGGATTGAAACAAAAAATAATACGACTTATCCTTCTCCGTTTATTCTGTCGGATGATCCTGAACATATTTATTTATGCTGGCGTGGAATCGGTTGGCATCCGACTATTGCCAAGCTTTCGTTACCGGACGACAAAGATGAGGTGGATGTAGTATGGGGACCGTATCAAATCGTACAATCTACCGGCGTCCGTCCGTATGCGAAATACATGTCTAACGGGAAAGATAAGATTTATTTGACTTACACCACGGGACATCCGGATAATGAACTTCCCAACTTCCTTTATTTTAATTATATCGATATCAAAACATTGCAGTTGACTGATGTCAGGGGAACCGTACTTTCTACTATTGCCGACGGCACATTTAAGGTGAACAAGACAGGTGATTATGCGAAACAATACCCGTCTACGGTAGTGGATAATCCTTCTGAACGTGACTGGGTATGGCAAATAGCTTCGGACAGGAACGGAAATCCGGTGATAGCAATGGTACGTATCAGCGATAATAAAGAATCTCATGATTATTACTATGCAAAATGGAACGGACACGAGTGGAAAAAGACTTTTCTTATTAATGCCGGTGGACATTTTCATCAGACGCCGAATTTAGAAAAGTGTTATAGTGCCGGTATGGCTATCGATCCGTCGAATGTTAATGAGGTATATTGCTCATTACCGGTAGAGGGAAAATATGGTAAGGTGTATGAGATTGTAAGATTTATCATGAGTGAAGATGGAGAGGTTATTTCTAAGGAGGCAGTCACAAAAGACTCGCAACTGAATAATGTCCGTCCTTATATGATACCGGCTTCAGAGGGTACCCCATTGCGGCTGACTTGGATGTATGGCAACTATTATGATTGGATTGTCAGTTTACAACATCCACAAGGCTATTCTACAGGAATAGCCTGCGACTTCAAAGGATTCCCCGATAGAAAAAAGAAGAAGATGATAGCGGCATCCGGCAAAGAAATACGATTTAATCCTGAAAAGCCTTTTGTGCTGGAACAGACGATTACTCTTGGCGCAGATAATTATCAAGGTTGCTTGTTGCAACTCGGTGATCTGGAATATTATCTAAACGGAGAAACGATGAAACCTGAAATCAGATATAAAGGGAAGGTATATACCAGCACAAATGTATTGGGAACATCGGATTGTTGGAAAACACAGGCTCGTGGAACCGGTGGCAAGTGGTATACTCCGCAGAAATATGGGGAGGTTCGTTTGAGGATGGAATATAAGAAAGGTGTTTTATGTGTATATATAAATGACTTGCTCGATCAGAGAATTGACTTTGATTGAAAGCGAGCGAACTCTTTTATGGAGTGGGCTAATAAGTGGAATCCTCGTTTATATCGTATTATATAATAAATGAGGACTAAGTTCGAAGTACAAATTCTCCATAATATCATACATTTAATAGAGAATGATTGTTTTTAGCCCTTTTTTGACATATAAGTAGACCTTTATATTTTATGTATCATCTATCTTTGTAGACAAGAAATCTTATTTAATATCATGAATATGAATAGACATTGTGGAATAATTAAGTTTATATTATTAGGGGTGGTTTGTATATCATTACTGCCTGTATCAGTGCATGCACAGAAGTATACGGAGTTTATCCCCGGTGAAGTTTGGAAAGATACGGATGGGAATCCGATCAATGCCCATGGTGGTGGACTTCTATATCATAACGGCACTTACTATTGGTATGGTGAATACAAGAAAGGGAAAACCATTTTGCCTGACTGGGCTACGTGGGAGTGTTATCGTACGGATGTGACCGGAGTAGGTTGTTACTCTTCTAAAGACTTGCTGAATTGGAAATTTGAGGGTATTGTACTTCCGGCAGTTAAAGACGATCCGAATCATGACCTGCATCCCTCCAAAGTATTGGAACGTCCGAAAGTGGTTTATAATAAGAAAACGGGCAAATTTGTAATGTGGGCCCATGTGGAAAGTGCTGATTACAGTAAGGCTTGTGCCGGAGTGGCAGTTTCCGATTCTCCTGTCGGTCCGTTCGTTTATCAGGGAAGTTTTCGTCCGAACAATGCGATGAGCCGCGATCAGACTGTTTTTGTGGATGATGACGGACGTGCTTATCAGTTTTATTCTTCAGAAAATAATGAAACGATGTATATCAGCCTTCTGACTGATGATTATCTGAAACCGAGCGGACGTTTTACACGCAATTTCGTAAAAGAATCGAGAGAGGCTCCGGCAGTATTTAAATATAATGGTAAATATTATATGTTAAGCTCCGGTTGTACTGGCTGGGATCCTAATATAGCCGAGATCGCAGTAGCCGATTCTATTATGGGAACATGGAAGACAATCGGAAACCCTTGTACGGGACCGGATGCGGATAAAACGTTTTATGCCCAGAGTACTTATGTCCAGCCTGTTGTCGGAAAGAAGGATGCATATATTGCCATGTTCGACCGTTGGAAGAAGAAGGATTTGGAAGATTCCCGTTATGTATGGCTGCCTGTGTTGGTAAAAGATGGGAAAATAACTATCCCTTGGCATGAAAAATGGAACCTTTCTATCTTTGACAAATAAAAAATAAATATGAAACGGATACTGCTACTACTTTGCGGAATAATGCTCGTTCCCGTTATTGCCTGTTCCCAGCATTTGGTTGAAGTGGGAAAGGGGTATAGCTGTACTTCGGTCAATACGACGGTCTTTCGGAATAATTCGCTGGTTACACACGGTGATGAACAATATATCAGTTATTACGATAACGATGGCTATCTGGTACTTGGAAAGCGGAAACTGGATTCGGAACAATGGACATTACATCGCACCCAATATCAGGGAAATGTGAAGGATGCTCATAATATAATTAGTATGATGATAGATGGAGAAGGGTATATACACGTATCTTTTGACCATCACGGACATCCATTGAATTATTGCCGGAGCATTGCTCCCGGTTCTCTGGAACTGGGGGATAAAATGCCCATGACCGGAGTTGACGAAGGAAATGTCACCTATCCGGAGTTCTATCCTTTATCCGGAGGAGATTTATTGTTTGTTTACCGCTCCGGTTCTTCGGGTCGTGGAAATCTGGTAATGAACCGTTATTCGCTGAAAGAACATAAATGGACTCGTGTGCAGGATATACTGATCGACGGGGAAAATAAACGGAATGCCTATTGGCAGTTATATGTTGATGAGAAAGGGACGATTCATCTTTCATGGGTATGGCGCGAGACTTGGCATGTGGAAACAAACCATGATATTTGTTATGCCCGTTCTTTTGATAATGGGGTAACTTGGTATAAGACGAGTGGAGAACGATATGAACTCCCGATCAAATTGTCCAATGCGGAGTATGCCTGTCGTTTACCTCAAAACTGTGAGTTGATTAATCAGACGAGTATGAGTGCCGATGCGGGAGGAAATCCGTATATAGCTACTTATTGGCGGGAACCCAATAGTGATGTTCCTCAATACCGCATCGTCTGGAATGATGGGAAGATGTGGCATCAACGGCAGATAACCGATCGCCAGACACCTTTTACCTTGAAAGGTGGAGGTACGAAAATGATCCCTATTGCCCGTCCGCGTATTGTGGTAGAAGGTGGAGAAGTCTTTTATATTTTCCGTGACGAAGAACGGGGAAGCCGTGTGTCGATGGCACATGCGACTGATGTGGGTACCAGTAAGTGGACGATAACGGATCTGACGGATTTTTCGGTGGATGCCTGGGAACCCTCTCATGATACGGAACTTTGGAAAAAGCAGCGGAAACTGCATCTCTTTGTACAACACACCCGTCAGGGAGACGGTGAACGCACAGCGGAAATTGAGCCTCAAATGATATATGTATTGGAAACGAATATGGATACAAATAAATAAAGATATGAAGAAACTATATGCAACTCTTTTTTCTGCACTCTTTCTAGGCGGTGCAATCTGTGCAAGTTGTACGGATAAGAAGGATGCTTCTGCTGAAGAAGTGATAAACACCATTCATAAAGTGAATAATTATTGGCAGACGAATCATCCGGAACACGGACGTTCTTTTTGGGATAATGCCGCCTATCACACCGGAAATATGGAAGCTTATTTTTTGACTAAGCAGCCGGAGTATTTGGAATATTCGAAAGCCTGGGCGGAACATAATGAATGGAAAGGGGCAAAATCAGATCATAAGGAAAACTGGAAGTACAGTTACGGTGAAAGTGATGATTATGTGCTTTTCGGTGACTATCAGATTTGTTTCCAGACGTATGCCGATCTCTATAATCTGGAACCGGATACACAGAAAATAGCCCGTGCCCGCGAAGTGATGGAATATCAGATGAGTACCCCCAATCATGATTATTGGTGGTGGGCAGATGGCTTATATATGGTCATGCCGGTCATGACAAAGATGTATAACATTACTAAGAATCCGCTCTATTTGGAGAAACTGCATGAATACCTCGCCTATGCTGATAGTATTATGTATGATGAAGAGGCCGGACTTTATTACCGGGATGGAAAATACGTGTATCCTAAACACAAAAGTGTGAACGGCAAAAAGGATTTTTGGGCACGTGGAGACGGCTGGGTATTGGCCGGATTGGCAAAAGTCTTGAAAGAACTTCCTGAAACAGATAAGTATCGTCCGGAATATATAGATCGTTTCCGTACCCTGGCTAAGTCGGTTGCTGCTTGTCAACAGCCGGAAGGTTACTGGACACGCAGTATGCTCGATCCATTGCATGCACCGGGACCGGAAACCAGTGGAACGGCTTTCTTTACCTATGGTTTACAATGGGGAATCAATAACGGTTTTCTGGATGCTGCAGAATATCAGCCGGTGGTTGAAAAAGCATGGAAATATCTCTCAACAGTTGCTTTGCAGCCTGATGGCAAGATTGGTTATGTGCAACCGATTGGTGAGAAAGCGATACCCGGTCAGGTGGTAGACGCAAACTCAACTTCGAATTTTGGAGTAGGTGCGTTTCTATTGGCAGCCTGTGAACGGGTTCGTTATTTGAATAAATAAATACAGGCACGGATTACACGGGTTTCACAGCTCTTAGAGGCATGCCTTAATATAAGTCAACAGCGTAATCCGTGTAATCCGTGCCTAAAATTTAATTCATCATCAAGCTCATATATGGCTTTAACGGCTGAAGTATTCTATTGGTTAATTCGCTAATATTCATTTGTATATGTGCACCGGGCAGTCGCTCGGTATTATACATACACTTTCCTTTGCACAGGTAATAATAGCCGTTGTTTACAGACAATTGTTTGTCCGATAATTCCAGCTGCATTTCATCTTCAGGAAAAGCCGCGGCATAGATTTGCAGCACTTCTTTGGCATTGATGATACGTGCCATACCTAGCAGATGTTGAGGCTGTTTATCTTCAGGAGGCAGTAGTTGAACCATGCGCTTGCATCCGGTGTGCTTCCTGATCGCATACAATAAACTATATTCCACATCCTTATCATCAGCGCAAAGTTCATTGATAATGATATGTTTGTCTCCTTTATATATAATGGTTATTCCTTTGATTTCGTTTTCCTGTCTGGCTACAAATAAATAACCTCCACTAATGGCAAGATCGGTCATAATAACCTGAAAGTCTTCCGGTGTGTGCTGAATACAGCAAGCCCGTTCGGAAAGCTTCTTATTCAAATAGGAATAGACCTCCTCCTGAAATTCTGAAACAACACTGACCGCTATCTCTTTAGAAGGAATAAACTCGGGCAAAACGATCTCTTTAGTTGAATACTTGAATACCGAAGCATATCCCATACGGGCATAATAATCAAACAACCAAGGTTCTGCCGGTATCAATGTGCTGAAGTGTACTCCATTCCGTAACATCCGGGCGAAAGACTGTGATAAAAGCTCGCGCATGACTCCTTTGCTTCGAAAATCGGGATGCGTACAGGCTCCTGAAATATAGGAGGTTTGTACAGTCTCTCCACCAAAAGTCATCGGATAAGGAAGCATTTGAAGGGCAGAGATTACCTCATCACCACTTTTGATGGCAACGTTCACCTCTGTCTTATAGCGTAGTCTGAAGTACATCTCGACGAATTCTTCACTATCGTCAAAACAGACTTTCCACAATGCTTTTACTTGCTCCTTTATCATCATATTTATAAAGAGTTTACCATTTAACCATATTCATGGGATGCTCTTTGAGACAAGCCATGTATTTTTCCAGAATCGTCACCGGTTGGTAAGACAATTTGGCTTTGCGCAAACCTTCGAGACCTAAATCCTCTTCCCGGTTGATATAGATATATTGTTCGGGAATCCGGTTGGCAAATTCATAATTAATCATAGCATACGCGCCTTCAATGCTGGTATCCGCTTTTTCTACATGCACGCCGAACGTTTCATGATTGATAGGCATACCGAATGTAAATGCTACGATTTTACCGTTCACATGAAGAATTCCACCCGTCAGTCCGAGTGCTTCGAAGTTGTGGAGGGCATAAATCAGAGCACGACGTTCATTGCCCGTCCCTTCCTGCTGGTCGCAGTGATTCACTTTACACCATTCTGCTTCCAGATCCAGACATTCCTGAATGCGGTCCGGAGTGATCGGTGTATATTCATAATCCGGATAAGTGTTGCGGAACCGGTTGATATGATTTCTTTTCGCTTGGAATTTCTTACCCTTCAGTGTTGAAAGATCACTTCTCAAATAGATATAATCCGCATAGTCGCGGTCTTCTGTAAATGTGAACTGTCCCGGAAGGATAGCTTCGAGATCAGCACGCATATTACTGCACACTCCCAACATACAGAAATGCTGGTTCTCTTTGCGGGCATCCTCTATCAGTTCCCCCAATATTGCTTTCAAATCTCCCGTACCTACGGGCATCATATAAGCGAGTTGATCTCCCGCCCAGAACTTGAACACCAGGAAGTTGTCGACCACTGCAAATTGGGTATCATATAAGAACCTCCAACTACAAAGATTGGAGAATGAAAGATCGCAATTGCGGCGATCACTTTTCATCGTGAATGAGGTGATTGTGTCTCTGTCTGCTAACGTGACATCTTTAAATGGAATCATAAGATTGCTTTTTGCGTTTAACTCTTTATATAACGGAAAATCAAGAGATTTTGTTTTTACAAAATACCTAATAATCGAAGGATAGTAGGTGTTAGCAGTGCAGTGAATATTCCATTTAGCGTCAGTCCCAGGCTGGCGTATGCTCCATATTTGCTGCTGATATCCATTGCAGTGGAGGTTCCGACGGCATGAGCGGCTGTTCCCATTGAAAGCCCTTGGGCGATCGGACTGCCTACGCGCATGATTTTCATTGTCTTAAAGCCACAGATAGCCCCTAATAAACCTACTGCTACAACAACTGCCGCCGTTAGTGACGGAATACCGCCGATAGCTTTGGTTACTTCCATCGCAATCGGGGTCGTAACCGATTTCGGAGCCAGTGACAGGATTACCTCTTGTGAGGCTCCCATGAATTTCGCAATCAGTACTACTGAAATGACTCCGACGATGCAGCCTGCCAGTTGAGACAGTAGAATAGGCAATAACTGCTTTTTTATCATTTCCAGTTGAAGATATAAAGGTACGCCTAAAGCCACAACGGCCGGGCGTAGCCAGAATTCGATCAGATGTCCTCCTTTATTATATGTCTCATAAGAGATATTGGTCATTTTAAGGAAGATGATTAATAGTGCGATGGTCAGCAATATAGGATTTAATAATACCAGTCCTGTTTTCTTCTGAAGCAGTTTGGCAAAGAAGAAAATCCCGAAGGTAATGGCCAGCAGGAAGAAATTATTTTCTAAGAAGCTCATTTGTCTTTATTCGTTAAGTTGATTTTATCTTTAAGGTGTAGTTTCTCCGGCAGATGGAAATCTGACAGATGAAGTTTGCGTGCCAGTTTGATCTGACGCGCCAGCCTGAACTTGCGGACGATCTGATGTACCCATCCCGTTACAACAAGTACAAGTGCGGTACTGACAATGGTAGCTATCACAATTGGCCAGAATTCTGCCGCAATAACATCAAAGTACAACATAAGAGCCACACCGGGTGGAACGAAAAAGAATCCCAAGTTAGCAACCAGAAAGTCGGACAATCCCTGTACCCAGTGTAACTTAATCCAACCTAATTTTAAAAAGAGGGTGAGCAGCAGCATACCGATGATGCTGGAGGGGAGCTTGATACCCGTAAGATAAACTATTAATTCACCCAAAGCCAAACAGCCAAATAAAATGGCGCACTGACGTATCATAACTAATAACCTATTGATTTTGTTTGAAAACGCTGCAAAGGTATGAAAAATAGGAGTACAGTGTTAAATATTACAATATTTTAGACTTGGAAGAGAAAAATAGGCGAAATTGTAATGTGGATATTGCAAAATTGAGTACTTTTGCACCGCAAATTACAAATTGTAATGAGGTTTTATAATAACATTCAATATATCTATGCTCAATTTAATCAACCAAATCGTGGCGCGTGCGAAAGCAAATCGCCAACGTATTGTTCTTCCGGAAGGAACTGAAGAACGCACATTGAAAGCTGCCAATATGATTTTGACAGATGAAGTAGCCGATCTAATTTTACTGGGTAAACCGGATGAAATTAATGAACTTGCTACAAAATGGGGATTGGGAAACATCGGTAAAGCTACTATCATTGATCCTGAAACTTCTCCGAAACACGAAGAATATGCACAGTTGTTGTGTGAACTTCGTAAAAAGAAGGGGATGACTATCGAAGAAGCCCGCAAATTGACGAGCGATCCTTTGTTCTATGGTTGTTTAATGATTAAGAGCGGTGATGCTGACGGTCAGTTGGCTGGTGCCCGTAACACTACTGGTAACGTATTGCGTCCTGCTTTGCAGATTATCAAGACCGCGCCGGGAATCACTTGCGTGTCTGGTGCTATGTTGCTTTTGACTCATGCTCCTGAATACGGAAAGAATGGCA
The DNA here is from genome assembly GCF_001314995.1 of Bacteroides ovatus. NCBI lineage: Bacteria > Pseudomonadati > Bacteroidota > Bacteroidia > Bacteroidales > Bacteroidaceae > Bacteroides > Bacteroides ovatus. Next base: position 4,877,167 of record NZ_CP012938.1, read on the forward strand.
TTCTGGTAATGGGTGATGTTGCTGTAACTCCGGTTCCGGATGCTAATCAGCTGGCACAGATAGCAATTTGTACTGCGCAGACTGCGAAAGCCGTTGCCGGTATTGAAAATCCGAAAGTAGCTCTGTTGAGCTTTTCAACCAAGGGTTCCGCTAAACACGAAGTAGTGGATAAAGTGGTAGAAGCTACTAAGATTGCAAAAGAGATGGCTCCTACTCTTGATTTGGATGGTGAAATGCAGGCTGACGCTGCTCTTGTACCGGAAGTGGGTGCTAGCAAAGCGCCGGGTTCTCCAGTAGCCGGAGAAGCAAATGTGCTGATCGTTCCAAGTTTGGAAGTTGGTAATATTTCTTCTAAATTAGTTCAACGTCTGGGACATGCTGACGCTGTTGGTCCGATTCTTCAGGGTATTGCCTGTCCGGTAAACGACTTGTCTCGTGGTTGTTCTATCGAAGATGTATATCGCATGATTGCTATCACAGCTAATCAGGCCATTGCAGCAAAAGCGAAAAAATAAGTATTAGATATAAAGTATTAAGTATAAATCGACAACGACATGAAGATTCTGGTATTGAACTGCGGAAGTTCATCTATTAAATATAAATTGTTCGATATGACCACCAAAGAGGTGATTGCACAAGGTGGTATCGAAAAAATCGGTCTGAAAGGATCATTCTTGAAACTTACTTTGCCGAATGGTGAAAAGAAAATATTGGAGAAAGATATTCCTGAACATACAGTAGGAGTAGAGTTTATCCTGAACACGCTGATTAATCCTGAATACGGCGCTATTAAATCTTTGGATGAGATTAATGCAGTAGGTCACCGTATGGTACACGGAGGCGAGCGTTTCAGCGAATCTGTATTGCTGAACAAGGAAGTGTTGGAAGCTTTCGCTGCTTGCAATGACTTGGCTCCGCTTCACAATCCTGCTAACTTGAAAGGGGTAAATGCAGTTTCTGCTATTCTTCCTAACATTCCGCAGGTAGGTGTATTCGATACGGCTTTCCATCAGACAATGCCGGATTATGCTTACATGTATGCTATTCCTCACGAACTGTATGAAAAGTATGGTGTGCGTCGTTATGGCTTCCACGGAACTTCTCATCGTTATGTGTCAAAACGTGTATGTGAATTCCTGGGTGTAAATCCGGTTGGACAGAAAATTATCACTTGCCACATTGGTAACGGTGGTTCTATCGCTGCTATCAAAGATGGTAAATGTATGGATACTACTATGGGCTTGACTCCATTGGAAGGCTTGATGATGGGTACTCGTAGCGGTGATATAGATGCCGGTGCAGTAACATTTATCATGGAAAAAGAAGGCTTGAACACAACCGGTGTTTCCAATCTGTTGAATAAGAAGAGTGGTGTACTGGGTGTTTCGGGTGTATCAAGCGATATGCGTGAACTCTTGGCTGCTTGTGCAGCTGGCAATGAGAAAGCTATCCTTGCTGAAAAGATGTACTATTACCGTATTAAGAAATATATCGGCGCTTATGCTGCTGCATTGGGCGGTGTAGATATTATCCTGTTTACCGGTGGTGTAGGTGAGAACCAGATGGAATGTCGTCGTGAAGTTTGTAAGGATATGGAATTCATGGGTATCGAACTTGATAACGAAGTAAATGCTAAGGTTCGCGGTGAAGAAGCAATCATTTCTACTCCTGCTTCTAAAGTGAAAGTAGTAGTGATCCCAACAGATGAAGAACTGTTGATCGCATCGGATACAATGGATATCCTGAATAAGTAATAATTTTATTGCTGATATACAAAAAAAAGATGGACTCGATTTCGAGTCCATCTTTTTTTTGTCTTACTTTGCATATCAAATAGTTATATCCCGTTTTTGATATGCGTTACTCCGTCATAATTCCCGTTTATAATCGTCCCGATGAAGTGGATGAATTATTGCAAAGTCTTACTGTACAATACTTTAAGGGTTTTGAGGTTGTTGTTGTTGAAGATGGTTCTTCCATTCCCTGTAAAGGAGTAGTAGACCGGTATGCAGATCGGTTGAATATAAAATATTTCTCTAAACCCAATTCCGGTCCGGGACAAACCCGTAATTACGGAGCAGAACGTAGCGAAGGCGAATACCTTATTATATTGGATTCTGATGTCATCCTTCCCGAAGGCTACTTCGATGCGGTAGAGAAGGAGCTCACCACTTCTCCTGCCGATGCTTTTGGTGGCCCCGACCGTGCACACGATTCTTTCACTGATATTCAGAAGGCAATTAACTATTCCATGACCTCTTTCTTCACGACCGGAGGTATCCGTGGCGGAAAAAAGAAGATGGACAAATTCTATCCCCGTAGTTTTAATATGGGAGTTCGCCGGGCAGTGTACGAGGCTTTGGGAGGTTTTTCAAAGATGCGTTTTGGGGAGGATATTGATTTCAGTATCCGTATCTTTAAGAATGGGTACACTTGTCGTCTTTTTCCTGATGCCTGGGTATATCATAAACGTCGGACTGACTTGAAAAAATTCTTCAAGCAGGTGCATAACTCCGGCATTGCCCGTATTAATCTTTATAAGAAATATCCGGATTCTCTGAAACTGGTGCATTTGCTTCCAGCCGTATTTACATTGGGAGTGGCGCTTCTATTATTAGGAACCCCCTTCTGCCTCTTCAGTTTCACGCCTATCATTCTCTATGCATTACTCGTATGCATTGATTCTACTATTCAGAATAAAAGTCTGTCTATTGGCGTTTATTCCATTGCCGCCGCATTTATACAGCTTATCGGCTATGGTACAGGCTTTTGGCGCGCATGGTGGCAGCGTTGTATCAGAGGGAAGGATGAGTTTGAGGCTTTCCAAAAGAATTTTTATAAGTAATCCATTTTTTATTTGCCTATTACCATTCCTGTTTTTGTTTAAAAGGAATGTTGTCTGACACCCGGGTCTCAATACGTCTGACACCCGGGTGTCAGACAAGTTATACTTTCATGGAAAAAAAGTAATGGATGCAATCGAAGAAATTTTTATAGGCTATATCTTTTTTCATTTAGTGGAGTGCAAATCACATTTCTTATTCTTCCCTTAAACCCCAGCAATTTGTCGCCTATCTGTTTCAATGGGAAGATAAGTGTTTCCTGATACCAAATGCTGTCTTTACGCAGGCTTTTCTGATTGTAAACTACACCGATTCGTCCTTCCAAACGTTCTTGTAGCTCTCCGTTTATGTAAAGTGAGGTCCCTTTGGCATCTCCCTCTACACGAACCTTTGTCCATTTTTCCACAGGCAAACGATAGGAATGGAAGATGAATTCATAGCCGTCGCGCGAGAATGCGAATTTACCCGTATTTTGCCAGTTCGCGGTGAAAACAGAATGGGGACCTTTGAATAAGACCGCATCGATATTGGGCTTTGGATCTGCGTAGATTTCAAATTCCACACTATATGGATAACCGATTTCGGGTATAGAGGTAAGAACCGAGTCGTTACCTTGCAGGATAATTTCCTGGCCGGAAAGCGTTAGGTCTTTTCTGTCATCTATGCTGGCCTGTAGATTTACGCCCGGTGCTTCCGGTGTTGTCCTGCACCACGTTTCGAAGGTTTCAAACGGTATGTTTCTTGTGTTTTCTCCTTTCCAAAGTTTCTCGCTCATAACCTGCATGGCAGGAAAGGTGCGTATATGTACATCCTGTTGGCTGATTCCATTTCCGACACGGTCGTTCCATACAGCAAACATGGCTCCTAATAAATTAGTAGACTGCTCTATCATTTCTCCCTCTTGCATCATTCGTGGTGACCAACTCTCATATATCCATTGATGATCCAGAAAGTTATGGTAGTAATTCACGGCTGGTACGATATATAGAAATGCATCGCATGTATTAATCGCTTTGGCTCCTTCCTGCAGTGCGGTTTCTAGGTCTAGCCAGCTATAATTCCATGCATTGACCGTTTTTCCTTTCAGATTTACGGGGGTATTTCCTTTCATGTGTTTCAGACTTCCCCATAATCGCGGATTTTTTCCATATTTGGTGATATACTTCAGATAGTATTCAGTGAAATAGCGGAATTGTTCCGCTTCTTTGAGGTTGTACTCATCAGTGCCGATATGTACGTCCGGTCCGACAAATACCGGGTGATCTCCCGAGAGATATTCGTCAAACAAAGTATCAAGGAAATCATATACCTCTTTTTTATAGAGGTCGAGATGATCCATACCATATTCTTTTTTGTCGGCTGCCAGTATCGGATTGTAATGAGTGAAAGCGAGTGAGTGTGCCGGAACATCAATTTCTGGGATGATATTGATTCCATATCGTGCGGCCATTTGCTGGAAGTTGCGGAATTCTTCTTTGGTGTAGGAACCATCTTTGGATGTGAGTCCCGGAAAACGCTCGCTTTCCAATCTGAAGGCGGCGTATGTTTTGTTCCAGTCATTATCGAAAAACTCAACGAAACCATTATCATTCAGATGTATTTGCAGTTCATTCATTTTATAGAACGAGAGAATTTTTACGTAATCCTGCAAATAGTCCATTGTGAAAAATTTCCTGGCTACGTCAATCATCAGTCCGCGGTGAGCATACTGCGGATAATCCAATGCTTTTCCTTTCATGAGTCCAAAAGGCTGGTTATGGATCATTTGCAACAGTGTGCGAGTTCCCCAGAATACTCCTTTTACGGTGGAGGCTTCGATGGTTACATGGTTGCGTATATCCAGTTCATAGCTTTCTTCTCCCAATGATGAAGGCGATTTTTTCACTGACAGATAGATAGAATGATTTTTCGGTTTTCCGGAGGTTACCTGATAATTCCAGCCGAACATATCTTTTAAGTCTTTTGCCATTATTTCCGCAGTTTCTTTCAACAGGCTTTCTGCTTCCGGAGCGATTATAATCTTTCCTGTTTCCGGTAGTGTCAGTTTGCCTTTTGCCCCATTCCAATGTTGTAAGGAGGGAATCACCTGCGGGATATCCGTTTGAGCGTATACTGTCATTCCTAATAGTAGTAAGATGGATAAGATGCTTATTCTCTTTTTCATATTTATTAGATGTTTATATATTAATCTTGATAGCGCAAAACTACGATATTTGGAAGTAAAGGGATTCTAAAAATAGACTTATAGCTTCCAAAATTCATTTTTTCAGTTATATAGGAGTATCTTTGTGACTTAATTTGATTAATAATGGAAAGTAAACACAAACTATCCATCAACCAGTGGGCACTGGAAGACCGCCCACGGGAAAAAATGATGGAGAAGGGAGCAGCCGCATTGAGTGATGCCGAACTACTCGCTATATTGATTGGCTCCGGAAATACGGAAGAAAGTGCTGTCGAATTGATGAGACGCCTGCTCCTGTCTTGTGATAACAATCTGAATTCATTGGCAAAATGGGAAGTGTGTGACTATTCCTCTTTCAAAGGTATGGGACCCGCAAAGAGCATTACAGTGATGGCAGCCTTGGAATTAGGCAAACGAAGAAAGCTGCAAGAAACCAAAGAGAGACTTCGAATCACTTGCTCAAAAGATATCTATGATATTTTCCAACCGATCATGTGTGACTTGGAACAGGAAGAATTCTGGGTGCTCCTATTGAACCAGGCAACCAAACTAATTGATAAGGTACGTATAAGTACTGGTGGCATAGACGGAACTTATACCGATGTGCGCACCATTCTCCGGGAAGCATTGCTGCAAAGAGCTACACAAATCGCGGTGGTGCATAACCATCCTTCGGGAAATATTCATCCCAGCCAACCGGACAGGAGTTTGACAGAGCATATCCATAAAGCGGCGGAAACGATGAATATCCGTCTGATAGATCACGTCATCGTTTGTGAAGACGGATTTTTCAGCTTTGCAGATGAGGGCCTACTCTAATTAGTAATACTACCTTATTTAAGTGAGAATATCTTATTTATTCTCACTCCTGCATTCATTTTTATACTGCGTGGGCGTCAAGCCTGTGTACTGTTTGAATGCAGTACTGAAATAACGTAAAGTAGTGAAACCTATCTGATCTGATATTTCAGTAAATGTCAGATCGGTGGTTTTTATCAGAGTAATGGCTTGCTCCAACCTGAATTTGTTGATATAGTCATTTGCCCCCATATCGGTGATAGCCTTCAACTTGTTGTAAAGAGATGTTTTACTCATTCCGATCTCTCTGCAGATAAAAGGAATATCTAAAGACGGATTGCTGATATTCTCGGAAATGAGCTTGTTAAACTTTAACAAGAACGTTTCATCCGCCTGGCTGAAAGTACTCTCCAGCGGTTGAGGGAAGTTGCCTATATGTTGATAGTGCTCTTTCGTTTGCTCCCGGTTGTATAGCCGGTTCTGTATAATCTTAACAAGAGTGTCTATCTCAAAAGGTTTTCCCAGATAAGCGTCCGCCCCGATTTTATACCCATACAGTCGGCTCTGTTCATCATTGCGTGCCGTGAGCAGAATCACAAGAATATGACTGATGCCGATATTCTCTTTTACCGCTTTGCACAGTTCGTATCCATTCATAACCGGCATCATCACATCGCTCACTATAATATCCGGAACTTGCTTTTGCGCTATTTCGAAAGCTTCCCGGCCATCATGTGCTATATAAATTGCTTTGAATAAGGATTTCAATTCTTTGGAGAGGAAATCTGTCAGGTTATGATTGTCGTCTACCAATAGCACTGTGTAATTCTGCGTAGAGAAGTCGAGTGTCTCGGGAGCGTTGATCTCATGATCTACGTCCGGTGTAATCAATTCATTGATGTAAGGTTTCGGCTGGCAGATGACTTCGCCCGACTCCAATCCCAAAGGTAAGTCGAAGAAGAAAGTGGCTCCTCCCGCTTCGTTGTTCATGGCTCCGATTTTACCTTTATGCAATTCCACCAGCATCTTGGCGTATGAAAGTCCGACTCCGCTACCGCCAATTTCCTGCTTGCCTTGATAGAAACGGATGAATACTTTCTCCATGTCTTCCTCTTGCATACCTTCTCCCTGATCCAAAACGGAAACACGGACGTATGAGTCATTTTTGCTGGTACGGATAGTGACGGTTGTGTTTTTAGGACTGTGTTTCAGTGCGTTCGTCAATAAGTTTGTGACTACGATTGTACACATACCCTTGTCAAATACCACCTCTTTTATGCTGTCGTCGAGCTGATAATCTATTTGCACTTCCTGGGCAGCTCCCTCGTCCGTAAAATCGGCACCAATCTCCTTTATCCATGAGTTAAATGGATAGGCTTGGAGTTTCAACTTGGTTTCTCCTACTTCCATCTTACGTACGTCCAGCACCATGTTGATAAGATCTTTCATCCGTTGAGCCTGTTTATGTATATTCTTCAACGGTGGATAAATGGCATCTGTAGAAGGAAGTGTCTTTAATATGCGGCTTAGCGGGGCATATATGAGTGTGAGCGGAGTTCGCAGTTCATGGCTGATATTAATCAGAAAACGAACTTTTTCTTCATACACATTCTGCTCGTGTTCTTTCATCATCCATTTCATCTTGTTTTCTTTGCGTCGAAGCAGAACGAAAACAATTTGTACCACAATGCCTATGCAAGCAATGATGCAGAGAGAAACGAACCACCAGCTTCTGTACCAGGGTGGCAGTACGTTTAATGTGAAAAGAAACTGGGGAGTTGTTTCATTTCCTTCCTGTGTGTTACAGCTCACCATGATGGGATAACTTCCCGGAGCAAGAGATGGGATCATCAATTCAGGGTTGTAGCCTTCGGTTTTAAGGTCTCCCATTTGGAAATGATAGACTTTGAGCCGGAGAATGTCCGCACCATAAGTCATGACACGGATCTTAATGTTTTTACTGTTCCAGGGGATGGATATCTTGTCTTGATTGAGCTGATACATCCTGTTCTCTCCGTTTATGGTCAGTTCGGCAAGGCGTATTTCCGGAGAGTCACTACTCTTTTCTATTTGAGTGTCTGCATTGATACATAGTAAGCCTTTTACACCTCCCATATAGATGTTGCCTTTGGGGGAAATGAGACGGGGCTCGGCCAAGTATTCATTGGGGGAAATTCCATCCGCTTCTCCGAACCATACAAAACGTTTGGTATCGGTGAGCCATATAAAGAGTTTCTGTTCAGCTCCTATCCACACTTTTCCTTTATTGTCGCATAACACGGTATTTACTTCATTAAATAAGGTGGTAGGAATTCTTTCGAATTTGCGGGTATCAGGGTGATAGGTGTACAGGCCACGGGTGCCTGCAATCCAGAATACGCCCTTGTCATCCCTGGATACAGCATTGAAGAATCCCTGTGGAGCACTTGCAAATATCTCCACTGTGTCTTTTTTACGATCCAGTCTATATATATTATAAGGATCGTTCAGGTAAATGGCAGTGGAATCATATCCAATGGAACTCAACAAGCCTTTTATTTTCACTTCTTTGGCACAAGGGACAGGAGTGAGTTGCCGGGTGGAAGTATGGTAGCGGTAAGGAGGCAAACTTAATATTAAGATCGAATTGGGAGTATCCCGGTATAAGTTGATTGGCTGTCCGCTATAGCGGATGTGATGCTCTAATGAAGGGCTCATAATAGCGAAAGGACGCTTCTTTCCTGTCTTTTTATCGAATATGAAGATACCTTTGGAAAAGGCAGATACTAACAATTCGTTGGGTGTGAAGCCGGTGATGGAGACCATCTTGTCTCCCCAAGTGTCGGGATAGTGCACAAATGTTTCTGTAGAAGGAATGAATTTATTGATACCTCCTCCGTCCATAGCGATCCAGAGTTCTTCGGAAGCCGGTTCCTGATATAGTTGTAATACCGTACTTTGACTTAATCCTTTGTTGTGCCCTAACACAACATTAGTGTAAGTTCTCATGGATACTTCACGAATGTTGATAACCCCTTCACGTTTACTTCCCGCCCATATATTTCCGGCAGAGTCGCTATGCAGGCAGAGTATTGTATTTGTGGGAAGGGAATGATTATCTCCGGAGATATGTTCGAGTACGGTAATATTGCCGGTTGTGGGATCGAGGATATTGATACCTCCCCCGTCTGTTCCCATCCATATTTTTTGTTTGAATTCGGTCATGCACAATACGATGTCACTGCTCAAACGGGAGTTTTGAGTGGTATAGCTGGCTATCAATTTTCCCTGGGCGGAGAAACACTTGACGCCATTGTTGTAGGTTGACAGCCATATTCTTTGTTGGGAGTCTATGATGATTCCTACGTTGTCGTTCCCGTATTGGAAAGGAAATGGGGTTATCTCGAAATTCTTGAGGTTCATTTGCAGTATTCCCTGTTGCCAGCTTAGACACAATATGGTATCGGGTTTCCACATTTGTATGGATCGTATAATGAACGGCTCGTCGGTCTTGAATTCCCGTATGAGAGAAATCGTGTTGGTGGCATAAGAATATTTATATATCTTGTTGATCCCTCCGAACAGAAGCCCGTCTGCTATTTTGCAGATCGATTTGGCAATGATGGGCTGATTATTTAGTTTGGGGATAAAGAAGTTGTCGTGAATAAGAGAATAACGGGCGATTCCTGTGGTGGTCAGTATCCAGGTTGTCTGCTGATTATCTTCAATAATTTGCAGGATACTGTCGTTAGGCAGGGAATTTTCATTATCAGGTTGTGCGGTGTACTTTTTGAGTTCCGTTCCATCAAATCTGATTAGTCCTGTCGGAGTACCGATCCAGATGAATCCCTTTTGTTCGGTATAGATACAGCTGATGATAGACGGCATTCCGTTTTGGGAACCAATCAGTTTAAAGTCGTAATGGTTACCTATACTTATTGCTGGAAATGTGCCTACGATAAGAAAAGCCAGTAAGCAGAAAAAGTGTTTTATCCAAATACTTTTTTTCATCAGTCAAGATTATTAAGGGGAGATTAGTGAAACAAAAGTATGATTAATTCCGCTAAAACAAAAGAAATATTTCCAAAAACCGCCACAAAGACGTTCAAAAACGGAATATGGATGTTTTTGGAAACATTTTGGCGATTTTATGAACTCGCCATTCTGCCAATCAATCTATTTTTGTGGTGTATTTCAATGCCGGATAGTGTGGGCTATTGGCAAATGGAACTCAAAAAAACTTTTAGTATTAACTTTAATATAATGTTATGAAGAAAATGCAGATTAGGATGCAACTGGTGTGTCTCTTTTCAATGCTTTTACTGTTCTTCCCTGTGGAGCTCTTTGCTCAACAGGGCACTATCACTGGTAAGGTGGTAGACGAACGTGGCGAGTCCGTAATCGGAGCAACCGTTATGGTGAAAGGTTCTACTGATGGTACCATTACCGATTTGGATGGAAACTTTAAAATTAACGGTAAAGTAGGTACAACGATAACTGTCAGCTATGTGGGCTATGCTCCTTTGGAAGTGAAAATCACTAAGCTAACAGGAAATCGGTTCGTGATGAAGGAAGACTCCAAAACTTTAGATGAAGTGGTGGTAGTCGGTATGGGAACACAGAAACGTAATACTATTACAGCGGCTGTAGCAACAGTTAATGCGGATGCAATCGCTACCCGTCCTGTGACGGATGTAACCAGCGCCTTACAAGGTAATGTGGCTGGTTTGAACTTTGCTTCGGATGCTTCTGAAAGCGGTACCGGTGGTGAAGTTGGCGGAGAAATCAAATTTAATATTCGCGGTATCGGTTCTATTAATGGTGGAGAGCCTTATGTATTGGTGGATGGTGTGGAACAGAGCTTGCAGAATGTAAATCCTGCCGATATAGAAAGTATCAGTGTATTGAAAGATGCTTCTGCAGCAGCCGTGTATGGTGCTCGTGCTGCGTATGGTGTGGTGTTAGTAACGACCAAGAGCGGTAAACAGGATAAAGCCCGGGTGACTTATCGCGGTTCTGTGGGTATGAGTGCACCTATCAACATGCCCGAGATGATGAACTCTGTAGAGTTTGCCAATTATAAAAATGCGTACCGTTCGGCAATTGGTGAGTCTCCATACTTCTCACAGGAGACTATTGATTTGATGAATCAGTTTTTGCAGAACCCCTATGGTGAAGGTCTGCTCGGTATTACCGCCAATCAGGAGAATACCGGTTGGCGTGGCGGTGAATCGCAGTATGCCAATACCGACTGGTTTGATTATTTCTATAAAAACAAATCTTTGCGTCATTCACACAATCTAAGTATCTCCGGTGGATCGGACAAAGTGACTTATTATGTCGGTCTGGGTTATACTTACCAGGGTGGTTTGCTGGATCGTGTAGAAGACTCTCTGGATAAATACAACGTGAATACCAAATTTCAGATCAAGCCGAATGACTGGTTGAAGTTTAACTTCAATAACAATATCACGTTGAATCTGATTTCCCGCCCGCTCCCCGATATGTCTATTCTTTATCATCAGATAGCTCGTTCGCAGCCTAATATGGTGACTGAAGTTCCTATTTCCGGGCTTTATAATCTTCCTTCATGGAATGAAGCTTTGTATCTGGACAATGTGGGCTATTCGCAGAACCGCATTTCTGATGCCATGACTTTTGCAGCTACTGTTACGCCTCTGAAAGGCTGGGACATTATCGGAGAGATGAAAGTTCGTTTTGATGTGCAGAATGATGAATTCTTGCAGAAGCAGCCCCGTACCACACGGCCCGACGGAACCATAGAGAATGTTACCGCTCCCCGGCAGGGATATTCTTATCCCGGTATCGAATATTCGAATTCTTTGTGGGGATCAATGACTCGTGGAAATCAATTCAACTATTATTTGTCTCCCAGTGTGTCGTCTTCATATACGAATCAATGGGGTGACCATTTCTTTAAGGCAATGGCCGGTTTCCAGATGGAAGTGCAGCAAAACTCAAGCATGTATGCGTATAAAGACGGAGTGATGAGCGATGATACATTCTCTTTTGACAATGCAAACGGAAAAGCCTATAATAGTGAAGCGCGTGACCATTGGGCAACCATGGGATTCTATACCCGTTTGAACTGGAACTACCAGAATGTCTATTTTCTGGAATTTAGCGGACGTTATGATGGTTCGTCACGTTTCGCTTCCGGCAATCGTTGGGGATTTTTCCCTTCTTTCTCTGCCGGTTATGACATTGCCCGTACCGACTACTTCAAGCAATGGAGCTTGCCTGTTTCACAGTTGAAAGTGCGTTTGTCTTACGGACGTTTAGGCAATCAGAATGGAGCCGGACTATATGATTATCTGAACTTCATGACATTGAGACCGGACTATTCAAATGCATGGTTGCTTTCCGGTGTCACTTCGGCTACTCCGGTACGTGGTACAGTCGCTTTAACACCTTCTATGGTAAGCCCGTACATTACATGGGAAAAAGTGGATAATGCCAACTTAGGTTTCGACCTGACTTTGCTTAACAATCGTTTGACGATTACGGCGGATATTTACCAACGTACGACCAAAGACATGATTGGCCCGGCTGAAGCAATTCCTGATATTGGCGGTATTGCTGTTGACCAACGTGCTAAAGTAAATAATGCAACGCTACGTAACCGTGGATGGGAATTGTCGGTTAACTGGTCTGACCAGCTGAAGAATGGTTTCAGTTATGGAATCGGTTTCAATATCTTTGACTACAAAGCAGTGGTAACCAAATACAATAATCCGGAAGGATTGATTTATAACAACCACACCGGTCTGGTTCGTAACAAAGGTTATTACCAGGGAATGGATTTAGGTGAAATCTGGGGATATGAAGCAAATGATCTGTTTCTCACCAACCAGGAAGTGGATGAATATCTGAGAGGAGTAGACATGTCTTTCTTCAAACCGAATAAGGATTGGCAACGTGGTGATTTGAAATATATCGATTCGAACGGTGATGGTAAAATTGATCCGGGTTCGGGTACATTGAAAGATCACGGTGATTTGAAAATTATCGGTAATACGACTCCTCGTTACTCCTTCGGTCTGAACTTACATGCCGGTTATAAAGGTTTTGAAGTTTCCGCATTGTTCCAGGGAGTCATGAAACGTGATTTCCCGATGGCTGCAAGTACTTATCTGTTTAGCGGTGATTCCAACTTCTTTAAAGAACATTTGGATTATTATAATGTGTACAACCCGGGGGCTTACCTGCCGCGTCTGACAAAACCCGACAGTCCTGAATATAATGCGAACGTAGGTTACAACACTTCACGTTATTTATTGAACGCAGCTTATATGCGACTCAAAAACTTGATGATTTCTTATAACTTCCAGCCTAAACTGGTTAAGAAGATGGGATTGGAGAACTTGAAAGTGTATTTCACTTGTGATAATCTCTTCACGATTGACAATTTGCCGGACGTATTCGATCCTGAAACCTTGAATCAGGTAAATACATGGGCTGGGGGTAGTAACGAAACTGCTCCGGGATTGACTTCCCCAATGAAGCAAAATGGTAACGGAAAGGTATATCCGTTGAATAAAAACTACGTATTTGGTATTGAATTTACCTTTTAAACCATAAGATATGAAAAGAATATATATAATGGCTTTTGTAGCCGCTTCAATATTACCATTTTCATCCTGTTCTGATTTTCTGGATAGGGAACCGATAACCAAGCCGGAAGCCGGTAATTTTCTGACAGGTGCTATACAGGTCGAAAACTATATTAACGGACTATATATGACGTTGCCGTCTTTTAGTAAGTTCGGTTTGGGAGTTCGCAGTGAAGAAAAGAATAGTGACAATATTATTGCAGAAAAGTATGATGCCCGTTTGCATGGACAGAATAACCAGTTTAGCGGAGCTTCCGATTGGCAGACTGGTTATCAGAACCTGCGTAAAGTGAACTATTTTTTCCATAATTATAAAGTACCCGAAGCACAGGAAAACGAAGATGTACTGTCGTTGAAAGGGGAGGCTTACTTTTTACGTGCCTATTGGCATTTCGATTTATTGAAGAAATTCGGTTCTATTCCGGTAATGGATGCTTTTTGGGATGAGAATGCGACAATCGCAGGATTACAGATTCCCGCAAAGACACGTAATGAGGTAGCCCGATTTATTTTGAGTGATTTGGTTGAGGCGAAGAATCTGTTGCATTCGCGCGGTAAATATTCCGGAATTCGTATCAATAAAGAAGCTGCCATGGTTTTGGCAATGAATGTGGCGTTGTATGAAGGAACTTGGGAAAAGTATCACAGCAGCGATGATTTTGCATCTTCCACTAACGAATCAAATTATTTCTTGGGTGAAGTTATTAACTGGGGAAATGAACTGTTCGGTTGTGGCATTGATCTGTATAAAACCGGGCAAAATCCGGGAGATGCTTTTGCGGCATTGTTCAATAGCAAAGATTTGTCAGGAATGGGCGAAGTGCTATTGTGGAGGAAATATTCGAGTGATGAAGGAGTCTTTCATGATGTCAACGGTAATCTGAAGGCAGGTGTTGTCGACTCGGAAGGAGCTGCCGGAATTACTCAAAGCCTGGTGGATAATTATCTGAATGCCGATGGAACATTTATTGATCCGACAAATGAGAAATTTAAGGATTTTAAGGAAACATTTGAAGGCCGTGACCCTAGATTGATTCAAACGGTGATGAATGAAGGTGCCAAATTTGCTTCTGCCACTACTGCGACCCCAATGCATCTGGAAGAATATACGGATGAGAAGAAGAATACTATTAGTCCTCCTAAATTGGCAGGAGATGGAAACACACGTTCTTTGACGGGTTATCACATCCGTTTGGGAATAGATACCACCTTTGTAAGTGGTAATGGTGAGACTGCTTTACCTATTATTCGTTATGCCGAAGGTCTTTTGGCTTATGCAGAAGCTGCTGCTGAACTGGAAATGTGGAGCGATGATATAGCGAATAAGACATTGAAAGCGCTTCGTGAACGTGCAGGAGTGAAATATCTGGCACCGGCAAAGGATGCTAATTTCACCGATTTCGGTTATACATTGACTCCTGTTTTACAGGAAATCCGTCGTGAACGCCGTTCTGAACTTGCTTTGCAAGGTTTCCGGCTGGATGATCTCATGCGTTGGAAAGCCGATAAACTGATTGTTGGAAAGCGTGGTAAAGGTGCTTATGTAGGTGATGAATCTATTTTATTCAAATCTTACAGTCCGGATAATCAGAAAAGAATCAGAGAGCGTCTGACCCTTGATGATAACAAATGGGCGGATCCGATGGCCGGGACTCTGCCAAGCGGATATCAATTCCATGCAGATAGGGATTATCTGTTACCGATCCCTCCTTCAGAATTGGAATTGAACAAAAAGTTGAAACAAAACCCGAAATGGTAATCATTAATAATGATATAATAGGATAGATTATGAAGAAATATTTCTATAGATTATTACCAATTTGCCTGTTTATCCTTGTAATGACAGGCTGTAATGACACCGAGACGGTTATCTCTATCGGAGAAGCCCGGAATCTGGTGGCCGAAATCAGTACTCAAAGTGCTGCTATCGGAGATAATGTGACCTTTACTGTGAAGGTAGATCAGCAAGACAATCAGTTGGCACTCGAAGAAGATATAGACGTTGTTCTGACTTTTGCAGGTAAGAATGTAGAAGGAAAGGATGTCCCTGTATCTGATGTCTTTGAAGGCTTTGCCGGTCATCTTTTTATGAAGAAAGGTGAGAAACAGGGATTTACCGAATTTAAGGTAAAGAACGATCTGGCTAAATATCCTATATCGGGTACTATCACCGCTTATGTCAGAGGATACAAGATCAATGCGGCTGAACGTCCGATTGTGGTATCTGATAAACACTACACCATCTTGTCATTGAAGAACAATTCGGACAATACGGTGAAAGAGTATGGCTCATTTATTCTGGTCGCTACGGTAGGAGCGTCAGCTAAGGAAGATGTAGTCGTTCATATTGATGCGGGTGAAGATGCGGATAAATATGAGAATCTGCCGAGCGAATTGGTGGTGAAAGCCGGGTATAAAACAGCTGAATCTGAACTTATATGGGTGAAAGGAGAGAAAGGACCGAATACTTTCACTTCTGTGTCTATGTCTTTTGCTACCGATTCTGAAATTCATCCGGTATATGGGGACGAGTTGGAAATTAAGGTTACTGATACGGATGCAGGTTTGACTCCGGGCACCGAGTTAACCAATGAGCAATGGGTTTATACAGATCCGGATCAGATATTTGTATCAGCCAGCAATAAAAAGGCTGTAGAAAAATGGGATGAGGTCAGAGCTGCGTCAGCACTATTGATAAAGGAGGGTGATCCGCATCCGAATGAAGCGTTAGCTGCTGAAGGATGGACATTCCTGAATTCTTATGAGTTCCATCCGATTGATGCTTTGACAGAAGGTACCGGACTCCCCAATCAGTATGGTAATCGTCCTCCACGTTTTATGGCGGCACAGAATGTGGCTAACACACAGAAAGTACAAGCGGTTGTAAATGAGAAATATGCAACGATGACTCAAGATGGATATTTGAAAATGTGGTGTGCGTATGATCCGGGAATCAGTGTGACAGGGGAAATTACGGGAACAAGAGATTTTGGAGTTTCCTCCCTCTATGCAAGTAAGTTTGATGGTGTGCCTACGGGTGCTGATTCTTGGGAATCCAGCAATGTACGCATTTTGCCGGGCACTCGTGTGGAAGTTAGAATCCGTGTGCGTGGAAAGAAACACTCTTTCAACTCGGCAGTCTGGTTCCAAGGAAATATCAGAGGTGTGCAAT
Source organism: Bacteroides ovatus (assembly GCF_001314995.1). Taxonomy (NCBI): domain Bacteria; kingdom Pseudomonadati; phylum Bacteroidota; class Bacteroidia; order Bacteroidales; family Bacteroidaceae; genus Bacteroides; species Bacteroides ovatus. The sequence goes on from NZ_CP012938.1 coordinate 4,893,778, forward strand.
GGTCTACCTATGGTGAGGTTGATCTTCTGGAAAATCCGGCTACCAATGCGAATCCGAATGGCGCTTGGCAGACTTTCCACTGGAATGATATATCCACTTCATCCGGTGATAAGTATAAACCGTCCTCAGGACAGTTGATAATATCGGATATGGATGAATTCGATATCTATTGGATGGAATGGAGAGATAATAACGAGATTGCTTTAGGTATTAATGGTAAAGAGAATGTACGCATGAGGACTGACGGCAGCTATACCGGAATAGCTAATGGAACGGCTTCATGGAACTCGTCTACACATTGGCCGTTTACGGACAAATACAATACGGAAGGGTTACATTTACTATTGACATTTGCCGGATGTAATGAATGGGCGCTTGGTGACGCTGCGGCAGAACAGGCTGCTAAAGATGGTAGTTGGGCAAACGACTTTAAGCATATTTCTTATCAGGAAAGTAAGTCTAGCAATGATACGCCACGTATGGAAATCGACTGGATACGTTTCTATAAGAAGCCAACCTACGACTATTTTGGAAGTGGTACTCCAACGCGTAACAAACCAATGTATTAATGGTTGTTGAAATAAAGATATTTAATCGAACAAACTTTTATATAGTTATGAAAAAGGTTTATCACTTATTGAGCGTTGCACTGCTGGGCGCAATGGCACTAACCTCTTGCGAAGAGGACAAGATAGTGAATGAAAATAACGGTGAAGGGAACGAAACCGACAAGAATCTGACTGATTATTCATTTATAGCTTCTATTAAACAGTCCGCCCCTTTGGGTCGCAGCAATTTGCAGAATGGAGTGTATACATGGAATAAAGGAGATGCTGTTACATTATGGAATCGCAACTTCGGAGCCGGCTATGATTTCTCTATCACCCCGGGGTATAATGACAACCAACCTGACAAATCTGCTGAATTCACAGGAAAAGCTGCTGTAGAAAATGGCCATAAGCTGATTGCGGTATTTCCACGGAAAGAAGCAAAAACATTTAATGACCTGGCTACCTTTTCTATGCCGGAGACATTTACTCAGACTGGAAAAACAGCAGAACTGGCAGCTACTACCTATATGGTTGCCACCGGGGATGTGACTGATAATAAGATTCCTGCATTAACGTTTTCACCATTGACTGCATTGATACAGTTTGGTTTGAAAAACACGTCGGACCGGGAACTGAAGATTCGCTATATTACGCTGGAGAGTGATGATGATGTATTTCCCGCAGAGTTGAAGATCGACGAAGACGGAGTGCTACAGAGTCTTTCAGGTATGCGTAACAAACTGACACTTGACATGAGTGGACAAGCATTGGCGCAGAATGAAACATTAAACGGGTATTTGAATATATTACCTACAACCTATGGTGATACCCGGTTGATGAAAAGTACGACCGAACTGAATATTACAGTAAGCGTTTTGAATAATGAAGTGGAACAGGATATTATCCTGCTGAAAAAAGTAAAAGTCAAAGATTTGGAGGATAACATCGGACTTGATATGGATGCTACTGCCAATCAGTTTGCAGCCGGCAAGCATTATAAAATGGATTTTGAGGTAGATTATCGTTTCAGAATTCCTGATGAGGGCTATATGATCGATGATGATGGAAATATTCATATCTATAATAAGACTGGATTATTCGGATGGAATAAAATTGCGGATGAATACCGTAAGGCAACTGTTACTTTAGAAAAAGAATATATCGATGAACCGGCAGGGGATGGAATAAAAGTGATTGATATGGGTAATGAACTTTGGGAACCTATTAGTGCGTTTGGAGGTGTATTTGAAGGTAATGGTGTTACCATCCGCAATTTGCAAATAGCTAATAAAGGTTTTATAGCTACCAATACGGGAACTATCCGGAATTTGACTTTGGAAAATGTAAGTTTCTCTGCTGATATCACAGAGGGAGCAGGAGCATTGGCTGCCGAAAGTTCAACGAGTGTCATTCAGAATTGTACAGTCAAGGGAGTGACTGTAACCGTTATAAAACCGGTAGTTTTTGGTGGTTTGATCGGTCGAAACTCCGAAGGAAGAATAGAAGGTTGTCAAGTTATCAGTGGAACTATTAACCTTAATTTGAGTGGTGCTGGTAATTCTAATTATGGTGGCTTGGTTGGTGAGCATTTTAATGGAACGGCTCTTATTATAAATTCGTATGTCGGTGCAGATGTAACAATCAAGCATCCTAGTAACTCTAGTGGTGCATCCTGTGTCGGCGGACTTGTTGGCTGGAACAACTCCGGTAAAGTCAAAGGTTGTTACTCATTAGCCAAACTTGAGGTTTCTTGTTCCGGACAAGTAGGAGGACTTATAGGGGCTAATAGTAACGGTACGGTTCTGGCCTGTTATGTAGCCGGTTCAATTAGTGGAACTATCTATAATAATACTGGCGGTTTCATTGCACAGAATACCATTAATAATGCTGATGCTACTGTGACGGCTTGCTACTCGACCACGCAGATAAATGTGACTAATAATGCTGGAAGTAATAAATTGGGAGCTTTCGTCGCTTCGAATTCAACAGGAATCAACCAGTGTTATTTCGTAGGCGAGACGGTGACTAATTCTGTAGGAAGCGGATCTGTAAATGGAATTAGTAAGGTAACAGCTACTCAACTCAAGGATAAGAAACGTCAGATGAATCTGGCAATAGAAGCCAAGGATCCAGAATTTGGTTTTAGCTTTAAAGTGAATGAGGATGCCGGAACTAATATATACTGTCCGTTGATTCTACAGGGGGCTGTGAAAGAACCTGGCTTCGGTGGATCAGATTTTGGAGATGGTGGTGATATTTAAATAACTGATAACAGAAAAAAATAAATCATGAATAAAATCTATTCTTTATTAGGGATCGGGCTGCTAAGTGCAGCCACCCTAAGCTCTTGTAAAGAAGATGTTTTCATTGAAGGTGGGGATGAACTGCAACGGGGAGAATCACAGACTTATGTGGCTGTTGCTTCTATCCGGGGGTATGAAAATACGGACAAAGAATCGTCTACACGTGCCAACGTACAAGATGACGGTAGTTCCTTTATGTGGAATGCCGATGATAAGGTTACACTTTGGAATGGAACAAATGGCTATGATTTCACAACCATAAATTATGATGAGAGTGAACCGTCTGGAAATGTGGAATTTGCAGGGAATGGTAACTTTGAAGAGGGAGCTACTGTTTGGGGAATCTATCCGAAAAAAGATGTTCCGACTTCAGGGAATGTTTTCACTTTTACGTTGGGAGATGCTACGCAAAGTGCCCAAAAAGCAGAGCTGCAGAATACGATGCACATGCTTGCTAAAGGCACGGTGAATGGGACTACCGTCACCAATCTTAAGTTTGAACATTTGACAGCTCTTTATCAGTTTAAATTCACCAATCGAAGACCGGATGCCTATAAAGTGACAAAGGTGGTTGTTTCGGCTGATGCTGCTATTTTCCCAAAAACGTTGACAGTTTCGGGAGAAGAGAAAACGTATGGTGATAAAAGTAATAGTCTGACTTTGTCTATGACAAGTTTGGAAATGGCAAAGAATGAAGTTGCATACGGTTATTTGAGTTTCTTTCCGATAGCAGACATGACAAAGGATACAGAATTAACTTTTACTGCTACGATAGAAAAAGTGGGAGATTCTTCCTCTACGGAAACAATAGAGAAAAAAGGAAAGATCAGTGAACTTTATAATGCCGAATCGGTGGTAGCAGGAGATGAATATAAATATGTGGCTGGAAAGCGATATGGTATATCATTTATGCTGGTGGCAGACTTGGGATATGAGGAGACTGAAGCGGGTAAGTATTTAGTCAAGAAAGAAGACGGGTTGATAAATTTGGCAAGTGAACCGACTGTTATGACGAATGCTGCTACGGTAATTACATTAGATGCTGATCTTGATATGTCGACTAAAGAGGCATGGGTACCGGTTACGGAGTTTAAAGGTATATTGGACGGCAATGGCAAGACTATTTCCGGTCTTACAATTGAAGCAACAGGAAACGATGCCGGTTTGTTTATAACTAATAATGGTATCATTAAAAATTTAACCCTTAAAGATGTAACGGTGAAACAAGTGTCAGGCGCAGCTGGAGCATTTGCAGCAATAAATACCGGAACGATTCAGAATTGCGTCATTGATGGAGGAGCGTTGACTGTCAATGGAACAGATGCTAAGTTGGGGGCTATTACCGGACATAATCAGACTGGTGCGTCAATGATAAAGGATTGTAAGGTAAAAGGTAATGTGGTACTGACTGTTGCCGGTGGTAAAGTAAATGCTGGTGGATTGGCAGGTGTGAACGGATGGTGGTCTAAGGCACAAATACAAGGTTCTTCGATTGACAAGGAGGTATCCTTTGTATATAGAGGTAATGGTGAAGGTGCCATCGGAGGACTTGTGGGTTGGAATGTTCAGGGAACCATAACTGGCTGTTATTCTTTGATGACTATTACTGCATTTACAGCTGTGAATGCCGGTGGTCTGGTGGGAGGAAACGAAGGACCTGTAACCGCTTCGTTTGCTGCTAGTGAAATAGTGGCCAAAGCGTCCGGAAATATTGGCGGTTTGGTGAAAAATGGTGGAACTTTGACAGGATGTTATTCAACTTCTGTGCTTTCTGGCACTGCTTCTGTTACCATTTGTGGAATATCAACGGGATCAGTGACAGCAAACGAATGTTATTTTATGTCCGACGGAGTTTCGAATCCGGGTGGAAACTTACCAACTTCAACTAAGGTAAGCGATGCTGCTGCCCTGATTGATAAAATTGCATCCATGAATCAAGCGATAGCTGGCTCTGGTTACAAGTATGTTGAAAATACAGGAACCGACAGTGCCAGAGTACCTTTACTCATTCAACCGGATGAATAATAACTGACAGGTATTAGTTTGAATCCCCTTATTTATCCTTGTTTTGTATATGAAGAGGACAAATAGGGGGATTCGTATCTGGAATATACTATCTTTGTGTGTCGAAGACATCTTTGGGTTGATTGCGACATACAACATGACATTCATCGTAAAATAAAACTTTATATGAGACGAATCTTTGTTAGCTTACTGCTTTTATCTCTGTTTTTTATGGGCTATGCCCATGAGCCGGAATTTTCAACAGCCGGTTTCTTCCGGTTGCCGGATACCGGGCGTGATGTGTACTCGATGAATCCTGCCTGGCGTTTTTATAAAGGAAGTGCGGTGGGTGCCGAAGCAAAAGAATTTAACGACAAAGCCTGGCAGGTGGTGTCTTTACCTAATGGTATTGAGTATCTTCCTACTGAGGCTAGTGGTTGCATCAATTATCAGGGGGAAGTATGGTATCGTAAACACTTTACTCCATCCGAAGCATTGAAAGGAAAGAAACTGTTTCTCCACTTTGAAGCCATTATGGGTAAAAGTAAGATTTATGTAAACGGTAAATTATTGGCAGAGCACTTTGGAGGCTATCTTCCCGTATCGGTAGATGTGACTGATGCATTGAAGTGGGGAGAGGACAATGTGATTGCGGTGTGGGCTGATAATAGCGACGATCCGACCTATGCGCCTGGAAAACCACAAGATGTGTTAGATTATGCCTACTTGGGAGGTATTTATCGGGATTGCTGGCTGATTGCACATAATTATGTGTTTATCACGGATCCGAATTACGAGAACGAAATAGCAGGAGGCGGACTGTTTATTGCCACCGATCGTGTATCGGAGCAATCGACAGATATTCTCTTGAAAGCGCATATACGTAATGAAGACAAACAGGGCTTTGCAGGAAAAATTTCCTATTCTTTAGTAGACCGTGCAGGAAAAGAAGTGGCATCGTCAGATGTGAAACTGAATATCCGTAAAGGGACTGCGACAAGTCATAATGGAAAGATGAAAGTGAAGCAGCCGCATTTATGGACTCCTGAATCACCTTATCTGTATAATCTGTGTGTGCGTATTTATGATAAGAATGGAAATGTAGTAGATGGTTATCGTCGTCGTGTCGGTATCCGTAGTATCGAATTTAAGGGAAAAGATGGCTTCTGGCTGAATGGAAAACCTTATGGTAAACCTTTGATGGGAGCTAATCGGCATCAGGATTTTGCAGTTGTAGGAAATGCGGTTGCCAATAGTATTCACTGGCGTGACGCCAAGAAACTGAAAGATTTGGGGCTGGAAGTAATCCGTAATGCACATTGTCCGCAAGATCCTGCTTTTATGGATGCTTGTGATGAACTTGGTCTGTTTGTTATCGTGAATACTCCGGGATGGCAATTCTGGAATAACGAACCCATTTTTGCCAAACGGGTTTATAATGATATACGTAATATGGTTCGTCGTGACCGTAACCATCCTTGTGTATGGCTGTGGGAACCGATCTTGAATGAAACATGGTATCCGGAAGATTTTGCCGGGCGTGTGAAAGGGATTGTTGATGAGGAATATCCTTATCCGTCCTGCTATTCCGGTTGTGATGTGCAAGCCAAGGGCTCGCAATATTTTCCGGTACAGTTTGCCCATCCGATGGATCTTTCAAAACGTGATCCTAAAATTACATATTTTACACGCGAGTGGGGAGATAATGTCGATGATTGGAGTTCGCACAATTCTCCAAGTCGCACAGCCCGTAACTGGGGAGAACAGCCTATGCTTATACAGGCTGCTCATTACGCTTCTCCTTATTATAATTACATTTGCTATGATGGTTTGTATAAAGAGTCTCCCTGCCATGTGGGCGGATGCTTGTGGCATTCGTTCGATCATCAGCGGGGATACCATCCGGACCCGTTCTATGGTGGATTGATGGATGTATTCCGTCAGCCTAAGTATTCCTATTATATGTTTAAGGCGCAACGTCCGGCTGTCGTTTCCGAGAGTTTGGCAGAAAGCGGACCGATGGTTTATATCGCTCACGAGATGACACCGTTCTCAAGCAGAGATGTAACGGTGTATTCCAACTGCGATGAAGTTCGTTTGACTGTGAATAAAGATGGGCAAACTTATACCTATAAAAAAGACAAGACACGAAAAGGAATGCCTTCTCCGGTAATAACTTTCCCCGGGATATTTGACTTTATGGTTGATAAGAAGATGACTCGTGAAAAGCATGATGCGGACGTCTATTTCCTGGCAGAGGGACTGATGGATGGCAAGGTGGTGGCTACACATAAAGTAATGCCCGCCCGCCGTGCAGAACAGATTCGTTTGAGAGTAGACAACGAAGGAATCGGACTGCGTGCTGATGGATCTGATTTTGTTACTGTTGTGGCAGAAATCACAGATAAGAATGGAAATGTAAAGCGTTTGAATAATTATTATATCAAGTTCTTTGTAGAAGGAGAGGGACGTATTTTGGGCGGAGCTAATGTATTGGCAAATCCTGCTCCGGTGAAATGGGGCAGTGCTCCCGTATTGATCCAGTCGACCACGACTCCCGGAAAGATTAAGGTAAGAGCCAGTGTTTTGTTTGAGGGATCACAGATGCCCGTAAGCGGTGAACTGGAACTAACATCTTCCGCTCCAATGTATCCATTGATATTTGATAAGAAAGAAGAAGCGTTGCCTAAGCCATCCGAATCGTTCTCCATGGACAAGAAGAGTGATGCTGAACTGGAGTTGGAACGCCGCCGTCGTGAACTGAATGAATTAAAACTGAAAGAAGTGGAGCAACAACAGACAGATTTCGGTGAGAAAGTAGATTAAGACTACTCATTACAACAATTTACTGTTCCGGTGTGTTTTTTAGTAACCGGAGATAGAGAGTAAATGATATATTCTTTAGGCACGGGATACGCATTCCGTGCCTAATTTTTTATGTTTCATTTTTTATCTCTATCTTTGCGATACATAATAAATAAGGACGTATGGAAAAAATTGAAATAGAAGAGAAGATTGTAGCTATGCTAAAGACAGTGTACGATCCGGAGATTCCGGTCAATGTATACGATCTTGGACTGATTTATAAGATTGACGTCTCCGATAGTGGAGAAGCGGCACTCGATATGACGCTGACAGCTCCCAATTGTCCGGCTGCTGATTTTATTATGGAGGATATTCGCCAAAAAGTGGAGTCAGTAGAAGGAGTGAATTCCGCCACCATCAATCTGGTCTTCGAACCTGAATGGGATAAAGACATGATGAGTGAAGAAGCCAAATTGGAATTAGGTTTTCTTTAATCGTTCTATGTCAGGCAGTGCTCTGATTTTATAAGTTGTAATTCGTTATTAGATCTCGTAACTGGTAATTAAATGAAGAACATTTATTTTCTTTCCGATGCACATCTTGGTTCTCGTGCTATTGAGCACGGGCGTACTCAAGAACGGCGTTTGGTGAACTTCCTCGATAGTATAAAGCATAAGGCTTCCGCCATTTATCTACTGGGAGATATGTTCGACTTCTGGTATGAATTCCGGCTGGTAGTTCCTAAGGGGTACACCCGTTTCTTGGGGAAGCTCTCCGAACTAACAGATATGGGTGTAGAGGTGCATTTTTTTATAGGTAATCATGACATCTGGTGTGGAGACTATCTCACCAAAGAGTGTGGTGTCATCATGCATCGCGAACCATTGACTACTGAAATCTACGGAAAGGAGTTTTATCTTGCTCATGGTGACGGCTTGGGTGATCCGGATAAGAAGTTCAAGCTACTTCGTTCGATGTTCCACAGCAAAACTTTGCAAACGATGTTTTCTGCTATTCATCCCCGCTGGAGTGTTGAATTGGGTTTAACATGGGCTAAGCACAGCCGACAAAAACGGGCGGACGGAAAGGAACCGGATTATATGGGAGAAAACAAGGAACACTTGGTACTATATACCAAAGACTACTTGAAAAGCCATCCCAATATCAACTTCTTTATTTACGGACATCGTCACATTGAACTGGATTTGATGTTGAGCGCCACCTCCCGTGTGTTGATTTTGGGAGACTGGATTAACTTCTTCTCTTATGCCGTGTTTGACGGAGAGAATCTCTTTTTGGAAGAGTATATCGAGGGAGAGACACAGGTCTAATTATGTTTCAACAAAATAAAAGGTCAGGCATAATACGGAACAAAATATAAAACAAGGGCACAAAGAAGTAGCAGAAAAATAACCTGCCATCTTTGTGCCTTTGTCGTTAGAGAATCTTCAATGCTTATTAGTTAAATCTTCCTTTCTGCTCAAAACACCCGCTCGTTATTCGGCAAAGTTGGTGTATAAGCGGAACTCGTGTGCAGGAACACTGATCTTTTTTTCTCCCTCCACGGGATTCCCATTTTCCAGATATAGATACCATGTACCTTCAGGAATAGTATAATCGATAGATGCATTGGTGAAATTCGCATACACATGAAGTTGTTTCCCATTCACAGCTTTCAATGTCAGTGTACGTCCATTATCCCAATCATTATAACTGACTTTCCAGGTAAATTGAGAAGAAGCGTTGAATAAATCGGAGTGTGTTGTCCGTAGAGTGATTAGTTTTGTATAAATATCTACCAAGCTTTTACGCTCTGTCTGATATTCCCAAAGGACTGGTTTCTTTCCGGTACGTCCATTTTCGTCTATTGAAATATCATACCCCATTTCGCCGAATTGCCAAAGCATTTTCGGACCTGGAACCGTAAAGAAGAATGCGGCGTTGGATGATAACTGTTTGAGCCGTTCGGACAGGTTGGTTTTTAAGGCTCCATTTCCGTATTCAATCTGTTTATAGGCACACCGCTCTTCGTCATGACTTTCCATATAGCCCACAAATTGATTCGGACGGGTGGTGTCATATAATCCGGAGAAATCACTATTATCTTTCCAGCCCATAGCCGACTGACAATAAGAATGGTTCATATTCCTCCAAAAATGAATTCCTTCTGTGGCTAAAGTTGTTTCTTCATTTGCACAGAAATGTTCCATGGTAACCATTGCATCTTCTTTGACAGCTTTTACGGCTTCGTAGTATTCTTTCAGTACTGATACACGAGCAGGGTCGGTTGCCGCCAAATCATCATCACCTGTTGTCTGTTTCTGTGTGAAACCTTTGGTGAAATCGAAACGGAAACCGTCGATGTGGTAAGTATCTAACAGATATTTCAGGTTGCGTTTGACAAAAGCTTTTGTTTGTTCTGAAGTGTGATTGAAATCATCCGGTGAAAAAACATACTTCTGATGCGGTGTTACAGCGTTCAGCCATGGATTCTTAGTGGAAGGGCGGTTATTAAACGTATCCCAGTACATACGGGCAAACGGATTATCATTGTTCGTATGGTTGTAGACTACATCGAAAATAACGGCGATTCCATTCTGATGGCAGGCGTCAATAAAAGCTTTATATTCATTTTGAGTTCCATACGAGGCATCCAGTGCAAAGTATAGTCCGGTGTTGTATCCCCAACTGTCATTACCTGCAAATTCTTGTACAGGCATCAGTTCGATAGCATCTATTCCCAGTTCTTTTAAGTAAGGCAGCTTTTCCATTGCTCCTGCCAGATTTCCACTGGAAGTAAAATCCCGCAACAAGAGCTCATAGATAACCGGATTTTCTTTATTCTTCATCTCAAATTCTCCGGCACTCCATTGATAGGGTTGTGGGTTTGTGCTTACGACTGATACGTAAGGTGCTTGTGCGCCAGTGGGAAAGTTGGTATCCACTCCCTTTTCCAATGCTTGCTCACAATAAGGATCGCACAAGTAAGTACCGCCATCCGAAGCACTGTACACAAAGTACTGGAACTGTGTTTCACCGGCAGTCAATTCCTCCAGAGTGATCCACCAGCAATGGTTTGTTTCGTCATATTTCATCATGTAGCGACTATCCAGTTTCCAGTTGTTGAAATTACCTGTTACAAATACACAATCTTTATGACCGCCCTGACTGTCCTTATCATATAATACAAGCATTATCGAAGTGGCCGAATGGATATGAATACCCTCTTTTTCTTCTCCGGATATGGGGAGAGGGGCTTTTTGCGGTTCTTCCCAGATAAATCCGTTTTGACTATCTTCTACTAAAGTTGCGTAATCGTAGGTTTGTTGGCTACCTTCCGCATCACGTACAATCAGGTTAATGGTCTGTAAGGGAGTAGATGGAGCAACAGAATAGAAATGGCGGATAGATGAGGAAAGGGTGATACTCCACACATTGTCCTTTGTCTTTTTCAGTCTGTATTTATTCTGATTATCTCCCCATGTAGGTGCACCTGTCCAGTTTGCTCCTGTTCCGGAGTGTAAGTACAAGTCGTCAGCGTAACCATAGAAGTTACTTCCTTCGGGTGCTTTGAAGGTGATAGTCAGTGGTTCATCCGCTTTAGGAATAGCCGGATCAAAATTAAATCCGTCGTGGAGAACTTGTTCTTCCGGGGCAGGATCAGTTCCGGACGAAGGACGCTCGCCCGGCATCAACGGATCATCATCTGAACAAGCTCCAAAGCTGTTGAGTATCAGCAATAAAAGGAGCCAAATATATTTAAAGTCTTTCATAAGCCTTATTTTAGAATTCTTCTTCCAATGTAGTGGTACTATATTTAGCTTTGAGTGTGTCAGATTTCGATCATATCTCAAATCTCCTCTTTCCCGAAGAGGGAGACTTGAGATATGATCGTAATTGATTCTACTCGTTGTGCTGTTTAAGAGTGTCTGATAGTTATTCGACTTTACCTTTGCCTGTCGTAAAGTTAATATGGACTTTCTGACCGGCTTTTACATTACATTCGTAGCCAAGTTCGCTTAGATTATCCGATACGTTCTTATTCTCACGGTAAACGATAGTACCATCGCCTTCATTAGCCAGATCAAGTGTAAATTCGCTCTTCCACCAGCCTCCGGCATCTACAGCCGTAGTAGAAATACGTGCCATGCCTGTAACGGTTGCTGCCGGTGATATGAAGTCGCTTGTTTTATCGGTCGGAATCCTGAACAAGGTCGTTTCATCGCAATTCCACGAATTGTTAATCACACCTCCCAACAGGTAAACTTCCGGCAAACGGAATGAAATTGTTTTTCCTTCTGTAGTCACTGCGACAATTACCAGATACCATCCGGATTTACCAATGCCAATATTGCCTCCTGAGGATGTTAATTCGGCGAAATCAATTGCTTCCGGAGATAAGATTTCTTCGTCATAACCAAAGTCTCCTTCCCATTTTCTAACCGGAGCAAACTTGATTTGGTCTCCCGCCGTATAATATTGTATACTCCAGAACATTCCGGGAGTCTGTGTGACAGGAACCATTTCAGGAGCTACTGCCCAATCCCACCCAAGACTGTACGGAGATCCATTGATGTACATGTGCTCGGGTAGATCCTCCTTGATTGTGTATGTATAATCTTCTACATTAATCGTAATTTTCATTTTCTTTCCGCCGGCGCAGGTGAGATTATCCGGGTCGGCTCCTTCTTTATCCCTGAAAGCCAATAATCCCGGATCCGGATCTTCTATTACTTTGGAAGCACCCAAGGCTCTTTGCCAGGCATCCGGAGCTTCTATCGCACTTCCCGGGACAATCTTGAAATCAAACTTCTCTTCCGACTCGACGACTACTGAAAAGAGATACTGATTGTCTTTGTCTACTTCGAGCTTTGTGGCTGTCGATTTGTCCATCTGCCAGCTGTTTAGATCACCTACTATATAGTATTCCGTATCCACAGCCGGAGTTGCGACCGGAGTGATGGCAGATTGCATTTCCGGGTATTCAGTCAGTGAAGTTGCTTCACCGTTGGTTGTCATGACTACCGGTGTCAGCTTTAAAGTGACTTCGCGCTCTAAAGATTTTTGTGACTTATACAAACTTGCCACTTTTTGGTCAAGTTCTGTCAACCTGACTTTTATATTCCCATCTTTTACTTTTGACGGTAGATTTAATATCTGCCCTTCGGCAACTAATTCTATATTACAAGCTGTGAGTGAGAAGTTTTCTGCAATCGAAGAAACAGAGGCGATTACCACAGAATCGCCCGGCTGTTCTTCAAGTTTCATACTGGCAACCGGAGTTATATCTACCATTGCAGTTATAGCTTCTTCCTGGGGATTGGACTGGGGATCAGCCCAGTCCTTAAAATCTTCATCGCAAGCGGTGAAAGCTGCCGAAGCAAGCAACAGACACGCCATATATGATAATCTTTTCATGATATTCAGTTATTAAAGTTAACGATTATTGAGTAACGGAACCTGTTTTCTGAACAAAGTTCAGATTTATTTTCTGCCCTGCCTTAACGTTTATCGCATATTCAGGACCTATTTCCGACCAACTGTCAATCACACTTTTGTTTTCACGGAACACGATTTTTCCATTAGGTATAGCGAACTCCGTACGCCACCAGTCTTCTCCCGGAACTTTGACGGACATACGCAATTCTCCGCCTCCGGTGCATACCGGTGAAACAAAGTCTGCATCTGCCGTTGTTGGTGCTTGGAATTTGCCTTTATCGCCGAATGTCCAATCTCCTATAGCATTGCCTATCAGACAAACTTCGCCCGGAGCAATATCCAGCGTAAAGGCATAATCAGTCCCTTTGATGCTTACAGACATGATCACTGTATACCAGCCTGTGACATTAACGCTGATATTTTGTCCGCCAAATCCATCATCCGATCCGGTGAATGCATCCGAGGCTATTGTCAGACGTGGATCGTTGAATCCGATGTATTCTCCTTCTTTAGTACCGAACTTGAACATATCAGTGCCTCCGAAATAGAATAAACCGAAGAACTTGGACATTCCGTTTACTGCTGCCAAAGGCACCCAGTTGCTCCAATTACTACCTGCCATCGAGCCATTGATAAATATACTGGAAGGTAATTCGAGAGGCGGTACAGCTTTATATCCCAATACTTTGGGAAGTTCAATTACATTCGAAAAAGCGATGCCACGACCACTATTGGTCAGTTCCGCTTTCAGGCGTACATAAACGGGTATGGGAGTGGTCGGAAATTCTTCATCGGAGGATGCACTCCACAAGTCTCCCAGTGCCAATGCAAATTCTAAAGCTTTCACTTCCATTTTGGCAGAAGAATGGGTAGTACCCAAAGTTGTATAATTAGCTTCCGTATTTGTCTCTGCATGAGCGTCAACGAAAATTTCTTCCAGTGAAATTTGTACTGAATAAGTGGTTGCCATCGGAATCCCGTAATCCGGTTGTGTACAGGTTAATTCCAATGATTCGGAGTTTTTAAGGTCGTACACGTTGTTGGAAGCAAAAGCTGGCACATTCAGTACGAACGTATCCGGTTCGTTCAACACAGGGTTGCTGTCACGGTCTGCTTCACAGGCGGACAGAGCTAGTAGCCCCATTGTCAATGTAAATAGTTTATATAGGTTTTTCATTGTTTTCAGTCTTTAAAACGTGAATAAAGGTTCTATCAATATCCCGGATTCTGAGTCATATTTGTATTCGTCAGCGTTTCTGTTTTCGGTATCGGATAGAGATTATAGATCGAACTCACACCGTTTCCTTCAAAGGAACCGCCTTTCCAATCCCAGAGGTAGGTGCTTGAGGTGAAATAGCCATAACGGATCAAATCTGTGCGTCTGAATCCTTCCAGATACAATTCGCGGGCACGTTCATCCAGAATATAATCTAATGTCAGGTTATTGGCAGAGGGTATTTCTGTTGCTTTGGCACGGTCTCTGAGGGCTTTGATATCCAACCAGGCATTTTGTTGTGCATTTGCGCCGCCTGCTCTCAAATAGGCTTCCGCGCGAATCAGATAAGCTTCCGCCAAACGGAAGAACGGAATGTCCGTATCAGGAATTTTAGCATCGTGAGCGGGTTGTCCGTCCGAGCGCAGATTACTCCATTTCATAAATGAAAGTCCGTCGGTGAATTTACCTACACTTTCCAGTTCGGCTTTGCGACCGGTTGTATAGAACAAGGCGCGTTCATCTTTTGCAGCAGCCTGCACATCTCTCACATTCTGCCATTTATTATCGGTATATTCGGTGAAAGGAATATCCTCACTGTTTGCGAAGAACTTGTCAACCAGTGCTTTGCGTGTACGGATACATTCCCAAGGGTCATTTGTTCCGCGATTCGGCATGTCGCTCTTTTGCGTTGCAGCAATCAGGAAGTAACTTCCTCCGTAACTCTTTGCTTGTACACCATCCTGACGGATAGAAAGGATGATTTCTTTTTTAGCATCGGGATTTTCATCATTGTCTGCCATAAAAAGTTGTTCGTAATTTCCACACAATCCGTATCCATTGGAGGGATCGAGCACTTTGCCGGCATAGGTGATAGCATCATTCCAACGCGGTTGTCCGGTGTATACTTCGGCATTGAGATACAAACGGGCACGCAGCAACCAGCAAGCAGCTTTGTCGGCACGTCCGAAAGGAGCTTGACGCGGTTCGCTCATATCATTTTCGATGCTTTCCAGTTCGCTTTCAATATAAGCGAACAGTTCGGAGGCCGTCTTTTGAGGAGGATTCTCTTTGGAGAAGTGTTCGGTGAAAGGAGCTTTTCCGAAGGTGTCCATCAGATAATAGTAAAATAAGGAACGGAGAAAACGGGCTTCGGCACGTTGCTGAACGGAGGTAGCATCCTCTTTTCCGGCGATCTGATCCAGGAAGAAATTGCAGAGTGTGATATTATATGCTAAACGATTATATAATATTTCTGTCTGCTGATGAGAGGAGTTCCAACGCATATAAGTTAGTTCGGGGATACCGGCATTTTCTTGCCAGGTCCATATCATCTCATCAGTGCCATATTCATTGTTAGTGAAAAGAGCGCGATAGAAACAGGATTGACCTTCGTCCTTTACTGCGATATCCGGATCTTCGCTCAATTTTTGTCCGGTAAGTCCCAGTGAAGCGTATAGTTTGGTAAAGTACATATCTTGGTCGAAGGTGGCAGTCATCTGAGGATCGATTGGAGATATATCCAGGTCATTGATACAGGAGGTAATTCCGGTGGTCAGGCTAAGGAACAACGCTGCTGAAACTATTGATTTTATATATTTGAACTTCATAATAGTCTACTTTTTAATAAATTACAATCTTAGAACTGAAGACTTAGCCCGAACAGGATAGTGATCGGATGAGGATAAATGTTCCTGTCAATACCTGCTACTCCGGCATCATTTCCTGAACTGATAACCGATTCAGGATCGAGTCCTGTATACTTGGTGATAACGAAGGGATTCTGTACAGTACCGTAAATACGGCCGTTGATACCTTTATAAGCCTGGGACTTCAGTAAATTTTTGAAGCTATAACCTACTGTTATGTTATCACAACGCAAGAATGAAGCATTCTCAACGAAACGATCGGACAGATAATAGTCTCCCTTTCCTTCAAATCCCAGATTCACGGCAGCTGTCGGGCGGTTGGAATAGTATCCATGATTAAAGATTCCTCCCTTACCGACACTGGATTTACTGGCCAGTACGTCATTGTACACATAGTTATTCAGGCTGGCACGGAGGGCAAAGCTTAAATCCCAATTTTTATAAGTGAATTTGGAAGTCAGTCCCATCAATACGTCAGCGGCAGGTTTTTTATAGATATATTTGTCCGAAGCGTTGATGACACCATCTCCGTTACGGTCTACGAACATGTTTTCAATCGGTTTTCCATCCTTATCATACACTTGTTGGTAAACGAAGAATGAGTTCATCGGATAACCTACTTTCTGTACCTGGCAGGTTGCACCGCTAATACCAGTAGATACACCTCCGGTTTCTACATAGTAATTAGAATCATCTCCTCCGGTCAGTTTAGTGATTTCATTTTTGTTCCAAGTGATGTTATATCCCAAGTCCCAGACAAAATCTTTGGTTACAATAGGTTTGGCATTGATGGTGAATTCAAGCCCCGTATTTTTTAATGAACCGATGTTGCTGATCAGTTGGGTATTAAAGTTAGTCCCCGCCGCAATCTTTACGGTATTGATTAAATCGTCGGTTTTCCGGTAATAGTAATCCATCGAGCCGGAGATACGTCCGTTCAGGAAAGCAAAGTCGAAACCTGCGTTATAAGTCGTTGTCTCTTCCCATTTCAGGTCTTCGTTATAAGCTTTAGGACGCATAGTGCCATAATAGGTATCCCCGAAAGGATAATAACCTCCGGCTGCGTTGACGCGGTACAGTGCCATATAAGGGAAATCATAATCGTCGCCTAAGTTCTGCTGACCCGTGATACCCCATCCGAGGCGGAGTTTCAGATCTGACAATACTTCTACGTTTTTCAGGAAATTTTCTTCTTTCAGTTTCCATCCCAAAGCAACAGAAGGGAAGCTACTCCAACGGTTGTCTTTAGAGAAACGGGAAGAACCGTCCTGGCGGAAAGTGGCTGTCAGCAAATAACGGCTAAGTAATGTATAATTTACGCGGGCAAAATAAGAAACTAATGTACTGTGATGTCCCCAGGCTGTTTGTGAGCGCAGATTCGGATTGTAGGCTTCGCCTGTTAACGGATTTGTTCCTTGTCCGACTTTATATCCGGTATAGTGGAAATGTTGCTCTTCACCACCCAGTATTACGTCGACATAATGATCCCCGATTTCTTTGGAATATTGTGCATAGGCATTCACCGACAGGTTATATTTGTAGCCGTAGTCAGTCCCGTTCCAACCATAGTAATAAGAGCCCGGGGCATAAGGTGAATTTACATTCTTTTCCTTACCTTCCGAGTAGTCACCGCCTACGTTAGCATGGATATGCAGGTCAGGGAGGAAGTGGAATTTATAGTCTACTTCTACATTGCTGATAAAACTGGTGTTTCTGGAAGTATGTTTCTTTAGTTTCAGTAGGGAAACAGGGTTGGCGGTTGAATTACTTTCCAGTGTAAGCGGCCATTCCGGATCGTTATATGAACTACCGTCACTGGTCGGTTGGTAGAATCCACCGAAGTTTTTGTACATGTCCGAAGAGTCATATACAGGTTGGGTCGGGTCCATGGTCAAAGCTGCGCCGATAGCCCCGTCGTCAGCATAACGTTGGTTGGCCCACATCATTTTAGCATTGATATTGAACTTCAGGTGATCTTTAAAGAAAGAGGGTGTCAGATTGACGGAGGCGGTATAACGCTCGAAATTAGATGTCATCAGGATCCCATTCTGATTGGTGTAACCGAAAGAAACACGATAAGGCATATTTTTCAAACCACCGCTTACAGTCACGTTATGGTCTGTACTAACGGCTGTCTGGAAAATTTCTTTCTGCCAGTCAGTGTTTGCTTCACCGAAGGGGCTTGGAGCATTTCCTTCACCATAAAGTTTGGATACGTATCCTTTGAATTCATTGGCATCCATTACGTCTATTGTCTTTTGCAGTATACCGGCGGAAACGTTACCTTCATAGTTCACCTGTGGTTTGCTGCCTGCTTTCCCTTTCTTTGTAGTGATGATAATCACACCATTAGAAGCACGTGAACCATAGATGGCGGTGGCCGAAGCATCTTTCAAAACAGTGAAAGTTTCGATGTCATTCGGATTTACCATTGCCAAAGGATTAGTCAAACCTTGCACACCGCTATTATCCATTGCCAGTCCGTCGATAACGATCAACGGATCGTTTTTGGCGTTCAATGATGAACCACCGCGAATACGAATCGTAGCTCCTCCACCCGGAGTACCGCTGGAAATTACATTCACACCGGCTATTTTACCTGTTATCATATCCTGTGCGCTGGTGGTTACTCCTTTGCTGATTTTATCCGGCTTGATGGCAGTAACTGATCCCGTCAAGTCGTTTTTCTTTACTGTTCCGTAACCTACAACGACTACGGCGTCCAATACTTGAGAGTCATCTTCCAGTGTGACCATTACCGAAGGAGCTGCTTTAATTTCTGCTGCTTTGTAACCGACGAATGTAATGGACAGAATAGAATTTTGAGGAACATTCAATGTGAAGTTACCGTCAAAGTCAGTGATGGTACCCGTTGTGGTACCCTTGGCAATGACATTGGCGCCAATCACGGGTTCGCCCATAGCATCTTTCACATGTCCTTTGACTGTGATTTGCTGTGCATAAGCGCCCAATGATAAAAACATCCCTATTAACAAGGGGAGAATCGTTTGAACGATTCTAAATTTAACTTGCTTCATGCATTTAAAAAATTAAAGTTAACAATATAGTAATATTATTTCTCTCTCTTAAAAGTTTCTTTAAAAATACCTATTGAAAACACTTTTTTTAAGACTATCCTTTATTTATAGTCTTTTCAATCCCTTAACCTCTGATTTGTTTTTCACCTCTTTGATACTGATTGCGTATCCACCGCCATTGGCAGCGTGCAGATTCAGTTTGCTTTTATTATTCAAGATACCTTTTTTGATGGTGTATGCCTGCGGGTTATCTTTCCAGTCGGCATCTTTGGCATCTGCGTATACGGTAGCGACGTATTGTTTTCCCGGTTCCAGGAAATCGAACGTTAATTGGGAGTCGTGGCCGTTTTCACCGGCTGTGCAGCCTATGTACCAGTCGTCCGTTCCTTTTGCTTTGCGGGCAATTGTGATGTATTCTCCCGGTTCTGCTTCCAGATAGATTGTTTTGTCCCAGTCGAGAGCGACGTCTTTGATAAACTGGAAAGCATCCATAAAGCGTTCGTAGTTTTCCGGAATATCGGCAGCCATCTGCAAAGGGCTATACATGGTGACATACAATGCCAGTTGGCGTGCAATGGTTGAACGTACCTGGGAGTTGTTTGCCGGATTCATCTGGTTACAGTGAGTCTCGAAGATGCCGGGAGTGTAATCCATCGGACCACCGACCAGGCGTGTGAAAGGCAGAATCGTCGTGTGGTATACTTTATTTCCTCCAAATGATTCATATTCTGTTCCACGTGCGGATTCATTACCGATCAGATTGGGATATGTACGGCAGATACCGGTTGGACGGGTTGCTTCGTGTGCATTGACCATGATTTTATAATCGGCGGCTTTTTTCACGGCATACAGGTAATGATTATTCATCCATTGACCGTAATGATGTTCTCCGCGTGGAATGATATTACCCACATAACCGCTTTTAACCGAGTTATATCCATTGTCTACCATGAATTGGTAAGCTTTATCCAGGTGACGTTCGTAGTTGCGAACAGATGCAGAAGTCTCATGGTGCATCATCATTTTAATTCCTTTGCTTGCGGCATAACGATGGATTTCCTGTACGTCGAAATCAGGATATGCAGTCAGGAAGTCAAATACATAGTCTTTGCTGTTGCCGAACCAGTCTTCCCATCCTTCATTCCAACCTTCTACCAGCACTGCATCAAATCCGTTGGCTGCGGCAAAGTCGATGTAACGTTTCACGTTAGCTGTATTGGCAGAATGTTTGCCGTTCGGTTTGGTTTTGGAGTAGTCTGTAACGCCAAGTTTCACGCTGGTCAGTTCATCTGTATAAGCCCAGGAACCTTTTCCGGTAATCATGTCCCACCATACGCCTATATATTTCACCGGTTTAATCCAGGAGGCGGCGTCTGCAATCTTACAAGGTTCGTTCAGGTTGAGGGTGATGCGGGAGGCGAGAATGTTACGTGCATCATCACTGACGATGATCGTACGCCACGGAGAGTTGCACGGAGTCTGCATGTAACCTTTATCCCCTTTTGCATCCGGTGTCAGCCAGGATTCGAATATCATGTTTTTGTCGTCCAGATTGAGGTGCATACAAGAATAATCAATCAAAGCGGCTTCGTGCAGATTGATGTATAAACCATCATCTGTTTTCATCATCAGTGCCGTCTGTACACCTGTCGGTGAAAATGGGGTTTGAGAAGAATTTGGAGTGATCGCCTGTTGCATCAAACCTCTGATTTCCGATAGACGGGAGATGGTGTAGTCGTACTCTTGAGTGTCGTAATCGCCCGGTATCCAGTATGCGATATGGTTGCCTGCCATGGCAAATTGGGAATGTTCTTCCTTGATAACGAAGTAGTTCAGTGATTTCTGTTGCGGAAATTCATAACGGAATCCCAAACCATCATTGAACAGGCGGAAGCGAACAACGATGGAACGGTCGTTCATTGGCTGAAACAGAATGACTGCCAGTTCGTTATACTGATTGCGGATTTCCTTTTCTTCTCCCCAGACTGGTTGCCAGGTTTCGTCAAAGGTAGTCGTTTGCGCATCTTTCAGCTTGAAGCCATTATAAAGATTGGATTTAGAATCGAGCTTGGTGAGGTCTCTGCGGTCTACCCAGTCAAAGTCGGTTCTGGTATTATCTTCTTTTTTCAATTCCAGTCCGAGAGTGCTCGGCTTAATTACCACCTTGCCTTTGTAAGTCAAGTCGTAGGTTGGTGCGCCTTCTTTGTTAACCTGAAAGGTCAGAACCAGATTGCCATCCGGTGAGGTCAGTTTCTGTTGTGCATTCGCAATGAATGAGATGCAAAGGAATGCGATGATCGAAAAAAACTTTTTCTTTTTCATTCTATTTATGGTATTAAATTGTAAGCTAACCGATATTTCTATTCCTGTTTGTTTCGGATATTGCAAATGTAGCAACCACCTTCACTTTTTTGCTTGATTAGAATAAAAATACAAGTTTGTATAAATGCTAGTATCTTGTTTTATAATTGTTTATCTATCTGATTTCATTGGATAAATATAAGTCGTAGTGAACTTGCTTAGAAGGCTAAAAGGTATATCCCACGGCTTGGAAGTGTTAATTCATTTCTTAATTCAATCTTTTTGTCTGTGAGCAAATCATGAGCAGACGAGGTGGAGAGTATTTCCTGATAAGGATGTAAGTCAATAGTCTGTTCCCGGTCGTTTCCATTCAGAAAGACAACGACTGATTGGTTACCGTATTTGCGTTCATAAACATAAATGCCTTTATTGGGTGCGAAATGTTTTAGTTTGCCTTTGGCGATGACTTCATTTCCTTTTCTCCATTGGAGCAGTTTTTGCATAAAAGAGAAGGCTTCATTTTGTTGCGGAGTACGGTTGGTTGCTTCAAAACAGTTTTTGGCGTCATTCTGCCAACCTCCCGGAAAGTCACATCGGAGTAATCCGTCTCCATTTGCTTTGTCGGCTGCCATCAGGATTTCAGTTCCATAATATATTTGTGGAATTCCACGGGTAGTCAGTAAGAATGTCAAGGCTTGTTTATATCGGTTCAGGTTCTTGGTATCTTCCTCCGAACGGTAGAAACGGGAAGTATCGTGATTATCGAGGAAGGTCAGCAGACTCATTGGATCGGCGTAGACAATATCCTGTGAGAGGTATTCGTAGAGTCTGAAAAGTCCTCCGTTCCATTCGGTGGTTTCTTCGTCGAAAGCTTTATTTATTTCTTCCATCAGTGGGAAATCCATGACAGTAGGAAGATAACTGTTTTTCGGATAAGCAAGTTTACTGTCTTTCTGCCAGTAGGAGATCAGTACATTGCTGCCCAGCCATGTCTCACCGACAATGTTGAATGAAGGATATTCATCATTGACCGCTTTGCACCAATGCGCCATCATTTCAAAGTCGGCGTAAGGATGTGTATCCTGGCGGATTCCGTTGATACCCGCATATTCTATCCACCAGATACTACTCTGTATCAGGTAAGTGGCTACGTGACGGTTTCGTTGGTTGAAGTCCGGCATAGTCAGTGTGAACCAACCGTCAATGGCCAGCTTTTTATCATAATCGGAAGTATAAGGGTCCATTTGGGTGGCAGTTTTGAAACTGGTCTGCATGTAGTTTCCCTCAAAGTTGAACCAATCTTTGGCAGGCATGTCTTTGAATAGATAATTGTTCGAACCGCAATGGTTGAAGATCATGTCCATGACTACCTTTAGCCCTTTAGCATTGGCTTCTTTTACGAGATTGCGAAACTCTTCATTGCTTCCGAGGCGACGGTCTACTTGATAGTAATCGGTGATGGCATATCCATGATAAGAGCCTTCCTTCATGTCATTTTCCTGAATCGGGTTAAGCCATATACTCGTAACTCCGAGGTCTGCAATATAATCCAAATGTTTCTCTATTCCTTTTAAATCACCGCCATGACGGGCGAAAGGTTCGTTGCGGTCTATGTTTGCTTCCAACATTCCGGGAATTATATCATTGGAGGGGTTGCCGTTGGCAAAGCGGTCCGGCATAATGAGATAAAGTACATCACTGGAGTTGAAGCCTTCTACTGCTGAAGCATTCTCTTTGCGCTGTTTAAGTTCGTATGGTATTTTAGTCTGTTTTTTACCTTGTTTCAGGAGAATGTCGAAGTGCTGAGGGATAGCTTTTGAAAGATCTAAATATAAGATCAGATAATTAGGATTTTCCTGTTTCACCACGTCCTGCAGGGTGATGTCATTAGAAGAAATACTTACCTCTGCGGATGATATGCCATCGCCGTATAGAAGTATTTGTAGTTCGGGATTCTTCATTCCTGCCCACCAAAAGGTAGGAGCCACTTTCTTTATATTGGTTGCGGCGAATGCTTGATGATAACCCGATAGAAGTAATAGTAAAATAGCAAATAACAAATTTCGTTTCATGGTAGCTAGATTTTTAACTGTTTGCTCGGAGAACCGATGATGCAAATGTAGGGGGATGCTGTGCACCTTTGTGAGATTAGAATGGAAATATAAACCTGTTATCTGACTATGTTGCTGATAATTAGTTGGATATTCTAATACCTTATGCCGAAAAATACAAGTGAAAATGAAAATAGTTATACCCATATTTTTCGTTTTCATTACTATATTTCTTATATTTGTAACATCTTTAAAAAGGAACCTTATGAAAAATCTAACCCTTTATATGCTATTTCTTCTTTTGCTCTTTCCTTTTTCGTTGTGTGCAATGCATACGGATAATGCGGCTGCTCTTAAAAAGCTGGATGAAGTTATAAGCAAGAAAGAGACTTTCCAGATTCGGAAAGAGAAAGAGATTAATAACTTGAAATTAGAACTTGCCCATTCTACTGATCCTGTTCGAAAATATGAATTATATGCCTCTCTTTTTGGTGCATATTTGCATTATCAGGCAGACTCGTCCTTATATTATATTAACCGTGAGATGGAAATCCTTCCATTGTTGAACCGCCCGGAATTGGAGTATGAGATCATCATTAATCGTGCTACGGTAATGGGAGTAATGGGAATGTATATAGAAGCCATTGAACAGTTGGAGAGGATTGATCCTAAAAAATTGAATGAGTGGACTCGGTTATCTTATTATCAGACGTATCGTGCCTGCTACGGGTGGTTAGCAGATTATACGACCAATAAGAATGAAAAAGAAAAGTATTTGAAGAAAACCGATTTATATAGAGATTCCATTATTGCTGCGATGCCTCCAGAGGCAAACAAAACGATTGTTTTAGCCGAAAAATGCATAATGAACGGGAAAGCCGATGTCGCTGTGGATATGCTGAACAATGCTTTGAAAGAAATTCAGGATGAACGTCAGAAAGTATATATTTATTATACTCTTTCCGAAGCTTATAGTATGAAGAAAGATATCGAAAAAGAAGTTTACTATCTGATTCTGACTGCCATTGCGGATCTGGAAACTCCGGTGAGGGAGTATGCTTCATTGCAGAAACTCGCGCATCTGATGTATGAATCAGGAGATATTGACCGTGCCTACAAATACTTGAGTTGCTCGATGGAAGATGCTGTGGCGTGTAATGCCCGTTTGCGGTTTATTGAGGTGACGGAGTTTTTTCCGATTATCGACAAGGCGTATAAATTAAAAGAAGAAAAAGAACGTGCCGTTTCCCGCGCTATGTTGATTAGTGTCAGTTTGTTGTCTTTGTTTCTTCTGATTGCTATTTTCTATCTATATCGTTGGATGAAGAAGTTGTCTGTTATGCGGCGGAATCTTAGTCTGGCTAACAAACAAATGTCTGCGGTCAACGCGGAACTGGAGCAAACCGGAAAAATAAAAGAAGTCTATATCGCCCGCTATCTGGACAGATGTGTCAACTATCTCGACAAACTGGAAACTTATCGTCGTTCATTGGCAAAATTGGCAATGGCATCGCGTATCGAAGATTTGTTTAAAGCTATCAAGTCCGAACAGTTTATCCGGGATGAGCGGGATGAATTCTATAATGAGTTCGACAGGTCTTTTCTGAAACTTTTCCCGAACTTTATTTCAGCTTTCAATAATTTGCTGGTAGAAGAAGGAAGAGTGTATCCTAAATCCGATGAACTTCTGACAACAGAACTTCGTATCTTTGCCCTTATCCGTCTGGGAGTAGTAGACAGTAACAAGATTGCTCATTTTCTCGGTTATTCTTTGGCAACTATCTATAATTATCGTAGCCGGATGCGTAATAAAGCTGCCGGAGATAAAGATATGTTCGAGCAGAATGTAATGAACCTATAATGTTATTCACAGATAGCAATATGTTATTACTTCGTAATATACGAGCCAATAATGCTTGTGTATAAAGCAAATATCTACTTTTAGTGTTCAATAATCCACTGTGCATCTCTCTTTTTTTTCTACCTTTGTAGACAACTAATCTAAAATAAATATACTAGAAAATGAAAAAGTTAGTCTACACACTGTTCTTTGTCCTTATCTCCGTTGTAGCCAACGGGCAGGCAAAGTACGTATTCTATTTCATCGGAGATGGAATGGGAGTCAATCAAGTAAATGGTACGGAGATGTATCAGGCGGAAATTCAAAATGGTCGTATTGGAGTCGAGCCTTTGTTATTTACTCAATTTCCGGTTGCTACCGTAGCAACCACTTTCTCTGCTAAAAATTCAGTAACAGACTCTGCAGCTGCAGGTACTGCATTGGCAACAGGAAAGAAAACTTATAATGGCGCTATTTCTGTAGGAGAAGATAAAAATGCTATTCAGACTGTCGCAGAAAAAGCAAAGAAAGCAGGAAAAAAGGTGGGCGTAACGACTTCTGTCAGTGTGGATCATGCTACTCCTGCCGCATTTTATGCACATCAACCCGATCGTAATATGAATTATGAAATTGCTCTTGATTTGCCGAAAGCCAATTTCGATTTTTATGCAGGCGGTGGTTTCTTGAAACCTACCACCACTTATGACAAGAAAGAAGCTCCGAGCATTTTCCCTATTTTTGAAGAGGCAGGATATACAGTAGCACGTGGTTACAATGACTATAAGGCAAAAGCTGCAAAAGCAGAAAAGATGATCTTGATTCAGGAAGAGGGAGCCAATCCTTCTTGTCTGCCTTATGCTATTGACCGCAAAGAGAATGATTTGACATTAGCACAAATTACGGAAAGTGCTATTGACTTTCTTACTAAAGGCAATAATAAAGGCTTTTTCCTGATGGTAGAAGGAGGTAAAATAGACTGGGCATGCCACGCTAATGACGCCGCTACTGTGTTCAACGAAGTGAAAGACATGGATAATGCCATCAAAGTAGCTTATGAATTCTATAAGAAACATCCGAAAGAAACGCTGATTGTGATTACCGCAGACCATGAAACAGGTGGTATCGTGCTCGGTACGGGAAAATATGCGTTGAACCTGAAAGCATTGCAATATCAGAAACATTCTGCTGACGGACTTTCACAACGTATCAGTGAATTGAGAAAATCAAAAGGCAATAAAGTCACTTGGGAGGACATGAAAACATTCCTCGGCGAAGAAATGGGCTTCTGGAAACAATTCCCTCTTTCTTGGGAACAGGAAAAGACGTTGCGTGATGAATTTGAGAAATCATTCGTGAAGAATAAAGTCGTATTTGCTGAAAGTATGTACTCTAAGAGCGAACCGATGGCTGCACGTGCAAAGGAAGTGATGGATGAAATCGCTATGATAGGTTGGGTAAGTGGCGGGCACTCTGCCGGTTATGTTCCTGTATTTGCTATTGGTGCAGGTTCTCAACTGTTTGGTGAGAAGATTGACAATACAGAAATTCCTAAAAGAATTGCGAAAGCTGCAGGATATAAATAATAGAACTGTATGAATATAAAAATAGCCGGAAGTCCTTGGAATCCCGGCTATTTTTATATGTTTTTGCAAATTATGCTTTCACACGTCCTACGTAAGAACCGTCACGAGTATCGATTTCGATTGTTTCACCCTCGCTGATGAACAAAGGAACACGTACTGTTGCACCTGATTCCACAGTTGCAGGTTTCAGTGTGTTAGTAGCTGTATCACCTTTCATGCCCGGTTCTGTATAAGTCACCTTCATCTGAACCTTGATCGGCATGTCTGCATAAAGTACAGTTTCAGTAGAAGCATCAGAAACAACTTCCAATACTGAACCTTCGAGCAGGAAGTCAACACCATTAATCAGATCGTGAGCGATAGGATGTTGGTCGAATGTTTCCTGGTTCATAAAGATATAATCTTCTCCTTCTTTATACAAAAATTGGTATGGACGACGTTCTACACGTACATCTTCCAACTTTTCACCGATGTTGAAACGGCGTTCGAGAACGTATCCGCTAACTACATCTTTCAGTTTAGTACGCATAAAAGTGTTACCTTTACCTGGTTTTACATGCAGGAATTCTACACAGAAATAGAGCTTTCCGTCCATACGGATACAAGTTCCGTTTTTGATGTCTTGAGCATTAATCATACTGCTATTTTTCTTATTATATTATTGTTATTTAATTGTTTTCGCAGGAATTCGACTGCAAAAGTAATCTAAATCGGTAAAAAACACAAAAACTTTTGAGCAAAAATGAGTTATCTCTTGGTTAATTTAAAAAAAGTGCCTATTTTTGCAGCCCGATTACGTAGAATAATAACATAAAAACAAGATACAGTAATGAAAAGAACATTTCAACCCTCTAACAGAAAGAGAAAGAACAAACACGGTTTCCGTGAGAGAATGGCATCGGCTAATGGTCGTAGAGTATTAGCTGCTCGTCGTGCGAAAGGCAGAAAGAAACTGACTGTTTCTGATGAGTACAACGGACAAAAGTGATAATCACTTGTCATCAGGAAACAAAAAAGGCGGAGAATTTAATCTTCGCCTTTTTTGTTTCTCTGTTTTTCAAGGGGATAGTATGTTAAAAAGCGGTATTGTTTGCTCTTATTTATGACTTTTTGCTTTTCTTTGTGAGATTAAATAAAACTCATAAACGAACATACGCGATGGTAGAGTATATCCGGGACATGAAACCCCGTATCATTATAATAAGGTTGTTGAAATCTATAGGAGTGGGGATTATAGTTGCAGCAATTCTGGCGATGATAAGCGTCTTTGCATAATAGGTAGGGACATTTTTCATCGCCTACTTTTTAAAAGTTCAACTATTTTGTCGTATCTTTGGCGCATATTAACAGCAATGCGTATGACTATTAAAGAATTCTTTTCTTTTAAAACCAATAAATATTTCTGGGTGAATATTATCGCCATGATTGTGGTGATGGTAGTGATGATATTTGGTGTGTTGAAATGGCTTGATATACATACACATCATGGTGAAAGCGTGGTAGTTCCCGATGTGAAGGGAATGACAGTGGAAGAAGCTACGAAGATGTTCCGGAATCACGGTTTGGTATATGTGATTTCTGATACCAAATATGTCAAAGATAAAGCAGCGGGTATCATTCTTGAACTGAAACCGGGAGCCGGTGAAAAAGTGAAGGAAGGACGTACAGTATACCTGACAGTCAATACCCTGGATGTCCCTTTACGTGCCATTCCCGATGTGGCGGACAACAGCTCGCTCCGCCAGGCACAGGCCAAGTTACTGAATGCCGGTTTTAAACTGAATCAGATTCAATTGGTAAATGGTGAGAAAGACTGGGTGTACGGCGTGAAGTATCAGGGACGTCAGTTGGCTGCCGGAGAAAAGATTCCTTTGGGAGCTTCTTTGACATTGATGGTGGGAGACGGCTCCGGTGATATGTCGGAAGAAGAGGACTCGGTTGATGTTTCCGTGGATACGGAGAAACCGGTTACGTCGGAATCATCACCTGCTCAAGATGATAGTTGGTTTTAATAGATAAATAACAGAAACGGACTCGCATGATAGAGGAAGAACTTCCGGATGAACTGGAGAATGATTTGGATGATATAGAACCTGTCGGTGACGAATCCCAGCTTTACGAACACTTCCGCGTGGTTGTAGACAAGGGACAGGCGATGGTCAGAGTCGACAAATATCTGTTCGAACGTATTGTCAATGCTTCGCGCAACCGTATTCAGAAGGCTGCCGAAGACGGATTCGTTATGGCTAATGGCAAACCGGTGAAGAGTAGCTACAAAGTGAAACCGCTGGATGTCATTACGGTAATGATGGACCGTCCCCGTTATGAAAATGAAATTATTCCTGAAAATATTCCCCTTACTATCGTTTATGAAGACCCTTATCTGATGGTTGTGAATAAACCGGCGGGATTGGTCGTGCATCCGGGACACGGAAACTATCACGGCACGCTGGTCAATGCGCTGGCCTGGCACATGAAGGATATACCGGATTATGATGCCAATGACCCGCACGTGGGACTTGTTCATCGCATCGATAAAGATACTTCAGGCTTACTGGTGATTGCCAAGACACCGGATGCCAAAACAAATCTGGGAATTCAATTTTTTAATAAGACTACCAAACGCAAATATCGTGCTTTGGTGTGGGGTGTTATGGAACAGGATGAAGGAACGATTGTCGGTAATATTGCCCGTAATCCGAGAGACCGGATGCAAATGGCGGTGATGTCCGATCCGACAGTGGGCAAACATGCCGTTACACACTACCGCGTACTGGAAAGACTGGGATACGTAACCCTTGTGGAATGTATACTTGAAACAGGACGTACTCATCAGATTCGTGTCCACATGAAACATATCGGTCATGTGCTGTTCAATGACGAACGCTATGGCGGTCATGAGATATTGAAAGGAACCCATTTTAGTAAATACAAACAGTTTGTAAATAATTGCTTTGACACTTGTCCCCGACAGGCTTTGCATGCTATGACATTGGGGTTTGTGCATCCCGTCACAGGTGAAGAGATGTATTTTACTTCCGAACTTCCGGATGACATGACCCGGCTTATCGAGAAGTGGAGAGGCTATATAAGTAATAGAGAATTAGAATGAAACGCAACATCGCTATCGTAGCAGGAGGAGATACCTCTGAAATCGTAGTTTCCCTGCGTAGCGCACAGGGTATTTATTCCTTTATTGATAAGGAAAAGTATAATTTGTATATCGTGGAGATGGAAGGCCGTCGCTGGGAAGTACAATTACCGGACGGAAACAAAGTGCCGGTGGATAGAAACGACTTTAGTTTTACGAACGGAACGGAGAAGGTTGTGTTCGACTTTGCTTATATCACCATCCACGGTACGCCGGGTGAGGATGGCAGGCTGCAAGGCTATTTTGATATGATGCGTATTCCGTATTCCTGTTGTGGAGTGTTGGCGGCTGCCATTACTTATGACAAGTTTACCTGCAATCAATATCTGAAGGCTTTTGGAGTGCGCATTGCCGAATCATTGTTGTTGCGCCAAGGACAATCGGTTTCTGACGAGGAAGTAGTGGAAAAGATTGGCCTGCCTTGTTTTATCAAGCCTAGTCTGGGAGGTTCGAGTTTCGGAGTTACGAAAGTGAAGACAAAAGAACAAATACAACCGGCCATTGTTAAAGCTTTCGGAGAAGCGGAAGAGGTGATTGTTGAAGCGTTTATGGACGGAACGGAACTGACTTGCGGCTGTTATAAGACAAAAGAGAAGTCGGTCATCTTTCCACCTACGGAAGTAGTGACGCACAATGAGTTCTTTGATTATGATGCTAAATATAATGGACAGGTAGATGAAATCACTCCTGCGCGTATCTCGGATGAATTGACCAAACGCGTACAGATGCTGACTTCAGCTATCTATGATATATTAGGTTGTTCCGGCATTATCCGTGTAGATTACATTATAACTGCCGGTGAAAAACTGAATCTTCTCGAAGTAAATACTACTCCGGGAATGACTACTACCAGTTTTATTCCCCAGCAAGTGCGTGCAGCCGGACTGGATATAAAGGATGTGATGACTGATATTATTGAAAACAAGTTTTAAGTATTAAGTATCAAGTATAAAGTATTAACCATGCGGTTTGTACGCAGTCTAATACTTTATACTTATTACTTAATACTTGAGCACATAATACTTGAGACTTATGGATCTGACAGAGTTTAATGAAATTCGTCCTTACAATGATGAGGAACTTCCTCAAATCTTTGAGGAACTGATTGCCGATCCGGCTTTTCAGAAAGCTGCTACCGGTGCTATACCGAACGTTCCATTTGAACTTCTGGCGCAAAAAATGCGTGCCTGTAAGACTAAGCTTGATTTTCAGGAGGCATTTTGTTATGGCATTTTGTGGAAGATAGCGGCAGATCATACTGCCGGACTGACACTGGATCATACCGCCATACCGGATAAAAGTAAAGCTTATACGTATATATCGAATCATAGAGATATTATTCTTGATTCGGGCTTTCTCTCTATTTTGTTGATTGACCAGGGAATGGATACGGTAGAAATTGCGATTGGCGACAATTTGCTTATTTATCCCTGGATTAAGAAACTGGTGCGTGTCAATAAATCATTTATTGTACAGCGGGCGTTGACCATGCGGCAAATGTTGGAATCTTCAGCGCGTATGTCCCGTTATATGCATTACACCATTTCAGAGAAGAATCAGTCTATTTGGATTGCGCAGCGTGAAGGACGTGCAAAAGATTCGAATGACCGTACACAAGACAGTGTATTGAAAATGTTGGCAATGGGAGGTGAAGGCGATTTGATAGACCGCCTGATGGAAATGAATATTGCTCCGCTTGCTATTTCATACGAATATGATCCGTGTGATTTTCTGAAAGCGCAAGAGTTTCAGTTGAAGAGAGACATCGAAGGATATAAAAAGACGACACAAGACGATTTGATTAATATGCAGACAGGGCTTTTCGGATATAAAGGCAGGGTACATTTTCAGGTTGCTCCTTGTTTGAATGATGACTTGCAAGGCTTGGACCGTTCGTTGCCGAAACCGGATTTGTTTGCCCGTATTTCTGCCTGTCTTGATCGCCGCATCCATCGTAATTACCGGATATATCCGGGAAATTATGTGGCGTATGATTGGCTGAATGGCACAACGGAATTCGTGTCCAATTACACGGAAGAAGAGAAACAGCAGTTTATGAACTATATTGAACAACAATTGGCAAAGATCAAGATTCCGAATAAGGATGAAGACTTTTTGCGTGAGAAGTTGTTATTAATGTATTCCAATCCGTTAGTTAATTATTTAGCAGCTTGCCGATGAAAAGAAGAAAATTACATGTTGTTTGGTTGTGGGGATTGCTTTTCCTGATGACTGCCTGTGGAGATGATGACTATTATTATCCTTCGGTGAAACTGGAATTTGTGACTGTAGAGGCCGGAGAAGACGGTCGCATACAAACGCTTATTCCTGATAAGGGAGAAGTCTTGACTGTTTCGGAAGACCGTACGGGTTCTACTATCTCTCCAAACACTTCCAGACGTGTAATGAGTAACTATGAGGTGCTTTCCGGTGAGAACACTGCTACTATATATTCTTTGCAATCGCTCATAACGCCGGTACCTAAACCGGAAGATGATCCGATTTACAAGGACGGTATAAAGCTAGATCCGGTAGAGATGGTCAGTATCTGGCTTGGAAGGGATTATCTGAATATGATTTTGAATCTCAAGGTCAGTACGGGCAAGGGACATGTTTTCGGTATAGTGGAAGATGTGTCCGAACTTAAAACAAATGGCATTGTGAATATGTTGTTATACCATGATGCGAACAGTGATGGAGAATACTATAATCGGCGTGCTTACATTTCTGTTCCTTTGGCGCAATATATAGATGAAGAGAATCCGGGTCGGACGATAAAGGTAAAGTTTAAATATTATACGTACGATAAGGATGGTTCTCCGATAGAATCTGATAAGTACTGTGATCCTGGGTTTGACTATACTCCGGGACAGAATTGAATAATGGAGTGTATATGTTTAAATTGAATCAATTAATCGTGGGAATATTTTTATTTCTCTCTTCCCTTTTCTCTTGTCAGCAGAAAGGGGATTTTCAATCAATGAATGTAGAGGAGTTTGATTCTCTTATTCAGAATGAGGATATACAACGTCTGGATGTTCGTACACTTGCGGAATATTCGGAGGGGCATATCACGAAGACGATCAACATCAATGTGATGGATGACTCTTTTGCTTCAATGGCTGATTCTTTGTTGCAAAAAGACAAACCGGTGGCTGTATATTGTCGCAGTGGAAAACGAAGCAAGAAGGCTGCGGCAATTTTGAGCGAGAAGGGATATAAAGTTTTTGAGCTTGATAAGGGATTTAATTCCTGGCAGGAAGCAGGTAAAGAAATAGAGAAATAAAGTGCTGATTTATCAGCACTTTATTTTTGGGGGTTATTTCAGTCCTTCCAATAACCTTTTCAGAACGACAGTTGCCGAGATTTCACGGTTGGCAGCTTCCGGAATCACAATAGATTGCGGACTTTCAATGACATCGTCTGTCACAATCATATTTCTACGAACCGGAAGACAATGCATGAAATAAGCATTGTTGGTAACTGCCATTTGGCGGTCGCTGACAGTCCAATCACGATCTTTGCTTAATATCTGTCCATAGTTGTCGCCAGAATAAGCAGCCCAGTTCTTGGCATATATGAAGTCGGCTCCTTCGAAGGCCTTCATCTGGTCATATTCTACTTTTGCATTACCTACAAATTGCGGATCAAGCTCATAACCTTCGGGATGAGTGATGACAAATTCGTAATCCGTTGCATTCATCCATTCAGCAAAGGAATTAGGGACAGCCTGTGGCAATGGACGTGGATGAGGAGCCCAGGTCATAACTACTTTGGGACGTACTGTTTTCTTGTATTCCTCGATGGTAATCAGGTCGGCAAAGCTCTGCAATGGGTGGCGTGTTGCCGCTTCCATCGAAAAGACAGGACGTCCGGAGTATTGGATGAATTGATTGATAATAGTTTCCTGATAGTCAAAGTCACGGTCTTCAAAACGGGCAAAAGAGCGTACTCCAATGATATCACAATAGCATCCCATAACCGGAATGGCTTCTAATATATGTTCCGGTTTATCACCATCCATAATTACGCCACGTTCAGTTTCCAATTTCCATGCACCTTGATTGATATCCAGTACCATTACATTCATTCCCAAATTGATGGCAGCTTTCTGTGTGCTGAGGCGGGTACGTAAACTAGAGTTGAAGAAGATCATCATTAAAGTCTTGTTTCGTCCTAGTTCTGCATATTTGAAGCGCTCTTTTTTAATTTCGAATGCTTCTGCAAGGGCTGATTTTAAATCGCCAATGTCCTGTACACAAGTAAATTTCTTCATATCATTTATTTTTTAATTTTTAATTAGCTTCGCTCAAAACCTTGTTTGATTTTTAACATATAGGTATAGTCTCAATTTCTTCTCGTTTGTCCATCTCCTTCAATGACCCATTTGTAAGAAGTGATTTCCTCAAGTCCCATCGGACCGCGTGCGTGTAGCTTTTGCGTGCTGATTCCGATTTCGGCTCCTAATCCGAATTGTGCCCCGTCAGTGAAAGCGGTAGACACATTGGTGTATACGCAAGCTGCGTCCACGATTCTGGTGAATAAAGCTGCACGTTCCCCGTTCTCGGTAACAATACACTCGCTATGTTTAGAACTGTTTTCCTGAATATGTCCTAAGGCATCTTCGAAGCTCTTTACAGTCTTGACAGCCATTTTATAATCCAGAAACTCCGTGCCGAAGCTTTCTGCTTTTGCATGTTCCAGG
The DNA here is from genome assembly GCF_001314995.1 of Bacteroides ovatus. Taxonomy (NCBI): domain Bacteria; kingdom Pseudomonadati; phylum Bacteroidota; class Bacteroidia; order Bacteroidales; family Bacteroidaceae; genus Bacteroides; species Bacteroides ovatus. Next base: position 4,928,411 of record NZ_CP012938.1, read on the forward strand.
AGCTCGGCAGGATAGCGGCCTTCCAATGCCTGGTAAGCTTGCGGATCAGCATAAATAATGACATGGCTGTCTTTTAGTTTCTCGCAAATCAGAGGGAGGTCGGCCAGTCTCTTCTCATGTATAATGGTGCAGTCCAATGCATTACATACGCTAACTCTACGTGTCTTTGCATTATGAATAATGTCTGCTCCCTTGTTTGTATCCCCAAATTCATCGAAGTAAGTGTGACAGATACCTGCTCCTGTTTCAATGACAGGAATCCTTGCATTCTCGCGTACGAAATGAATAAGACTGCTGCTGCCTCTGGGGATAATCAAGTCTACGTAGCCCACAGCATTCAGTAACGCTGCCGTAGCCTCTCTATCAGCCGGAAGTAATTCTACAATGTGCGGATTGATTTTGAACTTCTTCAATACTTTGTGAATCACACTGATGATGGCCCGGTTGGAACAATCGGCGTCACTTCCTCCTTTCAATATGCAGGCATTTCCGCTCTTCAGACAAAGGGAGAAAACATCAAAGCTAACATTAGGGCGCGCTTCATAAATGATTCCTATGACTCCGAAAGGAACGCTGACTTTCGTCAACTTCATTCCATTGGGACGAACACTCTCTTTCAGCACTTTACCCAAAGGAGAGGGGAGTGTTGCTACATTGCGTGTATCTGCGGCAATACCTTTCAAACGTTCTTCCGTTAGTTTCAACCGATCGTACTTCGGATCATTTTTGTCCATCCGTGCGAGGTCTTTTTCGTTCTCTGAAAGAATGAAAGGTGTTTCTGCAATTGCTGCGTCAGCTACTGCATTTAAAATCTGATTGATGACATTATCATTCAGCAGGGCTAATTCCCGACTTGCTACTTGTACAGCGGCAAAGGTCTCGTTTAAATTTGTAGTCATTTGCTCCTTTTTTGCATTAAATGGAAAGATAAACTATGCAAATATAGTGAATGATGTGAATAAAACTTGTTGAAAATAGAAATAAATGTTGCTCTTTACTTATTCACTGGTTTTTTTACAAGATTAATACTAAAAAAATACGAGACTCAATTCTGAATCTCGTATTTTTCATTTATGCACTATATTGGTATAGTGCTTGTTATTCGAACTCCTATTTGGCATTATCTCATTGCCATGGAATGTCTTGTTCAATATCTTCTCCCATTTCTCCTGATTCGACTTCAATTCCTATGTCACTAGGTGTTCCTATATGTTCGATATTGGTTAGTGCGATAGAATGGGTATAGTTTCTCTTGAATGTGATACTGCTACTGATGATTGTCTTTTCTTCTGCTCCTGGAGTCTCTTCCCAAAATACTTCCACTTTTACATTCTCTGTTAAATGTTGATTATCACCAGTAGGTATATTGGCAGTGAGATTTCTCATGCTGACCATTTTTAATTCAGATTCAACAGTCTTATGAATATCTGCATTAGCATTCAAATAGATGCTTGGTGCGTCTTCAAGTTTTATTCTAAGACGTCCTTTCTCTAAACCTGTTTGTTTGAATTTTACTCCGAAAAAACGGCGATAGAGCATGATGTGATTTTGCATGCCATCTGTCACTTCCACTTTATCGTTTAATCCATGATAACGTTCGATGAACGGGCGGTTGCAGGCGTCTTGTGATCCGTTTCTCGTTTGTATTCTCGGGTTTTCAATATTGTATAAGAATTTGATTCCATCTGCTTGTTCGGCAGTCAGGAATTTGTTCAGGCATTCCCCTTTGATTTTTCCGCTACGTTCCAAATCGAAAGGGGCTCCGAAGAAGCCTTTTTCGTCTTTTATGATTGAGTCCTTTGCATTTGCAATCATAGAGCAAGAGATGCGGTAAGTGTATCCATCAATAACTTTTATTTTTAGGTTATTGGGATCTTTCGCCTTGTCTAACTGGAAAATACCATAAGCGTATGGTTTTGAAGATGGATTCTGTCCCTCTTTGGGTGTCATGGTAATGGCGATTCCCACTAATGTTTCACTTTCATTAATTTTGGTTGGAGTTGTAGCGCGTGCCATGGGCAGTTCGGTTGAGAGGTAGTCTCCGTCCAGTTGTAAGTTAAGTTCGGAATACGTAGTAGGAGGTGCCTGATACAGATCTTTCTCCTTAATACATGATTGTAGAGTAAAAGCTGTGAATAGACAGCCTGCGATCATAAGATGTTTGATTTTCATATGAATCTTTTTTAGTAGTTGTTGAGTATGATTATTATTTCCCTATTTCTTGTTCTGATTCTTCCATTTCTGCTTCTTCACCAAAAGAGATAGTAGCATCCCCTATATGCTCATCTATCTTGACTATTTTGACTATGTTCTTTTTGTTTCTTTTCATTTTAATACTTTGATTGGTATATAGAGAATACCATTTCTCTTCATTGGCCGGGCGGTAGGAAATAGTGAAAGCGATTGTTTCTTCTTCCTTAAGTTTGGCCGTATAATAGTCGGATATATCGTACATAGAGATAATTCGTTCCTCCGTCCGGGATGTTCCATCTTTGGAATATAGTAGATAAAATGGAGCAACGTCCGCTGCTTTAATTTTGATGGAGTCACCCGGTGCAAGTTCGTCTGTAACGAATTGTATAGAATAATAAGCACGTTTCAATGTCATTGAAACGGAGGTATTCATATTGGGATTTGAAAAGTCCAATTGCTCACTGCCGAAAAAGCGTTTGACGGTAGGGTGAGTACTAGTACTATCGCATTTTATATGCATTTCTCCTTTGTAAATATGTTGGTGAAATGCCCCATTGATATTCAGGGGATTGATTGAAATCTTTAAATCGTTGTTGACTAACCCGTTCACCTCTTTCTGCAGAGTAGATGAAAAAGGAAGTCCATAAAGTATGCTGTCACTTTGTATTGTATAATATGGGCGGTCTTTATATCCCAGGAAGCTGCAGTCAAAGCGATACACATATCCTTCGATTAACCCGATTTCTACTCGATATGGATTATCGAAAAGGCCTGAAGCATAGGGCTGGAAAGAAGTCAGGCCTTTTCCTTTCCAAAAAACATTAACTGCATATATTCCGTCAGCCACCGTGGAGGTGGAACGGCTTAAAGGTTGTTCGGCTACTTCAAGAAAAGGAGCTATATTTAAACTGACATTAAACTCTCTGCCGACAGGAAATGACGGTGTACTGTTTACTTCAGGTTCATTCTTACTGCTCTCACAAGATATAATTGAGAATGTTAAAAATATGAGTATAAGGTTCCAATGTTTTAGTAGCATGGGGATTATATTGTTTGTTTAGAGGGCAAATATACTGCTATTAATAGTTTTTTGCAAATAAAGTCCCTGTATTTATGTTGCAGATGTCTATCTATAATACATTATATAACTGAAAATAAAAGCGCTTATCTTCACTAAAGAAGCTAATATTCTACCTGAATAAGAGCTTCATTTGGGTGCAGAAATGAGGTAAACTCATACAATTATAATTCAAAAAAACTTCCGTAAACATTCTCAACTATACTTATCCCTATGAGAAAAAATACTCATAGGGATGAGAAGAAATACTCATTACAATGAGAACTTTTTCTCATTGCAGTGAGAATATCCCCTTGCTAGAATAGGATGAAACAGTTTATTACCGTGCAGTCATGAACAAGATTCACCTCTGTGTACTCTGTGGTGAAAACCGTACAGAAACAAGCTAATTTTAGTCTAAAATCGGATAAAACAGAAATTCTTATTATTAATTATTCAATGTATAGATAGTCATAATGTACTACTGGTTTCTTTCCATGCTTGCCAATCGCTTCTTGTGCCTGTTTGGAGTCACAGTTCACTTTTCCAACGCCAACCTGGTTTCCTTGAAAGTCCATGATACGTACAATGTCATCTTTCTCAAATTCACCTTCAATATGAGTGATTCCAATCGGGAGGATGCTGACAGCTTTTTCAGAGTTTAGAACTTCTGTAGCGCATTTATTTATGTGAATTTCCCCTTTGGCAAAACCTTCGCTATGGGCAATCCACTTTTTGACGCTGGATACCGGTTCGTCTGATGGTATAAAACGTGTACAAAGAGTTTCTTCAGGATGCTGTAATAAATCTACCAGAATATTATCCCGCTTCCCGTTGGCAATAATCACTGTAATTCCTTCATCAGCAACTTTGCGGGCAATATTGGTTTTCGTCAACATCCCCCCCCGTCCGAAACTGGACTTAGTTGTCTGAATATAGTTGGATAAGTCTTTGCCGTGACCGATCTCCCGGATAACAGAAGAGTTTGGATCGGAAGGAGAACCATTGTAAATCCCATCAATATTACTTAGGATAATGAGTGCCTGCGTATCCATCATCGAAGCGATGAGTCCGGACAATTCATCATTATCGGTGAACATCAGCTCACTGACGGAAATCGTATCGTTTTCGTTGACAATAGGAATGACATTGTTTTCAAGCATTACCGTCATGCAATTTTTCTGATTCAGATAATGGCGGCGAGTTCCAAAACTTTCCTTCGTTGTCAGTACCTGGCCGACAGGTATATTGTGCTCACGGAAAAGTTCGTAGTAACGGTTGATTAGTTTGGCCTGACCCACAGCAGAAAATAATTGGCGCTGATCTACACTATCGAGTTTTTTCTGCGGATGCACTTCACTGCGTCCGGAAGCAACAGCTCCCGAAGAAATCAAAATGATTTCTACCCCGGACTTATGTAATTCCGCTATCTGGTCAACAAGTGCCGACATACGGGTAACGTCCAGCGTTCCGTCGCGGCGTGTCAATACATTGCTTCCTACTTTTACTGCGATTCGTGTAAATTCCTGTTTCATCCTTACTAACGATTTGAAAGCACAAATATAGAGCTTTTTGCCGATATGCTACCTAAACAGGCTAAAAAGAATTATCTTTGCAGCTAGATAGAGAAAAGATAAACAATGAAACATACAAATCCACAAGTAGAACAGATGACCTCCTTCATCGTAATGGATGTGTTGGAGAGGGCAAACGAATTACAGAAACAAGGTGTTGATATTATTCATTTGGAGGTTGGTGAACCCGATTTTGATGTACCGTCTTGTGTGTCGGAAGCAGCAAAAGCGGCTTATGATCGTCATCTTACTCACTATACACATTCTTTGGGGGACCCGGAACTCCGGCGGGAAATTGCTGCTTTTTATCTACGGGAATATGGAGTGACGGTAGATCCGGATTGCATTGTGGTGACTTCCGGCTCTTCTCCATCCATTCTTCTTGCGTTGATGTTGCTTTGCAACACGGATAGCGAAGTGATTCTTTCCAATCCGGGATATGCTTGTTACCGTAATTTTGTATTGGCTACCCAGGCTAAACCCGTTTTGGTTCCTTTGTCTAAGGAGTATTTGCAATACGACATAGAAGCTATTCGTAAATGTGTGAATCCACATACAGCGGCTATCTTTATCAATTCTCCGATGAATCCGACCGGAATGTTGCTGGATGAAAAATTCTTGAGGGAAGTGGCGGCACTGGGAGTTCCTGTTATTTCGGATGAGATTTATCATGGACTTGTCTATGAAGGACGTGCGCACAGCATTCTTGAATATACCGATCAGGCTTTTGTCTTGAACGGATTTTCTAAACGTTTTGCGATGACAGGTCTTCGGCTGGGTTATTTGATTGCACCTAAATCTTGTATGCGTTCTTTGCAGAAGTTGCAGCAAAATCTATTTATTTGTGCGTCCAGCGTTGCCCAACAGGCTGGGATTGCTGCATTGTGGCAGGCTGATTCGGATGTGGAACGGATGAAACAGATTTATGATGAGCGTCGCCGGTACATGATTACTCGTCTTCGGGAAATGGGGTTTGAGATTAAAGTAGAACCTCAAGGAGCATTTTACATTTTTGCCAACGCACGCAAATTTACTACCGACTCTTATCGCTTTGCATTCGATGTACTCGAACATGCGCATGTCGGCATTACTCCCGGGGTGGACTTTGGTACGGGAGGTGAAGGATATGTACGCTTCTCCTATGCAAACTCATTGGAGAATATCAAAGAAGGACTGGACCGTATCAATCGCTACCTTTCTCGTCTCGGCTTCTGATTAGCTCGGTGGCTGCTTCGTATTCTTCCTCTGTCACGAGGACGGATACGGAAGGAGCGATATAGGGTGCTAATGTCCCCATAATTCCATCTTTGATTACACAACGGATATTATTGCTTTCTAATAACCCTTTAATGATCTCGGCTTCCCAGGGGGATCCGGAGAATACTTCTATTGCCTTGCTATAATCTTCTTCTTTCATGATCTTACTTATTAGGGGTTGTTATCTACAAATATAACAAAAAAGAGAGAGAAATGGTTATTTATTTTCTTAAAAATTATTCGAGTGTGATATGTTTTACGCTAATCTGCTGTTTCAGGAAAGTAGAGGCCGATTCTGAAAACTTTTCTTCCGCTTCGGTCGTGTAAAACTGGCAGTTGCCATTCTTGGTACATTTGGCATCCATTTCGGGATGTCTTTTCAGATAGTCTTTCAGGCTTTCTGCAACATACTCTCCTTGTGCAATTACACTGATATGATCCGGGATGTATTGCCGGATTTTAGGTAGGAGTATGGGGAAATGGGTACATCCGAGGATGACAGTATCTATTTGAGGATCCTTTGACAGTAATTGGTCGATGTACTTCCGGATAAAATAGTCTGCTCCTTCGTCTTGTGATTCGTTATTCTCAACTAAGGATACCCACATCGGACATGCTGTCCCGCTAACCTGAATTTCAGGAAACAGTTTATGTATTTCTAATGGATACGATTCGGATTTGATGGTGCCTGCTGTTGCCAGTACACCGATATGCTGATTCTTGCTAATCTCTCCGATGCATTCTACAGTGGGGCGGATGACTCCGAGCACACGGCGGGCAGGATCGATTTGGGGTAAATCATTCATCTGAATGCTGCGCAAAGCTTTGGCGGAAGCAGTATTGCAAGCTAATATAACCAGATGACATCCCATATCAAACAGTTTGTTGACGGCTTGCCGGGTAAATTCGTATACGACTTCGAAAGAACGTGTCCCATAGGGGGCACGTGCATTATCTCCCAAATAGATATAATCATATTCCGGTAATACTTCTCTAATCTTGTCTAAGATGGTCAGACCTCCGTATCCGGAGTCGAATACTCCGATAGGTCCGGGCGTATGGGATAGATGTTGCTTCATGACACACTTGATTTATATACGCAAATGTACACCAAAAAAAGGGAAAGAGAAAGAAGATGATCCTTCTTTCTCTTTCCCTTTTGGTATTTCTTTATTCTTGGTCAGCTCTTATTTGATACCAAGATTTGCTTTTACCTTGCTAGTCAAGTTGATGCTCTGTGATTCGTTTACATAAGGAATCGAAGTTCTTGCCAGGTCGAAGATATAGATCACCCCTTCAGCAGCACCTACTGCTTTGATAGCATTGTCCAACTTCTGGTAGATAGGAGCCATTGCATCATTTTGAGCTTTCTGCATTTGTTGTTGAGCATCCTGTTGGAATTGCTCTTGTCTCTGCATCATATCTTGCAACTCTTTCTGTCTTCTTTCAGCGATGTTAGGAGGAAGAGAATCCTTAGCGATAGCTTGTTGGAATTCCTGATATTTCTTGTTGAATTCTTCCTGCGTTCTCTGTAGTTCGGCAGTAAGTTGTTTTTCTAAAGTCTGAATATCATTTTGAGCTTTGGTGAATTCCGGCATCACAGTGATGATTTCCTGTGCATTAATGTGGCCGAATTTCAGGTTCTGTGCAAATACACCCATTGGGAGTGCAAGCAACATTACAAGTGCAATTTTTTTTAGCATAGTTCTATAATTTATTTGAATGATTTTTAGTTATTTCCAGCTGCAAATGTATGAAATTAATTTGAATATCCTAATTTTCTTAGGATTTCATCACTAATATCTATGCGTGGATTTGCAAATATTATACCTGTAGCAGAGGCTCTGTCAATTACCATATCATATCCATGTTGCTGTGATATAGCTTTCACTGCTTCATAAATATCATCCTGAATCGGAGTAATCAACTTGTCTCTCATCTTGGCTAATTCGCCTTCCGGACCGAAGTAGTTACGCTTCAGCTCGGCTGCTTCTTTTTCCTTCGCTACGATTGCATCTTCTGTCTTTGTTTTTTGTGCGGCAGAAAAAGTGGAAGATTTTGCCTGGTAATCCTGGAACATCTTCTGTGCTTCTTTAGCCAGAGCTTCTACTTCACTCTGGTATTTCTTCGTAGCTTCTTGCATTTGCTCGTTAGCGCTTTGAGCTGCCGGAATATTCTTCATAATATATTCCGTATCGATCAGTGCAAATTTCTGTGCATTTGCTGCCATGCTGACAGCAAATAGCATCATGATTAATAGAACAGACTTTCTCATAACGTTTAGTTTTTGATGATACATTAGAATTCTTGTCCTAAGATAAAGTGGAACTGGCTTCCTCCATATTGTTTAGAACCAAATACTTTGTCGAAACCGTAACCCCAGTCAATACCCATCATACCAATCATCGGAAGGAAGATACGAACACCGACACCGGCAGAACGTTTCAACTCGAATGGATTGAATTTCTTGATATCATGCCATGCGTTACCTGCTTCAAGGAAACCTAACACATAAATGTTAGTACTTGTTTCCAGCATCAACGGATATCTCAATTCGATACCGAGACGTGCATAGGCATAACCTTCAGAACCGTATGGTGTTAATGAGCTGTTTTCGTAACCACGCAAAGCGATACTTTCAGTTGCATAAGTTGAATAACCGGTCATACCGTCACCACCTACGTCGAATGTACCGAACGGAGATTTCTTGTATTGGTTATAGTGACCTAACAGACCGAATTCCGTACGTGTCATTAATACCAGACATTTAGGATGAGCAACCGGATCCATCAGCGGAGTATATGTTTTGCCTTTGAATTTCCATTTGTGGTATTCTATCCATTTATGAAGTTTATTCATGTTGTCCTGGGTAATGCTACCTGTTTCAGGGTTGCTGTAATATCCCTTATAGTCTTTACCGTCCATCAACGAGTAAGGCGGTGTGAACTGAACTGACAGTGAGAAATCTGAACCCGAACGAGGGAAGATTGGGTTGTCAATAGAGTTACGAGCCAAAGTCAATGAAATGCTAAGGTCATTACATTTACCGTTGGTGACCGGGAAGTATTGCCAGTCGCTCAAGTTATAACGTTGGTAAGCTAATTCTGCAGAAAGAGTGAAATAGTCATCCGGCCATTTCAGACGTTTACCCCAACCTACGGAAAGTCCCCACATCTTGATAGACTTATCAGGGTCATAATAGTTTTCGTAGTTGTTATAGTTACCATAGTTGTACATACCATAACCACCGTAGCCACTATACATACTGTTGTAGTAGTTGTTGAAGTAGCTGGAGTTGTAGTAACGGCTACTGATATCTGTCTGTACAGAAAAGAATGCCGATACAGAGAATGAATTCGGACGTTTGCCGCCAAACCATGGATCGAAGAATGAAATACTGTATGATTGGTAGTATTTAGCGTTCGTCTGTCCGCTGATAGTCAATGTCTGACCATCACCTTGAGGAAGTATACCACGGTAGTTTTCACCCGGGTGCAACAAGTTGGCTACAGAGAAGTTGGTAAACTTCAAGCTCAACTTACCGATAATACCCGTCTGTCCCCAACCTGCAGAGAATTCCACCTGGTCGTTAGCTTTGGAAGTCAAAGGCAAACCTATGTCAACAGTTCCGTTCATCGGATCCGGTTGAATATCTGGTTGCAGTTTTTCCGGGTCAAAGTGTCCCATCTGCTGAATTTCACGCAAAGAACGCATCAAGTCTTCTTTGCTGAACAATTGTCCCGGACGAATACGAAGTTCACGGCGAACGACGTTTTCATACAAACGGTCATTACCACTGATCTTGATCTTATTGATAGTAGCCTGACGGCCTTCATAGATTCTCATTTCGAGGTCGATAGAGTCGCCAACGATATTTACTTCTACCGGGTCAAGGTTATAGAACAGGTAACCGTTGTTGTAGTATAAGTTACCGATAGCGTCATCATCTGTAGAAACACGTTCGTTCAATAACTTCTGGTTGTATACGTCACCTTTCTTCATGCGGAGCAGGAAGTTCAACTGTTCTGACGGATAGAGAGTGTTACCTACCCATGTAACGTTACGCAGATAATATTTTTGTCCCTCGTCTATATTCAAATAAACGTTTACAGTCTTTTCGTCATACTGTGAAACGCTGTCTTTTACAATCATTGCATCACGGTATCCCAACTCATTATATTTGTCGATAATCAGTTGCTTGTCTGCCTCGAAGTTCTCTGGCACGAATTTCTTGGTGCGGAACAGGTTACGAAGTTTACCTTTCTCATTGGTTTTCTTCATAACTTTCTTCAGCTTGGAAGTCTTGATCGCATGATTACCAACGATTTGGATTTCGTGTACTTTGATTTTTTCTTTCTTGTCGATATCAATGTCGACGATCACCTGATTTTCGCTGGATGGATCGTCTTTCTGCGAGATGATTACTTCTGCATTTTTGAATCCCTTATCGTCGAAGTAACGTTTGATTAATGTCTTGGCACGGTCTACGGTATTCGGAGTAATCTGCATACCTTTTACCATTCCCAGCTTGCTTTCAAGATCGGTACGTTCCGACTTCTTCACACCATGATAGCGTACATCTGCGATACGTGGGCGTTGTGTCAGACTGATTTTTAACCAGATTTTGTCACCTTCAATTTTCTCGGCTGTGATTTGTACATTTGAGAACAAGCCATGACGCCAATAACGTTTGATTGCTCCAGTAATTTCGTCACCCGGCACAGTAATTGTCTGTCCTACCGATAGTCCGGATAGTCCAATCAATACATAGTCTTCATAATTCTTTACGCCTTCGACTTTAATATCTGCTATCTCATACTTTTTGGGTGTTCCGGAGTATAAGATGACAGGTTTCGAGTCTTCATCAGTGTTAGCATTTTGCGCAATGCCTGTTGTCGCAAAGCAGCACAGGCAGACAAACGTTATGAATATAAAGGAAATACGATAATGCATTTATGTTATAATTTGATGTTTCGAGTTATATTAGCTGATCTGTTCACTGGTTTTGCCGAATCGGCGTTCCCTTTGTTGATATTCCCAAATGGCCTTGTAGAGTTCTTCTTTATCGAAGTCGGGCCAAAAGGTGTCACAAAAATAAAGCTCCGAATAAGCGCATTGCCATAGGAGGTAATTGCTTAGCCGGATTTCTCCTCCCGTGCGGATCAGTAGATCCGGATCGGGCATAAATTTAGTATCCAGATGAGATGAGATACATTCATCCGTTATCTGTTCGGGAGACATTTCTCCTGCTTTTATCAGTGTTGCTATTTGCCGTACAGCTTCGGTTATTTCCCAACGGGATGAGTAACTAAGAGCTAATACCATATACATACCACTATTTTTGGATGTACGTTCTATGCATGATGCCAAACTTTTCTGGACTTCAACAGGTAACTTTTTGAAATCACCGATTACATTGAAGCGAATATTGTTTTTCATCAATGTCTCTTCTTCAATAGATTCTAGCAATAGATTCATCAGAGCCGCAATCTCATCTTGCGGCCGATTCCAGTTCTCGGTTGAAAAGGTGTACAGTGTCAGGTACTTGATTCCCAAACGGGCGGCATCTTCGGTAATATTCTGTACCGTTTCTGCGCCAGCACGGTGACCGTAAGTACGTTCTTCCCCTCGTTGTTTTGCCCATCGTCCGTTCCCATCCATAATGATGGCCACGTGTTGTGGTATCCGAGTTTTGTCTATTTGTTCTATATAGGACATCTTTTTATTTTAAACGTATACGTTTTTTTATTGACCGGCATATTCCGGATTCAGATCAAACCATAGCTGATTAAGACGAGCACGCCAAACTTCTGAATCATGACTGTAAGGCCCCCTGACTTTAGATTCGGTAGCTCGAGTTTCTTCAGCTTTTTCTACTTCTTCAGTGAAAGTAATGTTTTGTTCTTTACCGAATAAAACATAAATAAACTTATTCTCTGTATCTTGCACTATAGAATAGTTCTTTCTTCCTCTGAATTCTGGTTTTTCTATACTCGGAGTAAAACCAGATTCATTCCAGTCCTGATGGGGGAAGGAGAATTTTTTATTTGCTTTTTGCCAGGCTATTCCTTCGTTTTGAGAAACATAGATTGATTCGAACTCGTTTCCAAACACATAAAAAAGTTCGTTATAATAAATAACGGTTGGATTATCAAATGCCGGACAGTAAGCTGTTGTAGATTTTGTTCCCAACTTAGCCCAAACATTACCGTCATATCCCCATGCAATAGTAATAGGAACTTTCTTATTATTAATATCGATCTCTATTGCAGGTTCATGCTTTCCTACGATGATATTACGATAGTAACTACTTCCTTTACTAAAGGTTGTGTAAGAAATATTGTCCACAGGGAATTCCTTGTCCGCTTCTTCGATCTTTTTTTCTGAATCCGCTGCACCTAGCTCTGATTCTAATATTGAATAGATATATTGTTTTCCGTCTTCAGTTTTGATATAGGTTATTTTAGTATCAGTATCTACAGGTATTTTTGAGATAAATGTTTTTACATTGCCGGAGAATTTATCAGAAATTGTCCAAGCAACACCATCTGTTGATTCATATACCTTATTATTAGCGGTCGCTAATATGATTCCATTCAAAGGAAGTATAGAATTAGGTAGTGTACTGGTAAGATCACCCGTAGTATTGGTCCCTGCCGCTGTCCAATTTGAATAGTTGCTGTTTTGGTATACTTTCAAATTTTTTCCTTCTACTACGGAATAGGTAAGGATTTTATTGTTGAATTCAATCGTTTTTTGTTCTCCAATGATCTCATCCTGCATTTTACCAACGTGATTCCATCTCAACGAATCGGGATCATGCTGATGCACATTTACCTTAATAGTATATTCCTTAGTTTGATTAGGAGATATTCCCGCTAAGGCTTCTGTCGACCATACCTTTATAGTAAGTGGCTCCCGAAGATCGATAGAATCATTGATGTTTATGACAGAATCGTTACCGCTTTTGTCTTTCATTGTTACGACGCCTGATGCCGTAGTTAATGTTTTGATTAAAATCTTGTCAATGATGGTATCGGCATGAACAGGAAGAGAGTCCTCGTTATAAATTTCACGTGATAATTGATCAATAGTGAATTTATAACTCCCAAGGCCTGCTGTGTCAAGTGCAAACGCATGGATAGTTGCATCCGGGCTATATTCGATGTTATTATCGTCATCAAGACATGACGTTATAACAAATGACACCATGAAAAAACTCGCAATGAATGATAAAAACTTTATTTTCATTTGAAAGATTGTGTTTATTTACAAGTTGCAAAAATAGAAACATTTTTTCCGATAATGAACATTACAGGTAAGTTTTATATAAAATTATAGATAATAACACTGTTTTTATCGACGTAAAACCCCCTGAATAGAACTATCTTAGCTATATCCGATGAACATAATGCCAAAATTGTCTTTCGAAGTGTTCTTCTATCGAGTAACTAAAATTATCGTTCATTTGGGGTGCTTGAACACCGGAATGTAGTCTGCTGGGGCACTTCTCGATATACGCCTCATCCCATAGCTCGTCATTAATGAACGATTGCAGCAATTGACTGCCTCCTTCTACCAGTAAGGATTGTATTTTCCGTTGATACAGTACTTCCATAATCTGCTCCAGTGGGTTATGATTGAAGTCGATGGAGATATATGTGATGTTGGTTCTTGCTGGCTGTTTCTTTTCAGTAAAGACTAATGTTGGCACATTCCCATCGAATATTTGTAAATCATTCGGAAGAGATAATGTGCGGTCTAATACGACACGTATTGGATTATGTCCATACCAGTTGCGTACCGTTAGCGACGGATTATCCAATAAAGCTGTTCGCCTGCCTACCATAATCGCATCCGCCTCCGCTCTTTTTTTATGTACTAGCATTGAAGTGAGAGGAGAGGAGAGTATCAAAGGCATTCCACTTGTACGTTCTATATCAATAAACCGATCGGCTGACTCTGCCCATTTTAATGTAATATAAGGCCGATGAAGTGTATTGAAAGTAATAAAACGACGAATCAGTGATTGACATTCTTCCTCTAATATGCCGACTGTAACTTCTCGTCCGGCATCCCGTAGTTTTTGAATCCCCCGTCCGGCTACTTCAGAAAAGGGGTCCTGGCATCCGATAACAATGCGTGGAATCTGTTTCTCTATAATCAGATCCGCACAAGGAGGTGTTTTCCCGTAGTGGGAGCAAGGTTCCAGACTGACATAAATCGTAGAATGTTTCAATAAAGACTCATCTTTGACAGAACGGATTGCATTGACTTCCGCATGTGCCTCTCCGCAGCGAATGTGATAACCTTCGCCGATAATACGTCCGTTACATACGATAACAGCCCCTACCGTCGGGTTTGGAGGCACATTGCATAACCCGTTCTTTGCAAGCTCAATGCAACGCCTCATGTATTTTTCTTCTTCCATTTTGGTGCTCTTCGCCATATTATTCTTACTTTTGCACTCCGAAATTGTGAAAATATGAATCGTATCACCGCTTACATTCGCCAGTCTTTGCAGGAAAGCTATCCGCAGGAAGAGATAAAAGCTCTTTCAATGCTGATTTGTTGCGACATGTTAGGCTTAGATGCGCTTGATATTTACATGGGCAAAGATATAATTTTATCCGAATGCAAACAGCGTGAATTAGAAAACATTATATTCCGTTTACAGAAAAATGAACCGATACAGTACATTCGCGGTTTTGCAGAGTTTAGTGGAAGGAATTTTAAGGTTGCTTCCGGCGTGTTAATCCCTCGACCGGAGACCGCAGAACTCGTAGAGCTAATAGTAAAGGAGAATCCGAATGCCCGTCATCTGTTAGATATAGGTACAGGAAGTGGATGCATTGCGATCTCTCTGGATAAAAAACTTCCGGATGTAGACGTAGAGGCATGGGATATTTCGGAAGAAGCGTTGGCTATTGCCCGTAAAAACAATGAAGATTTGGAAGCCGGGGTGAGATTTCTGCAAAGAGATGTATTGTCTGATGACTGGGAAAAGGTGCCGTCTTTTGATGTGATCGTCAGTAATCCGCCTTATGTGACTGAAACGGAAAAGAATGAAATGGACGCTAATGTCCTTGATTGGGAACCAGGGTTGGCATTGTTCGTTCCTGACGAGGATCCTTTACGGTTTTATAATCGTATAGCCTGTCTGGGAAGTGAATTGCTATTGCCGGGCGGAAAACTTTATTTTGAAATCAACCAGGCTTATGGCCGGGAAACAGCACACATACTTGAAATGAACCAATATCGTGATGTTCGTGTTATAAAAGACATATTTGGAAAAGATAGAATAGTTACAGCTAACCGATGAGTGCACAATTAACTGATGAAGAGGCTTTAAATCGCGTAGCCTCTTACTGCTCCACTGCCGAGCATTGCCGGGCAGAAATAAATGAGAAGTTACAACGTTGGGGAATTGCCTATGATACCATTGCGCGTATTCTTGACCGACTGGAATCAGAGAAGTTCATTGATGATGAACGTTTCTGCAGGGCTTTTGTGAATGACAAGTTCCGCTTTGCCAAGTGGGGGAAAATGAAAATAGCCCAGGGGCTTTACATGAAGAAGATCCCTTCTGATGTGGCATGGCGTTATCTGAATGAAATTGATGAAGAAGAATACCTTTCTATTCTGCGTGACCTGCTGGCTTCCAAACGGAAAAGTATTCATGCGGCAGACGATTATGAATTGAATGGAAAGCTGATGCGATTTGCCATGAGTCGTGGATTTGAACTGAAAGATATTAAGCGTTGTATCGACATTCCCGATGAAGAGGAACAAATTGACTGAAAAAATAAACGGATTCTTCTTTTTATTCTCGTTCAATTTCTGTACTTTTGCGGCAAATAATTAATAGTTAGTTTAGTTATGAAAAACTTAGAGAGACTATTTGCGGAGAAACTGTTGAAGATTAAAGCTATTAAACTTCAACCCGCTAACCCTTTTACATGGGCTTCTGGATGGAAATCCCCCTTTTACTGTGACAACCGTAAAACTCTGTCCTATCCTTCTCTTCGTAATTTTGTGAAGATTGAAATTACACGTCTGATATTAGAACGATTCGGACAGGTGGATGCGATTGCTGGTGTGGCTACAGGCGCTATTCCGCAGGGAGCTTTGGTGGCTGATGCATTGAATTTGCCGTTCGTGTATGTTCGTTCTACCCCCAAAGATCATGGATTAGAAAACCTGATTGAAGGTGAACTTCGTCCGGGTATGAAAGTCGTAGTCGTAGAGGACTTGATTTCTACTGGTGGTAGTAGTTTGAAGGCTGTTGAAGCAATTCGTCGCGATGGTTGTGAAGTGATCGGTATGGTTGCAGCGTATACATACGGATTCCCGGTAGCTGAAGAGGCGTTCAAAAATGCGAAGGTGACTTTGGTAACGTTGACCAATTATGAAGCCGTGCTTGATGTTGCTCTTCGTACAGGTTATATCGAAGAAGAAGACATACAGACATTGAACGAATGGCGTAAAGACCCTGCTCATTGGGATGCTGGAAAATAAGATTCATTTTTTGATCAAACATATTTGGTAAAAAGAACTGTTCGGGCAATATTTGGCCGGATTGTTCTTTTTTTGTTTTATACTAATAGAAAATTATGAGTAATTTTGAGAGTAGTGTCAAGGTAATACCTTACAGCCAGGAGCGCGTATATAATAAACTTTCAGATTTAAGTAATCTGGAAGCAGTCAAAGACCGTTTGCCAAAAGATAAGGTGCAGGATTTGAGTTTTGATTCGGACACGTTGAGTTTTAGTGTCTCTCCTATCGGAAAGTTGACTTTGCAAATTGTAGAGCGTGATCCTTGTAAATGTATAAAGTTGGCAACAACTAACTCTCCTCTTCCTTTTAATATGTGGATTCAATTGGTTGAAACTGCAGAAGAAGAGTGCAAAGTGAAGGTAACTATCGGAATGGATCTTAATCCATTTATGAAAGCAATGGTACAGAAACCTCTCCAGGAAGGTTTGGAGAAGATGGTTGATATGCTGGCAGTTATTGGATATTAAACTTTTTTTTATGGCACAGAAACTTTGGGAGAAGTCCGTACAGGTAAATAAGGATATCGAACGTTTCACGGTAGGTCGTGATCGTGAGATGGATCTTTATTTGGCCAAGCATGATGTGCTTGGTTCTATGGCTCATATTACGATGCTTGAAAGCATTGGGTTGTTGACAAAAGAAGAACTGGACCAGTTGCTGGTGGAATTGAAGAGTATTTATGCCTCGGCCGAAAAAGGCGAATTTGTGATAGAAGACGGGGTGGAAGATGTACATTCACAGGTAGAATTGATGTTGACCCGTCGTTTGGGAGATATCGGAAAGAAAATACATAGTGGTCGTTCCAGAAATGATCAGGTTCTGTTGGACTTGAAACTTTTTACCCGTACGCAAATAAAAGAGGTTGCCGAAGCGGTAGAACAACTATTTCATGTCTTGATCCGTCAGAGCGAACGGTATAAAAACGTTTTGATGCCGGGATATACACACCTGCAGATTGCAATGCCTTCTTCTTTTGGCTTGTGGTTTGGTGCCTACGCCGAGAGTCTTATGGACGATATGCTGTTTTTGCAGGCAGCATTTAAAATGTGCAATCGTAATCCATTAGGTTCAGCAGCCGGATATGGTTCGTCTTTTCCTTTGAACCGTACCATGACGACTGACTTATTAGGTTTTGATTCAATGAATTACAATGTTGTATATGCTCAAATGGGGCGTGGAAAGATGGAACGCAATGTTGCTTTTGCATTGGCTACGATTGCCGGGACGATTTCCAAATTAGCTTTTGACGCCTGTATGTTTAACAGTCAAAACTTCGGTTTCGTTAAGTTGCCTGATGACTGTACCACGGGGTCCAGCATTATGCCTCATAAGAAGAATCCCGATGTCTTTGAACTGACACGTGCTAAATGTAATAAACTGCAATCGCTTCCCCAACAGATCATGATGATTGCGAATAATTTGCCTTCTGGCTATTTCCGTGATTTGCAGATTATCAAAGAAGTTTTCCTTCCTGCTTTTCAGGAACTGAAAGACTGTTTGCAGATGACAACCTATATCATGAATGAAATAAAGGTAAATGAACATATTCTTGATGATGACAAATACCTCCTTATTTTTAGCGTGGAAGAGGTAAATCGTTTGGCACGTGAAGGTATGCCTTTCCGTGATGCATATAAGAAGGTTGGTTTGGATATTGAAGCAGGTAAATTCTCGCATACTAAAGAAGTACACCATACTCATGAAGGTAGTATCGGCAACCTCTGTAATGCAGAAATCTCCGCATTGATGCAGCAAGTGATTGATGGATTCAACTTTTGTGGAATGGAGAAAGCGGAGAAAGCACTGCTTGGAAGATAAAATAGACTTTCGGAGGATAGTTTTTTAAACTTTCCTCCGAAAAGATTTGGCAGAAACAAGTAAACTACTTATCTTTGCACCCGTTGAAAAAACGCGGAAATAGCTCAGTTGGTAGAGCATAACCTTGCCAAGGTTAGGGTCGCGAGTTCGAGTCTCGTTTTCCGCTCTTTCTTTGAAAGGATGCTCGAATGGTGGAATGGTAGACACGAAGGACTTAAAATCCTTTGGCCATTGCGGCTGTGCGGGTTCAAGTCCCGCTTCGAGTACGAGTATTCTTTATAGGCTTTATGAATCATTGATTCATGAAGCCTTTTTTATTTTTATGGGTGTGTAATATACATTTGTTTTGTTTGAGGGAGCTTTGTAGTAATGGCTACTTGAAAAAAAATCAAAAAACAGTAATAATATTTTTTTATTGTGTTATTAATCTTTTATTTTGCTTTCAGATTATAAGTTTATAATGAATTATTATATTACCGCTTCTTTAACCTTATACATGGTACATTTAATTTAACCGTTAACGCTGAAAAATACTAGAGAGATGGAAAATAACGACAAGCAGATTGAATTAAAGTTTCAGAGGTTTTTTACTGTGAATTTTCCGAAAGTAAAGAACTTTGCTCAAATGCTGCTTAAATCTGAAAGTGATGCAGAAGATGTGGCTCAAGATGTTTTCTGTAAGCTTTGGATGCAGCCGGAGTTATGGCTGGATAATGATAAAGAACTAGATAATTACATTTTCATAATGACTAGAAATATAGTTCTGAACATCTTTAAACATCAACAGGTAGAGCAAGAATATCAGACGGAGGTTATAGAAAAAACTTTTCTTTATGAATTGACAGAAAAGGAAGAGATATTGAATAGTGTGTATTATAAGGAGATGCTCTTAATTATTCAGTTGACACTGGAGAAGATGCCGAAGCGTCGTCGGTTGATATTCGAACTAAGTCGTTTCAGGGGATTAAGTCATAAAGAAATAGCTGATAAACTCGATGTTTCTATCCGAACAATAGAGCATCAGGTTTATTTGGCATTGATCGAATTAAAGAAGGTACTCCTCTTTTTTATTTTTTTCTCTGATATTTTTAAGTAGTATGTATGTAGTAGTTGTATTTAGTGTATAAAGCCCAAAAAGAAAGAAAAAGATTCATGAAAGATTATATTCAACAACTCATAGAATTGTTCGGCCATAATAACTATTCAGCCGATACGCATAAGAAAGTGCAACAGTGGTTGGCTGATGAGGAGCATGTTGATGAAAAGAGTGAGGCTCTTCGTGAGCTTTGGAAACAAGCAGGAGAACAGAAAGTGCCTGATGGCATGCAACAATCAATACAACGAATGCGGCAGAATCTGGGAATGCAGTCTATCACTTCACGTAGAAATTACCAGTTGCTTATATGGAGAGCTGCAGCTATTTTATTGTTAGCAGTCTCATCTGTTTCTATTTATTTGATGTTGGAAAAGGAACGGCCGGAAAAAGATTTAGTTGAATGCTATATACCGACAGCGGAAATTCGTGAACTTACATTACCGGATGGTACATATGTCATGTTGAATTCGAAGAGTATACTACTATATCCGGAAAAATTTACAGGAGAGACTAGAAGTGTATATTTGATTGGTGAGGCCAACTTTAAAGTGAAACCGGATAAGAAGCATCCTTTCATTGTAAAGGCCAATGATTATCAAGTTACTGCTTTAGGTACTGAATTTAATGTAAATGCTTATCCGGAAAATAGCGAACTGATGGCTACTTTGCTGGAAGGTAGTGTGAAAGTTGAATTCAATAACTTGCTGTCCAATATTATTTTAAAGCCTAATGAACAGTTGGTGTATGACAAACATACGAAAGCGCACAATCTGCGGATGCCTGAGATAGATGATGTGACGGCATGGCAACGTGGGGAACTGGTTTTTAGTAATATGCATCTGGAGGATATTTTTACAAGTCTTGAACGCAAATTTCCTTATGCTTTTGTATATAGCCTTCATAGCTTGAAAAAGAATACATATAGTTTCCGCTTCTCCAAACAGGCGAATTTGGAAGAAGTTATGAAGATTATATCGCAAGTTGTTGGAAATGTAAACTATGTTATCAAGGGAAATAAGTGTTATGTAACTAGTAAAGAATAAATATATTGTAGAACCTTTTAAATTTAATACGTAATGCAAAAAAATACCCGGAAGGAATGGCCGTTCCTCCCGGATATGAAATCAATCTCTTTTAATATTAGCGTAATATTGACGCTATTCTGAATGATCCTAGAATAATAACCAATTAACTAATACTAAAGATGCTACAAATCTACGAAAAAATAGCAGAAAAAATAGCTCATAAGCGGGTCTTTCTCACTTTTTTAAGTCTTATTCTTATACAGACTTTCGCTTTGGCTCAAAATGATAGTAAAATAACTATCCAACAAAAGAATATTACTGTCATTGATGCCTTAAAGACTGTGGAAAAACAGTCTAAAATGTCTATAAATTATAGTGATTCCGAATTGACAGGAAAAGTAATAGCCCAGTTAAATTTGCAGAACGCATCCCTCGAAACCGCACTTGATACCATCTTAAAAGGGACGGGCTTTTCATTCCAAATACAAGGTAACTACATTATAATAGCTGAAAAGAAGCCTGTAGTTGCACAAATCCTTAAAAATATCAAAGGAAAGGTTACTGATGAGAGCGGTGAACCGTTGATTGGAGTAAATATATCTGTGGATGGTAGTTCTACAGGTACGATTACCGATTTCGATGGTAACTTTACGATCAAGGCAGCAGAGAAATCTATTCTCAAAGTATCTTATATCGGATATGCTGCACAGATAATTCCTGTTTCCAAGAAAGATTTCTATCCGGTTGTAATGAAGCAGGATACAGAAGTGCTCGATGAAGTTGTTGTAACGGCATTGGGTATCAAACGTGCAGAAAAGGCGTTGTCTTACAATGTACAACAAGTCAAGGGAGATGCACTGACTACGGTAAAAGATGCTAACTTCGTAAACTCGCTGAACGGTAAGATAGCCGGAGTGAGTATTAACAAAAGTGCTAGTGGAGTTGGTGGTGCGACACGTGTTGTAATGCGTGGTGCAAAATCTATCGAAGGTGATAACAATGCTTTGTATGTGGTGGACGGTATTCCTTTGTTCAATACCAATATGGGAAATACCGACAGTGGTATTATGGGTGAAGGTAAGGCCGGAACAGAAGGAATCGCCGACTTCAATCCCGAAGATATTGAAAGTCTTTCTGTTTTGAGTGGTCCTTCGGCTGCTGCGTTGTATGGTAGTAGTGCCGCTAACGGTGTAATTTTGATTACCACTAAAAAAGGAAAAGAAGGAAAACTTTCAGTGCAGTTCTCTTCTTCTTCAGAGTTCAGCAAAGCTTATATGACTCCTGAGTTTCAAAATACGTATGGTAACAAAAAAGATATGTATGAAAGCTGGGGTGAGAAACTGTTGACTCCTACAAGTTATGATCCTAAGAAGGATTTCTTTAATACCGGAACAAACTTTATTAATTCGGTTACGTTGACCACCGGTACGAAATCGAATCAGACTTTTGCTTCTGTTTCTTCTACCAATTCCAAAGGTATTGTGCCTAATAATGAATATGAACGTTTGAATTTCACAATCCGTAATACGGCAACTTTCCTTAATGATAAATTACAACTCGATTTAGGTGCGTCGTATGTGAAACAGAAAGACAAGAATATGGTATCGCAAGGACAATATTGGAATCCGGTGATGGCCGCCTATTTGTTCCCTCGTGGTGAAGACTTTGATGGAATTAAGTCATTCGAACATTTCGATGAAAGTCGCCAACTTCCGGTTCAGTATTGGCCGGTGGCAGATCCGGTATATGCTTCACAGAACCCTTACTGGACTGCTTATCGCAATGTAGCTACGAATGAAAAGAGTCGTTATATGTTTAACGTAGGGTTGACTTATAATATTACCGATTGGTTGAATGCGACAGCCCGTTTCAGAATGGATGACACACATGTATTGTTTGAACGCAAGATTTACGCTTCATCCGACGATAAATTTGCGGAAGGAAAGAAAGGACTGTATGGATACAATAACTATGAAGACCGTCAGGAATATGCCGACTTTATGTTGAACGTAAATAAACATATAGCTGATTTCAGTATTTCTGCCAATGCGGGTTGGAACTATTCTAACTATTGGGCATTGGAGAGAGGATACAAAGGGACATTATTGGGAGTGCCCAATAAATTTGCGGCTTCTAATATCGATCCGGCTAATGGTCGTATCTCAGAAAAGGGTGGTGATAGTCGTGTACGTAATCATGCTGTTTTTGCCAATTTGGAACTTGGTTGGAAGAGTATGCTTTATTTGACACTGACCGGACGTAATGACTGGAATTCACGTTTGGTGAATACCGATGAAGAATCTTTCTTCTATCCCTCAATCGGTCTATCCGGGATTATTTCCGAGATGGTCAAATTGCCCGAATTTATCTCTTACCTGAAAGTTCGCGGTTCGTATACGGAAGTCGGTGCGCCTGTATCCCGTTCGGGACTGACTCCGGGTACGGTAACTACCCCTATTGTGGGTGGTGCATTAGATCCTACCGGTATCTATCCGTTTACTGATTTCAAGGCAGAGCGTACAAAGTCATACGAATTTGGATTAAGTCTGAAGTTGTGGAATAAATTAAGTGCGGAGGTAACCTACTATCATTCTAATACATACAATCAGACTTTCTTGGGTGATCTTCCGGAATTTACCGGATACAAGCAGATTTATTTGCAGGCCGGTAATGTGGAAAATCGTGGTTGGGAGGCTTCATTAAGCTATTCCGATCAGTTTAAGTTCGGATTAGGAATCTCTTCAACATTGACATTCTCTCGTAATATAAACGAGATTAAGGAGATGGTTGAAAACTATCATACGGATTTGATGGATGAACCGATTAATATTCCGGAGGTTTTGAAGGATGGTGGTCGTGTCATCTTGAAAGAAGGCGGAAGTATCCACGATATTTATGCCAACACCTTCTTGAAGAAAGACCACTTGGGATATGTTGAGGTAAAGAGCGACGGAACCTTTGGAATGGAAAAGGGGGAACCCGTTTATTTGGGAAAAACTTCTCCTGATTTCAATATGGGATGGAGTAATATGTTGACATACAAAGGCTTTGGGCTCGGATTCCAGATCAACGGACGTTTTGGAGGCGTGGTGACCTCTTCTACAGAGGCATTGCTTGATCGTTTCGGTGTATCCAAACGTTCGGCTGAGGCTCGTGAAGCGGGAGGCGTATTGTTGAAGGGACAAGGTCTGGTAGATGCGAAGTCTTATTATCAGATGACAGGTACGGGAAATTATGAAACTTCCGGTTACTATGTATACAGTGCCACTAATATTCGTTTGCAAGAACTTACCTTTAGCTATACTATGCCTAATAAGTGGTTTGGTAACGTGTTGAAAGATGTTACGGTTTCGTTTATAGCCAACAATCCTTGGATGTTGTATTGCGAAGCTCCGTTCGATCCGGAACTGACTCCTTCCACTAGTACTTACGGACAAGGTAATGATTATTTTATGCAACCGAGTGTTCGTAGCTTTGGCTTCGGTATTAAATTTAAATTATAATACACCTTCTTTATTATGAGAAAAATGAATCATTTTAAACTATTAGCGGTGATATGCGCAATGGCGCTATTTGCCTCATGCAATTTTGAAGAAATCAATACCAACCAATTTGAAATGAGCGACGGAGAAGGTGCGATGGATGGTTTTGAAGTCGGAGGGCTGATTACAGCTATGCAACGGACAGTGATTCCCGTAGGCACACAGGCTGATGATACAGATGTTATCAATGAATATCAAATAGCTTATCATCTATCGGCCGATAATTGGAGTGGATTTTTTGGCGAGAACAACAGTAACGGTTGGAACGCAGGTAGTAACAATACTACTTATTATTTGTTGGACAATTGGATAAAAGCGACCTATACGCAGTCTTATACCAATGCTCTTGATCCTTGGAAGAAATTGAAAATAGCGTCCGAGAAAAATGGTACGCCCGAAGTCTTTGCTTTGGCTCAAATTCTGAAGATTTCCGCTTGGCACAAGACACTTGAAAGTTTCGGCCCGATGCCTTATTCTCATGCGGCGGACGCTACAATGAACATTCCGTTCGATTCGGAGAAAGAGGTGTATACGGCGATGTTTGAAGAATTGACTGCAGCCATTGAAGAATTAACAGAAAAGGCGGAAAATGGGGTGAATGTAATGGGCGCTTATGATGCGGTATATGCCGGAGATGCTACCAAATGGGTGAAATATGGCAATTCGCTGATGCTTCGTTTGGCTATGCGTGTCCGCTTCGCTGATGCGGAACTGGCGAAAAAGTATGCTACTCAAGCAGTAAATCATTCTATCGGCGTGATGACGGCTAAGGATGATGCGGCTCAAATGAGTCAAGGGGCAGGTATGACTTTTCGCAACAACATTGAATGGCTGGCAGGCAACTATAATGAAGCTCGTATGGGTTCTTCCATCTTTTCTTATCTGATGGGATATGAAGACCCGCGTTTAAGCGTTTATTTTTTGCCGATGGATGGTAATGCCTCTTATGGTGTTGAGGCTTTCGATGGAAAAACATATCAAGCGGTGCCGGCAGGGCATGCCAATGCGCAGAATGATATCTATAAATCTTGCTCAAAGCCCAATATTCAAAGTGGAACTCCTACATATTGGCTGCGTGCATCGGAAGTTTATTTTTTGCGTGCGGAAGCAGCTTTAGTGTGGGAAGGTTTCGGCAGTGCGGATTCATGGTATAAACAGGGCATTGATATGTCTTTTCAGGAGAATGGTGTGACTGATCCTGTAGACGATTATATGAATTCCAATTTGTCACCTCGGGCATATGTTCTTTCCCATTATCAGTATGGGCAAACACTTTCTGCTCCGTGTGAGACTACTGTCAAGTTTGAAGGGACAACTGAGCAGAAGTTGGAAAAAATTATGATTCAGAAGTGGATTGCTTTGTTTCCTAACGGACAGGAAGCGTGGACGGAATGGAGAAGAACCGGTTATCCGAAGTTGAATGTCATTAAGACTTTGAAAGGAGCAGTGCAAGGCGCAACTCTTGAGGGCGGTATTCGCCGTATGATTTATCCCACCAGTTTTTCTCAGACTAACGAGGGAAAGGCTATTTATGAAGCAGCCTTGAAGTTGTTCAATAACGGTGCAGGTGGCGAAGATAAGTCTTCTACCCGTTTGTGGTGGGATTGTAAGAGATAACCTACATGTATCATTTTAATACAGATGAAGAATATGAAATCATTAAGAAAATTGTTATATATTATTCCATTGACAGGCATGATGGTAACTTCTTGCATGGATGTGGAGAATATTGAGATAGACCATATAGGCGGGTATGCCACAATGAACAATGCGGAGAGTGAGGCATATTATGCCAATCTGCGCGCCTATAAGGCGACTGCTTGGAATTACAATCGTCCCGTAGCTTTCGGATGGTATTCCAATTGGGCGCCTGCTGGAGCTTATCGAAGAGGATATCTCTCTGCTATGCCCGATAGTATGGATTTTGTTTCTATGTGGAGTGGCGCTCCAGGACGTTATGAAATCACTCCGGAGCAGAAGGCAGATAAAGAGTTTGTGCAAAAGGTGAAAGGAACGAAACTGTTGCAGGTAAGTCTGCTTTCTTATCTTGGTAAGGGCGCGACACCAAATTCGGTATACCTCGAAGTGGAAAAACAAGCGGAGGAAGAAGGCTGGTCGGCGGCTCAATTGGAAACAGCGAAGAAACAAGCCCGTTGGAAATATTGGGGATTTGAAGGTCAGTTTGAAAGTGAAAACCATTATGCATGTCTGGCGAAGTTTGCCAAAGCTCTGTGCGATTCTTTGTATGCAAACGAATGGGACGGTTATGATGTAGACTGGGAAATCGGTAGTGGTGTGTTTGATATGGATGGCACATTGAGTCAGAATAAGCATTTGATTCATTTGGTTAAAGAGATGAACAATTACATTGGTCCGAAAAGCGATCCGGAAGGTAAAGGACATAAAATGATCTGTATTGATGGAAATATTTATGGGCTTACCCGTGAATTGGATGAGTATGTCGATTATTGGATTATACAAAGTTATGGTAGTTCCAATCCCGGTTTTGATGATTATGGCGTTGATCCTAAAAAAATAATCTGCACAGAGAACTTTGAAAAGTATGCCACTAATGGAGGTCAATTGCTGAAGCAGGCTGCTGCTATGCCGCAAGAAGGTTATAAAGGTGGAGTAGGAGCTTATCGCTTCGATAATGATTATGACAATACGCCAAATTATAAATGGATGCGTCAGGCTATTCAAATCAATCAGCGGGTTTTCAATGAATGGAAAGCGAAACAAAACGAAGCGGAAAATAAACCGCAGAAATAAGTGGACTTATAAAATTCTAAAACAGTAAAAAGATGATGAATAAACATATATTCTATTATTTGATGGTAGGTAGTATGGCGTTATTGTTGGGCGCTTGCAACGACAGCATGAATGACCTGCTGGAGCCTAAGGTTTATTTCGAAAGCAAGGAATATAATTTCTCGGTGGAAGATGAAATGGATGTAATGACATTTGATCTGGTTTCAAGACTCTCGTCAGCAACTTCCTCTCAGGTAGACGTATCATATAGTGTAGCCGAACCAAGTGTAGTAGACGAATACAATGCAAAGTATGGCACAAATTATGAGATGCTTGATGTTTCGCAGGTAAAGCTAAGCAGTACGACATCTTCTATTTCGAGTGGAAAATTGTATGCGGATAATATAGAAGTCGAACTTTCCGGGTTAGAAGCCTTGAAAGCCGGGAACTCATATGTTTTGCCTATGCGGGTGCATTCGTCTTCGGTGTCGACTCTTTCCGGAACAAACATTGCATATTTCTTTTTCTCCAAACCGTTGAAAATTACCAAAGCTGGTAATTTCAGTAACCACTATATTTCTGTGAAGTTCCCTGTCGGTACTTTCTTCTCGTCATTCACTTACGAAGCATTGATTAATGTGGATTATTTCCTCGATAATAATACGATTATGGGAACCGAAGGTGTGATGATTCTCCGTATCGGTGATGCAGGAGGAGGAATTACTCCTAAAGATTATTTGGAAGTGGCCGGAGGACAGAACTACCGTGTAACGAAACCGTTGTTAACAAATCGTTGGTATCATGTAGCGTTGACTTATGATCAACCGACAGGAAAAACAGGTATTTATGTAAATGGTGAGAAATGGGCTGGTTCAGATTGGGGTATTGACGGTTTTGATCCGAATTCGGACATGGGTTTTTATATTGGTAGAATCTATGGTTTTAAATGGGGTGAACGTCCATTCCATGGTAAAATGAGTGAAGTCCGTGTTTGGAGTGTAGCCCGTACGGAAAATCAACTTAAGCAGAATATGCTGGGTGTTGACCCTGCTTCAGAAGGCTTGGCACTTTATTATAAACTAGACGGATCAGAGACTCAGGAAGGTGGAGTTATCAAAGATGCCACAGGGCGTATAAACGGTACTACAAATGGAATTACTATTAAGACGTTGGATGCTCCGATAGCTATCAATTAATGGAACACACAAATTTGTGAGAGTTTTTGCTCTTTGCATTTTTGAATATGAGTGAAAGCCTGCTTACTGAAAAGATAATATTCTTTTGGTAAGCAGGTTTCTTTTATTTATGTTTGTTTTATGAAGAAGTTACTATTTATCCTGTTTATATCTTTTCCATCTAAATGTTTTTGAAGCGTGGTGAAGAACGGGAAGTGAAGTTTATTTTGTCCGAAGAGGATTTCTCGCTTGTCGATCGGAATTTAAAGAGGATTGTGGAGCCGGGAACTTTTCAGATAATGATTGGTGCTGCTTCCGATGACATAAGATTACAGACGAAAGTAGCTATAAAATAGGAGATGCCATCTTTGACTGTTTGATATGTTTTCTAAATACATTCAGTGTGTCGGAAATTCCGACACACTGAATGTATTTGTAGCTTGCACCTATTTTTATTGTCAAACAGTTAGTATAACATTCAAATAAATGAATATCAATGCTCTCTTGATAATAACCTCTGATAATAGGCTGATAATGAAATATAGTCTCGATGCTATCATTTCATTCCACTTGGTTCGCGCTTTATAATTCGATTTTTAGATTTGAATGATCATAGACTATGGGAATACTTTCCCCATTAACAGACACAGATACCGGGCATTGTAAACTTCTGATATAGGCTTTGACTTTGGTGGAGCCATCAATCCATAGCTGCATGCGTCTATTTTCTTCTTTCTGAATAATAAATAGTTTTGCCAGCGAGGAGAAATAAGAGGTAGTTCCTCTTTTTAATGAACTGCCATAACCAATAAAATACTCTTTAGCATCTGCCGGAGCGCTCTTTTCCGGATATGTAACTATAAACATATAAGCATCTGTAGACCAGCCATCGGCTTCAATCCATGAATTGCTATGCATTAATCGTCCGTCTGCTAACTGATTAATATAAATATCTGTAATCTTACCCTTATTGCGGATGCGTAAACCAATCCAGTTTTTACCTTCACGTTTCTCAATCTCAGGAAGCTCTTTTTCATCGGGAGTCTCTTTTAAAATAATAGCAGTCACACCTTTCACTCTATTGACTTCGTCAGGCAAGTGAAAAGAATAATAACTATCTTTACTTTTCAAATCTTCAGTCGGTACTTCTATTACTTCCCAATACAAATTGTCCGGATAATCATGCACAAAATTAGATCGTGCCAACGTGCGAGGATATAATGGACGGACTATTACTGAAGAATTTCCATTTGTAATGTTTAGATCTGTCCCTTTTTTCTCAGTTATTCCTCCCGGATGCCACAACCATTCAAAATGACCGGTTTCATAGGTTTTTAAATCATCAATGATATAGATGACGTTGTCTATCCACAAAAAGTGACGGAAGTTGCGGCTAAACTGGTCCGAATAAGGACCTGTACCATTTGCCAACACATATTTTATATTTCCGGCATCCAACAGATAATGCAGATATCCTCTTAAGGTAGAACCATAATATTGCTGTTCTCGTCTTTGCCCTTTGCCATTGAATAATACGACATTATGTGCCTCGCTTTGAAAGAAGTAGTTGCGGTATTCGGGATTCGCATACCAACATCGTCCTCCATCTTTGATAATATCCTCTCCTTTATGAAAGACTATGAATGAATTGGCATCGGCATGAGAATGATTCCAGGTATATCCGGACTTGACGGCTAACATTGTGGCATCTTTCTCCCAAGAGTTGCGCATGGTTGCCCAACCGAAGTCTTTGAATAATTGTGATTTCTTTAGTTTAGGAACCTTGGGTGCTTTACTCAAATCGGGAGTATAGAGAAATCCTATCGGGCGGTCGATAAAATATCCATCACGGTGTTGCCCTTGCTCTATCTGATTCATATACCAAAGCATATCATCATTTTGAATCCCCATTGCATATAATAACATCAGACTACTTTCGGCAGCCGTGTTTTTATGACTGTCCCCGAAGTTTATATTATAAAGCATACCTGTACGTGGATAACAGATATGTACAAAAAAATCTGATAACTTCTCCAGTTGGGGTATCTCTATTGCTTTATCTTCCTTGTGAGTATTCATCCAAGCTAAGCGGAATAATAAAGCCTCTTGAATCCCGTAGTTTGCATAGTTCAGACATTCATACATTCCACCGGTCTCATCAAAGGTCTTTGGCTTTTGATGAAGCACATCTCCTGCAAACTCAAACCATTCGGGAAGGACTTCGTTGATAATCTTTACAGCATCTCTTGCTTCTTCCAATTCATTCTGTAAGCTTAGTGCAAGTAGACCACCCATACACGTACAAGAAGTCCACCAGTTGTGCCCCATTGAGTTTAGTGAATGAATACGTGTTGGCTCCAAGATCCAGTCACCTAATAGCGGGTCCATTGCCAGACGTTTTAATCCGTGAGCTATTTTTCTTCTTTCAGATTGAGAAAGTTCTTGATAGATGGCGTCATAAGCTATTGCTGCATAAAAAGCTTTATGTGCAATCTCAAGGTCGGCGTTCCAGGCTGGGGTACGAGCCATCATTTCTTGATTGCCCCAAGTTTCGTCCTCAGTGACATCCAGCAAAATCTCTTTTATTTTATCAGCATACTTCTTTTCATCCGTCATTAGAAATGAGAGTGCTAAATAGTCTATCTTATTCAATTGAGTTTTCTGCAATAGGTTATCGGCAGTTTTCCTGATTGAATTCCAAGCTTCAGACATTCGTGTATCCTGTCTGACACTTATTTTTGCCTGCTCAATTCGTTGAGGGGTATAAAGTAAGGCTGGATGCTTTATTTTTTCTGCATGGATAAAAAGTAAATATAAAGCTGCTGAAAGACATAAAAGAATTCGTTTCATATTACATTTTGCATAAATTGGTTCCTTATTTAAATGAAATACGAATGAAACGTCTATCTCGCTTAATCATTTGTGTTTTTTCGAAAATTATAATGTATACCCTTGTTGTATTGATGTTTAATCTCTATTTTTGTCTGGCAAATTAGGCTGGCTTATGAAAAATACAAAGCGTACAAGCATTATCACACTCGTTCTCCTGCTAAGCATTTTTAAGGTATACTCACAATATATGTTTCGGCATTGGGATGTGGTTGATGGGATGTCGGATAATCAAATACGATATTTTACAATGGCACCGGATGGTCGTATGGTCATTCGAACAGCTTCTATTTTAAACATCTACAATGGTGCTACATTCGAACATTTTTATCACGATAGGCGGAAAATCTATAAATGGGATTTCAACCGGAATCAAATATTTAAAGATTATCACGATGCTTACGGACGGATATGGATGAAATCTCCGGGATATTTGTTATTATTCGATTTGAATACCAATCAGTTTATTTATGATATTGATTCCGAATTACGCCGGATGGGAGTAAGTGGAAAATTGAAGAATTTGTTTATTGATGAGAGCAAGAACTATTGGTTTCTTACCGAAGATAATACATTCTATTTTTTTGATATATCCGCAGGAGAATTACAGATAATCGAAAAGGGGAACAGTGACTTTACATATCGGCACGGTATTCCGTACGAGTTAGCTCAATATAAGAATACTTATTATATCGTATATTCGAGCGGGCTAATTCGTCGTTGGGCCAAAACCTTGCGAGATTACACCGGTCAGGATACTTTTTTTGTAGGACGTATCTCTGAAGCTACAGACCGGTTAAAAATACAATCTACCTCCGATGGGAATCTATGGCTGATGTATAATCAGGCTGTTTGCTATCGTGATAAAACTGATAAAGGTTGGCAAGAGATAAGCACCATTAAAGGTATGTCCAACTTCTTTACCTGTATGGATTTGGACAAGCAAGGAAACGCATGGGTCGGTTCTTCGTGGTCTGGATTGCGGAAAATTGAAAACTCTACACATAGAATTGAAACAATGCCCGGATTGAAATTAGGTGACGGCAGTGTGTTAAGTAATGACATACAGTGCATCTTTGCCGATAATAATGGCGGAATTTGGGTAGGCACTTTGTGGCAAGGTATCTGTTACTATAATCCGAGTATGTATAAGTTCAAGCTAATTCAGACTGTTCAGAATAAAACAATGATTACCAACGAATCGGTGCGTTGTTTGTTGGAAGACGAAGACGGAACGATACTCATTGGTACTACTGCATACGGATTGATGCGTTACTCTCCTTCTACGGGAGAAGTCAGCAGGGCATTCAAAGATATTCTGTCCGGTGATCTTTGTCTGACTCTTTATAGAGACAGTAAAAAGAGATTGTGGGTTGGAACGTATTTGAATGGATTTTGCTGCATAGATGGAAAAAATGTGAGATATTACAATAAACAATTAGTTAATACAGAGTTATTCCCGGAGCAGAATATCTCCCGAGCAGTTTATGAAGATCCGGATGGGCGTTACTGGGTCAGTGTCAGTAATGAAGGAGTAGGTGAGCTAGACACCTCAACGGGAAAAATACGATTGTTGCGGGATAAACATCCGAAGATTAGCTTTCATAAACGCGATTATGGTTTTTATCCTGTCAGCAATTCTACTTTTGCGGTGTTTGGGGAAAATGGTATTTACTACTATGATACTCATAAAGATAAAATCTTTGTTCCTGAAATAGACGATCCGGATAATCCTAAATTTATGGGGCCTCAGGTAAGCTATAATTGTGTGTACAAAGATAGCCATTCGCTAGAATGGTTTGGGACGGATATTGGAATTCGTGTATGGGACGAACAAAAGAAGAAAGCTCATACGATAACTACAGAGACCGGATTGGCTAACAATTCTATATCGTCAATCATTGAGGATGATAGCGGTATTTATTGGGTATCAACGGTAAGTGGTATCTCACGAATTGAATTAAAAGAGACTTCTGAAGGATATGATTTTCTCATAGTCAACTTCAGTTCAGAAGACGGATTGCAGGGAGGAAAGTTCTATGAGAATTCATCGTTAAAAACCCGTGATGGAGAACTGTATTTTGGCGGTCATCATGGCATTAATTCGTTTCAACCTCAAAAGATTTATTATAATCATGTCCACAATAAACCTATATTCACTGCATTCCGTCTGTTCAATTCTCCTGTTAAGGAACACACAGAATATAAAGGGCGTGTTATTCTTGAATATCCGATAAATAATACTCGTGAGATTCATTTGAAGTATAATGAGAACTTTGTTACTTTCGAATTTGCCGGGCTTAACTATGTGAATACTTTGCAAACCTACTATAGGTATAAACTCGAGAATTTTGATCCGGACTGGAATGAAATAAAGACCAATGGTCTGGGAGTGGCTACCTATACCGGTTTACATCCGGGGAAATATAAATTAGTGGTATACACAGCCAATAATGACAGAAGTTGGGGAGAACAGGCCGCAGAAATGACTATTGTCGTTTCTCCGCCTTTTTGGGCAACTGTTCCTGCTTACATATTTTACATATTGATTGCAGGTGGAGTCATCTATTTGTTTTTAAAAGCTTATAGGAAGAAAAAACTTAAAAAGCAGTTCGAACAAGAGGCATTGAAACGTGAACAGCAGAAAGAAGAGCTTAATCAGATGAAGTTCCGCTTTTTCACCAATATCAGTCACGAATTCCGTACTCCGCTTACTTTGATAATGACGCCTTTAGGTATCCTTATTCAACAAGCGGAGAATCCAATGAAGGACAAATTGAAGTCAATCTATAACCATGCCGGTAATTTGTTGGAGTTGATTAATCAACTGCTTGATTTTCGGAAACTGGAGATGGGAGGTGAAAGTCTGAAATTACATCAGGCTGACATCGTAGAGTTTGTGCGGTACATTGGTTCAGGGTTTAAAGAACTGGCGACAAATCGATCTATAAAGTTTTCGATAGAGAGTGAATGTCCTGGCATGAATATCTGGTTTGATGATACGAAAATGCAACGGATTCTGAATAATATTTATTCCAATGCATTTAAATTCACTCCTGATGGAGGGCTTATCTCAACGATTGTAGCGACGGAGAAAAAAGATGAAAAGATATTCGTAAGAATCGAAATATCCGATACAGGATGTGGAATCAGTGAAAAAGACTTGAATGTGATATTTGACCGCTTTTATCAGTCGGAGCCAATTCCTGGTGTGACAGGTTCCGGTATTGGTTTGCATATGGTCAAAGAATATGTCTCTTTGCATAACGGAAAGATAGAAGTGCATAGCAAAATAGGAGTAGGAACAACATTTTTGATATATATTCCATCCGACTTGAAAGGAGACGACAGTGAATCCAAAATTCCGGCTATGTCTCCCGATGTGGAAGAAAAGGTGGTATATTCGGACAGGAAAACTATTTTGATAGTGGAAGACAATGTAGAATTCCGTCGTTTTTTGGTGGAACAATTGATAGGTCAATTTAATATTCTGGAGGCTGGAGACGGAGCCGAAGGCGAAGAAGTTGCCATACATAAGTCGCCGGACCTGATAATATCCGATATGATGATGCCGAAAGTGGATGGTCTGGAAATGTGTGTCCGGATTAAAAACAATATTCAGACCTCACATATCCCGATTATCTTGCTCACGGCACGTATTTCAGACGAAGCTCGGATAGAAAGTTATAAAGCTGGTGCTGATTCTTATATATCGAAACCTTTCAATTATGACATATTACTGACGCGTATTAATATGCTTTTAGAACAGCAGGAAAAGCGTAAGGAAATATTTCATAAAGAAATAGAAATCTCTCCTCAGAATATCACTATTACTTCTTTAGATGAAGAATTTGTGGAGAAAGCCTTACGGTTGGTGGAAGAGAATATGGAAAATCCGGAGTTCTCGGTTAATAACTTGTGTGATGACTTGGGGATGAGTCGTAGTCAGCTATACCGTAAATTTGAGTCCATTACAGGATTGACACCGAATGATTTTATTCGTTCTGTCCGATTGAAACGAGCTGCCCAGTTGCTTCGGGGCAGTTCATATAATATTTCGGAGATTTCGGACAGGGTCGGATTCAATTCCATTAAATATTTCAATAAATACTTTAAAGAAGAGTTCGGA
The DNA here is from genome assembly GCF_001314995.1 of Bacteroides ovatus. Lineage (NCBI taxonomy): Bacteria > Pseudomonadati > Bacteroidota > Bacteroidia > Bacteroidales > Bacteroidaceae > Bacteroides > Bacteroides ovatus. The sequence goes on from NZ_CP012938.1 coordinate 4,963,474, forward strand.
TTCACTCCGACGCAATATCGTTCGAATGGTAGTGGAGAGACTAAATAAAAAGTCTCTCCATTCCCATTTATATACTGAAAATGCCCTAAAAAGGGTATAATGAGACAAACTAACCTAATAATCGGGACAAATTATCTCAATGGTGTCGATTGGATTCGTCTATTTTTGCAGTGTGATTAAAAATAACTATGAACTGCAAAATGATGGAACCATGAAGAATATTCTATCTAAAAGAACATTTATTGTATTACCACTATTTCTTTTTTCACTTCATCCGCTTTGGGGACAGAAAAGTAACTTTAAAAATGACATTTGTATTCCGGGCAAACTGTATATGCTTTCGGATATAAGGAATGATGTTTTTGTCGAAGCACTAATTAAAAGATGGAGACCTTACAATGACTTTGTGAGATTTTCGGGTGACTGTGTTTATTCGAGAAAACTGAATCGTGTAGCTTCTGTCGATACTCCTGTGGATGGATCGAATATGAAAATCGAATTGGTCAATTCGGATGAGTTTGAAATAATAAAAGAAAAAGCAATTTCTATATGCGTAGGGAAAAAAGGAATAGGAACTCAGGAAGTTACTGTTCAGATACTGGGGGACAGTTTTGTCAACGGAGCTTTTTTCAGGGACGCGTTGCTGTCGAAGAATTATATTCCCGGTATAAAACTGGTCGGACTAAGGAATATAAAGAATGAAGAAGGACAATATGATGAAGGGCGGGGTGGATGGACAGTGAAGAAATACTTCGAGATTCCTAAAGGAGAGATGACATCATATCATGGATATATGCAACCTGTGGGTGAATATAGATATTGGGGGAGTTGTGAGTTTTGGAAAAACTGTTATAAGGTGATTAATGGTGAACTGACAGATACTGAAATAGTCTATAACTGTGGGAGATACGATCAATGCATAACTAAATTCGATAAGGAGACAGGTTATTTGGCAGCTCCGAAGAAAAACGATTTAATGTATGATAATGCACGTGGAAGCTACATGGTTTATACAGGAAAGAAGTGGAAGAATGTTGAGGTTGATGAGAGAAAATGGGCTTTCAATTATAGAAAATATCTGGATATGTGGAATCTTGATGCACCTAAGTTCTTTGCACAGATGTTGGGGCTCAATGATTATCGCGACAGTTTGACGGCCGATTATCGGGAATGGAATAAAAAGATTGCCGAGATGAAAGAGTCATATTACAAAGCTGTGCCCGATGGTAAATTTATAATTCTGATCCCGTGTACAACCTGTGGTTCGCTCAACAATGTCAGAGGAGATTTTACGTTACGGCAGAATGCATCCATGTGGCAACTGCGAAAAAATATCATTGATACATTTGATGGTAGGGAAAGTGAAGGATACTATGTCGTTGACATAGGCATTACCATTGATAATGAAAAAGGGTACAACCGGAATCGTGACGGAATACAGACCGGAAATCCCCATCCATATCCTAATTATCCGACAATGGGAATTCCTCTTGCTGCCTTTATTCAATATTATAGAGAACTTTAAAATAACAATGATGGCTAATACTTTTGATGATATCATAACTTGCTCTTATAAAGAGTATCACCAGATAATTCTCAATTACATAACCTATCGCATCACTCATCGTTGTGAGGCAGAAGATTTGGCTCAAGATGTATTTGTACGTTTATTGGATTATAAACAAATGCTTCGTCCGGATACTGTAAAGTATTTCTTGTTTACCATTGCCCGTAACATCGTAACCGATTATTTACGCAGATACTACAAAAAACAAGAAGTGAATAATTATATCTATGATATGATCCCTTCTTTTACTAATGAAACAGAAGAGAAGATTATTGCCGATGACTTGTGTAAGACAGAACAACGGATACTTGCTGCCTTTCCTGTACAACGGCGTACGGTGTATGCGTTGAGCCGTTATGAAGAAAAAGATACGGAAGAGATAGCCAATATGTTGAATCTTAGTCAGCGTACGGTAGATTATCATTTATTTTTAGGACGTCGTGACATGCGCCGATATATGAAGAATTGCATTTAATATGAACTGAATCAATAAATAGAAGTGAAGCCAATGAAGAAAAAAAGCAGAAAAAGTAAAATGACGGGATGTCTGCACATCTTGCCGAGTCTTGAGAATAAAAATAATAATGTAAAAACCTCAGATTTAATTTCATGAAACTCCGAAAGAAAATGCTATGTATGGTAAAGCAGGTGAAGAAGATAACAATCTTTGCTTGTTTGGTGTGTGTGGTGTATCCCGTTGCTGGGATACAAGCGGCTGTCGGTGAACAGCAGTCGGTAGCACAAACCCTGAAGAAAATTAAAGGAAAAGTGATTGACGTGTTAGGTGAGCCGCTTATCGGCGTCAATGTGAGTGTAGTCGGACAAACGGGTGGTACGATTACCGACATTGATGGTAACTATTCGCTAGATGTTCCTGCGGGTGCTAAATTGAAATTTAGTTATATCGGTTACGAAGACCAAATAATTGATGCAGGTGTAAAAGCGGTACTAAATGTGACAATGAAGGAGAGTACTGAAGTGCTCGAAGAAGTGGTAGTTGTAGGATATGGCGCACAGAAGAAAGAAACACTAACAGGTGCGGTGACCGTAGTTAGTGACAAGATGTTAAAGGATAAGGGAGCTCTCTCTAATCCTGCACAGGCTTTGCAAGGACAAGTGCCGGGAGTCATTATAACCCGTAACTCGGCTGCTCCGGGAGATGAGAGCTGGAATATGAAATTACGCGGTTCATTCTCGAAGAATAATTCAGCTCCGTTGGTGATTATTGATGGTGTGGAGTCTGACGATTTTTCCCAATTAAATCCGGGTGATATAGAGTCCATCAATTTCCTTAAAGACGCTTCTGCAGCTATCTATGGTAGTAAAGCTGCCGGAGGTGTTGTTCTGGTACAGACTAAAAAGGCCAAAGAAGGTAAGGTAAAGGTGGAATATAGTGGTTCGGTAACTGCTAAATTCGTAGGGTTGCAGCCTACACTGATGACATTGGATGAGTGGTGTGATGCTATGGAACAAGCTCGTTTGAATGATAACAAAAAGCTGGCAGACGATCAATGGCTGCAATACGTAGCTTTGGCTCGTCAGAATAAGGGACATTATATTAATGTGGAGCAGTCGGGTAATCCTTTCCCGGATTCTTTCCAAGGTTTATACGACTTCGTCTTTTTTGATACCGATTGGCAAGATATCATGTGGGGGACAGCAGCTTCCACTTCACATGAACTGAGCGTATCGGGTGGTAACGAAAGGTCTGTCTTCCGTCTTTCCGGACGATATATGTATGATGATAGTAATTTGAAATGGGGTAACAATAAGAATCAACGTTATAATTTTCGTTTGAGTAATACATTCCATCTTACAAAGAACTTTGATCTTGAGTCTATCATTTTCTATTATCGTCAGGATCAAGTGTCACCGACGCAAATTGGAGAAGCTTTGACAGCCGGAACGCAACAACCGGGTTTTCCTTCTTCCACGATGGATGGGAAACCTTATGCGTGGGGTAACTGGGCTACGCCCAACTGGCGTTGTGAATTGGGAGGAGACAACAAACTCAACACTTCCGGTATCAATATCAGTGAGACATTTAAATATCGTTTTGACGAGCATTTTGATGCAGTAGCCACTTTGGGGTATAACACCTCTACTGCCATTCGGGACGTGAAAAACCAAACAGTAGATTATTATGACTACACTGGTACAAAACGGGAAACGCGTGTGGAACCCAGGCAAGAGGATACTTATTATATTAAAACAACTGCACGAACCAATCTGTATACGTTAAATTTCTATTTGAACTGGAAGCGGACATTCGGTAGTCATAACCTCGGAATGATGCTTGGTACGCAATATAGCATGAAAGAATATGATTATACTGCAACTAAGGCTTTGAATATTTTACCTTCACTGAATATTATCAACGGAATAGGAGAGATAACATTACGCAACACAAAGAATGAAGGACCTTCCAGATATCAGGAAGCATTGCTTTCTTATTTTGCACGTTTGAACTATAACTATAAATCCAAATACTTGCTTGAAGGAAATTTCCGTTATGACGGTTCTTCTAAATTTCAGCCGGAGAATCGTTGGGCTTTCTTTGGAGGTGTATCCGGAGGATGGCGTATCAGTGAAGAAGAGTTTGTGAAAGGGCTGGGTGTTTTCGATGATTTGAAACTACGTCTTTCTTATGGTACAGTGGGTAATCAGGGAGGTATTGATCGATACGATGGTGTGCAGCTATACGATTTCAAACAGAATGGAGGTGCATTAGTGGGGAGTGGTTTACTTTCCTATGTGGATACAAACGGTAAGCTGTTGAGTACAGACCGTACATGGGAAGTCATCAAGAACTACAATATCGGTTTGGATTTCGGTTTCCTGGATAATCGACTGACAGGTACTGCCGAACTTTTTTGGAAGAAGTGTAACAATATGTTGATTGATGTCACCTATCCTGGAACATTGGGGGATAAAGCTCCTACCGCTAATAGAGGTAGTTTTAAGGCAAACGGTTGGGAAGGCACGATTAACTGGTCGGATAAAATAGGAGAAATTTCCTATCATCTGGGGGGGACTTTCACCTATACCACTAACAAATTGGTAGATAATGGGGGTGACGCTGTGATTAAATCCGGTGTAGTTTCAAATCGTGAAGGCTATCCGTTGAATTCCGTGTTCGGTTTGAAATATTGCGGTAAGATACAAACGCAAGATCAGTTGGATAAATATATTAATCAATATGCCAATGGCAATAACAATATTGCTATGCCTGGTAACTTGCGTTTGGGAGATAATATGTATGAAGATGTCAATAAAGATGGTAAATTGACAGAAGCTGACTATGTATATTTGGGAACTGACGATCCGAAGGTGTCTTTCTCTTTTAATGCCGGATTATCGTGGAAAGGCTTCGATGTCTCGGTTATTTTCCAAGGAGCCGGTAAACGCACAGTATGGCGTGGTGGCGAAAATAATCAAAAGGGAAAGAATGACAATTGGCGGATACCGATGATGTCTTGGTATAATAATTCAACGAATCAGTCGGTTGGTAATGTATGGTCGGCAGAAACGCCGAACGCCCATTATCCCACTTACACACATCAGACACAGATCAATCTGTATAACTATATTTGTTCTTCCTGGTCAGTGGAAGATGGTGCTTATCTTCGTCTGAAGAATGTTACGTTAGGCTACACGTTTCCGGCAAATGTGCTTTCGAAGACTAAATTCATAAGCTATGCCCGTATTTATGTATCGGGAGCTGATTTGTGGGAGAATAGTAAAATCAAGGATGGATGGGATCCGGAAGCGTCGCGCAAAGTAGAGACATTTGGCCGCTATCCTTTTACGAGAAACCTGACGGTAGGATTAAACTTGACCTTTTAAATATTAAATAGTATGAGATTAAATAAAATAAAAAATCTGTTTGTCGTTTTAACCTTGGGACTGTCCACACACTCTTGCCTTGATCTCGAGCCGCAAGAACAGTTGGCGGAAACGAACTACTGGAACACACCGGATGACTATCTGCTATTTGCCAATCAATTCTATGGCTGGACACGTCACTTTTCAGGAGCAATGGAATATAAGTCGACAAAACCGGTACATTCTGATTATACTTCAGATCTGTTTACCAATAAAGATGAACGTAATTTATTTAGCAATGGAAGCAATGCTGTACAGCCTGCGGATGCTAACTATACCAGCAATTACTCGCACATCCGCCGTACGAATCTGTTATTGAAAAATGCAGAGTCATATGCCACTCCGAGTGACATAGCCCAGTATGTGGGTGAAGCAAAATTCTTTCGTGCTTATTCTTATTTCGATTTATTGCAACTATATGGCAATGCTATTTTGGTGAAGGAACCTATGGAGGTAACTGATGCGCGAATGTATGTCAAGCAGAATGATCGTAGTGAAGTGGCTGATTTCATCATTAAAGATTTGAAAGAAGCCGTTCCTCTGTTACCGAAGTTCTCCGAAATACAAGAGTATGGGCGCATAAGTCGGGAAGGATGTCAGGCATTCTTGTCACGAGTGGCGTTGTACGAAGGTACCTGGCAAAAAAGTCGTGGTAACGTAGAACGTGGAAAAGAACTGCTGGATATTGCGGCGAAAGCTGCCAAAGACGTGATCGATAGCAAAACATTCAGTTTGTTCAAACCGGAAGCATTGGGTGACAGTGCACAGAAATATATGTTCATCTTGGAGGATGCGAAGTCTAATCCTGCCGGATTACAGAAAAGTGCTAATAAAGAATATATATTTGCTCGGCGCTTTGATGAAATATTGGCACCTATCAACTGGAATATTACACAAAGTTCATTATATAATGCAATATGGATTAGTCGTAAATTCGCCAATATGTATCTTTGTCAAAATGGACTTCCCATCACTTATGGAGGAAAAACAAACCCTCAATTCAAAGGGTATATGAAAATAGATGATGAATTTCAGGATCGTGACAATCGTATGCGTTATACAATGATGCGTCCTCACGATAACTTTTGGAACAATCAGAAACCACGTACTTCTTGGGATGGAAAGGATAAGAACCCATATATATCTAATTTTGTGCCGAAGACGGGGACCGGATATCACAATCAGAAATGGGCAACAGAGCGTAAGGTGGAAGATAAAAAAGAAGGTTATGATTTTCCTATAATCCGTTATGCTGAAGTTTTGTTGAATTATGCAGAGGCAGTGTATGAACGGGACGACAAGATCTCGAATACTGACCTGAATATTTCCTTGAATTTGGTGCGTCTCCGTGTTAATCCGGCTATGACTCCATTGACTAATGAACTGATTACCCAAAATGCGGGTATGGATATGCGGACAGAAATCCGCCGTGAGCGTACCATTGAACTATTCAATGAAGGCTTCCGCTTAGATGACCTGAAACGTTGGAAGACAGCAGAAACAGAAATGCCGATGGATATTGTAGGAATTCAGTGGAAAGGTACGGAGTATGAAAAAGTGTGGGCGAATTGTCCTTATGAGACCAATGCTGAAGGTTGTATCATTATTGAAAAGGGGCGTAAATGGGAAGAAAAGAACTATCTGTTCCCGTTGCCGAGTGACCAGTTGCAGTTGAATCCTAATTTGCAACAGAATCCCGGATGGGAATAATAATAAAAACAAATAATTGTAAGTGACATGAAAAACAGATATTCATTGTTTAAGAAAGGATATTGGGAGGCTGGTGTATTACTTGGCTTATGTCTGTTAATAGCTTCCTGCGGAGAGAAGGAATTTACTACTGACATGCCCGAGAACAAGTTGATTACAGCTATTTCATTGGAAGTGAGTAGTGAACTGCCTGTGCAGTTGGGAACAGATACAACTATTGTCTATCATATTACTCCCGAAAATGCGGATCATACAGAGTTGAAGTGGACGACTACTAACGAATTGGTAGCTACAGTATCACAAGATGGAACGATTTCTGCTAAATCGTTGGGAAAAACGATGATTACCGTAACTCCATCGGTAGGATTTGGAACAGCATCCACTGTACGGACTATCGAGGTAACAGTGATTCCGGAAGTAATCAAGACTACCGGGATTCAGTTTACAAACATTGAGGAAGGAGTTTACGAAACTGATAAATTACAGTTGAAATATGATATATTGCCTGCTGACCATACTTATTCTTATTTGACTTGGGCAAGTAGCAATGAAAATATTGCGACGGTAGATAAGAATGGAGTAGTGACGGGGATAAAAGCCGGAGATGTGACTATCTATGCATATACGCACGATGGCAGTAATGTAAGAGGAGAATATTCATTGAAAGTGATGAAATATGAACCTGCGACGAATGTTGAGATTGTTCCTCATACGGATGTTCTCTACTGGAAACAGCAACTTGATTTAGACTTTACACTAACACCGGAAGTAGCTACTGTAAGTTCTGTGGAATGGACATCAAGCGATGAGAAGGTATTGACTGTGGAAGGAGGAAAAGTGAAAGCCATGGGCTTCGGAGCAGCCACTGTTACTGCCACTTGTATAGAGACTGGCAATAAATCGACTATCGACTTGACTGTAGCCTCAGGTTTTTATGTATGGGATGCCACAACAGACTTTGAGGGATGGGCTATCAATAGTAATATTGGCTCTATGGAGCGTAAAGACGGAAAACTGGTTATGACCGTGACTGCTGATAATAATAAGCGCGTGTATATGCAAAGAGTCTATAGTACGGTAGCTAATCAGATGGATATGAATTTTAAAGATTATCCGGTGATTGCCATGAAATGCACAGATATACCATCGGGTGCACAATATACTCTTAATCTTGCTAACTTGGGAAATACCGTAAATATCGCACCGGCTATGAAAGTTGAGAAATTGTCAGATGGTACACAACTGGTTTATTATGACGCATCTTCCTTAGCACAGTTTACCAATACAGAAGGGGTTGTTCCGATTAGAGCCTTTATGTTCAAGATATTAAAAGTCGATATTCCTTCATTCTCGGCAGACTGGATACGTACATTTAAGAGTGTAGAAGAAATGATGACGTTTTCAGAGGTTGAGGCTGGGAAATAATATGGACTTATATTCACCTTATAGTTAAATGATTATGAAGATAGATTATATAAAGAATCAGATAAAGGTAGCAGGCATGGTGATTGCCTGCACCTCACTATGCTCGTGTAACAGTGAAATAGAAGATGGGACGACCGATATAGATAGTTGGCCGTTGCCTCGCATAGAAGTGACCTACCCTACGGAATTTGAACACCCGGGAGTTGTTTTTACTGTAGAAGACATCGAGCGTTTTCGTAAGATTGCTACCCAACAGATACAACCACAATATGCGGGTTATGAATTATTGAGCGCGGATAAACTCTCTCAAAGTACATATATAATGAATGGTCCTTATGATGAAATTTATGCCGGTGAAGATGCTTCTCATCCGAACATCATGAATCAATTTGGAAACGATTTTGCGGCAGCTTGTCAGAATGCCATTATGTTTGCTGCTACACAACAAAAAGGCTATGCTGATAAGTCAATGGAGATAATACGTGGCTATTCCGCCAGCCTTAAAAAGCCTGTCTATAGTGCGAGACAAGCCGGTTTGGATCATGTATTGATGGTGGGTAACTTATGCATAAAACTAGTTTATGCTGTTGAGCTTATGCGATATCTTGATGGTTCCGGGATGACGAATGAGGACTTTCAGGGAGCATGTGATATGTTTAAGCGGTGTTTTATTCCCGTATTAGATGATTTCTTCTCTATCACAGAGCCTAAGAATAAGGCAGTCGGTAACTTTGGCGTATCTGCCATTAACTGTTACATGGCCATGGCGATTGTATTGGATGATATGGAAATGTATAAGAAAGCTATAGATATTTATCTTTACGGATATGAAAATGGTTCTATACGTTATTATATAGATGGAGAAACTGGACAATGTCAGGAAAGTGGTCGTGACCAAACACATGCACAGTTGGGATTAGGTATGATGTCCATGCTTTGTGAGACGGCCTGGAAACAAGGTACTGATCTCTACGGTGTGTTAGACAACCGCTTGCCGAAAGGCTATGAATATACAGCTAAATATAATTTAGGGTATGATGTGCCATTCAAGTATATGCCGGAACTCACCGGGAAGTATAATTGGTATGAAATAGACGAAGTAGACAAGAAAGAGGTAGCCAGTGGTCAGAGACCTGAATCAAGACGTGGTAAATTTGCTCCTGTCTATGAGCGGGTGTACAATCATTATGCGACACGTTTAGGATTGGGAATGCCTTATGTGAAAGAAGTCTTAGAAACAAAGGTTCGTCCTGAAAACGCCGGTACTGATATTGCTCATTTGGGGTATGGGACTTTTCTGTATTGTAGCGAAGGTTTTGAATAGTAGTTTATGAAAAGACTGTTTTTTATATTCATTTCTTTCTGCATGGCGGCGGCTCTGTCCGCCCAATTGCAGGAAAGAATGGTTAAAGTGAATGTTGTACCTGATCATGTCGATTGGAAGTACGAACTGGGTGAGAAGGTGAAATTCAACGTTGTGGTGACAAAGAATCGTGTACCTCAAGAAAATGTGACTGTATGGTATGAAGTTGCTCAGGATATGATGCATCCATTACTCAAAGATACCATTGTCTTGGAAAATGGTGTGCTGACATTGGATGCCGGAACCATGAAAACTCCTGGCTTTTTGCGTTGTCGTGTCTGGACAAAATATGACGGTAGAACTGTTGAAGGACGGGCTACGGCTGCCTTTGAACCTGAGAAGATAAAACCGACAGCTGTTTTGCCAAACGATTTCAATACTTTCTGGGAAAGTGCCAAACAGGAGAATGTTCGAATTCCTATGAATGTGAAATTGCGTTTACTGCCCGAACGTTGTACCGAGAAGGTGAATGTTTATGAATGGAATGTACAGAACTACCGTTTGAACAGCCGGGTATATGGTATTCTTTGTGTGCCGGTAAAGCCCGGAAAGTATCCTGCTTTATTGCGGGTACCGGGAGCGGGAGTACGGGGATATGCCGGTGCGATTGTAGAAGCGGAAAAAGGTATGATTACGTTGGAGATTGGCATCCATGGTATTCCGGTAACATTAGAACCGTCCGTTTATGCTAGTTTGAGCCAGGGAGGACTTTATCGATATCAATATCAGAATTGGGACAATCGTGATGAAGTTTATTATAAACGCGTCTATATGGGATGTGTACGTGCGGTAGATTATCTTTGTTCTATGAAAGAATTTGATGGCAGCAACCTCTTGGTGCAGGGAGGTAGTCAGGGAGGTGCGTTGGCCATCGTCACGGCGGTTCTTAATCCGCGTGTGACAGGAGTCGTTAGCTTCTTTCCGGCACTTAGCGATTTGAGCGGCTATGAGAAAGGACGGGCAGGTGGATGGCCGCATTTATTCAGAGACTCCACCGATGCTGTCGAAATCAGAAAGAAGAAATTGGAAGTATCTTCTTATTATGATGTGGCTAATTTCGCAAAGCAGCTGAAAGTCCCGGTCTTCTTCTATTTAGGATATAACGACATGGTATGTCCTCCTACTTCCACATTTTCTGTATATAACGTAATTACTTCCCCTAAAGAGATTGTGATAATGGAGGAAGCCGAGCACTATGCTTATCCGGAACATTGGTCACAGGCTTTGCAATGGATTTATTCTAAACAGGGAATGTGAGAGGGGCTCTTATGATTCGTATGTTACTACTCATATTAGATTTGTACCTGTTTTATTGTCATACTGTCAGGGATACATTCAAGTAGATGAATATCAGCACTCTGTCACCTGACAATAACCATTGATAATAGGCTGACAATAAAATATCCCGACTTTTATTGTCAGCCTTACTTTTATCTCTTATAATACCTTTATAACCTGATAAACAGTACCTTTATAAGTATGCTTCGAAGGAATACCGCATTTTTGCAGCAATCTCCCGAAGTGATATACTTTGTTATCAGACAATGATATACCGCTTTTCTTTTTCAGATAATTTAGTATTTCGACCGGAGTAAGAAATTCTCCTTCCTCTTTCGTTTGCGCAGCTTTAAAATACTGATAAAACAATTGCAGCATAGCCGGTGTCTGCTCAAACTCACGGTTGTTTTCCGTCATAATCTGCTCATCCTCACTGTCAAACCAGTAGCGTTCGCCATGATGAATCTCGTGCATGGCTTGTGCATAAAGCTGTTCATAATCTATCGGCTGTGTAGTGTCGATGTTTCCCGTCACTTCAATACAAATGACACGGCGGCTTCCCGAAGGATCAGTCAGCAAATCCTTCTGATTGCTTGTACCGATAAATGAAGCATACCGCTGCAATTCAAGTACCGAGCGACCGTGCGGTTTCCGTAGATTGACCACAGGCTTTTGAAGAATATGTTTCAGAAATCCCTGTTGTGGCAGAGTTATCTGGTCAAACTCATCGATGTTGATGAGCGCAAACCGATTCAGATACAGTTCTGCATCCCGTTTATGGCTGAAATCAATGCTGTCTGTATAGTAAGCGCGAAGTGCAGGTGGAATCATTTCACGGCAGAAAGTTGACTTATGAGTTCCTTGTGCCCCCACTAATATGGGCGATGTATTATTCGCATGCATTTTATCTACCCCTCTCCAATGTGAAACCATATTCAGGAACCAACGGTGGAAAAGCAATTCCCAATGCGGATTCTTGCAAGGAACCCTGTTTGCCAAAGCATGAATACGGTCTTTGCCGTCCCAATGAGGCAGATGAAACAGAAACTCTTCCAACGGATTGTAGATCGGCACACGGTTGGAATGTAAGTATCGGTCTATATCCCTATCCCATACGCCAATACCTTCGGATTGTGCGTCGAGCATGATGCTGTTTTGTGCCCGTTTGTCAATGGGATGAAAGTAAAACTGAAACGAGAAACGCTCCCGATATTCCACTTCCCCGATCTGCGTATTATAACGGAACTCATAACGACGGTTCATAAATTCATCCATTTGCAGGCTAAGACGTTGTTCTTTAGTCAGGCAGCTGCTTTTGGGCACTCCCTTACATTCCTTATATACGTTTCTTATCATTTCGCGTACCAGCATCGGATTTTTTCTTTTGTAATAACGCATGATGGTTCGTCGGGTTACCTCCTCTTCCGGGATGCCGGAGTAGTAACAATTTTCGGCAAGCGGGACTACTAATGTTTGCAAATCATGATCGTTTCGATGCCAGTCCGTTTCCATTTCTTCGAATGTTTTCCGCAATGCCGCTTCATAAAGCAATGCTACCGTATCTTCCGTGTCATACCCCGGCAGTGCTCGATTCAGCGGAGATGCTTCAGTGCTCGATTTCTCATGATAAGTCATCTCGCCGGGCATACCGATGGGCTGTGAAAGATAGAAAGGTACGGGAGCGGGACGATAAATCAAGTCCGGATCATAACTAAGACGTGAGAATTGTTCCAGTTTCGGCTCTTTTAATAGAATGTTGAAGGGAAGTTGAGGCTGATAACATTTAATGGCAAGCCGGTAAGCATGTGCCTGAAACACTTCGGCTTCTTCCGTTGTTTGCGGTAAAGTGCCGTCCGGACGGGTGAAGCAAGTCCATATCTTGACGCTTTTACCACTTGCTCCCATAAAAGCCAGCATTGTTTGGGGAAGTTCGGCAGCCTTTTGCTTCACGATTTCCACTTCTGTCTTTCCGGCTAGCGGACCGATGGTCAGTTCTACAATGCCATTGTAGGTTTTCATTCGCTTCACTCCGTTCACTCGCCCGAAGGCTGCTGCGGGAATCACTCGTGGTAGTTTGCTGGCGAGGGAACAAGGCTCATCGGGTAGAACAAAATGCAGGGCCTGACGTAATCCGGTTACCGGGCGGAGCTTGGTTTCTTTTTTCATTTTTTCTATCAGCAGGTCGATGTCTGTTACGCTTAGTGCCTCCGTATCTCCGTTTTCCCTGATTTGTGTAATCTTCATTTTTCTTCTCTTGATATTTAATGAGAGTAAGTGTTTGTTATTGGTTTCAAAGGTACGGATAAGGTATCTGTAAAGCAAACTATTTGCGCTTTATCGCGATAAAGAATGTGCTTTCTTGTTATACTCTATTCAAGAAGGCGGACTTGAAACATTAACAAGCAAGTAAAGATATGCTCGCCACTGTGTATTGTTGCATAAAGACACCGTTATTCTTACGTTAACTTACCGGTATTGGTAGTTCGCCACGGCCGTGACGAGATCTTCCCACGGCCGTGGTAGGAATTCGTCACGGCTGTGGAAAGAAGTAACCACGGCCGTGGGAAGGTAAAGATACCGGTACTTTAGCTGAACAATACTGCTGCTTTAGCCGAACAATGCTGCTGCTTTAACGGAACAATACTGTTACTTTAGCAGAACAATACCTGCTTCTTTAGTGAAAGATACCGGATGTGCAGTACTCATTTAACGGGGCGACATTCGCTTCGTAGCGAGTTTATATTTCTTATAGGCTCTTTGCTAATATTGAACTTCCTCTCTTTCAATACAAAACTTCCTGTATTTATTTCCGTATTTCCACTTTGTTTCGAAAAAAAAGCATATCTTTGTCATACGCTTTCTGTTCACCAGCGTGATGAAACAGGTAAGAAGCGTTTTTTATTTATAAATAGGAATATTATTGCATTATCCCTCGTATTTGAAATCTAGCAAGTTTCTGTCCGTAGAGGGGGGGCAACAGATATTCCACGTGAACGGCCGTATGTCAACATATCGATGAAAGATGTGTTATATATACACAATTAGCGTGGATGTCTGTTGTTATCATTATCTTTCGGACGGGTTTGCTAGGCCTCAAATACGGATAATGATTCAACAGCATTCACGCTTTTTTTTGTATCCGGTTGGTTTCATAACCCTTAAAAATCCCCAACCCCAATCTCCTGTCCGCCCGGAATACAAAAAGCGCGAATGTTTGTTGAATCAACATCAACAGAGCACTATTTATTCCTTGTTGTATAACAAATTAAAAACAAACACTATGTCACAATGGATTAGCATAGAAGCGGCAGCCGAGAAATACCGACTCGAAAAAGAGTATATCTGGCTCTGGGTGGAAATGAAAAAAATCACAGTGTCTTATGAGAACGATACAGTTTCCATAGATGATGATAGTATCCAGCAATTCATAAAACGGACTAAGCTGGGAATTACGTCTGAATATATCGATGAGTTAGAGCAACTTTGCATGGAAAAAAACAAAACCAGCAGATTGTATGCTTCACTCTTGAATATGCGGGATCAGGAATTAATGGCAATTAGAGGACAAAGTTCGCGACTGGACGGTTTATGGAAAATGGTGGAGGAACAATACGAAAGACTGCGATCCTTCGAGAAGAATTCTATGTCGGACAACGCTATTTGTAGCAACTGCTGGATCAGAAAGATATGCAGGAGATTGAAACGAATTCTATAATTCTGCTGTGAATTTATCTATTAAATAACAGGCTGACAATAAAAGTACGATCTTTTTATTGTCAGCCTATTGTCATAGCCTATTGTCAGGGTGCAATGAGTTGCTAGTCACCGTATTATCCAGCCAAAACTCCTGCTGACAATAAGAACCCTCCAATTTATATGTAAACCTAAAACCTATGAAACTTTTCTGTTATTAATTACACGCATGGCCGCAGTATAGTATTCGCAAGGAACAGAAATCAAAATACTGTTTAAACCATTGTCTTTCGTTGACACTTGAATATAAGCTGCATTCAACAAACTCTTTACGCTGGCTACTTCCCAAGGACTACCAGCAAAAACTTTGACTTGAGAAATCTTTCTACTTGTAATCATGATCTTTATAGTGTGTTTTTGTTTTTACTGCGACAAAGATAAGAGAGAAAAGCAACATAGAGGTGCAATATTGTTTCATCTATAGTATACAAATGATTCATTGAATCAGGATTTGTATTAATTGACCAGTTTTTTGCGTTAATAAGAGTTGTTTTCCCTCACATCATTCATTTCTTATTTTGCGTATTTGTTATTGTTTCTACAAGGCTATTGATATAAACCTCTATATTATCATAGGCAGTACTTAGATTTCTTCCGTTTGCATCATATTTGTTTGGGTTCAATCCGTTGGCGGTTTCCCATTCGTCAGGCATGCCGTCATTGTCAGAATCAGTAATTTGTGGCAATGATTTTAATGTTGGCCATGCGCTCCAGTCGCTACCAGCTCCGGAAGGCTTTAGGTCTTTCTGACTATCGATAAGTCCGCCCTTAGGATAATTCTGACTTTTCCAATGGATGATACCTTTGTCGCAATGTTCACAAGGACCGTTCGGGCAGGGGGCATCTCCTAATCCGTTGTGTTCGTTCTTTCCGATGAATTGTGCCGTTCCTGTGCGTGTCTCTTCAACGATACGAGTATCTATATCATCTCGTTTGAGACTGCAACCCGCATATTTCAACACCAGCTCGTAAGCTTTTTGTGCTGTGTGGGTAGTTACCGCATCTACTTCTACCGGAGTATCCCGTTTCAGTTCATCGAGAGAGTGACCGGTGTTGTTACGGATACCAGTCCAGTTGTCTTTGTTCACTTTTGCGGCGGATGCTTCTGTCAGTTGGTTTCCTGCCTCGAAGTGATTCCGGCTGATATGATACTGTCCCAATACCCCTTTGATCGGTGCAAAATCTCCATCAGAAGAGCTGATGTCGATAGCCATCACACGGTTGGCCACTTTGGCATCCGTAGCGGGTCCGGGTTTGTAGTAGTTGTCCACAATGTTAATACCCATTGCTGCGCCGCCATAACATCCGTTACCGCTCCAGTTATAAATAACATTATTACGCATATCAGTACGTTCCTGACCTTGATATTTTACTCCGGAACCGAAACGTGGTGTGCGACTGTCATGGTGTGCCATCAGATTATGATGATAGGAAGCGTTGACTCCTCCCCAAATACCGCCATATCCATGAGGGCCTTTGGTATGTCCCGATAAGCGGAGACTTTCTGAAATAATACACCATTGCATAGTAAAGTTAGTATTATCATAGAATGAAGCACATTCGTCAGTGCTCCAACTGATGGAACAATGGTCAATCATGATATTGTTTTTCTGGCGTCCTCCCAGAGCATCTGCACCGTCGGAAGCCGAAGAGCCCAGCAAATCCGTATCTCCCATTCGGAAACGCAGGTATCGTAGAATTACATTATCGGCCGATACATTTACTGGAAAGTGAGCCAGGCAGATACCGTCTCCGGGAGCTGTCTGGCCGGCTATCGTGACATCACCGTTCCGAATGTCCAGTGTCGATTTTAGATAAATGGTGCCGGATATACAGAAGACAATTATACGAGGCTCCTTTTGTTCGATGGCATACCGGAGGGTACCCGGTGCTTTGGAGTCTTCCAGGGATCTGACAATATATACCTTTCCACCTCTTCCTCCTGTAGTGTTCATTCCTCCTCCTTCAGCTCCGGGAAAGGCATATGCTGTTTCTTCTACTGGTGGAGATACGGAGGGAGAATCCGGTGGAGTCTCCTGTTCTTTATTATCTTCATTGACTGAAGATGTGGAACAGGAGGAGAACGATTCTACTTGTGTGGCAAACAGTAGTGCCACGAAAATGAATTTTACCTTGTTGTTTTTCATATCTTACCTGATTTTTTATAAAATGTGATGATAGTGATACTGATACAAATGTAAGTGGATAGAATTTGATAGACAACTGGTTGCATAGATAGTGCACCAGATTGCACAAAAAGTCCGCAACTTTTGAATGATATTAAAAAAGTCCACGCAAACAAACAAATAGTGAGAAAGTATTCATGTTGTTCCGTATACTTTTGTAACGTGAAATAGTAACTGCTCAAGGCAGGACGACCAAATAATAATGGAATAAGAATCTATCATTAAGAATATAACAAATAATTTATGAAAGCACATTTATTTTCAAAGATGTCCCAAGGACTATTGTTGTTATCAGCTTTGCTGGCAACAAGTTGCAAGGAAAGTAGCAATAACTTTTTTGTTCCCGACCATGAAGCCCCTTCTTTGGTGTCTGTAACTCCTGCAAATGGTGAAACGGCCGAAGAAAACAATACGATTCTGCTTACTTTTAACGAGTATGTGAAAGCGGGAGAAGGGAAAGCGAATTTTAATGGCGAGGAAGTGGAGTTGACTTTCAAAGGTAAAACAGCGTCTTACGCTTATACTGCTTTGGACTATAATCAGGCCTGTCAGTTCAGCCTCCCCAAAGGTGCAGTCATAGACTTTCAGGGAAATGTATTCGAAGGTGTTAGTATTCAGTTTACAATCAGAGAACGTCCTCAACCGGAAGCACGCATATTTGATGCGGTGGTCAGTCCTGACGGAAAAGGAAACTATACCAGTATACAGAAAGCAATAGATAATGTCCCCTCGAAAAGAACAGAACCTTGGCTTATTTTCGTGGCGAACGGAACGTATGAAGAACAAATAATCATTCCTGAAGACAAACCGTATATTCATCTCATCGGACAGGATGTGGATAAGACAATTGTCAAGTTACGAATTAACAGCTCAACCGAAGCCAGTGCGACTGATCCGGATGTGTGGAAGTACTCTTATAAGAACTTAGGAAAAACGGAAGCCGCTATGGTATCAGTGAAGGCTACGGATTTTTACGCAGAGAATATATCTTTTGTAAACGGATATGGCAAAGAATTACAGAAAGGCCCTATGGCATTGGCAATGTATACCCAGAATGACCGCAACTCATTCAATAATTGCAAATTCCTCTCGTACCAAGACACCTGGCAGACCGGGCCTAAATCGGATAACGGCAGACTGTATGCACAGAATTGCTGGATTGAAGGAGCCGTTGATTACTTCTATGGAAACGGGAATTGCTTTCTCGAACATTGCACCTTTTATAATATGAGGGATGGCGCAATTATTGTTGCTCCTTCTCATAAAGTAGGAACACGTTGGGGATATGTGTTGAATAATTGCATTGTGGATGGAAATGAATTGGCTGATACAGAAAGTGTCAAGTTGGGGCGTCCCTGGCACAATTCTCCGATAGCTGTATATCTCAATACGATTTTTAATATAAAGATAGCTCCGGAAGGATGGACGGATATGGGAGCTATTCCTCAAATGTTTGCTGAATATAACAGTAAAGATAAGGAGGGGAATACTGTAGATTTAAGTCAGCGTAAAACGCAATATACCTATCAGGATGAACAAGAGAATCCGGTGACAGGCATTTGTCAGGCTGTCCTTACGGCAGGTGAAGCAGCTC
Source organism: Bacteroides ovatus (assembly GCF_001314995.1). Lineage (NCBI taxonomy): Bacteria > Pseudomonadati > Bacteroidota > Bacteroidia > Bacteroidales > Bacteroidaceae > Bacteroides > Bacteroides ovatus. The sequence goes on from NZ_CP012938.1 coordinate 4,982,235, forward strand.
GGTATACGTATGAAAACGTTGTTCGTGAGGGCGATAATTGGGACCCGAAGAAATATATGGAACAAATATCCGCACCGGAAAATCTGAAAAGAGAAAACGGAATATTAAGTTGGGATGCTTCAAAATATGCAATTTGTTATTTGGTAATTGCGAACGATGAAACTGTACAAATAACCAAGGAAACGTCTTGTAATGTTGAGGAAGGAAAGACATATCAGGTGAAGGCCGTTAGTGAGTATGGGTCTTTGAGTGAACCTTCAAAAGAGTGATGACAATTAAAACTTTAAAATATGAAAATGATAAGTAAAGTATTCAGTTGTATGTTGGCTTTTTCTTCTCTGTTGGGGAATGTGGAAGGACAAAACATCTATAGAATATGGTATGACAAACCCGCTTCTTATTGGGAAGAAGCACTCCCGGTTGGTAATGGACGGATTGCAGCAATGGTGTTCGGTGACCCTCAACTGGAACAAATACAGTTGAACGAAGAAACAGTGTCGGCGGGCTCTCCTTACCAGAACTATAATGAAGAAGCAAAAACGGCTTTGCCGGAAATGCGCCGGTTGATTTTTGAAGGAAAGTACGAAGAAGCGCAGAACATGGCGGCAACGAAGATTCTTTCACAAGTGGGGAATGAAATGCCTTACCAGACAGTGGGTCGTCTGAATATTCGTTATCAAGATCACAAAAAGGTAAATAATTACTATCGTGATCTGGATATAAGCAATGCAGTAGCTGTGACTCGCTACGAAGTAGACGGAGTGGAATTTACCGAAGAAACATTTGCATCATTTACCGATCAACTGGTTATCAGGCATATCAAAGCATCCAAACCGGGAACAATCAATTGCGAACTGTTTTTTAATACCCCGATGAGAGATCCGAAACGTAGTATTTATGGAAAGAAAGGTTTGCGGCTGGAAGGTATTACGCATGGCAGCCGTTATTTTCCGGGTAAAGTGCACTATTGTGCCGATTTGGATGTGAAACATAAAGGTGGGAAAGTGATAACTGCCAATGACACGTTGCTTAGCGTTCAAGGAGCCAGTGAACTTACATTGTATATCTCGATGGCGACTAACTTTGTCAACTATAAAGATATATCGGGCGATCCGTATCAACGGAATAAAGCTTATTTGAAAAATGCAGCGAAAGATTATAGTAAAGCGAAAGCCGCTCATATTGCTGCTTATCAGAAACAATTCAATCGTGTAACTTTGGATTTGGGTGAAACTTCCCAAGCCAATAAGCCGATGGATGTACGTATCAAGGAATTTTCTTCATCCTATGATCCGGCATTGATAGCATTGTATTTCCAGTATGGACGTTACTTATTGATTTCATCTTCACAGCCCGGATGCCAGCCCGCCAACTTGCAGGGCAAATGGAATCATAACCCGGGACCTCCCTGGAGCTGCAATTATACAACGAATATTAATGCTGAAATGAATTACTGGCCGGCGGAAATCACCAACTTGGCCGAACTTCATAAACCATTCATCCAGATGGTACGTGAATTGAGCGAGAATGGGCGTGAAGCTGCCAGTCGAATGTATGGTTGTCGTGGCTGGGTGTTGCATCATAATACGGATTTGTGGCGTATGACGGGTGCGGTGGACCGTCCTTATTGTGGGACATGGCCTGTGGCTAATGCATGGCTTTGCCAGCATTTATGGGACCGTTATTTGTTTTCCGGTGATAAGAAGTATTTGGAGGAAGTATATCCGATGATGAAAAGTGCTTCGGAATTCTTTGTCGACTTTCTGGTACGCGACCCGAACACGGGTTATCTGGTTGTCACTCCTTCCAACTCACCCGAGAATTCTCCGCGCTGGATAAAGAAGAAAAGTAATCTTTTTGCAGGAATCACGATGGATAATCAGTTGGTTTTTGATTTATTTTCAAATACATGCGAAGCTGCCAAAGTGCTGAACGCAGATACTGATTTTTGTGATACATTGAAGAATATGCGCCGGCAGTTGCCTCCGATGCAGGTAGGGCAGTACGGACAATTGCAGGAATGGTTTGAAGACTGGGATCATCCTAATGATCGTCACCGGCACATCTCTCATCTTTGGGGGCTATATCCCGGTTATCAGATTTCTCCTTATCGTTCTCCGGTACTCTTTGAAGCGGCAAAAAACACATTGATACAACGGGGAGATCCTTCTACCGGTTGGTCAATGGGATGGAAAGTTTGTTTCTGGGCCCGTATGCTTGACGGGGATCATGCTTATCAGTTGATAAAGAATCAGCTGACTTATGTCAGCCCTGAAATACAAAAAGGACAGGGAGGCGGAACGTATCCTAATTTATTCGACGCGCATCCACCTTTCCAAATAGATGGTAACTTCGGTTGCACGGCTGGTATTGCCGAAATGCTGGTGCAAAGTCATGATGGTGCGATTCATCTGTTGCCTTCATTGCCTTCGGAATGGAAGAGCGGGACAGTGAAAGGGTTGCGTGCCCGGGGAGGTTTTTTGATTGATGAATTGACTTGGAAGGACGGTAAGCTGGTAAAAGCTGTGTTACGTTCGGAAACCGGAGGCAATCTGCGCCTGCGCTCTTACTGGAAATTGGCTGCTGAAGGAGCATTGTTGAAACAGAAGAAGGAAGAGGAAGCGAATCCGAACGCATTATTTAAAGTACAGCAAATCTCACGCCCGATGATTAGTGAAAAAGCGCCTTTAAAAGGAGTGGCATTACGTGATACTTATTTGTATGATGTGGATACACGCGAAGGAGAGGTGATTATTGTTACAGTAAAATAAGACATTCTATATAAAAAGTCCACGCTTTTGCATAAATAATGAGTGGAAAACAGATGTAAAAGTGTGACTTTTGTAACATCAAAAATGAAACAAATTAATCAAGATAATACTATGGATGTACAAAGACATTTATTTTTGAGAAGATGCTTTGCGTATATATGTTGCTTGCTCTTGTGCTTTATAACGGCGACAACAGTATATGCACAGAAGGTATCTGTGAAAGGAACGGTGGTGGATACCAACGGCGATGCTATTATTGGTGCTAGTGTGAAGGTGTTGAAAAAGTCCTCCGTCGGTACAATTACCGACTTGGATGGAAATTTCACTTTGTCTGTTCCCGAAGATGCAACAAAGTTGGAAATTAGTTTTGTAGGAATGAAATCAGTTGTTGCGACTGTGAAACCGGGCAAACATCTGAAAGTTGTGTTGGAAGAAGACAATCAGACTTTGGACGAAGTGGTAGTGGTAGGATACGGAACCTCACGTCGCGGAGATTTGACCGGTGCGATTTCTTCAGTGAGTGAGAAGGTTTTGAAGGATATTCCGATAACTTCTGCGGCTGCGGCTATTACAGGAAAACTGGCAGGTGTGAATGTAGTGGCTACTGATGGATCGCCCGATGCAACAATCCAGATTACAGTGCGTGGCGGTGGTTCTATTACCCAGGACAATTCACCGTTATATATTGTTGACGGTTTTCAGGTGAGTAATATCAATGATATTCCTCCCGGTGATATTCAGAGCATTGATGTTTTGAAAGATGCTTCTTCTACCGCCATTTATGGAGCTAAAGGTGCGAACGGCGTTATTCTTGTTACTACAAAAAGCGGTAAGGCGGGAAAAACAGAAGTCTCATTCAATGCTCACTGGGGTGTCAGTAATGTGTATAATCTGACGGGGGTACTTTCACCTTACGAATACTACTGTTTTCAGAAAGAGCTTGATCCGGGCACCTCTCTGACCAGTAGCATTAATTCGATGTATGGACGTTGGGACGACCGCAATATTTATCGTTCGGTAGAAGGCACGAACTGGCAGGATAAAGTATATGGAAACACCGGATTCAAACAAAGCTATAACGTTGGTATAACAGGAGGAACGGATGCTACATTGCGTTATAATTTGAGTTATACGCGGGATGATGAGAAGTACATTATGCTCAACTCCAATTATGTGAGGGATAACTTGAGTGTGAAGATGGATAAAAAGTTGAGTAACAAATTGAAGTTTGAGTTTTCCAGCCGTTTGACTAGAATGGTGATTGACGGTGCGGGTACCAATGGAGGTAAATTGAGAGATGCCGTTCTTTTCTCGCCAATCAACAGCCTTGCAAGTATAGATGCGGGAGATGCTTTGGGGGGTGAAATTGATTACTCGGATGATGCATTGTTATCATCATTGAATGATCCTGTATATAATACGGTGAATGAGTATAAGAAGCAAAACCAGTTTTCTATGACTTATAATGCCGGCTTTAACTGGGAAATTGTTAAAGGATTGACTTATCAGCTGAAAGGTAGTTACGCATATACTTATAATTATACCGATAATGTCTGGCTAAAGAAAACCGGAGAGTCGAGTTCCAACGCTGGTCAGCCCGTAGCCAAACGTACGGATGAGAAAGGTGCACGATGGAACTTGCAGAACATATTGAGTTACCGGTTCTCTCTGAAAAAGAATCACCGCCTTGATCTGATGGCCGGACATGAAATGGTGAGTAATTACAGAAATCAGATGATTGCCTCATCCAAATATTATCCTATGGATTTTACGGCGAGCGAAGTGTTGGCTATGTGGAACTATGGAGAATCCCAACCAACGTATACCACTCTTGGTGAACCTTCCCGTACGGCATCTTACTTCGGTCGTTTAAACTATGCTTTCAAAGACCGGTACATGTTCACTTTTACAGCCCGTGCCGACGGAACGAATGTGTTCGCTCCTGAAAACCGTTGGGGATTTTTCCCGGGTATGGCATTGGCATGGCGCATTTCCCAGGAAAAATTTATGAAGCAGACGGAAGACTGGCTGGATAATCTGAAACTTCGTGTGAGTTACGGGTCAGTTGGTAATGCGCGTGTCAATTCATACTGGAGACAGGATTATAAAATGGAATCTTCTGCCAATAGGCAATATTATCTGAATGAAACAGTACAGAGTGCCCTGAAATTGCAGAACACCTTGCGGAACGAGAATCTGACTTGGGAGACGAAGTTATCCTCTAATGTGGGAATAGATGCCAGCCTCTTTAATAGCCGTTTGAATGTGACGGTTGACTTCTATAATGATATAACGAAAGATTTAATCTTACGCATGGATCTTCCTTCAAATTCGGGATATGAATATCAGTATCAGAATGTAGGCCGCAGTACGAACAGGGGAGTTGAACTTACGCTTAGCGGAACGATTATCAATAGTAAAGATTTCTATCTGGGCGCTAACTTCAATATATCATTCAATAAAAATATAGTGAATAAACTGGATGGAACGGCAACCGTATTGAGTGCGCAATCCAACTGGCGACCGGATATCGGCTCTGATGATTTTCGTGCTATTGTAGGTCAGGCGGTAGGACAGATTTATGGTTTCGAAGTAGAGGGCTTTTATTCTGTAGACGACTTTACGTTTGATGAGAATACGAAAAAATGGATACTGAATGAAGGGGTAGTAGACGACAGGGCTTTGTTCTCTAATGACCTGCCTAACTTTGGTCCTGGCTTTATCAAACTGAAGGATCAGAATAATGACGGTGTGATCGATGCGGATAATGACCGTAAAGTGATCGGTAGTGTACAGCCAAAGCATATTGGCGGATTCGGGCTGAATGCTGCATGGAGAGGGTTTGACTTTGCGGCAATGTTCAACTGGTCATATGGCAATAAAGTATATAATGCCAATAAGATTATGGCATCCACTCATACGAATCGTAAATATAATAATATCAGAGATTTTATGAGTTTGGAAAACCGTTGGTCGATTATTGATCCGGAAACGGGTGCCAATGTAATGTATGGTAATGACGCCAATCCGGAACGCTTTGTTGAAATCAATTCCAAAGCCTCTATCTGGATGCCTATGATGGGACGTACGCTTGTGACGGACTGGGCGATTGAAGACGGCTCTTTTTTGCGTTGTAGTAACCTGACGTTAGGGTATACGCTTCCGGTTACTGTGACTCGTAAGCTAGGAGTCAAGAACCTGCGCGTGTATGCTACGGCCAATAACCTGTTTTGCTGGACAGCTTATTCCGGACAGGATCCTGAAGTGAGCACACAACGTTCTACCCCTTTGACTCCGGGTGTGGATTATTCTGCATATCCGAAAGCACATTCTTATGTATTCGGTCTTAATGTTACTTTTTAATACTTGAAAAATGAAAATACAGAAACTATTTTTAGCGGTTTTATCCTCCTCTGTGTTATGCACTTCGTGTATGGATAATTTTTTGGATACCGAAAGTCCTTCTATTCCAAGTGATGAGAATCTGTTTAAATCGACAGCTCTGACGGAAGCAGCCCTGATGGGTGTATATGCGACAATGACGGACACCTATATATATGGTCAGAAACTGTGTGTCAACTGGCAGGGAGCTTCTGACGTGGAGGTTGGCTCGGGTGCGTTTTCTACGGAAAACTATAATTCGACACTTCGTGATGAAGGTGCTGGCAATTTTTATGACGATAATTATAACCGGAATACCAGATGGGACAAACTTTATTATCTGGCAGAATCCGCCACTACTATCGTAGATGGTATACGTCGGTCACCGTTGATGCAATCTACTTCGGACAAGGCTGCCATGCGTAGATATTTAGGAGAGGCATTAGCACTAAAAGCGTTAGGCTATTTTGAATTGATCCGTTATTGGGGAGATGTGCCATATAAAGAGCATGCGTCTGAAAGCGGATTGGGAAATGTCTATATAGGAAAAGTGGATCGTGATATTGTTTATAATTATATCATAGAGGATTTGAAAGAGGCAATTGAATATCTGCCTTGGATGGGAGAAGAATCATATACGGTAGAACGCATGAATAAAGGTTTTGCCAAAGGACTGCTGGCAAAGGTAGCGCTATTTGCTGGAGGATGGTCTGTACGGGATGGAAATCAGTTTCCGGACTTGGATGTGGAACATCATCCGACCATTCCGGAAATGAACGGATATTTCGTCGGTCGCCCTAAGAATTGGAAAGATTATTATGAACTGGCTGCCAAACAGTGTGCGGAGATTTTGGGAGCGACTGATAATCCTCATGAGCTTGATCCCAGTTATGAGAATATTTGGTCTACTGTCAATCATCTGGAATACAACAAGTATAATGAAAACCTGTTTGAAGTTGCTTTTGGTGAAGGACAGAATGGAGATGTGGGGGCCACGATGGGATACAACCTGAACAGAGGGGTTTTTAATACCACCCAAGGTATGGGAGGGGCAGGATATGCGGCTACTACTGCTTACTATTTTTATTCATTTGATCCGGCAGACACCCGTCGGGATGTTACTTGTGTTTTCCAGGAATATATCAATGAGAATGGAAAAAATAAGGAAGTTATTCGCTGTAATCCATTAGGAGTGGCTTGTGGTAAATGGCGTTGGTATTGGATGACTGATAATTATATGAAAGTCCGTTTCCCGAAAGCTAATTCACGTATTGCTACTGGTATCAACTGGATTTTGATGCGGTATTCAGATATTTACCTGATGTTTGCGGAGGCTCAAAATGTATTGACAGGACCGGATGCAGTTAGTCCGATTGCCGGTATGTCTCCCCGACAGGCTTTGGAAAAGGTTCGTGAAAGAGCATTTGGTACTGGTGCTCCCGAAATCACGCAGTATGACGCGGATTTCTTCACGGCTATTGTCAATGAACGGGCATGGGAGTTTGGATGTGAATCTATTCGTCGTCAGGATTTGACACGTTGGGGATTGTTGGCGGAGAAAATAGAAGAGATGAAAATAGGTCTTTGTATGTTGTATGACTACAAGCCGGTGACTATTTTCGGGAAGACTTATCAAGTGGATGAAATACCGAGAAAAATCTATTATAAATATGAAGACTCTGATAATCCGGAATACATTGATATGTCGTCTGTTAACTTCAATGAGGATATGGGAACCGGTACTGCTTCTGCATCAAAAGGACAGTATGAGTGCAACTGGATCAGTATGCAGGTGACATTGAATAAGGATGGTGATATAAATGCAACCCTGAATACTAATTATGTGAAAACAATGGCTAGAATATTGGTTTGCGGTACAGGGCTGAATGCGTCTTACGACTATTCGAATTTGTTTGGCAGGCTGAACTGGGGCGGTGAAGCCGAAGCGGAGTTCCGTAAATATTCTGTTGGTAATGGAGTGTGTAATTATCGCCATGTATTCGCTATTTATTATGAGGATGTCAATAAGACGCAAGGGTATGTTTCTAATTCGTATGGTTATAAATAATTAATGGTAGGAAAAGATGAAAAGACTAGTTAATAGATTATCCGGAGCATGCCTGTATGTACTATTGGCTTTGATAGTGGGTATGTCTTCCTGTGAGGACGATGCCAATGACTGGACAGTTAATAAGAACTATGATGCTTTGTTCCGTCCGTTGACGTTCGATAAGTCGGCTACCGATGCGACTTCGGTTACATTAAGATATTCGCAGATTGTGAATGCAAAAGTCTATATTTTTGAGTTTTATACGGACAGCTTGGAGTTTAATGCGGAAAATTATGTAAGGACAGATACGATTCTGAAAGATACATTGACTGTATTTTCAGAGAGTAATACGCCTATGAGGGTGGAATATCGTACTTTGTTTCAGGAGTTCAACGGTTCTACGCAATATTCTGTTCGTATGAAAGGAGAAGATGCGCAGGGAAAGGCAAGCACTTATGTCAGTGTAGCATTTAAAACTCCGGATGAGCAATTATTTACCGGAGTGGAAGTTACAGCTAATTCCGCAACCTTGACATGGGAAGAAACGAACAGGGTAACTCATCTGACGTTGGCTCAAATGGTGGATACGAAATATGGTGAGGAAAAACAGATTGATTTGACTTCGGAAGATATAGCGGCTTGTTCAAAAACACTCTCCGAATTGGAGAATGGAGCGACCTATCGTGTTCGGATTTATAATAATGATGCATTACGTGGTTCGTATGTATTCAAGACACTGGGATTGGGTGGTAGCGAAATCCTTTTTGTGGAGGCTACGGAAACCGGAGTCATTGATTTAAGTACATTGTTATCTAATTTTGTGAAAGAGAAAGAATGTAGCAATGTAACTGTCCAACTTACTCCGGGGGCGGTGTATAAGGTAAGTGAACTAAAGATTCCGGGATTGGATAATATTTTGTTTACCAGTACGGAAGCTAATGAAAATAATCGTCCACAGCTTATTGTGACTAATAAAATATCATTGGCTTCTCCGATACAGTCTCTGTCATTCGAGTTTGTTTGCCTGAATGGAAATGGCGAGGCCAGTTATATGACGGATTGGAAAAATAGTTCTTATGCCCAGTCTATTTCATTTACAGGATGTGCTATACAGAACATAAAACGTACGCTTGTACGTATTAGCGATGGAAGTGGTGTGTTCATGACGGATATTACGATTGATAACTGTGTCATATCCGAAGTTGGTACGGACGGATATGGAATGATTAATTTCGGAAAAAATATCGATCAGTTGGAAAAGGTTTCTATAACGAATAGTACATTGATTAATATTGGTGACCAGTTGATGGACGTGAAAGGGGGAATCGGTGATGTGATATTGGAAAATTGTACTTTCTATAATTCTATGGATGCTAAGAAGGAATTGCCTAAAGTTTTCCGTTTCGATAATGCGGCAAGTACTCCGCCTTCTCCGAAATCTGCGACAATGCGGAATTTGATTTTCTCCGGTCCGAACAAAGGAAAGAAAATGAATAGTGGAAATGGTGCTTATGACATTTTGAACTTCTCTGATAATTGTTATATCACCTCCGACCTGCAGGAAGGCAATAACAGGTTTGAAGAAATAACGAGAATAAAACAAAGCTCGGATGACTTGTTCGTTGATCCATTGAACGGTGATTTCCATATTAAACCGGGAGCCGGGTTCGCCGGAACGGGTAATGCTGGTGATCCACGTTGGTATTAATTGATCCTATACTTGTTAGGTATAAAGAATATCATGAAGAATATTGTATTATCAATTTTATTGATGAGTGCCTGTGCAATGATTTATGCACAGGCGGACTCATCGCCTTATCAGGCTATTGTAGCTGTTGATGGTAGTGGAGATTATAAAACGGTTCAGGAAGCAATCAATGCTGTACCTGACGGACAGACGAAACCTTGGTTGATTCTGATAAAGAATGGCTTGTATAATGAGCAGGTGATTATCCCTAAGAATAAGCCATACGTACATTTAATAGGCCAGGATAAGGATAAGACCATTATTCATTTAAACTTGAATGTTGGTAGTAAACTGACCGGTAAAGAAATAGGTGGAAAAACAGCTTATTGGGAACACTCGGTTCATAATCCTTCCTCTCCAGTTTATAAATACGAGGGATCGGTAGTGGTGGTAAAAGGAGACCACTTTTATACGGAAAACATTTCGTATGTGAATGACTGGGGAGTTTTATCAGATAATGGTCCGCAGGCTTTGGCTATGAATAGTCAGGCAGATTGTGCTTCCTTTTATAATTGTAAGTTCCGTTCTTTTCAAGATACTTGGATGACTGCCAATAATGATGTCAGTCGGCACTATGTGAAAGATTGCTGGATAGAAGGCGCGGTAGACTATTTTTATGGTGGTGGTGATGTGTTGCTGGAAAACTGTACGCTTTATAATGTACGGAGTGGAGCAGTAATAGTGGCTCCTTCCCATAAAGATGCTAAATATGGTTATGCTTTTCGTAATTGCACTATAGATGGAAACAGTGAAGCGGCTGACGGACGTTTGAAGTTGGGGCGTCCATGGCATAATAATTCGAAGACGGTGTATATCAATACCATCATGCTTATCCCTGTCGCTGATGAAGGATGGACGAATATGGGAACGGTTCCCGGAATTTTTGCCGAATACAATAGTCGTGATGCACAGGGTAATGTGTTGGATTTAAGTAAACGCAAAACGGAATATCAATATAAAGACCGCCAAACCGGTAAGGAAGTATCGGGTACCTGTCAGGCAACTATAACGAAAGAGGAGGCGGACAAATATACGTACGAAAATATGATTCCGGGTAATGATGGCTGGAATCCGCGTATTATGATGGAGAAATTAGGAAGTCCGCGCAGTCTGGTTTATCAGCAAGGCACTCTTAAATGGAATCCTGTGAAGAATGCGATCGGATATATTGTATATGATGGAGAACAGATTCTCGGGACGACTACTGATACCTCTTTTCCGGTGTCGGAAGTGAATTATGCTTTGAAGGTATCTGCCGTGAATCAATATGGAACGCAAGGTAAAAAAGGTGTATTGTAATTGAATATAGAAAACTGGTAAGGAAAGGGGAGGTGCTTATGAGGCATCTCCCTTTCTTTCTTTATATTCTGTAGGAGTGACTCCCATGATTTTTTTGAAGCGCCTGCTAAAGTACTTCGGGTCATTGAAACCGGTCATATAAGCAATTTGGGAGAAACTGTATTCACTTTTTTCAATTAGCTGGGCGGCTCGTTTGATGCGCATTTCACATACGAAATCTACCGGAGTCAGCCCAACAATGGATTTTAATTTTCGGTAGAATACCGTACGGCTTAACATTAGTTTGTTGGCGAAGTCGTCGATGGTGATATCTGTATTATCCATTTGTTCCTCCATAAACGCCATTACTTGTTGCATGAATTGTTCATCGTATGGAGTCACTTGAGGTTGTGAAGGCTCCCACCCATTTATATGATCCTCTTCTTGAGTATGCTCTGACAGTTTCGATAAATATAGATCTTGTAGCTGTTTACGCTGACGGAGCAGCGACAAGATTCTGGTTTTTAAGTATGTAGAGCTGAATGGTTTGGTAATGTAGTCATCGATACCTTGTTCCAGTCCTGCTATCCGATCATCTAAAGAAGATTTTGCTGATAGTAATATAATAGGAATATGGCAGGTGTCATGATCGGCTTTGATTGCTTTCACCATGTCTAATCCATCCATGACCGGCATCATAACATCACTGATTATCAGATCCGGAATGTACTGCTGTGCATATTTTAATCCTTCTTTTCCATTTGTTGCTTCGAGAACAGTGTAAGTCTCTGACAGGATATTCCATAGGAAATGACGTAATTCATTGTTGTCTTCGACAATAAGAATGGAAGTTTTTTCATCCTCTGCGTCGGTTTTATTTTCATTCTCTGCGTATGCTGCCTTGAAGGATGTACTATCCGAATCTTCTTCAGTAGCTTGTATCGTCGGTGAATTATTGTCACTGTCGGATAAAATAAATTCGGTTTGTTGATCGTCTGCAAATGCTTTTTCTTCCTTAGGAAGTGTGACAATGAATTCACTTCCACTTCCCGGCTCGCTTTTCACTTGGATATTTCCGTGATGTAATTCTATTAATTCGCGTACTAGTGAAAGCCCAATGCCGGATGAGGGCTGCAGGATATTGTATTGTGCCAGTGTTTCAAATCGATAAAATAGGGATTGTTGCTTTTCGGGAGCAATGCCAATGCCTTCATCAGATACGGAGATGGTGACTTGCTCCGAACCTGTTATCATATTTACCGTTACTTTCTTCCCGTTCGGTGTATATTTGAAGGCATTTGAAAGTAGATTGAAGAATATCTTTTCAAATTTGTCACGGTCTACCCATGCGTATATTTTGTCTGTATTAGTTTGAAGTTGGAAATCAATTCTCTTTTCTTTTGCTATAAGGTGGAAGCTTTCCATTATCTTCTGTAATTGGGAAACGAGTTCTGTCTTTTCTACCAACACTTTCATCTTCTTATTTTGGATTTTGCGGAAATCCAGTAGTTGATTAACCAGACGAAGCATACGTTCTGTGTTTTTATGTACCAAATTTAGATGTTCCCGAACTGTCGGAGAGATTGCTTCATGCGCTAGAATTTCTGATACAGGGCTGGATATTAAAGTTAAAGGAGTGCGTAATTCATGTGAAATATCAGTGAAGAAACGCAGTTTGATATTGGATAAATGTTGTTCCAGATCAACCTGATGCCGCAAACGGTAGATATAGAACAGGATGTATACAATGATAGTGGTGAATAAAACGAACATGACAATATAGAATAACCATGCCCAGTATGTTTCCCAAAAAGTGGGTAAAACATGAATGGGGAGAGTGCGTATATTATCGGTCCATACTCCGTCGCTATTGCTGGAACGGATTTGCAGTTGATATTCTCCGGCAGGTAAATTTATGTATGTTGCAGAGCGGTTATTACCGGCTTCGTTCCATTCTTCTTCCAGGCCTTGCAGGCGATAGGCGTATTCGATGGCATCGGGATTTACATAATCAATGGCTGCAAATTGAAAGGTGACATTACGTTCCGAAGGATTTAGTTCCAGTTCTTTTATGTCATCAAGCGCTACATGAAGTTGACTTCCTTGTATTTTGAGTCCGGTAAATACAATAGGAGGTACATAAGAACTTTTTTTCATTTGTTCTGTGTTGATTTCAAGTATCCCTTGATTGGTTCCGAGAACGATTTTCTTTTGACTGGTTAGTGTGGGAACTGCTTCAGTGAGATTCAGTTCTCTCTGAAAGTAATTACTTCCATAATTCTCAAATGTTCCTTGTTGTGGATTGAATTTGGATATGGAGTTTTCGGAGATTACCCATAATTGTTTTTGAGTATCTTCGAGCATTGAAAGTACCAAATCGGAAGCTAATCCGTCTTTGATTGTATAACTTTTGAATTGTATATCTTCCGTGAGCAGATTTTTAGAGATAACCTGGCTGATTCCTCCGGTGAATGTTATTACATAAGTGTTTTTTCGACTGTCAGTAAATATCTGCATGACATCATTACTGCTAAGGCTGGAATCTACATTAGGGATACGGTTGCTGTGATAGAACTTAATTTCTTCAGGCTGATCGAACTTATTGGAGAATGTAAGTAAACCATTGGTTGTGCCAATCAATAACACTCCGTTGGGGGCTTCTGCGATATGTCTTATTTTGAGTGAAGTAGAAACAGGATAGTTTTTCAGCCGGTTGCCGCTATGGATAAAGTTGGTAGAACCATCAGGTGCGTGTGATAATAGGTTGAGGCCACCTCCATAACATGCGATCCATATATTGTCATGACTATCCTGAATAATACTATAGACACTATTGTTGCTTAAACTGTATGTATCTTGTGGCTGATGGACGAATTGTTGTAAAAGATAGGAGTGCTCATTTTTCTTCTTTAGAAGGATGAGGCCGTCTTTTTTGGTTCCCATCCATATATTTCCTTGTTTATCTTCCATAAAACAGTACACACTTTTTCCGAAAGTAACCTCTTGAGGGGTGATTATGCCCTGTGGAGAAAGGTAGCCTTCTAATGTCCCATCCGGACGGTAAATTCTGACGTTTCCCTTTTTGGAAGCAACCCAGAGACGTTTCTGTTTGTCGGCAAGAAAAGCACGTATTTCCAATCCATTGTCTATGGGACGTATTCTGTATTTATTGGGATAGAAAGATATTTTGTCTACGCCCCGGTCATTGGTAATCCATACATTCTGTTGCCGGTCGGTATAATAATAGCGAATAGAGGGGGCAAATAGGGAAGCGGGATTATTTTCATCTGCAAAGTATAGTTTCAGTTGATTACTGTCGCGGTCATAATAGCACAAATGCCCTTTTTGAGGACTCATCCATAGTGTGCCTTCATGGTCTTCAAAGATCATGTACCGGTTGTCGCGTTCATATTGGATTAGGTTTTGTATAGGAGCTGTGAAGTGCTGCTTATCTCCTGTTTTCAGATTTAGCTTTATCACACCGGAGGTATTGGCAAAGATCCAGACTTCTCCGGTTTTGTCCTGATAAAAGAAATGAGCTTCATTGGATGGCTGGGTGGCTGTTTGTATATTAAAATGTTGGAATTTTTTCTTTTCTGTATCGTATGTTATAAATCCGTTGTCAGTTCCTAAGCCGATCTTGTCATTAGAAGGGGAAATGGAAGATATGGAATAGATATCTGTGACAGGACATGGTAACTCCTGGAATTTTATATTTCCGTTCTTGGGATCATATATTGCGATTTTTCCGGAAGTTGAGATAAGATATATTCTCTTATTATATTCTTTGACCATTTTGAACGGATAATCGCTGTTGATTCGTTTTTTCCCGATGATGGTTACTCCCTTATCTGTCATGATCCATTCGTCCCCGTCGGAATCTTCGTAAATGTCGAATATCTTGTTTCCTTTTAAATTTTGGTTGAAACTGCTGTATAAAATGATATCTTTTCCTTCTTTGCAGGTTTGCTCATTGATTCTGAAAGCATAACCTTGTTCGCAGGTGATCCATGTAATCCCTTTATTTAAGGTATAGATATTGCTGACTGTGTTGGTCTGTTGCAGGGATGATTCAATAGGAAGGAGTATGTCAATAAACTTCTCTGTCTGAATATCAAATAGATATGCACGGTTATCATAAGATTTGCACCATATATCTCCGTCTTTGCTTTCTGTAATATAAGAGAAACGGTTAGTCGTTAAAGTACAGCCGTCTCCCGGAAATGCTTTGTAATTTTTAAATGTGTATCCGTCGAATTTGTTCAGTCCATTCCAGGTGGCGAACCAAAGAAATCCTTTTTTGTCTTGCATTATATTCACTACTACTCCTTGCGAAAGGCCACTATTGACAGAGAAGTGTTTAATCTGGCAAAGAGGTTGAGCTGCTACAGTCAGACTGGTGTATAAGCATAAAAGGAAAACATAGAGTGTCTTCATGATATTATAAATTATGTGTAGAGCAAAAATAGATAAAACTGGATTAAAAAGGAAATATAAAACCGTGATTGAACATAAAATGCACGCTTTTGCATATTTAATCCACCTGTCTATCCTCTATCAAGCACAATTATTACCCTATAAGGAGAGAAGATACCTCGTACTTTTGTTTTGACAATTAGAACTGGTAAAATTTTAAATGAAAACTATAAATGAAACGTCTATTTATTTGTGTAGTGGGACTTGTTATAGCCGTAACCGCATGGTCTCGTACCTTTAATATGAAGGAGCTTGGAGCTGATCCCCGAGGTATTGAATCTTGTACGGAGTTAATAAACCAAACGATTGAAAAAGCATCTTCTGAAGGTGGAGGAACTATTTATTTCCCGGCAGGTGTTTATTTGACAGCCACTATCCACATGAAAAGTAATATAACTTTGTATGTGGAGTCCGGAGCTGTTCTTCGTTTTTCAGATCGTTTTGAAGATTATCTTCCTTTTGTGAAGATTCGTTGGGAAGGTACAGTGATGAATACTTTGTCTCCCCTGATTTATGCGCATGATGCGGAGAATTTGACTATAACCGGGCGTGGAACGTTGAACGGTAATGGATTCAAATGGTGGAGCTGGGAGAAAGAAACACGGGAGCTGATTAAAAAGAACGGAGGAAAATTGCCTGCTTTGAATAAACTACAACGAATGTGGGAAGAGGCTAATGAAGATCTGGAAATTTCGGATTATTATAAACCTTCTTTAGAGCGTCGTATGTTTCGGCCTCCTTTTATTCAGTTTTATGAATGTAACAATGTGTTGATAGAGAATGTGAAAATTGTCAATTCTCCTTTTTGGACCATAAATCCGGCTTTTTGTGATAATGTAACAGTGCATGGAGTGACGATATATAACCCTTCAAAAGACCCAAAAGGTCCCAATACGGATGGAATAAACCCTTCTTCTTGCCGGAATGTGCGTATTTCTGATTGTTTTATTAGTGTGGGGGATGATTGTATTACAATTAAATCGGGGCGTGATGCTGATGGACGGAAATATGGAAAGGCATGTGAAAATATAACGATAACTAATTGTGTTATGCTTTCCGGTCATGGAGGGGTAGTTATTGGTAGTGAAATGTCAGGCGGTGTAAGGAGAGTGACAATTTCTAATTGTGTTTTCGATGGTACGGATTCCGGTATTCGCTTGAAATCTTCTCGTGGGAGAGGAGGAGTTGTTGAAGAGCTTCGGGTAGATAATATCGTCATGAAGAATATTCAGCGGAATGCCTTCATCTTTGATTTGTTCTATGATAAAGAATCAAAAGTGGAACCTGTCAGTGAACGGACTCCTGTTTTCCGGAACATTCATTTGAGTAATATCACAGGTTCTGATATCAAGCAAATTGGTTATATTAAAGGGATTGAAGAAATGCCTGTACAAGGTTTGTCCTTTTCAAATATTAATATGAAGGCAGAGGTTGGATTTATAGTTGATATTGCTGAGGATATTCGTTTTGATAATGTGGATTTCTCTTCGCAGACTGGTTCACCGTGGCAATTCAGTAAGTGTAAGCAGATTGTTCTGAATAATGTTAGATCGAAGTATCCTGTAAACCAACAACCGATTGTTACTTTTGAAGATGTCGATAATGCTATTATTAATAATTGTTTTCAGATGACTCCTGTGAAGGATTTTTATAAAGCTAATAACAGTCATATTATTGAAGGACATAATTATTGGAAAAAAGAGAGTTTTAAATAAACAGGAACTATCATATTATTTCTGTTGAATTTTATTGTTGGGTAGATATGAGAAGAACGATATTACATCATCTGTAATATCGTTCTTCTATTGATTAGAGTTGTTTATAATTTACTTCTTATCGTTTTCGCGAATCTCCACCCGGCGGATCTTACCGCTGATTGTCTTAGGAAGCTCTTCTACAAACTCGATCACACGCGGATATTTATAAGGAGCAGTCACTTTCTTCACGTGGTTCTGCAATTCCTTAATCAGTTCTTCTCCGGCACGTGCTTTATAGTCTTTGGATAGAACAATCGTAGCTTTTACTACCTGACCGCGAATCTCGTCGGGTACTCCGGTAATGGCACATTCCACAACAGCCGGATGAGTCATCAACGCACTTTCCACTTCGAATGGGCCGATGCGGTAACCGGAACTCTTGATAACGTCGTCTGCACGACCGACAAACCACAGGTATCCGTCTTCATCTTTCCAGGCAACATCGCCGGTGTAATAAATACCATCGTGCCAAGCTTCATGAGTACGTTCCGCATCCCGGTAGTATTCTTTGAAAAGTCCGAGAGGTTTACCTTTGCTGGTGCGGATTACAATTTGTCCTTGTTCACCCGCTTCAACAGAGCGACCTTCATGGTTGATCAAGTCTACATCATATTGAGGATTCGGCAGCCCCATGCTTCCCGGTTTCGGTTCCATCCAAGGCATGGTGGCGATGGTGAGGGTTGTTTCTGTTTGTCCGAAACCTTCCATCAGTTTGATACCCGTCAGCTTCTTGAAAGTTTCAAATACGGCAGGGTTCAATGCCTCTCCGGCAATGGTGCAATATTTAAGTGAAGACAAGTCGTACTTTGTCAGGTCTTCGTGAATCAAGAACCGGAAGATGGTAGGAGGTGCACAGAGAGAGGTGACATGATATTCCTGGATTTTTTCCAGAATAGCTGCCGGGGTAAACTTCTCGTGGTCGTAGACGAAGATATTGGCTCCGGCAATCCACTGTCCGTAGAGTTTTCCCCATACTGCTTTTCCCCAGCCGGTATCGGCAATGGTGAGGTGAAGGCTATTTTCATCCAAGTTGTGCCAAAAACTACCGGTAACGATATGACCTAACGGATAAGTAAAGTCATGTGCCACCATCTTAGGTTCGCCGGTAGTGCCGGAAGTAAAATACATCAGAGAGATGTCATCATTAGTATTCGCATGGCGCGGACGTACAAACGGAGCAGCATTTTCGATACCCTGATGGAAATCTTCGAAGCCTTCCGGGATTTCCGGACCGACACTGACTAACTTTTCAACCGTGGGACATTCGGGAAGAGCCTCTTTGATATGTTGCAGGATGATTCCTTCGCCGGCAGCTACGATCATTTTGATGTCGGCAGCATTGCAGCGATAGATAATATCCTTCTTGGTCAGCAAGTGAGTAGCCGGAATGACAGTTGCTCCTAGTTTGTGAAGAGCGATGGTGCTATACCAGAACTCATAACGGCGTTTCAGAATCAGCATCACCATGTCGCCACGGCCGATACCCAGGCTCTGGAAGTAAGAAGCGGTCATGTCCGTAGATCGTTTCATGTCGGCAAATGAGAATTGGCGACTTTCGCCTTTGTCATTTGTCCAAAGTAAAGCGTTCTTGTCAGGTTGTTCGGCTGCCCAGGCATCTACTACGTCATAACCGAAGTTGAAGTTCTCCGGGACGTTTATTTTCAAATTCTTGTTGAAGTCCTCTTGTGAGCTGAAAGAGGTCTGTGATAAAAATCTTTCTACCATGATGTTGTTACATAATTACTGCCAGAAAACGTACCGTTTTGCCATCGAGCGCTTTCATGCCATGTGGAAGTTTAGAGTTAAAATAAATACTGTCTCCTTGATTGAGGATGATTTCTTTGCCTTCGATGTTGATAAGCATACGTCCTTCGATGACAAGGTTGAATTCCTGTCCATTATGTTTGTTATAATGGATCGGCTCGTCGATTGCTTTCGGTTCAACGGTAACGATGAACGGATCGGCGGTACGGTTCATGAATCCTGAAGCCAGTGACTGGTATTTATAAGCTTTGGTACGTTCAATGCTGATACCTTTGCCGGCACGAGTCACAAAGTAGCTGCTCATTTTAGGTTCTTCGCCAAACATCAGAGCGTCGAGGGCTACATTATACGTACGGGCTATTTTTTGTAACATGCTGACAGAGATGTCGTAATCTCCTGTTTCCGCAAGCCGGTATTCTTCAGCAGAAATGTCACTATCGCGGGCGATATCCTCTGCGGTCAGTTCCAATACATCACGTAATCCGCGGAGGCGTTCTGCTATCTGTTTAATTTGTTCATTCATACAAATGGTTAGTATTTTATGATTAATAATTCTATGGTGTTATTTGGAAGCTTTCATGGCTTTGATAATAGCAGAGGTGAAGCCGTTGTGTTCTAATTCATTGATACCCTTGATGGTGATTCCGCCCGGAGTGGTTACTTTGTCGATTTCTACGCTGGGGTGGGTGTCGTTGTTCTGAATCAGTGCGGCCGCTCCTTTTAAGGATTGGGCTATCATCTGCATGGCATCTTTAGGGCGGAGTCCCATTTCGATTCCGGCTTGCATGGCTGCCTGAATGTATTTCAGTACGTAAGCGATACCGCAGGATGCCAATGCGGTGGCTGCCGCTATTTTATCTTCGGGGATAAGCATCACTGTTCCCATCTCGCTAAATAACCGGAGGATGAAGTTGTCTTGTTCATCATTCGTGTTGCGCGCGGCAACAAGCGTCATGCTTTCCAGTTCGCTGATAGCGGTGTTCGGAATCAGACGGAACATGGGCATTTCCGGTGCTACGACATAATGAGCCAGTTCTTCAAAACTGATGCCGGCAGCTACGGAGATGAGTATCTGTTTGCTTTTTAATTTCAACTCGCGCATCACCGATTCCATAAACCACGGTTTGACGGCAAGGATGACAATGTCTGCTCCTGTGGCTGCTTCCAGATTATTGTTGGTGGTGGAGATACCCGGAAATTCTTTTTTCAGTTTCTCTAGTTTTCCGGCACTGGGATTGGATACAATGATATCCGAATCGTCTATCAGACTTCCTTTTGCCAGGCCACGGGCTATTGAACCGCCCATGTTTCCTGCACCGATAATGGCTATTTTCATATACGCTTGTTTTTAATGAGTTGTTACAGACAAAGGTAACAGTTAATTACGAAAAAACAAAAAGCAGCCAGAATAAGAAATAAATTTCTAATAAAGGCTGCTTTTATCGTTGGCTGTTTATTAATCAAATGAGCGGTTAGAGTACTTTTTTGAACCGGGCGAGGAACTCTTTCGCTTCCTCCATGCTGAGACAGAGAGGAGGTAACAGGCGAAGTACATTCGTGCCGCTTGCTCCGGTAAATACATGCTCGTCATAGATGAGACGGCTGCGTAGTTCCTTGATCGGTTCTTCAAATTCGAGGCCGATCATTAGTCCGCGTCCGCGCACTTCTTTGATTTGCGGGAATTTTTTCAGCTCTTCCAGTAAGTAATCACCTACTGCCTTAGCATTTTCTAC
Organism: Bacteroides ovatus; assembly: GCF_001314995.1. Taxonomy (NCBI): domain Bacteria; kingdom Pseudomonadati; phylum Bacteroidota; class Bacteroidia; order Bacteroidales; family Bacteroidaceae; genus Bacteroides; species Bacteroides ovatus. The sequence goes on from NZ_CP012938.1 coordinate 5,003,192, forward strand.
CAGATTTTCCTGTTCAATGACATCCATCACAGCGAGAGCTGCCGAACATGCCAGGTGATTTCCTCCAAAAGTAGTTCCCAACTGGCCATATACCGGTTTAAACATCGGGCTGATTAAGACACCTGCCATTGGAAAGCCGTTACCGATTCCTTTGGCTACAGTGATGATATCCGGCTTAATGTCATTATATTGATGAGCGAAGAATTTACCGCTACGCCCGTATCCGCTCTGAATTTCATCGAGAATCAGGATCGTTCCTGTTTCGCTGCAAGCTTTGCGGAGTTCCTGCATAAATTCGGTGGTTGGTATCTTGATACCGCCTACACCTTGTATTCCTTCAATGATAACAGCGCATGTGTCTCCTTTAGACAATTCCTGTTTCATCGCTTCCACATCGTTGAGTGGGAGATAGGTGACATGACCGTTATTGTTGATAGGAGCGATAATAGAAGGATTGTGAGTCGCTTCTACTGCAAGAGACGTCCGTCCGTGGAATGCTTTATTGAAAGATACAATCTTAGTACGTCCGTTGTGGAAAGAAGCAAGTTTCAGAGCATTCTCGTTTGCTTCGGCACCACTGTTAATCAGAAACAGGCTGTAGTCTTCGTAACCGGAAATCTTTCCTAGTCGTTCGGCTACCTCTTGTTGGAGCTTATTGATAACGGAGTTTGAGTAGAAACCAAGTTTAGCCACCTGATTACTGATCATCGCTACATAGTGGGGATGTGCATGTCCGATGGAGATAACGGCATGGCCTCCGTAGAGGTCCAGATATTCCGTTCCGTTTTTATCCCATACTTTACAGCCATCACCTTTGACAATGTTGATATTGTATAAAGGATATACGTCGAATAAATTCATAATTCTTCTGTTTTTAAAAAGCTGAAGGCTTCAAACGTAGTCCTACGGTTTCTTCCAGATTGAACATCAGGTTCATATTATGAACGGCTTGTCCACTGGCGCCTTTCAGCAAATTGTCGATACAAGAGATAATCAATAGCTTATCACCATGTTTTTCCAGATGTATCAGGCACTTATTAGTATTAACGACTTGTTTCAAGTCAATATTCTTGTCTACGATGTGTACAAAGGAGTCTTTTGCATAATATTCCTCATACATACGAACGATTTCTTCCAGCGCTACTTTGGTCTTGACTACCAGCGTCGCGAAGATACCACGAGCGAAATCTCCACGGTACGGAATAAAGTCGATGTCCGAATCGAAGCTGTTTTGCAACTGTTTCAGCGATTGCTTGATTTCCGGAACGTGTTGGTGGTCGAATGCTTTGTACACACTCATATTGTTGTTTCTCCAACTGAAATGACTGGTAGCACCCGGTTTCACCCCGGCTCCCGTACTTCCTGTAATAGCATTTACCATTACATCATCAGTCAGCATCAGATTCTTGGCAAGCGGAAGCAAACCAAGCTGGATGCAGGTTGCAAAACAGCCGGGGTTGGCTACGTGCTTCGCCGTACAAGTGGCACGACGGTTCAGTTCCGGCAGACCGTAGATAAAGTCGTGGTCGTCACTTTTGATACGGTAGTCCATGGAGAGGTCGATAATCTTCAGGTTTTCCGGTATGTTGTGACTTTCCATGAATTTCTTTGTATCTCCGTGGGCGGTACAGAAGAAAAGAACGTCGATTTCGTCCAGAGGTAACTGGTCGGTGAACGTTAAATCCGTTTCGCCATACAGGCCTTCGTGAACGTCGGTAATTCTGTTTCCGGCATTACTGCTGCTGTTGATAAATACGATTTCAGTTTCCGGATGGTTGAGCAGCAGACGGATTAACTCGCCTGCAGTATATCCTGCGCCACCAATGATTCCTGCTTTAATCATATCTCTTCGTCTTTGTGGTTATTATAGTAAACACGTAGCGGAGTAGAAGTCACTTTGATAAAGCCTTTTGCGTCTTCGGCTGTCCAGCCTTTCTGCATTTCACCGTATTCTCCGAATTTAGTCTTCACCAGATCATCTTCCGATTCTACACCTACGGTAGAGAAGGAAAGAGGGCGAAGCTCGAGGATAGCTGTACCGTTTACGTTGCGCTGGCTTTCCTGCAACATGGCTTCGATGTCACGCATCACCGGCTCCAGGTATTGACTTTCGTGGAGGAACATACCGTACCAGTTAGCTACTTGATCCTTCCAATATTGTTGCCATTTGCTTAATGTATATTTCTCAAGGAAACGGTGAGCGCCGATAATCAACATCGGGGCGGCTGCTTCGAATCCTACACGGCCTTTGATACCGATAATTGTATCGCCTACGTGCATATCACGGCCGATACCGTATGCTGCGCCAATCTCTTCCACTTTCTGGATGGCTTTGATCGGGTCGTCAAACTTCTCGTCGTTGACAGCTTTCAGTTCCCCTTTTTCGAAAGTCAGGCGGAGCTGTTCGCTACCTTCTTTTTCAACGTGCTTGAGGTAAGCTGTTTCCGGGAGTCCTTGCGCGGAGTCGAGGATTTCGCCACCACAGATAGAAGTACCCCATAAGCCTACGTTATAAGAGTATTTCAGTTTGGTGAAGTCTGCACTGAAACCATGCTTGTTCAGATAGTCGATTTCTTCCTGACGGCTCAATGCCATATCACGGGTTAATGTGATGATTTCCACATTGGGAGCCAGTACGAGGAAAGTCATATCGAAACGAATCTGGTCGTTACCTGCGCCGGTAGAACCATGTGCAATGGCGTCTGCACCAATTTCGTTAGCATAGCGTGCGATAGCCAATGCCTGGAAAATACGTTCGGAACTAACCGAAATAGGATAAGTACCATTACGCAGCACATTTCCGAAAACCATGTATTTCAGGCTCTTTTCGTAGTATTCCTGGGTAACGTCTATTGTTACATATTTCGTAGCTCCCAGTTTATAAGCATTTTCTTCGTTTGTTTTCAGTTGTTCTTCACTGAAACCACCCGTATTGGCACAAGCTGCATATACTTCGTAACCTTTTTCTTTGGCGAGGTACATGACGGTGAACGATGTGTCCAGTCCGCCGCTGAATGCCACCACTACTTTTTTCTTCTTTTCTTCCATAGTGCTGTATCTTTTAAATGTTATTTCTTTCTTGTTCTTTTTTGATGTTCCGCGGCTCTGTCGGATCGTATAGCATGGCTGTACAGATGCAGAACTTGCGGTTTTTCGCTACCAGGATATCATGGTTGATACATCCTTCGCATCCTTTCCAGAAAGCTTCGTCGTCTGTCAGTTCGTTGAAGGTGACAGGCACATAACCCAGTTCGGTATTCATCTTCATGACGGCTGCACCAGAGGTCAGACTGAATATTTTAGCTTTCGGCCATCGGAGACGTGCCAGTTGGAAAGAAGCTTGTTTGATACGTTTGGCCAGTCCTAATCCACGGAAATCGGGATGAACGATCAGACCGGAAGTAGCCACGTATTGTTTGTTTCCCCATGATTCTATATAGGTGAATCCGGCGAAAGTGTCACCACAAAGAGCAATAATCGCCTTACCTTCTTTCATCTTTGTCGCTACGTATTCGTGTGTGCGTTCCGCAATTCCTGTTCCTCGTACGGCGGCAGCATTTCTGATAGTTTCCAAAATAGTGTCAACGTAAACCTCATGTGAGGCGTCGGCTACCATAACATCTATTTGTTGAGTGTCCATTTCTTTATTATATAATAATAGGTATAATTATTCGATATTGGGAATGATGAGTGACAAAAGCTGACGTATTTTACTGGTTGCAACTCCTTCACGCAACACCAACATGATCGTATCGTCACCGGCAATGGTTCCCAGAATTTCACTGAATTCATTGTTGTCGATGTCATAAGCCATGCTGCTGGCATAACCGGGACGGGTGCGGATAACGGCGATGTTACCGGAAAACTGCAAAGAGATAAATCCGTTGTTGCGTAACATTTCACCGGCACTCTGGTCGGTAGAACGTTTATACATAATGTTGTTCGGCAGTACATATACGTACTTTCCATTCATACTGGCAGCCTTGGCTACTTTCAATTGTTTCAAGTCGCGGGAAAGGGTGGCCTGTGTCAGTTCGAAGCCTTCGCGGTTCAGCTCTTGCAGCAGTTCTTCCTGCGAACCGACCTCCTTGCTTGAGATAATCATTTTGATGGCGTCTAACCGATTTGCTTTCTTCTTCATTGTATAATTATTCTAAGAATGGCGCAAAAGTATGCATTATTTTGGAGAAAAGATGCATAAAACCAAAGTTTTTTTGCATAAAAGTGAAAATACTTTAGAAAGGGATAGTGATATAATCAGGATATATGTGGGTATATGTAACAAAGTTGTTTCTTTATTGCTTCATTTTGTGCTGACTTTTTTTATTGTCTATTAAAAAAGATGCAATTGTTTGTTTAGGGATTTTTAAATATATAAATTTGTAAAGTGAATAAGGAGACAAATCGTATGATAGATGAAGATATTGAGCTTTATTCTCTTTTTAGAAAAGGAGATAGAAAGGCTTTTGATACTTTATTTTTGAAGTATTATTCCATACTATGTGCCTTCGGGAAGTACTATATTCCTATAGAAGATGCTGAAGAAGTTGTTTTGGATATCATGACATGGCTATGGGAAAACAGAGAATTCCAGATCATAGAAACTTCTTTGCGAAGTTATTTGTTTATGGCGGTCAGAAACAGATGCTTGGATTTAATAAGTAAGAATCAGACAAAAAGACGTTGTTATGAGCATATGTTTGCTAAAGAAATGCAGACAAGTTTTGAAGATCCTGATTTTTATGTAGTGGAGGAATTGATGGCGAAAATAGAAAAGGCCGTGATGCGATTGCCGGACTCCTATCGTATAACTTTTGAGATGAGCCGTTATCAAGATAAAACATATAAAGAGATTGCGAAAGAATTAAACGTTTCCATAAAATTAGTGGAGTATCGTATCCAGCAAGCATTGAGACTTTTACGTGTAGAACTAAAAGACTATTTACCGTTGATTACAATCATATTCCCTTATTTTCTCTAAGGATAGCCGATTCGTTTTTGAGTCTTAAAATAAAAATGCAGCTTTTAATTAAAAAAGTTGCATTTTTGTTTAGGGGCTAATTGAAGTATTCCGTCTTCTTAATAAAATGAACATAAAAGATGATGGAATTACATGAAAATATAGATGAGGCTCTTTTACTCCTTTATTTTTCCGGTACACTAGGAGAGAAAGAAAAAGAAGAGGTAGAAAATTGGATTTCCCTCTCTGAAGAGAACAGAAAAATAGCTAAACAGATTTGTTACATACACCACGTAACAGATATAATAGATACCGTGAAGCAGATAGATCCTAAACAGGCATTGGTGAAGCTGGATAAGAGATTGTCAAAAAGGAAGAAAATAAACTGGTGGGAATGGGGGATAAGAGCAGCAGCTGTGTTATTTATTCCTTTATTCTTATCTTTCTTCTATTTTGTATTTAATCAAGATAAAAATTATGATCGTTATGTCGAAATTCGGTCTAATCCGGGGATGATGACAAAAGTGGAGTTACCGGATGGTACTTGGGTATGGCTGAATTCTGCTTCTTATCTAAAATATCCAGTGTCTTTTGAAGGAGAATATCGAAAGGTTGAATTGCTCGGAGAAGCTTATTTTTCAGTACAAAAGGATAATGGACGGAAATTCTTAGTCGATGTAGGAAAGGGGATTGAATTAGAGGTTTTAGGTACTGAATTTAACGTGGATGCTTATCCGGATGATAAGTTTGTAGCTGCTACTTTGGTGACAGGTAGAGTAAAATTCCATTGTCAGCAGAAAGGCAGGGAGGTTACTTATAGTATGCAACCCGGACAGAAGGTGATTTATAATTTATTGGATGAGAAACTTTTGTGTACAACTACTTTTGTTGAATCTGATATTGCTTGGAAAAGTGGAAGGATCATTTATCGAGATACTCCTCTTGAAGATGCTTTAAGAACTTTGAGCAAGCGTTTTGACGTAGAGTTCCGTATTGTTAATCCATTATTAAAGAAATATTGCTTTACAGGTACTTTTATTAATCAACGTCTGGATAAGATCTTGGAACACTTCAAAATAGCTTCAGGGGTGAGATACAGATATCTTGAATCGGCATTGGACAACGGTGTTGTGAAAGAGAAAACAATAATAGAAATTTATTAAACAAAAAAGAACTATGAAAACACTCCCTCCTTAAACAAAAAATATGGGAAAAATATAGCACTATTCTTCCCATATAAAAAATCATTTAGCCTTACTTGTTTGCCGACAAGTGTAGTTAACTTTATTTTTAATTTAAATCACAACAAATTTATGCAAAAACATTGTAGTATCCAAATTCTTGGGATTAAAAGGCTACTGAAAGCAACTTTAAAAGGAATTCCATTGCCTATGAGATTATTAATTATTATGCTATGTGTTTCGATAGGATGCATTCGTGCGACAAATACTTATGCGCAAAATGCGATCCTTGACTTGAAAGTCAATAATCAAACGATTGAAACCGTCTTGAAAATAATAGAATCGCGGACTGACTTTGTATTCTTCTTTAACAGTCAGCAGGTTAATGTACATAAACGTGTCTCTATTAATGTCAATAAACAGAATATTTTTAAAATTCTAGATGAGGTTTTTAAGGGAAGTGACGTTGTTTATTCAGTGCTTGATAAAAGCATAATTTTGTCTAGTAAAAGATTTGCGCCTGATGGAAATTTGAAGAAGATTACAGGTAAGGTCGTTGATACGAACGGTGAACCGTTGATTGGTGTTACAATTGCTCTGAAAGGAAGCAATAGAGGAACGGTGAGTGATGTAAACGGAAATTTTTCTTTAAACGGAGAAGAAGGAAAGCTTAATGTGTTGAATATCTCATATATTGGTTATAAAGACCAACAGGTAAAAGTTGAGGATGGTAAAACTTTGATTATTACATTGGAAGAGGATACCAAGGTTTTGGAAGAAGTAGTTGTTGTGGGATATGGTACACAGAAAAAAATCAATTTGACGGGTGCTGTTGCTGTGGTTGACGATAAACAAGTAATCGGACGTTCGGCCGATAATTTGTCTAAACTACTTCAAGGAGCTGTTCCTAATATGAATGTTACTGTTTCTAACGGTCGTCCGGGACAGGGTGGTAGCATAAATATTCGTGGTATCAATTCTATCAGTAGTAGTGCCACGCCTTTGATATTAGTTGATGGTGTAGAAGGTACTATCGATGCAGTGAATCCCAATGATGTGGAGTCTATTAGTGTATTGAAAGATGCTTCTTCTGCTGCTGTATATGGGGCTCGTGCAGCTTATGGAGTAATTTTGGTTACAACAAAATCTGGTAATGATGATAAAACACGTGTTTCTTATAACGGACGTTATAGCTTTGGCTCACCTACAGTTTCCAGAGATTTTGAGACTCGCGGTTATTATTCGGCGGCTATCAATGATATGTTTTATTCTACCTATCAAGGTTCTAACTATACGAATTATAATGATGAAGATTATTATGAAATGTGGATCCGGCGTAATGATAAAACGGAAAATCCGGAACGACCGTGGGTGGTTATCAAAGATGGTGAATATAAATATTATGGTAACTTTGATTGGTATAACTACTTCATGGATGAGTCTCGTCCTACATGGGAACACAATATTAGTGTCAGTGGTGGCAATAAGAAAGTGCACTATTTCCTTTCCGGTGCTTATTATGATCAGAAAGGAGTTATTCGGAAAAATATGGATAGTTTCACTAAATACAATTTCCGTTCCAAGGTAAGTATTGAGATTGCTCCATGGTTGAAGATAAGTAATAATACGTCATACAAAAAGGATTCTTATCCATTTCCGGGGCCAGGTGCTATTAACAATCTTTTTGATGCGATAAGTAAGCATGCCTTAGCTTCTATTGTTCCAATCAATCCGGATGGTACATATATGGGGAATGCAACAGTTATTACAGGAGGATATCGCCCTGCTAATGATCTTAGTGCAATTCTTGAATACGGTAAACACAAGAATGAGGATACTAATTACTTTTTTAATACCACCTTTGAGGCGGTAATGACACCTGTTAAGAATGTAACGGTGACGGCTAATTATTCGTTTGCTCAACATGAATATACGGCAATGAATCGTAGTGCTAATTATCCATATTCACGTGTACCCGGAGAAGTTCTTTGGAAAACAGATGGTTATGGCCTTAATACTCTTTATGAACGTTCTAATCATGATTGGTTTCATTCATACAATATTTATGGAAATTATACAAATACATTTGCCGATGTGCACCATGTAAGTGCAACTGCCGGTGTCAATTATGAAACTAAATTTTTTAAAGACATCAAAATACAACGTAATGATTTATTGTCCGAAGATTTAACTGATTTTAATTTAGCTAATGGTGATGAAATGAGTATTGCGGGTGGTAAAAATAGATATGCTCTTTTCGGTCTTTTTTATCGTTTGAATTATGACTATAAAAATAGATATTTATTTGAATTTAGCGGACGCTATGATGGTAGTTCACGGTTTGCCCGGGGACATCGCTATGGCTTTTTTCCTTCAGTTTCTGCCGGGTGGAGAATTAATGAAGAAAAGTTCTTTGCACCATTACGTAAACAAATTAGTAATTTGAAATTACGCTTTTCTTTGGGAGCATTAGGAAACCAACAAGTCGGATATTATGACTATTTGCAGACTATATCTTCTGGTGGTACAATTTCTTATGCTTTTGGTGATAAAAATAAAGCGTCAGGTGCTAGTATCTCTGCTCCGAATGCTTCTGATTTCACTTGGGAAACGGTTGTTACAAAAAATATCGGTTTGGATCTCGGACTATTGAATAATCGTTTGAATATGACGGCTGATATATATGTACGTGATACGAAAGATATGTTGATGGCTTCCAAGGATCTTCCGAATGTATATGGTGCTTCTTCTCCAAAAACAAATGCTGCTAACTTACGTACGAAAGGTTGGGAAGCATCGATTAGTTGGAATGATTCTTTTAATCTAAAGGGAAAAGCGTTCCATTATTCTGTCGTACTAGGCTTGGCTGATAATACGACTAAAGTGACAAAGTATAACAATGATAACAAAACATTGGGCACTCCATATGAAGGACAACAACTGGGAGAGATTTGGGGATATGTTGTTGATGGTCTCTTCAAAACTGATGAAGAAGCTGAAAACTATCCGGTAAATCAGAGTTACGTAAATAATATATTGAATATTTCTGTAAAATCTCAAGGTCTCCATGCGGGGGATGTGAAATATGTGGACTTGGATGGCGATAATATTATTTCTCCTACTTTATCGGCAAACGATGTGAAGGATCAGAAAGTGATTGGAAATTCTTTACCAAGATATACATATTCTGTCAGATTAGCTGCAGATTGGAATGGAATTGATTTTTCTGCTTTGTTGCAAGGCGTCGGTCGCCAACATTGGTATCCCAATGGTGAAACTAGTCTGTTCTGGGGTCCCTATGCCCGTCCTTATTGTACTTTTATTCCGAAGGATTTCTTGACAGATGTTTGGTCAGAAGATAATCCGGATGCTTATTTCCCACGTCCGAGAGGCTATGTGGCATTGGATGTTAATCCACGTGAGTTGTCTAAACCTAATACTCGCTATTTGCAAAATGTGGCTTATTGCCGTCTTAAAAATGTAACAGTCGGTTACTCTTTGCCACGTACTTGGCTAAAGGCTTTGCATATGGAACGTGTCAGGGTTTATTTTAGTGGAGAGAATCTTTTTACATTCAGCCCTTTACATAGTAATTATATTGATCCGGAACATGCTGGGGCTTCTACGAGCTGGAAAAGTGGTCATACGAACGTGACTTCTTATCCAATGAGTAAGACCTATTCATTTGGAATTGATGTGACTTTTTAATGGAAAATAAAAACTAGGATAATATGAGTAGTATAAAATATAAAATATGGATGCTCTTGCCTCTGATGGCAATGATTTCTTGTGAAAGTATTTTGGATAAATTTCCGGAAGATAAAATTACACCGGAAACATTCTTTACAACAGAAAACGAGTTAGAATTGTATTCAAACAATTTCTATGTCGCTTGTATTTCGGGTACAGGAGTGTTTAAAGATTACGGTGATGTAATTATTCAGCCTATCTTGGAAAAAGCGATTAGCGGGCAACGCACTATACCTGAAACAGATTCTAATTTCGATGGTTGGGGTTGGGGAGCCCTTCGTGATATTAATTTCTGCCTGGAGAACATTTATCGTTGCCAGAATGAGGAAGTACGGAATCATTATGAAGGTTTGGCACGTTTTTTTAGAGCTTATTTTTATTTTGTAAAGGTGAGGCGTTTTGGAGATGTGCCATGGTATGATTATGTGATTGGAAGTGCTGATACGGAAGCTTTGAGTAAACCTAGAGATTCTCGTGAGTTTGTAATGGGGAAAGTATTGGAGGACATTGATTTCGCGATTGATAATTTGAGAAAACAAAAAGATGTATACCGGGTGACTCGTTGGACTGCTTTGGCTTTAAAATCCAGAATTTGTTTGTTTGAAGGTACATTTCGAAAGTATCATGGTTTGAATGATTGGGAAAAGTATCTTCGTGAATGTGCATCCGCATCGGATATCTTTATCAATGAGAGTGGTTATACAGTTTATACGGCAGGTTCTACCCCTTATTTCAATTTATTTGGCTCTTTGAATGCTGAACCCACGGAAATAATCCTGGCGAAAGATTACAATGCAGCTTTGGGATTGACTAATATTGTACAGGCATTTTGCAATTCTCCTGGTGAGGCAAATTCAGGTGTGACAAAGCGTTTTGTTAATTCTTATCTGATGAAAGATGGTTCTCGTTTTACAGATAAGAGTAATTATGAGACTATTGGATTTGTGGAAGAGATGAAAAACCGTGATCCGCGTCTGACACAAACGATTCGTGCAGCAGGATATGTACGTGATGACGGGAAAAAATATCTGCCAAACTTTAAGTTGGCAAAATTAGGGTATCATCTGAAGAAGTACGATTGTGGAGTTAAATATGATATGTCTTCTGAATCTGATTTGCCATTGTTTCGTACAGCCGAAGTTTATTTGAATTGTGCGGAAGCAAAAGCAGAATTGGGGACATTGACTCAGGATGATTTGAATAAAACAATTAATAAGCTAAGGGCTCGTGTAAATATGCCGAATTTATTAATGGCAACAGCAAATGCTAATCCGGACCCTTATTTGAAGGAGTGGTATCCGCACGTGGAAAGTGACGATAATCAGGGGATTATCCTTGAAATTAGACGTGAACGCGCTATAGAACTGGTAATGGAAGGCTTTAGATATTATGATATCATGCGTTGGAAGGAAGGTAAAATATTTGAAAAACCATTTCTTGGTATTTATTTTCCCGGTCCGGGTGAATATGATTTGGACGGTGATGGAACGAATGATGTTTATCTGTATTTGAGTACTGATAAAGGAAACTCTTCTTGTGTAGATCAGTTTGAGATAGGTGGTGAACTTAGCTTGGATCATGAGACAAGTGGTAATTTGATTATTCATCAAAGTATCAAAAGAGTATGGAATGAGGACAAGGATTACTTGTACCCGATACCAACAAAGGATCGTGTTTTAACAAATGGAGCATTAACGCAGAACCCGGGTTGGAATGATGGACTTATTTTTTAATTTTAAATGGAGAAAATAATGAAAATGAAATATTTATATATGTCTTTTCTATTGGCGTTAGTCTATAGTTGTAGTGACTCTGGAGATAATTCAGATTATAGCGAAATGTTGAAAAAAGATTTCAACCAAGAAATTAAATGGGATGTGGATTCATTGGCTCTTATGAGAGCATCTTGGGAAAAAACGGATTTAGGTAACGGGGCAGCTGTTTGTACGGCACAAGCGAGCATGTGGGGGACTACCCAAAGCGTTTCTTATGTGGTATATCCGACGACTATGTTTTCTACCAGAGTTGCTGTATGTGATACTCCTGCCAAAACTAGTATGATTGCTAAAGATAAAAAAGCATTGTTTGCTATCAATGGCAGTTATTCTATTTCCGGAAATCCGTCTACATTTACTATGGTGGATAAGGTGGTGAAGGTTGCGTCTACGATCGAATCTGCCAGTAAAGTGAACGGAGTGATTGCTATTGATGCGGAAGGTTCTGTAGATGTGAAGTCTTGTACGTTTTCAGATTATACGGATGTGGAAGATGAATATGAATCAGCTTTAGCATCAGGTCCAATGTTACTTATGGAAGGGAAAGTGTGTTCGTTTCCTCAAGATGCTATTTATACACAACGTATGGCTCGGTCTGTGATTGGGATAACTGCTCAGGGAAAAATGATGCTGCTTACTATTGATGGTGCTATAACGGGAAATGCTGATGGTGCAACACTTGAGGAGGCAGCTTTTATTGCCAAAACATTGGGGATGAAGAATGCGGTTTGTTTGGCTGACGGAAGTTCTTCCACGCTATGGACATCAGGTAAAGGCGTAGTGAATCATCCGGTTGGAAATGGACAGTATGATCATGAAGGCGAAGGTACAGTGTCTACTGTGATCTATGTTGCAGCTTCTTCTTTATTTGACGGTGGTGATGGAACGGTTGATAATCCTTATTTGATTAGCAATAGGAATCATATGAGGAACATGATGTCTGTTGTAGAACTTGATAAAACTTATTATTTCGAAATGACGAATGATGTTGATATGACTGGCATTGACTGGAAACCGCTGAATACGGGTGAGCCTGTTGACCGTTTTGATATAAAGATTCATTTTGATGGTAAGGGACATACGATTAGAAATTTACATTGTGAGATCAGTTCTCGGTACGCCAGTTTCTTTGGGGTAATGAATGGTTCATGTCGTAATGTGCGCTTTGAAAATGCGGAAGTTATTGGATATGGTTCTTCTTGTACGGGTATTGTTGCCGGTTATTTGGGAACAAATGCTTTGGAGTGTTTGATTGAAAATGTATATGTGTCTGGTACTGTAAGTGGCATACAGCAAGTGGGTGGTATTGGTGGCATTTTTGCTAAAGGTACTGTACGGAATTGTTATGCAGATGTAAAAGTAATCGGGGCTTCTCGTGCCGGTGGTATTGTTGCTGAACCAAGGAATGCTGTAGTTGTTGAAAACTGTTTTGCGACAGGAACTCTTTATAGTACAGGAAATGCAGGTGGTATTGCCGGAGGACTTAATGGCAATAATCCTACAATAAAAGGTTGTATCGCTTGGAATGAACAGATTGATGGTGAACCTGTATCAGGACGTGTTATTGGATGGCAGTCAAATACCTATACGAAGGCTACGGATTGTTATGCGAAAAAAGATATGATTATCGCATGGGGACCCAACAAAGGTATGACGGGGGCCGATGCTAATACTGCCGGAACTTATGATTGGGGTAACAATAAAACTGCAATTTGCCATGGTATTACTACGGAAAATAGTGTAGATGCTGCTAAGAAAATAGGTTGGTCTACAGATATATGGGATCTTTCAGGCGTAACTCCATTATTGAAATCTTTTAATGATAAGTAATGATACGAATAGGGAATCTATATGTTTATTTAAAAAATTATATTATGAAGTTTACGAAGTTAACAATTGCTTTTTTATCCGTATTTTTTTGTCTAGTTGTCGCTTGTGGAAGTGATGGGATCAATGATGACCCCAAAACACCGGATGTTACAGAGCCGGTAACACCAAATGAACCGGACGAACCGGACAACCCTTCCGTTGTAAAAGTTCCGACTCTACAGAAGAATGTCCAAGATGAATGGAAAATTGATTCTATCGATGATGGTTTTATTTATTATAACTATGAACGGTATGACGATGTGAGTAAGGCTCAACAGATTGTAAATGTGCTGGAAATTGATTTACTTTCCAATAAGTACAAAGTTGAATTTACATATAATAATGGAGATTCTCTTTCAACTACAGCACAAGTACGTGGGGCTATTGGTGGTATTAATGGTGGGTATGAACAGGAAGCTATTTATATTCGTATCAATGGAACTAATATCTCTGAAGTGACACTACCGGAGGGACATTTACGATACTGGAAACATGATGGTGCGCTTTATTCGGATGGAAAATCTGATATTGGAATTATATATGGCGGCAGAAATGGAAAGGCTGCAATTGATACATATAAACAACATTCTGCAAAGTATTTGTTAGCTAGTGCCCCCACACTGATTGACGATTACAATCCGTTAGGTGAAACTTTTGTTGGTAATTATACTATGGAACAATTGGAGTCTTTTGACTATGAAGATTATCGCAGACATCAAGGAGTACGTCATCCTCGTACGGTGGTTGCTGTGACAGAGGATAAAGATTTGTTGTTAGTCACTATTGATGGGCGCTGGGCTGGTAAGGCGGAAGGTATGAGCGCAAAAGAAGTAACCTTATTCCTCAAAAAGCATTTCAATCCTCAATATGCACTTAATATGGATGGTGGTGGATCTACTACTATGTATGTGAAGGGGAAAGGAGCGGCAAAAACAGATGTTGTCAATTATCCTACTGATAATGGAGTCTTTAACCACTATGGACAACGTCGTGTAACAACTCATATTATAGTAAAAAGAAAGTAGATCTTAATCATTTCATCATAAAATAGGTATTTTATATATTGTAAACGGTATAAATCCATTTAGCAAAGATGGCTTTATACCGTTTATTAGTACCTATACAGAGGTGTAGGGAAAATGTGAATCTGTTTATATTTGCAATTGTATTGTGTCTTTTGTCTTTTGTGTCAAAATGTATACCCTTTCAATCAAAATACATAAGGAAAAGGAGGAGGGAATCGCCTATCTTTGCCATGTAGGTAAATGGATACCTTAAATATATAGACAGAATACCATGAAACAAAACTTTTTTGCAGTCGACCTGGGCGCAACGAGCGGCCGTACAATCTTAGGAACTTTCATTGAAGGCGGATTAAATCTGGAAGAGATTAATCGCTTTCCTAACCACCTGGTTGAAGTAGGTGGACATTTCTATTGGGATATTTATGCATTATATCGTCATATTCTTGACGGGTTGAAGTTGGTTGCTCACCGTGGAGAGTCCATTGCTTCTATCGGTATCGATACCTGGGGAGTGGATTTTGTATGTGTCGGAAAAGACGGTAACTTGCTTCGCCAGCCTTATGCATATCGTGACCCGCATACAGTAGGAGCACCGGAGGCTCTTTTCTCCCGTATTTCCCGTAGCAAAGTGTATGGTAAAACGGGTATTCAGATTATGAATTTTAATTCACTTTTCCAATTAGATACTTTACGTCGCAATCACGACAGTGCGTTGGAGGCGGCAGATAAAATTCTGTTTATGCCGGATGCGTTGAGTTATATGCTTACCGGAGAGATGGTGACGGAATATACGATTGCTTCGACAGCCCAGCTGGTGAATGCACAGACACGACGTTTGGAGCCGGAGTTGCTGAAAGCGGTAGGATTGAGTGAGAAGAATTTCGGCCGTTTTGTATTCCCGGGTGAAAAGGTGGGAGTATTGACGGAAGAAGTGCAAAAGATAACCGGACTGGGTGCAATTCCTGTGATTGCGGTAGCCGGCCATGATACCGGTTCTGCTGTTGCTGCCGTTCCGGCATTGGATCGCAACTTTGCTTATTTGAGTAGCGGAACCTGGTCACTGATGGGAGTTGAAACGGATGCTCCGGTGATTAATGCTGAAACGGAAGCGTTGAACTTTACCAATGAAGGTGGTGTGGAAGGAACTATCCGTCTATTGAAGAATATCTGTGGAATGTGGTTGCTGGAACGTTGCCGTCTGAATTGGGGAGATACAAGTTATCCTGAATTAATCAGTGAGGCGGATGCTTGTGAACCGTTCCGTAGTCTGATTAATCCGGATGATGACTGTTTCGCGAATCCTGCGGACATGGAAAAAGCTATTACAGAATATTGCCGGGCTACCGGACAGTCGGTTCCCGAGAAACGCGGACAAGTAGTGCGTTGCATCTTTGAAAGTTTGGCTTTGCGTTATCGCCAGGTGTTGGAGAATTTGCGTTCACTTTCTCCCCGTCCGATTGAAACATTGCACGTGATTGGCGGAGGTAGCCGGAATGATTTGCTGAACCAGTTTACTGCCAATGCGATAGGAATTCCTGTGGTAGCCGGTCCATCTGAAGCAACAGCCATCGGTAATGTGATGATTCAGGCAATGGCAGCAGGTGAAGCAACGGATGTTGCCGGTATGCGCCAGTTAATCAACCGCTCTATCCCGTTGAAAACTTATCAGCCGCAAGATACGGAAGTTTGGGACGCGGCTTATATCCATTTTAAAAATTGCGTTCGGAAATAAATAGAACGATCGACAGAATAATCATTTTTAAAACTAATAGAATATCATGAAAAAAGAAGAACTGATTCAGAAAGCGTATGAAATTGCTGTGGAACGTTATGCAGCAGTAGGTGTAGACACCGAAAAAGTATTGAAAACTATGCAGGATTTTCATCTGTCACTTCACTGCTGGCAGGCTGATGACGTTGCAGGATTTGAAGTACAGGCCGGTTCATTGACCGGAGGTATCCAGGCAACCGGTAATTATCCGGGCAAAGCTCGTAACATTGATGAACTGCGTGCTGACATCTTGAAAGCTGCTTCTTATATCCCGGGGACTCATCGTTTGAACTTGCATGAAATCTATGGAGATTTCCAAGGTAAGGTGGTAGACCGTGACCAAGTGGAACCGGAACATTTCAAGAGTTGGATAGAATGGGGTAAAGAACATAACATGAAACTTGACTTCAACTCTACTTCTTTCTCTCATCCGAAATCAGGTGACTTGTCACTTTCTAATCCTGATGAAGGTATCCGTCAGTTCTGGATTGAACATACCAAACGTTGTCGTGCAGTTGCAGAAGAAATGGGTAAGGCACAGGGCGATCCATGTATCATGAACCTTTGGGTGCATGACGGAAGCAAGGATATCACTGTAAACCGAATGAAATATCGTGCGTTGTTGAAAGATTCTTTGGATCAGATTTTCGCTACCGAATATAAGAATATGAAAGATTGTATCGAATCTAAGGTGTTCGGTATCGGCCTGGAAAGCTACACGGTAGGTTCTAACGACTTCTATATCGGTTACGGTGCTTCTCGCAATAAGATGATTACTTTGGATACCGGTCACTTCCATCCGACAGAAAGTGTAGCTGATAAAGTATCTTCATTATTGCTTTATGTTCCTGAATTGATGTTGCACGTAAGCCGTCCGGTTCGTTGGGATTCAGACCACGTAACTATCATGGATGACCCGACTATGGAACTGTTCAGCGAAATCGTTCGTTGCGGTGCTCTGGATCGTGTACATTATGGTCTTGACTATTTCGATGCATCTATCAACCGTATTGGTGCATACGTAATCGGTAGCCGTGCTGCACAGAAATGTATGACTCGTGCTCTGCTCGAACCGATTGCCAAGTTGCGTGAATACGAAGCAAACGGACAGGGATTCCAACGTCTGGCTTTGCTTGAAGAAGAAAAGGCTCTTCCTTGGAATGCAGTTTGGGATATGTTCTGCTTGAAGAACAATGTTCCTGTTGGTGAAGATTTCATCGCAGAAATAGAAAAGTACGAAGCCGAAGTAACTTCTAAACGATAAGTTATGGAAATCTTAATCGGCTTATTGATTATAGCCATCGGTAGCTTTTGCCAGTCCAGTTCTTATGTACCTATCAAAAAGGTAAAAGAATGGAGCTGGGAAAGCTTCTGGTTAATACAAGGTGTATTTGCCTGGTTAGTGTTCCCGTTCCTGGGTTCACTACTGGGTGTACCCCAAGAGAGCAGTTTGTTCGACTTGTGGGGAGCAGGAGGTGCTGGAATGAGCATCTTTTATGGTATATTGTGGGGAGTAGGAGGATTGACTTTCGGACTTTCCATGCGCTATTTGGGTGTTGCGCTCGGACAGAGTATCTCACTGGGTACTTGTGCCGGTTTCGGTACCCTTCTTCCGGCTCTTTTTGCCGGTACAAACTTGTTTGAAGGTAACGGGCTGATTCTTTTGTTGGGTGTTTGCATCACGTTGGCAGGTATTGCTATTATCGGGTATGCCGGTAGCTTGCGTGCGCAAAACATGAGTGAAGAAGAAAAACGTGCTGCCGTAAAAGACTTTGCATTGACAAAAGGGTTACTGGTTGCACTTTTGGCTGGTGTCATGAGTGCCTGCTTTGCTTTGGGACTGGATGCAGGAACACCTATCAAAGAAGCCGCTTTGGCTGGTGGAGTGGAAGGACTTTATGCCGGTCTTCCGGTTATCTTTCTGGTTACGCTTGGAGGCTTCCTGACAAATGCAGCTTACTGTTTGCAACAGAATGTAGCTAATAAATCGATGGGTGACTATGCTAAAGGAAAAGTATGGGGCAATAATCTAGTGTTCTGTGCGTTGGCTGGTGTACTATGGTATATGCAGTTTTTCGGATTGGAAATGGGTAAGAGCTTCCTCACCGAAAGCCCGGTGTTACTGGCTTTCTCCTGGTGTATTCTGATGGCATTGAACGTAACCTTTAGTAATGTTTGGGGAATAATTCTGAAAGAATGGAAAGGGGTATCAAACAAGACCATAACTGTGCTGATAGCTGGTCTGATCGTCCTTATCTTCTCTTTAGTGTTCCCAAATTTGTTTTAAAAAAATCAAGAACGGATTACACGGGTTATGCAGTTTTTTTATAACTTGCGGCAAAATCCGTGTAATCCGTGCCTAATTAAAATATATATATAATGAAATCAATTTTAGAGAATCGTCCGGCACTTGCCAAAGAAGTAAACAAGGTAGCAGAAGTTGCCGGATACTTGTGGCAGAAAGGATGGGCTGAACGTAATGGTGGTAATATAACTGTTAATATCACAGAGTTTGTAGACGATGAAATCCGTCAGATGAAGCCGATCAGCGAAGTAAAGTCTATCGGTGTGACTCTTCCTTATCTGAAAGGCTGCTATTTCTACTGCAAGGGAACTAATAAACGCATGCGTGATTTAGCCCGCTGGCCGATGGAAAATGGTTCGGTAATCCGTATTCTGGATGACTGTGCCAGCTATGTGATTATTGCGGATGAAGCCGTAGCCCCGACATCGGAATTGCCTTCTCACTTGAGCGTACACAATGACCTGTTGAGCAAAAACTCTCCTTATAAAGCATCTGTACACACACACCCGATTGAACTGATTGCCATGACACATTGTCCGAAATTTCTGGAAAAAGATGTGGCTACCAATCTGTTGTGGAGTATGATTCCTGAAACAAAGGCATTCTGCCCGCGTGGTTTGGGTATCATTCCTTATAAATTACCTAGCTCGGTGGAATTGGCTGAAGCTACCATCAAAGAATTGCAGGATTACGATGTGGTGATGTGGGAGAAACATGGTGTATTTGCAGTGGATTGCGATGCGATGCAGGCATTCGATCAGATTGATGTACTCAATAAGTCGGCTCTGATTTATATCGCAGCTAAAAATATGGGCTTCGAACCGGATGGTATGAGTCAGGAACAGATGAAAGAAATGTCAGTTGCTTTCAATCTTCCTAAATAAAACAACAAATAGCACAATTATGAATCGCATTATTTTAAACGAAACTTCTTACTTCGGTGCCGGATGCCGTAGTGTCATTGCTGTGGAAGCAGCCAGACGTGGCTTTAAGAAAGCCTTTTTTGTAACGGATAAAGATCTTATCAAGTTTGGGGTGGCTGCCGAAATCATTAAAGTATTTGATGAAAATCAGATTCCTTACGAACTTTATAGTGATGTAAAAGCGAACCCTACGATTGCAAATGTACAAAACGGTGTGGCGGCATACAAAGCTTCCGGAGCCGATTTTATCGTTGCTTTGGGCGGCGGTTCTTCCATTGATACTGCCAAGGGAATCGGTATTGTTGTGAACAATCCGGATTTTGCAGACGTGAAATCTCTGGAAGGGGTAGCCGATACCAAACACAAAGCGGTGCCTACTTTCGCGCTGCCTACTACTGCCGGAACAGCTGCCGAGGTAACGATCAATTATGTGATTATTGATGAAGATGCCCGCAAGAAAATGGTTTGCGTAGATCCGAACGACATTCCTGCCGTAGCTATCGTAGACCCTGAACTGATGTACTCAATGCCAAAAGGATTGACTGCAGCTACCGGTATGGATGCTTTGACTCATGCCATCGAAAGTTATATCACTCCGGGTGCCTGGGTTATGAGCGATATGTTCGAATTGAAAGCCATTGAAATGATTGCTCAAAACTTGAAAGCAGCTGTGGATAATGGTAAAGATGTGGCAGCCCGCGAAGCAATGTCACAGGCACAATATATTGCCGGTATGGGATTCTCGAATGTCGGTTTAGGAATTGTTCACTCGATGGCGCATCCGTTAGGTGCATTCTATGATACTCCTCATGGGGTAGCCAATGCCTTATTGTTGCCGTATGTGATGGAATACAATGCTGAATCTCCGGCAGCTCCGAAATATATCCATATTGCGAAAGCAATGGGAGTGGACACTACCGGAATGAGTGAAGCCGAGGGAGTAAAAGCGGCTGTTGAGGCAGTGAAAGCACTTTCTGCCAGTATCAATATACCGCAAAAATTACATGAAATCAATGTGAAGGAAGAAGATATTCCTGCACTGGCTGTAGCTGCTTTCAATGATGTTTGTACAGGCGGTAATCCTCGTCCTACTTCGGTAGCAGATATCGAAGCTCTATATCGCAAAGCTTTCTAAAGTTAGTTTTTGCGGAAGTTCTTTTCACCACAGATTACACGGATTAGCACAGATTCAATCTTGAATTATTGATTTTCTATATCAAGATTCTGTGTTAATCCGTGCAATTTGTGGTGTTTCCTTACTACAACCGGATGTTTTTTTATACCCTTGCGTGTGTTTTCTGAAAATAATTCCTATTTTTGTCCAACTCAATTACATGAAAACACATCGGTATGATCGAGGATAATAGTTTGGGATTAGAATTTAAATATCTGATTGTAAATGACATGGACCGTAAATTCGGGCTATGGGTAAATACTGTCGGTTATCAATCCATTCCTCCCGATTCACCTTATCCGTTGAAAGAGCATCCTTCCGGTTACTTCTTTAATGCAGAAAAAGGAAGAGTGCTTCGTGAGTATCAATTGGTATATATCACCAAGGGGCGTGGTTTGTTTTCATCTGATTCTACCTCTGAAAAGCAAGTTTGTAAAGGTCGGTTGATGGTATTGTTTCCCGGACAATGGCATACTTATCGCCCGTTGCGGCAGACTGGTTGGAGGGAATATTATATCGGTTTCGAGGGGCCTATGATAGACGCCATTGTTGATGATGCTTTTTTGTCGCAGGAACAGCAAATACTGGAAATAGGCCTTAATGAAGAGTTAGTCTCATTATTCTCCCGTGCTCTTGCCGTAGCCGAAGCGGATAAGATTTCCGCGCAACAATATCTTTCCGGGATTGTGCTCCACATGATAGGGATGATTCTTTCCGTCTCCAAAAATAAGGTTTTCGAGATGAGTGATGTGGATCAGAAGATCGAACAGGCAAAAATCATTATGAATGAAAATGTTTCCGGCAATGTGGACCCGGAAGAGTTGGCTATGCGACTCAATATTAGTTATTCATGGTTTCGACGTGTTTTTAAGGAGTATACAGGTTATGCTCCGGCTAAATATTTCCAGGAATTGAAACTTCG
Source organism: Bacteroides ovatus (assembly GCF_001314995.1). Classification (NCBI taxonomy): domain Bacteria; kingdom Pseudomonadati; phylum Bacteroidota; class Bacteroidia; order Bacteroidales; family Bacteroidaceae; genus Bacteroides; species Bacteroides ovatus. The sequence goes on from NZ_CP012938.1 coordinate 5,024,847, forward strand.
TAAAGCTAAACAAATGCTGGTGGGAACTTCCCAGTCAGTAAAAGAGATTTCTTTTTTTCTAGGTTTCCAGTCAACCGAATATTTTTTCTCTTTCTTCAAGAAACGTACGGGACTTACTCCGTTGGAGTATCGTTCGTTCGGGCGGGAAGAATGAATAGGATGAAGTCCATATCTATTAGTTATTTGGCTCTGATTTTGGGAATATCATAAAAACTGTTACTTTTGTGGCGAAGATAATGTGCTATAAACCATCATTCTTGATATGCGCGGACAAAAACTATCTAAGATCCATTTTCTTATTCTGTTATCTCTTTTAGGATTTATATCTCCTCTTCAATCACAGGAATATAAGTTCAGAACATTGGGTGTGGAGGATGGATTGTCGCAAATAACGGTGAGCGATATTTGTCAGGATGAGAAGTCGCGTATATGGATTGCCACACTGGATGGTCTGAATTGTTTCGATGGCAATCATATTAAAGTCTTTAATCATTTTCATAACGATTCCATCAGTTATGGTAATCTATATGTCACCCAGATGGTGGAGGACGGCCAGGGGAGTCTTTTTCTCTTGACTTCTACCGGACTTTTCCAGTTCGACCTTGAAACGGAGAAATATTATATTCTTCCGGTGTCTTCTCCTTCCACTCTTGCCAAAGGAAAGTTGGGAGTGTGGATTGCAGAAGGGGGAAAACTCTTCTTGTATGATAAGAATACCCGTTCCGTGAAGCCAATGTATGCGGAGGTACATTTGCCGGACACCGGGCCGACAATGGTAGAAGGTTCGGAAGGAAATCTTTGGGTTGCTTTGAAAGATGGCGGGGTGATGCGTGTGGATACTTGTGGATTGATGTCGCTTTATTTGCCCGGAATCAAGGTGATGAAACTGATAAAAAGTAACGATCAGAATATTTGGGTTGGTTCGCAGGATCATGGTGTTTTCTGTTTTTCACCTCAAGGTGCAGTCATACATCATTATGATTATAACAACAAGAGTGTTTACACGGTCCGGGATGATATGGCAAGAGCGCTATGTCAGGATTTGGAAGGGAATATATGGGTAGGTTACAGAAGCGGATTGAGTAAGATTGAGGTGGCTACCGGGAAAATATTTCATTATCAGGCGGATCCTAACCGGGTGGGGGCTATGTCCAATCGTTCGGTGACTTCTCTTTATACGGACAAACAAGGAACTGTCTGGGTGGGGACTTATTGGGGCGGCGTGAATTTCTTCTCACCGGAATATCAACATTTTGTACATTATCATGCTTCGGATACCGGATTGTCTTTTCCGGTGGTGGGTGCTATGGCAGAAGATAAATCCGGAAATATATGGATTTGCACAGAAGGTGGAGGACTGGATTTATATCAACCGGAACAAGGAACATTCAAGCATTTTAATGCGCATACCGGATATCATTTTAGTACGGATTATCTGAAAGATGTCGTTTTTGATGAGGCTAATAACTGCTTGTGGATTGCCGCTGACTTTACAAACAGGGTCAACTGTTTTCATCTTGATAACTATCGGAATGATATATATGACCTCGAACCGCTCGGAGAGGAAAGTGTGGGAGAAGCTCTGTTTGCCTTGGCCGACACTCCTCGTAAATTGTATGTAGGTACAACATCTGCAGTTGTTAGTCTGGATAAACAGACCTTAAAAACTGAAGTGTTGTTTCATCAAAAGGAGTTGTTTACACATAATTATAACACTTTGTTGCTTGATTCGAAAAACCGGCTATGGTTTGCTTCCGATGATGGTTGTGTAGCTTATGTGATTGATAAAGGATGGTTTGAAACGTATAGGATAAGTCTGAAGAAGCAGGTCAGATCTCAAAAAGAGCTGGTCAATGTCATCTATGAGGATCGAAAGGGAAACATTTGGGTCGGAACACATGGCAACGGGCTTTTCTTGTTGGATAAGAAAGAGCGATTGTTTCGTTTGCATACTCCTGAAAGCGTATTATCGGGAGAAAATATCAGAGTGTTGGGCGAAACTCCTTCCGGGAATTTATTGATTGGTACCGGACATGGATTGTCTGTGTTAGAACAGAAAGACGGGAAAGTGATAAACTTCAATTCTAAAACAGGATTTCCGCTGACTCTTGTTAATAGGAAATCCATGCATGTATCCCGCAATCATGATATTTATATGGGAGGAGCTACCGGACTGGTTGCCATTCGTGAAAGTAGTTTGTCCTATCCTCCGAAAATATATGATTTGGAGTTGGCGCATTTGTATGTCAATAATAAAGAGATTACCACAGGCGATCAAACCGGCATCCTAAATAAGTCCTTTGCCTATACCGACCGGATTAAATTGAATTATTTGCAGAATGTGTTTTCTATCGGTTTCTCGACAGACAACTTTCTGCATATTGGCGGTGGTGAGGTAGAATACCGGTTGATAGGTTCTAATGACGAATGGAGTGAGAATCGTTTGGGGAATGATATTACCTATACAAATATATCTCCGGGCGATTATGTTTTTGAGATCAGACTGAAGAACTTTCCGGAAGTAATCAGATCTCTTCATATAACGATCACGCCACCTTTTTATGCCACCTGGTGGGCTTATACTATTTATGTGTGTGTGATTCTGACGATTCTATTCTTTGTGGTGAGAGAATATAGAATTCGGCTGTTCTTGAAAACATCATTGGATTTTGAACTTCGTGAGAAACAATATATTGAAGAAATGAACCAATCCAAACTGCGTTTCTTCACTAATATCTCACATGAAATCAGAACCCCTATTACCCTTATCCTGGGGCAGGTTGATCTGTTGTTGAATTCCGGTAAGTTGTCTACGTATGCTTATTCGAAATTACTGAATATACATAAAAATGCCGGTAACCTGAAATCATTGATAACGGAGTTGCTTGATTTCCGGAAACAGGAGCAGGGACTTTTGAAACTGAAAGTTTCTCAATTTGATTTATATTCTTTACTCAAAGAGCATTATGTATTGTTCAAAGAATTGGCAGCTAACAGGAATATTTCGTTTGTTTTGCATGCTGACTGTGAGCAATGCCTCGTGTGGGGAGATCGTATGCAATTGCAGAAAGTGGTTAATAACCTGCTGTCGAATGCTTTTAAATATACTTCAGACGGTGGAAGTATCAGTATGGAATTGGCTGATGGAGCGGATGAATGTATGTTTTCCGTTTCAGACAATGGGGCAGGAATATCCGAGGAAGATTACGTGAAGATATTCGAGCGGTTCTATCAGGCCGAGAATATCGGACAGTATGGAGGAACGGGTATCGGGCTGGCTTTAAGTCAGGGAATTGTGAAAGCTCATCAGGGAGATATAACTGTAGAAAGCCAGTTGGGGAAAGGTTCATGCTTTAAGGTCACTCTGAAGAAAGGAGATGCTCACTTTGATTCTTCTGTTTCCCGGATTGAACCGGAGCAGGATAAGGAATATATTTATTATTCGGAAGATAAAGAACTATTGGTTAAGGAGGTACAGACGGCTCAAAGTGAGAGTGGGACTACTGACTGCAAGCTGTTGGTTATTGATGATAATGAAGAAATCAGAAATATCCTTGTAGATATCTTTTCTCCATTGTACACGGTTGAAACTGCAAGTGATGGTGAGGAAGGGTATGAAAAAGTAAAAATGATGCAGCCTGATCTGGTTATTTCGGATATTATGATGCCCGGAATGCCCGGAACGGAATTGTGTGCCAAAATTAAGAACAATATTGAAACTTGTCATATCCCTGTCGTTCTTCTGACTGCCCTTAGTGCGCCCGAACGTGAGTTGGAAGGATTGAGAATTGGAGCGGATATTTATGTGGTGAAGCCGTTTAATATGCGGCGGCTGGTGATGCAATGCAATAATCTGATTAATACCCGCAGACTTTTACAGAATAAATATGCCCATCAGCTGGATAGCAAAGCGGAGAAGATTGCAACGAATGAACTCGATCAGAGGTTTATCGAACAAGCGACGCAGGTAGTGGAAGATAATATGGAAAATCCCGAATTCAGTGTAGATGTCTTCTCACGTGAGATGGGGGTGGGACGTACTGTCTTATTCCAGAAGATAAAAGGTATCACGGGAAGTACGCCAAATAATTTTATCATGAATCTGCGTCTGAAAAAAGCGGCATATTTTCTGCAGAATTCTCCGGAAATGAATATATCGGATATTGCTTACCGGTTAGGATTTGGAAATCCTCAATACTTCAATAAATGTTTTAAAGAACTTTTTGATATTGCTCCTACGCAATACCGAAAAGCTCATAATACCTCCTCCGAACCCTCTGTGAAGTGATTAAAATAAGTCATCTGGATTTTTAGACTAGATAAAACGAACAATTCGATAGGGTGCAATATATTCAAATGCGATACTTTTGTGGCGTTGGATAATGCCAGCTTGTACTTGAGTTTTCTTTGGTTAGGTGTGTCCGCACACACTTTCATTTGGTAGACCGGGTACTGTGTAATCTTTATTCTAATATAATAATTATTGTGTAGTATTATGAAAGACAAATATCCATGTAGTAAATAAAAGATAGCATTTTATTGGAGAGAATCAATATATTTTTCCCAATTAATTAAGTAGTGAGTAAAACCTTGATAATTAACCAATTTAATTTTATTCTAGTTATGAAAAATTTGCAGAGTAGGACAAAAGTGCGGTTGCTTCAGTCGTTCCTTTTGATTTCCTTGAGTCTCTTTTTCCTTGTCAATCCGGCTTATGCTCAAGGCGGGTTTGCAGTGAAGGGAGTTATTGTGGATAAAACAGGATTTCCTTTGCCTGGCGCCAATGTGATGGAAAAGGGAACATCTAATGGAACAATTACAGATTTAGATGGTAATTTCTCATTGAATGTTTCGAAGAAGGGAGTTACTTTGACTGTATCATTCATGGGATATACCCCTAAAGATGTGGTAGTGAAAGATAAAACAATGAATATTACGCTTGAAGAGAACTCTAAGTTATTGGACGAAGTAGTGGTAGTGGGTTACGGTACGATGAAAAAGCGTGATGTAACAGGAGCTATTACTTCCATCTCAAGCGAGGCCATTGAGCAAAAAATGGCTACTAATGTTTTTGAAGCACTGCAAGGTACTACTGCCGGTGTACAGGTGGTGTCCGGTTCCGGACAGCCCGGTGAATCTTCTTCTATCAAAATTCGTGGTACTTCCACGTTCTCTGCCGAAGGTGTGACTCCTCTTTATATTGTAGATGGTGTTCCTTTGGAAAGTATCGATGGTATCAATACCAATGATATTACTTCTATGGAGATTTTGAAGGATGCCGCTTCTGCAGCTATCTACGGTTCCCGTTCGGCGAACGGTGTGATTATTATCACTACCAAAAGTGGGCAGGAAGGTAAAGCCCGTATTGATATCAAGTATAATCACTCGTGGGGTACATTGTCTCACAAGGTTCCACAAGCAAACCGTAAAGAACGTTTGTTGTACGACCAGTATCGTAAAGAGTATTTTGAAACATACGGCGGAGGTAATCCGGATGAAAGTAGTGATATACTGAATGATCCGTTGAACTCTTTCTTTAATGTGGATAACGATTATCTGGACATGATTACAAGCACTGCACAAAAAGATCAGGTGGATATCAGTGTAGGTGGTGGTACAAAGAAACTGAAATATTTCATCAATACCGGTTATTATAATGAGAAAGGTATTATTTCCAATACAGGTTTCCAGAGATTAAATACTCGTATCAACTCCGATTATTCACCGACAGACTGGATGAATATGGGTAGCCGTATTTCTTTGACTTATTCTAAAAAGAAAGGTCTGAATGAAGGTACTTTATTGAGCGCAGTGTTGACTCGTCGTCCTTATTTCAATACTTATTATCCGGATGGCTCTTTGGTCGGAGTGTTTAACGGTCAGAAGAACCCTATTGCGCAGGTCAATTATACCACCGACTTTACTGATTCTTATAAGGCTAACTTCTTCCAGTTCTTTGAAATCAAATTCAACAAGTATTTGAAGTTTAGAGCTAATATTAATGCCAACTTCTATCTGGATAAACGCAAAAAACTCGAACCGAGTCTTATCACCGATGAATGGCAGAAACAGAATAAAGGTTATTCTTATAATTACCTGAACTGGAACTGGATGAATGAAGACATCCTTACTTATGCACGCAAAATAAAAGATCATAATTTTACGGCCATGGTAGGTGTTAGTGCACAGCAGTGGCGTTATGAAAACGAAACATTTGTGGGGATAAACTCGTCTACAGATTTTATCTATACAATGAATGCTTTTGCCGCAAACCTAGATTTGTCATCTACAGGCTCCACATTAAGCAATCACTCTATGGCTTCCATTTTTGCCCGTGTGACTTATGATTATAAAGGAAGATATTTGCTCAATGCCATTATGCGTCGTGACGGTTCTTCTCGTTTTGCCAAAGAGAACAAATGGGGTAATTTCCCTTCCGTATCTGTGGGATGGCGCTTCTCGGATGAGAAATTCATGAAATTTTCGAAAAAGTTTCTCGAAGATGGTAAGATCCGTGCAAGTTTCGGTATCACGGGTAACGAAGCAATCGGCAATTACGACTATATCTACTCTTATTCTCCGAATTCTATTTATGACGGAGTGGGTGGCGTTATTCCGACTCGTATCGGTAAAGACAATCTGAAATGGGAGGAAACTAAACAATTCAACCTTGGTCTGGACTTGAATTTCTGGAATAGCCGTTTGACAGTCACTGCCGATTATTACGATAAATATACAGACGGTTTGCTGGCAAACTACCAATTGCCTAAAGAATCTGGTTTTGCATATATGAAAACCAATGTCGGTGAAATGAGTAACCGAGGCTTTGAAATAGCTGTTACCGGTGATATTATCCGCACGAAGGACTGGAAGTGGAATGCTTCTTTCAATATCTCCAGAAACATCAACCGTATTGAGAAGCTGTCTGAAGGTAAGGCATATATGGAAGGTGATATCTGGTGGATGCAGGAAGGTGGCCGTGTGGGTGACTTCTACGGATTTAAAAGCGCCGGTGTCTTTGCATACGACGAATCGAATGCTTTCACTGATAAATGGGAACAACTGACTCCGGTGTTTGAGAATGGTGTATTTCAGTACAAATATTTGTTGGATGGAAAAGAATATACAGGTAATATTCGTCAGAAGACGTTGCCGAACGGCAAACCGTTCCGTGGTGGAGATTACAACTGGGAAGAACCGGAAGGAGCCCGTGATGGTGTGATTGATGATAATGACCGTATGGTGATCGGTAATGCCATGCCTGATGTAACTGGTGGTTTGAATACAACGGTGACTTGGAAGAATTTGAGTTTATACTTAGGATTCTATTATTCATTGGGAGGACAGATTTATAATGCAGCCGAACATAATCGTAATATGTTCAAATACACCGGAACTACTCCTTCACCGGAAGTCATCCATAATATGTGGTTGCATCCGGGTGACCAGGCAATCTATCCGCGTCCGTATAATGATGATTACAACAATGCCCGTATGGGTAACTCGTTCTATCTGGAAGATGCTTCATTTATTCGTTTACAGAACATACGTGTAGCATACGATCTTCCTGAAAACTGGATAAAGAAGCTGATGTTGAAGAATATAAATATCTACGCTTTTGTAAACAACGCTTTGACATGGACCAACTATTCGGGATTCGATCCTGAATTCTCTACCAACAATCCTCTGCAGGTAGGTAAAGACTCTTACCGTTATCCGAGAAAGAGAGAATATGGTATTGGTTTTTCTGCAAACTTTTAATTGAAGATATCGTATGAAGAATATAAAATATTTTGTTGGAGCTGTATGCCTGGCTCTATCATTGAATAGCTGTTCAGACTTTCTGAATGAGGAACCGGTAAGTGAAATTCCGGCAGGTGACATGTGGCAGACTGCCCGTGACGCTAAGGCAGGTATAAATGAAATCTATGGATTGTTACGTTCCACTTTACGGGAGAACTATTTCTATTGGGGTGAGTTCCGTTCGGATAATGTAGCTCCCGGAGCACCGGTAATGGCCGATCAGGCACGTGTTATCAACAACCTGATGTCTACGGATGAGAAATGTGCAAAGTGGACGACTCTGTATCAGATGATTAACCAAGCAAATCTGGCTATTAAATATATTCCTAATATCAGTATGCCTGATGTGGCAGACCGAAATGACTATCTCGGACAAGCTTATGCATTGCGTGCTTTGGCCTACTTCTATGCTATCCGTGTTTGGGGAGACGTACCTTTGTTTATAGAACCTACTGAAAAGTATTCGGAGGCCATCTACAAAGAGCGTACGGATAAAAACTACATTTTGGAACATGTCATTCTTCCGGACCTGAAGAAAGCGGAAGGACTGATAAACCGTAACAAGAATTACGAACGTAAACGCATTTCTATCTGTGGCGTATGGGCCATCATGGCGGATGCTTATATGTGGACTAAAGAATATAATCTGGCTGACCAGACCATCGATAAGATGGCAACTATTGCTTCCAAAAAAGGCGGTCGTTTTGTAGACTTCGAACCTAGCATTGCTACTTGGCATACTATGTTTACGGAAGAGCTGACTAATAAACCTTCCGATGATACACCGGAAAATGATGAGTATAACTCCAGAGAGTTTATTTTTCTTGTTCATTTCAATATGGATGAAGTCGGCACGAATGGTTACAGTTATATGTATCAATGGTTTTCCGGTTCAGGGAATCGTGCGGCAGTCATATCTGATAAGTTTATGAGTATCTTTGATGAAAAGGATATGAAAGGTGATTTACGTAAAGATTATACAGTGAAGAATTACCAAAATGGAAATGAATTGCGTAAATATATGGCAGGTGACATCAGTAACTCTTTGAATAAGACATGCGAAGTAGCCTATCCAATCTATCGTTACACAGATATGATGTTGTTGCAAGCTGAAGCTCGTGCTCATCAGGGAAAATGGGGGGAAGCTTTGGATTTAGTAAAAACTGTACGTGACCGTGCCGGATTGAATACACTGACTGAAAATGATTTTGCTTCAGAAGAAGAGGTAGTCAATTATATCTTGCGTGAACGTCAGGTGGAGTTAGCCGGTGAAGGACGCCGTTGGTTTGATTTGTTGCGTACCGGAAAGTGGAAGGAAGTGATGAAACCTATTAACGGTATGGAGCAGGACGGCAATGAACTTTTCCCGATCCATTATTCACATATTTTGGAAAATCCGAAGATTGTGCAGAATACGTATTATGGTAATACTAACAACTAAAAAGGTAGAAGCAATGAAAAAGACAATATTATATAAGACTCTTTTCTTTTGTTGGACAATTTTGGCATTGACCGGTTGTGACCTGGACTTGCAAAAGAACTATGATTATGAGCCTTCGGTGGATGATCCGTATGTAAAAGTGACAGCATGGGAATATTTTCAGGATCACAAAGATATGTTCTCGGAGTTGATAGCAGCTATCGAGTATACAGGTTTGAAGGACTATTATACCCAGACTGATAATAAATATACTTTTCTGGCTTTGAATAATGCCGGTATGCAGCTTTATCGGGAGAATGAATTTGCAGGCGTAGCTTCCATTACAGATTGTGATAAAGAAAAGGTGAAGAATATGTTGCTTTATCATATTGTAGATGGAGAATATAGTTCTTATGGGCAATTGCAGGTAGAACCGATGTTCGTCTTGACTATGCTGAAAGGTGAGACTGGATTGATGACAATGTCTGTATGGAAAAATCCATGGCAGGCTGCAGTAGGTAAGATTCTGGTAAATCAGACCGGAAGCAACGGAAAATCTCCGCAACGGCAAGCTAAGACTAGCAATATTCTGCCGACAAACGGTGTGATTCATATATTTGAGAACTATTGCAAATATTCCAAATAACCACAGTTAATTAAAAAGAGAACTAATTATGATTCGTAAAATATATACCTTATTAATATTAGGACTTTGCTTGGGCTTTGCTGCCTGTGGCGACGATAATGATGGACTGGATCCTAATGCAGCAGCTCCTGTGATTAATTTTCCTATGGAGCAGCTGGACGTTGATTTGAATAAAGTAGACAATCTGCCGGTAGTGGCTGTTATTAAATCACAGGCAGGGCTTCAGAGCGTGACAATGAAATTGCAGACGGTAGAGGGAGTGACAGAATATAAAACTGTAACCGACTTTTTTAACCCCAACTCTTACAGCTTGTCTGAAAACTTGGAGTACAATGCAAATTATGAAGCTTTTATCATTGAAGCTACGGATAAACTGAATCATGTTACGAGTGGGACTTTACCAATTGCTGTTACCGATGTAATGGCACGTCCTGTCATTACATTCGATCCGGAAGAGATTGTATATGATGAGATGGATGAAAATCCGGTAATGCCTCGTACCACTTTTAAAATTGTTTCGGAAGCTGGTTTGAAGAAAGTAGAAAGATTCTTAGTCTCTGCCGACGGACAAACACCGAAAGGCGGAGATGTGCTGAATGGCGACAAAACGTATGAGCACGATGAACTGATAGAATATAAAGAAGGCGATAAGGGTTTTAAAGTGAAAGCGGAAGATATCTATGGTAATATCACAATTTCTACTTTGCAGGTGTCATATAAGACAGTTCCGGTTCCTGTATTGACCTTGGGTAAAGAGCTAATTACTACTGATGAAGGAGTAGATACGGAAGTTCCGATGCACATCGAATCCGTTCGCGGTGTAAAACAGGTAGCTATCTTCCGGGTGGAGAATGGAGTAAGTACAGAAATTTTCCATGAGCAGATAGTGGGCGATAACAAGAATTTTGATTATACCCCTAAGGTGCAATTGACAGAAGAAACATCTCAACTCAAGGTGGTTGTTTCTGATGGTCGGGAAGGCAAGGAAGTTATAGGGATCGTAAAGACCTATGTGAATATGGAAGTTGTCCAACTTAAGGTTGGCAGTCATGTATTGGCCAATGCCGAACCGTTCGCTCTGATTTCGTTGAATGATATGAAAACGTATTCGGTAGATGAAGCTATTTCCAGTGTGGAAAGCGCTAAGAATGTTGATATAAAGTTCTTTATAAATTCTGCTAATAGTGTTCTTTCTTTCCGTTTCTATTCGATGGAGAATGTAGATAGCAAGAATAGTCTGTATAAAGGATCGGGCGGAAAGTCCTTGAGCAATCTGCCGGCTAAGAATATGACAAAATTTGTGTTATTCCCGGCAGGCTTTGATTACGATACGGCTTCTCGTTCCTCTATTAAGAATGAATATTTGGCCGGAAGTGCCGATCAGAAAGTGTATATGACAATTGATAACTTTGTCGGTAGTGTGATTGGATTTAAGACTAGTGGTAATTCAAGTGCTGGTGGAGAAAGATATGGTGTCATGAAAGTTCTTGATGTCTCCGGTAAGATGGATAATAATACGACCAAACAGATAGCAACTGTTGAAATCAAATTCCCTAAGAAGAAGTAAGCAGGGTAGTATTACCTACCGCCTGAAGTCTTAATAGAAAACTTCTTTTCTATTAAGACTAAACTTCCCTTTCATTGGGAGTAAAGTTTCTCTCTGTCCGATACAAACTATAAACGAAGCTTACGTTTTTATAAATGCAAGTTGCGTTTATAAAAACAAAACTTGCAATTATAAAAACAAAGCTTGCGTTTATAGTTTATAATAAGGATAAAAGAAGTTTGCAACAAGGGGGAAGGAAGTTCTCTCCTAGTGGAGGATAACTTTTCTATTAATAGCCGACGCGAGAGTTATTAACAGCTATCCCGGTGAACAGTAGATAGAGTATACGAAAGATGCGATTGATAACAAATACGATGGTTAAGTAATAATGTGCAGTAGCTGAAAGTAATATGAGAAAACATATAATATATAGATATTTCCTCTTTTTATCTTTGGTCGGACTGATGCAGTTGACGCTTAGCTGTTCCTCCTCTTCCAACGAAATAGAACCTTTGAAACCGGAAGGAGAAGATACTCCTTTGGAAAAAGATGAATATACTTTTATGAATGTAGAATACCGGAAGTGGCAGAACGGAACTTTCCAGGCATGGACAACGGCAGATTCAAGGGAAACACGTACCATTGATAATATGAATTGGTATACTCCCTCTTCGGATTATAGCCGGACTGCATGGGGAGGACGAATCGGTTTACAACCTTCATCTGTGGTTGGAAAAGAAGGCTTTTTCCGAGTGGCTAATTGTGGAGGCCGTTCTTATTTGCTCGATCCGGATAATGGAGCTGTTATCATTCATGGAATTCAGCATGTTCGTCCGGGAGAATCTACTGCTCATAAGAAGGCTTTCGGTACTCGATACGGTAGTGAGGCGCGATGGAGTGAAGAGACTGGCAAACTGTTAGCAGACAATCATATAAACTATATTTCGTATGGCTCGAACCGTATTGAAGTATTTCCTGCTGCAGTACGTGGTAACTTGTTGACCCCTAAGACGCAAAAGATTGCTTATGCAGAGAATCTGTATCTGCTTCGTACCTTTATGTGGGATATGAGTAAGAATTTGGGCTACGCGTTTGATGATGACAAATATAATCGCTTAGTTCTTCTTTTTGAACCCACATTTGCTACGTACATAGATCGTCTCGTACAAGAGAAGTCAGCTTTATTTGCCGGTGACCGGCATTTTATAGGTTTCTATCTTGACAATGAATTGCCATTTGCCAGTTATCAGGGAACTGGATATGCTAATACTGAAGGAGGTGGCTGGTTGGTGCATACACAAAAAAATAGAGGTGAGTTTTATCAGAACTTCTGTCTTCGTTTGCTTGAAACTCGAAACTGTGTAGGCTGGGTACATTTTGAGTATAATGATGGTTACGATTCTAACGGAAAAGCTTCTAATAAAGGAGTGGTTTCCATCGAATACGAACCTTATGAATCTTTTCTGTCGCAGATGCGGCAGTTGAATCTTTCAGTTCATTCATTGATCGATTATTACGATATAAAATCGGTTCAATAGATTGACGGAAACTTTAAATAGACAAATTGAATATTTAGAATTAAAATAGTTATGACCATGAAGAAGTTTAGTTTATTTGCAATCCTTTTAGGATTTAATATAGCTTTGGGAGCATGTTCCGATGATGATGCCGCTCCTGTAGTAAAAAATGAAATCTTTCAACTTCCGGAAAAGGCTTATGTACTGGCGGAACAATCCAGACGGGCTATTGTCATCAGAGATGCGGAGACGCACCGCAATATTTGGAGTTGGGATCCTTATACTGCCTGTGTTCCTGCTGCACAGCAGGGTTGGTTTGTCAATCCGAGTGAAGTAAAACCGGTTTTCAATAGACGCTATATCTTGATGACTGCCTCCGGCGGAGCTGTGGCTTTAATCCGTTTGTCCGATCATAAATTAATGTTCTACGCAAATTGCGGACAGAATCCCCACTCTGCGGAGGTATTGCCCGATGGAAATATCGTGACGGCAGAATCTAAATCCGGTGAAATCAATACCTTTGTGGTTGACACGGTTAAGGTATTGGGAGCAAAAGCTAATACGGTGAAGTTGGGTAATGCGCATAATGTTGTTTGGGATAAGAAAAGATCGTATCTTTATGCTACAGCTACCAAAAAAGAGGGAGTGACTGCATTATTCCGTTTTAAGTACGATGGCAACCGGAGTAATCCCAAGTTAATAAATCAGACTACCCTTTATACATTCAGCAATGAATCGGGTGGGCATGATTTGTTCCCGGTATATGGTGAAGAAGATAAATTATGGCTTACTGCTGCTTCGGCTGTCTATAAGTTTGATTTGACTGGAGTTACCGACGCTACGACTAATGACTCTACCGAACCTACTTGCGAGAAAGTTTACAGCATAGCCGATATAAAAAGCATCTGCAACGGACCGGACGGAATCCTGATGCTGAAACCGACTGAAGAGTGGTGGGCAGAAGGACTTGTAAATGAGAAGGGAGAAGAACTTTTCAAAATGGACGAAGCCAAGATTTATAAAGGCCGTTGGATGATAGACAATCTTTTCAGTTATCCGGAAAAGCATGATTTCGTGTTGAGTGAGGACTGATTAAGTATGGTGGAAGATTGATTAAGTACATAAGTTGAATAATTAAGTTTGGAACAATGAGGAAACTTCTTCTTTTTTTATTGGTATCTATCGCATTACCGGCCTTGGCGCAGAATGGAAAGAAAGTGTATGCCGACTTTCACGGAGTGCGCTATACCCGGCAGCATGACGGAAAGCTGGGGCGTTGGGAGATGTATGCCAATACGGAAAAATCAAGTACCGGAAGGAAGTCGCTGTGTTATAATGCCGATCTGATAGACAGCGAAGGACGGCATGAGATAGCGGCAGTGGCTTATCCCCAAGTCGGAATGCAGTCCAATCTCGATCCCGATTATATCGAATATCAGATATTGTCGGCAAAAGCGGCTAAGATAGATGGATTCTTTATCGAATGGGGATTCAAGCCTCACGAAAATGACATCTTGCTGCGTGAGATGCAGAAAGTGGCAGCAAAGTATGACTTTGAAATCGGCGTAAACTGGTGCGACGGTTGGTTGTATTATGACTGGATTACTAAACTTTATCCGGAAATCAATACCCGTGAGGCAAAGACCGAATACATGGCCAAATGTTACCAATATCTGGTGGATAGCGTCTTTACCGGTCCTACAGCTCCTATGGTGAAGGGAATGCCTGTTTTTTATCATTTCGGTCCCGGAGCGAAAGTGGATGAATATAAGAAAGTATTATCATTGGCGAAATTACCGCAAGGAATGAAGCAACCGGTTGCTTTACGCCGTTGGGCAGATTGGGGAAAACTGGAAAATGATAAATATATCCCCGTCACTCGTAGCGATGAAATGGATACCTGGAAAGAAGTGGGAGAAATACCGACTGCATGGCTTCCTGCCCGTGTCCGTACAAGAGATCAGGCACATGCCGAATGGGATAATTACGCCACTCAGGATGATGTTATCGAGTTTATGAAACCTTTCCGTGATTCAATTTGGCATAGTAACAATCCTGCTTATACCATTAAGTCGGGATTTGCCATGCCGGGAATGGATAACCGGGGATGTGCGGGCTGGGGACGTGGACACTTCTATTATATCCCACGTAACAATGGAGAAACTTATCAAAGTATGTGGAAGTTCTGTATGGCAGAGAAGGACAGCCTGGACATGATGTTTATCGCTTCGTGGAGTGACTATACCGAAGGACACGAAATAGAGCCGACCATTGAAAACGGTGACCGTGAACTACGTACGACTTTAAAGTATGCGGCGGAATTCAAAGACGAACAGGCGGACGAGCGTGGATTAACCTTACCTTTAATGCTTTTCCGGCTGCGAAAAGAAGCCCGTTTCCTGGAAAAGACGAAGATGGACGTATCCGCTTGTCAACGTTCGCTCGATAAGGCAGCATTGTTGATTAGCCAGGGACGTTATCCGGTGGCAATAGGCTTGTTGTCACAAATAGAAAATGATGTCAAGACGGCAAAATCCGCTTTGGCGGTTGAGATGATGCGTTTGCGTGAGTCGGACATGAAGATTCAGGGAAAGCGAAAATCCGGTGGTTACAGTGCCGAAGAAACCCTCTCTATTTCTTTGCCAAAAGAGCTGGTTTCCAAACTACAAATGAATAACTATGTAGGCTATCTTTATTTTGAGTATTTGGACAAAGGAAATGAATCCCTTTTTATACGTTCGTCTACGCTGCGTGAACCGAAAGAACCGTTTAAAATTGTGTCCCGGATACGTACCGACAACACGGGTGAATGGAAAAGCGCAAAAGTAGAATTGTATAAGGATAATATCGTGAATGGATTCAATATGCCTACTTTCTATTTAAAAGGAAATGTCGTAGTCCGTAATTTGTCATTGGGCTATACGATCTACACAGTCAAATAAATGCATGGATGAAGAGTTTAAATAATTGGTTATTAGTTTTATCTGTACTATCCTGCTTCGGATGTTCCTCTCCGGTCCATGAAGATGACAGGGGATGTGCTTTCGTATCTGACAGTATTCAATATCGGGTCGAGTTTATGTCGGCGGGGTGCGTGCGGATTCTGTCTTTTCCCGAAGGTGATACGCTGGTAACAAAAAGATTGGTGGTTGATTCGGAAAAGCCGGCTTTCAAAGATTATAAATGGGAAGATACGGGACAGAAGCTGCTCTTTCGCACCCGTGAACTTTCCGTAGTTTTTGATAAGGCAGATGCGGCTTTCATTTTTCAGGAAACATCCACAGGTAAGTTATTACTAAAAGAGAAAGGGGATAGAAAGGCACGGAACTTCAAACGTTCGGTTGCCGGAGGTGAACAATGTCTCGAAGTCACTCAATGCTTTGTTCCTACCGAGGATGAGGCCATTTACGGACTGGGACAGTATCAGAATGGAATCATGAACTACCGGGGGAAATCCGTACTTCTGTTACAGGCCAATATGGATATTGTCAATCCGTTCCTTATTTCGACCAACGGATATGGTGTCTTATGGGATAATTATTCTTCTACGAAGTTTGAAGATACGAAGGAGGGCTACTCATTTACTTCCGAAGTAGGTGATGCCTCCGACTATTATTTTGTCTATGGCAAGAATATGGACGAAGTCGTTGCCGGTTATCGGGAATTGACGGGGGACGTGCCGATGTTTGGAAAATGGGTGTATGGCTTCTGGCAGTCCAAAGAACGATATAAGTCGTTCGATGAATTGAAGGCAGTCGTTAAAGAATACCGTAAACGGGGAATTCCGTTGGATAACATTGTGCAGGACTGGGAATATTGGGGAGACAAACCTCATTGGAACAGCCTGACCTTCCATCCGGCAAACTTTAATCATCCCCGTCAAGTTATTGATGAACTGCATCAACAGGACCATGTTCATTTTATGCTTTCCGTATGGCCCGGATTCGGACCGGAAACGGCTGTCTATCAGTCTTTGGATTCTATCGGTGCATTGTTTAGTGAACCTACATGGGCAGGTTATAAGGTTTTTGATGCCTACAATCCTGCCGCGAGGGATATTTTCTGGCAATACCTCAAGAAAGGACTCTATGATATGGGTGTGGATGCTTGGTGGATGGATGCAACGGAACCATCTTTCCGGGATGGATTCACACAGTTGAAGCAGGAAGAAAAGACCAAATCAGCTGGTAATACTTATCTGGGTAGCTTCCACCGTTATCTGAACACTTATTCTTTAGAAATGCTAAAGGACTTCTATCAACGCCTGCGCGCCGAGAGCGATCAGAAGCGTATATTTATCCTAACTCGTTCCGCCTTTGCCTCGCAACAGCATTATGGTACAGCCGTATGGTCGGGTGACGTTTCGGCTTCATGGGAGAATATGCACAAACAACTGGTTGCCGGCTTAAATTTGTCTATGTCCGGTATTCCGTATTGGACTTCCGATACGGGAGGATTCTTTGTCACAGAACGGGATGCAAAATATCCCGACGGACTGAAAAGTAATGATTATAAAGAGTTATATTCCCGTTGGTTCCAGTTTAGCGCATTTACTCCTATCTTCCGTGCTCACGGTACGAATGTGCCGCGTGAAATTTGGCAATTCGGTGAAGAGGGGACATTATCTTATGATAATCAAGTGAAGTATATCCATCTGCGCTACCGTCTGTTGCCATACATTTACTCAATGTCCCATCAGGTAACCGCCAATAATTATACCATGTTGAGAGGTTTGGCAATGGATTTCACAACAGATACCCGGACATTTGATATTGATAATGCCTATATGTTCGGTACTTCCTTATTGGTGCGTCCGGTATTTCATCCGCAATCGGAAGAAAAGAACATCTGTATTTATCTGCCGGAACACAGCGGTAAATATTGGTATGACTTCTGGACCGGAGAAGCTTTTGAAGGAGGAAGAGAACAAATGCAGACAAATATCCTCGACATACTTCCGCTCTATGTGAAGGCTGGTTCTATCTTGCCTTTGGCAGAAGTGAAACAATATGCGATGGAATATCCCGATCGTGAACTGGAATTGCGTATCTATGGAGGAGCGGATGCTGCTTTTTTATGGTATGAGGATGAAGGTGATTCCTACCGCTATGAAGAGGGCGTATGTTCGAAAGTGCCGATGCAATGGAAAGATTCGGAACGGACATTGACTATTGGACTGCGTGAGGGAACTTATCCCGGTATGCCGGAACAAATAAAAATGCATGTGAAATTATATCTGCCTGAAGGTGCAGCTCTTGATAGCAAAGAGTGCGTCTACACAGGTAGAGAAGTGAAAATAAAGTTTTAATTATAAGTATATATCGATTATGAAGAAGTTTCTCTATATTTTTATTCTATTGTTTATTGTGGGATGGGCACAGGCGCAACAGCGTGTGGTATACACAATCAACGACGGATGGAAATTTACAAAAGGATCTCCGTTTGAAGCGCAGCTGGCCGGCTGTGACGACTCTTCTTGGGAGACGGTCAATATACCTCATACATGGAATAATAAAGATGCAGACGACGAAACTCCGGGATTTTATCGGGGACCGGCTTGGTACCGGAAACAATTGTTTGTAGATAAAAGCCAGGAGGGACGTCAGGCAGTGATCTATTTTGAAGGAGCCAATCAGGAAGTACGATTCTATCTGAACGGTCAGTTCGTGGGAGAACACAAAGGAGGGTATACCCGTTTCTGTTTTGACATCACTTCCCATTTGCGTTATGGACAGGAAAACCTGTTTACCATTTATGTGAACAATGTCTATAATCCGAATATTCCTCCCTTATCTGCCGATTTTACTTTCTTTGGCGGTATCTACCGGGATGTCTATCTGCAGTTTATGAATCCGGTGCACATTGCAACGAATGATTATGCTTCGTCAGGAGTTTATATCCGTACACCCGAAGTGAACAACTCCGCAGCCTCGGTAGAAATTACTACATTACTGACGAATAATACACTCCAACCTGCAGAAATCAGGGTGGAAAATGTAATCTGCGATGCGGATGGTAAGGAAGTGAAAAAGACTCATGCGGAAATAAAGCTGGCATCCGGTGAAACAAAGACAGACATCTCTAAAAAGATAAAAATAGATTCGCCCCGTTTGTGGGATATAGACGATCCTTATCGGTATATGGTATATACGCGTATTCTCGATAAGAAAAAGGGTACTTTGCTGGATGAAGTGGTGAATCCGTTAGGCTTGCGCTGGTTTAAATTTGATTCGGAAAAGGGCTTTTTCCTGAATGGCAAAGGACGTAAACTAATCGGAACTGCCCGGCATCAGGATTATTTTCAGAAAGGAAATGCCTTGCGCGACGAGTTGCATGTACAGGATGTACTACTGTTGAAAGAGATGGGAGGGAACTTCCTGCGTGTGTCACATTATCCCCAAGATCCTGTAATCATGGAAATGTGTGATAAACTGGGTATTGTGACTTCGGTTGAAATCCCCGTTGTCAATGCTGTTACGGAAACTGAAGAGTTTTTGCAGAACTCCGTTGAGATGGCTAAAGAAATGGTACGTCAGGATTTCAACCGTCCTTCTGTTATGATTTGGGGGTATATGAATGAGATTTTTCTGCGTCGCCCTTATACCGAAGGCAAGCAATTGGAAGATTACTACCGCTTTACTGAAAAAGTAGCCCGTGCCTTGGAAGCGACCATCCGCGAGGAAGATCCTTCAAGATATACCATGATGGCTTATCATAATATGCCTCAATATTACGAAGACGCCCATCTGACCGAAATCCCGATGATTCAGGGATGGAACCTGTATCAGGGCTGGTATGAACCGGATATTAATGAGTTTCAACGTTTGCTTGATCGTGCTCATAAGGTATACAAAGGAAAAGTACTGATGGTTACGGAATATGGACCGGGAGTAGATCCGGGACTTCATTCCTACCAGCCGGAACGTTTCGACTTCTCACAGGAATATGGTTTGGTGTATCATAAACATTATCTCCGTGAAATGATGAAACGTCCGTTTATAGCCGGTTCCAGTCTGTGGAATCTGAATGATTTTTATTCCGAATCCCGTGTAGATGCTGTTCCTCATGTAAACAATAAAGGCGTTGTCGGGTTAAACAGGGAGAAGAAAGATGTTTATTGGTTCTATAAGACAGCCTTGTCACGTCGTCCGATACTTGTCATTGGTAATCGGGAGTGGAAAAGCCGTGGGGGAGTGGTGAATACGGCGCAGAAAGAATGTATTCAATCCGTCCCTGTATTCTCTAATGCGGAAGAAGTAGAGCTGTTTGTGAATAACAAGAGTCTGGGAAAGAAAAAGGTGGAAGATAATTATGCTTTGTTCGATGTACCGTTCGTTGGTGGGGAGAATCTCCTGGAAGCGGTTGCTGTGGCTGGTGATAGCAAATTGCGGGATATGCTCCGGATTCAGTTCCAGTTGGTAGGCTCACAGTTGAAAGACGAAGCAATTCCATTTACGGAAATAAATGTAATGTTGGGTTCTCCGAGATATTTTGAAGACCGTACAGCAAATGTAGCATGGATTCCCGAGCAGGAGTATAAGCCCGGTAGCTGGGGATTTGTAGGCGGAACTTCTTATCGTCGTAAAACAGGATTCGGCAGTATGCTTGGTTCGGATATTGACATTCTGGGAACGGATATGAATCCAATCTTCCAGACTCAACGTGTTGGAATAAAATCTTTTAAAGCTGATGTACCGAATGGAGAATATTCCGTATATTTGTACTGGGCAGAATTGGAGTCGGACAAAGAGCGGGAAGCGTTGGTTTATAATCTGGGAGCTGACTCGGAACAGACGTTTGCCGGAAACCGTAGCTTCGGAATTTCAATGAATGGAACGACTGTTTTGGATGATTTCAACATAGCTCGTGATTACGGATATGCCCGTGCTGTTATCAAGAAATTTGTAGTAACGGTGAAGGATGGAAAAGGATTGAGTGTTGACTTTCATAAAAAAGAAGGAGAACCTATTCTGAACGCTATCCGTATTTATAGAAACTATTAATCATAAACACTGTCAATATGCTTAGGTCTATTTATTTACTGTCTTTTCTCCTCCTGCAATCTTTATTTGCTTTTGCCGGGAATGTAAAGGAGAATGTTCCGTCTTCTTTTGACTTGTATGTATGCATCGGACAATCCAACATGGCGGGGCGTGCAACATTAACTCCGGAAGTCATGGATACCCTCCAAAATGTGTATCTATTGAATGATAAGGGGAATTTTGAACCGGCAGTAAATCCTCTCAATCGTTATTCTACAGTTCGGAAAGATTTGTCAATGCAGCGTTTGGGACCGGCTTACGGCTTTGCTAAAGAGATGGCCCGACAAACGAAACGTCCTGTCGGACTGGTAGTAAATGCGCGTGGAGGCTCATCCATCAACTCCTGGCTAAAAGGGAGTAAAGACGGATATTATGAAGAAGCTCTTTCCCGGGTTCGGATTGCAATGAAGCAGGGAGGTGTTTTGAAAGCAATCCTTTGGCATCAGGGAGAAGCCGATTGTTCGAATCCGGAAGCGTATAAACAGAAACTGATTTCTTTGGTGAAAGACTTGCGGGAAGATCTGGGCATGCCGAATCTACCGGTTGTTGTAGGACAGATTTCTCAATGGAACTGGACGAAAAGAGAAGCAGGTACAGTCCCCTTTAATCAGATGATTAAAAAAGTTTCTTCATTTATTCCCTATTCCGATTGGGTATCATCGAAAGGATTGGGATGGTATAAAGATGAGAAAGACCCTCATTTTAATACGGAAGCACAACTGTTATTAGGAAAACGTTATGCGAAAAAGATACTGAAGTTTTATAAACATCAATAGGATACCCTTTTTCGAAGGAACATAAAAGCCGGCTGATTCATGAGGGATCAGCCGGCTTTTGTATGGTGAATAACTAAATACTGCCTTGTTGATAGAAAAGGAATCTATATAGTTAATTGCTTTATTATAAGCAAATTAACCTGTTGATAACTTTGTTGATATCCTTGTTGATAACTGAAATTAGGTTGTGAATAAAGTCAGTAAAGAAGAGTCGTCATAAAAAAGAAGAACCGCATTTCTGCGATTCTTCTTATCTTTAGTTGCGGAGATCCGACTCGAACGAATGACCTTTGGGTTATGAGCCCAACGAGCTACCAACTGCTCCACTCCGCGATGTTTAACGGGTGCAAAGGTACGGCTTTTTTTGAAACAAACAAATAATTAGCCGAATATTTTTCGAATAAATCATCACTTTTTTCTTATTTGGTTGAGAATGAATGAAATAATGATGAAACTTTTTCTTAGCACCTATTAATATACAAATGTTAATATTCTCTCTATTTTCTTGTATGGTCTAAAGAAAAGAATTACTTTTGCTCAAAATATTCAGCAATGTGCAATTTGTAACCTATGACCGTATCCAAGACAAAAGCCAAATTAGTAGATGTAGCCCGTCAGCTTTTTGCGAAGATGGGAGTAGAAAACACAACTATGAATGATATCGCTCTTGCTTCTAAAAAAGGTAGACGAACGCTCTATACTTATTTTAAAAGTAAGGATGAAATTTATTTGGCTGTTGTGGAATCGGAATTGGATATTCTGTCGGATATGATGAAGCGGGTGGCCGAGAAAAATATCTCACCGGACGAGAAATTGTTGGAGATGATATATACCCGGTTGGACGCGGTAAAAGAAGTGGTCTATCGAAACGGAACATTGCGTGCTTATTTCTTCCGTGATATATGGCGGGTGGAAAAAGTTCGCAAGAAGTTTGATGCAAAGGAAGTCCAGCTCTTTAAAGCTGTTCTTCTAGAAGGACAGGCAAAAGGAGTTTTCCATATTGACGATGTGGAGATGACTGCCGACTTGATACATTATTGTGTGAAAGGAATTGAAGTTCCTTACATTCGTGGCCATATAGGTGCACATCTGGATGAAGATACGAGAAATAGATATGTGTCCAACATTGTGTTTGGCGCACTGCATAGAACAGAAATTTAATTAAATAACTTTTAGTATGGGATTATTAGACGGAAAAACAGCCATTGTGACCGGTGCTGCTCGCGGTATTGGTAAGGCTATCGCTCTTAAGTTTGCTGCCGAAGGTGCAAACATCGCATTTACTGACCTTGTCATTGACGAAAATGCAGAAAATACAGCAAAGGAACTTGAAGCAATGGGCGTGAAAGCCAAAGGTTATGCTTCTAACGCTGCTAACTTTGAAGATACTGCAAAGGTCGTTGAAGAAATCCACAAGGACTTCGGACGGATCGATATATTGGTAAACAATGCCGGTATCACTCGTGACGGTTTGATGATGCGCATGAGCGAACAGCAATGGGATATGGTAATCAACGTGAACCTGAAGTCTGCATTTAACTTCATCCATGCTTGTACACCTATCATGATGCGTCAAAAAGCTGGTAGCATTATCAATATGGCCTCTGTTGTAGGTGTTCACGGAAATGCAGGACAGGCTAACTATGCTGCTTCCAAAGCAGGTATGATTGCATTGGCTAAGTCTATCGCACAAGAGTTGGGCTCTCGCGGCATCCGTGCCAACGCTATCGCTCCGGGATTCATCCTGACAGACATGACAGCTGCTCTTTCTGACGAAGTAAGAGCTGAATGGGCAAAGAAAATTCCTTTGCGTCGTGGTGGTACTCCTGAAGATGTGGCAAACATCGCTACCTTCCTGGCTTCTGATATGTCTTCTTATGTGTCAGGTCAGGTGATTCAGGTAGATGGTGGTATGAATATGTAATCGAACAGAATGACTGTTGTATACGAAGACAACCATATCATTGTAGTCAACAAGACCGCTTCCGAGATTGTCCAGGCAGACAAGACGGGGGATACGCCGCTTTCGGAGACTGTGAAACAGTATCTGAAAGAGAAGTATCAGAAACCCGGAAATGTTTTCCTCGGTGTGACACACCGGCTGGACCGCCCCGTAAGCGGTCTTGTTATTTTTGCCAAAACGAGTAAGGCATTAACAAGGCTCAACGAAATGTTTCGCACCAGTGAGGTGAAAAAGACTTATTGGGCGGTTGTGAAAAATGCTCCGCAAGAACCGGAAGGTGAACTGGTACATTTTCTTGTACGTAATGAAAAGCAGAACAAAAGTTATGCATACGACAAAGAAGTGCCGAACAGCAAGAAAGCGATCTTGCATTACCGGTTGATCGGTCATTCGGAGAATTACTATTTGCTCGAAGTCGATTTAAAAACCGGACGTCATCATCAGATTCGTTGTCAGCTGGCAAAAATGGGATGCCCTATCAAGGGAGATTTGAAATATGGCTCTCCACGCTCCAATCCGGATGGGAGCATTTGTCTGCATGCCCGGAGAGTACGGTTCATACATCCTGTCTCAAAAGAACTGATAGAGCTTGAAGCTCCTCTTCCCGAAGGGAATTTATGGAAAGGATTCGCCATAGATTAACACGGATTTCCACAGATTCATTTATTATGTTATTTAGTAGACGGTACGCAGTTTTTCTGTGGAAAACCGTGTAAATCTGTGGTTGGAACTTGCCAAAAGAGTAAACCTGCCTGCCATTTTTCTTGTAAACTCTAGCGACAGTTAGTTAATTCCTAAATAGGTAGTATATTTGCATCATTCGCTAACTATAATTTTCAATCATACCAAAGAAAAATACGAATGAAGGCATTTAAACTACTTGCACTTACTTCTTGTGTCTTGCTTGCAGCGGGAAATGGAGTAGCGCAACAGAACTATTCAAAAAGTGAAGGATTATTGCAGTACGTCGATCCGTATATCGGATCCGGTTATCATGGACACGTCTTTGTTGGGACGAGTGTTCCGTATGGAATGGTACAGCTGGGTCCTACTAATATCCATAAAGGTTGGGACTGGTGCTCGGGTTATCATTATTCCGATAGTATTTTAATTGGCTTTTCACATACCCATTTGAGCGGTACGGGCTGTACTGACTTATGTGATATTCTCATCATGCCATTGAATGAGATCCGTACTCCCAGAGGCAATCAGGATGATATACGTGATGGGTATGCTTCCAGATATTCTCATGCGAATGAAATCGCCCGTCCCGAATATTACTCTTTGCTTCTCGACCGTTACAATATCAAAGCCGAGTTGACAGCTACAGATCGTGTAGGCTTCCATCGTTATACTTATCCTGAAGGAAAACCGGCTTCCATATTAATCGACTTACGTGAAGGAAACGGATCGAATGCTTACGACAGCTATATCCGTAAGGTAGATGATTATACAGTAGAGGGTTATCGTTATGTGAGAGGCTGGAGTCCTTCCCGCAAAGTTTATTTTGTGTTGAAAAGTGATAAGAAGATAGAGCAGTTTACTGCCTATGATGATAATAACCCGCAACCTTGGGACCAACTGAAAGTGGCATCGGTGAAGAGTGTCCTCACTTTTGGTAACGTGAAGGAAGTGAAGATAAAAGTCGCCCTTTCTTCTGTCAGCTGTGACAACGCAGCGATGAACCTGCAATCCGAACTTACTCACTGGGATTTTGATAAGGTGGTGGATATGAGTGCCGACCGATGGAATAAGCAACTGGAGAAGATGACAGTAGAGACTGATGATGAGGCTTCCAAACGTGTATTCTATACCGCCCATTATCATACTATGATTGCCCCTACGCTTTTTTGCGATGTGAATGGAGAGTATAGAGGGATGAATGACATGATTTACACAGACCCGAAGAAAGCCAACTATACGACTCTTTCTTTATGGGATACCTACCGTGCATTAAATCCTTTGATGACTATTACTCAACCTGAAATGGTTGACCATGTAGTCAATTCGATGATTTCCATCTATCGTCAGCAGGACAAACTCCCTATCTGGCCTTTGATGAGTGGAGAGACCGATCAGATGCCGGGGTATAGCTCCGTGCCGGTGATTGCCGATGCATATCTGAAAGGATTTACCGGGTTCGATGCGGAAGAAGCATTGCAAGCAATGATAGCTACAGCTACTTATGAAAAGCAGAAAGGAGTACCTTATGTAGTCAAAAAAGGCTATATCCCTGCCGACAAAGTTCATGAAGCTACTTCCATAGCCATGGAGTATGCAGTGGACGACTGGGGAATTGCCGCTATGGCACGTAAGATGGGAAAGACAGAAGATGCTGAAACATTCTCAAAACGTGCTCATTATTACAAGAACTATTTTGATTCTTCTATCCATTTCATTCGTCCGAAACTGGAAGACGGCTCTTGGCGTACTCCTTACGATCCGGCACGTTCCATCCATACTGTTGGAGATTTCTGTGAAGGAAACGGATGGCAATATACTTTCTTTGCTCCACAAGACCCCTATGGGCTGATTGCCTTGTTTGGAGGTGACAAACCTTTTACAACGAAGCTTGATGGTTTCTTTACCAATACCGACAGTATGGGGGAAGAAGCATCGAGCGACATAACCGGATTGATCGGACAATATGCACATGGAAATGAACCTAGCCATCATGTTGCTTATCTTTATGCGTATGCCGGTGAACAATGGAAAACGGCGGAAAAGGTTCGTTTTATCATGAGCGATTTTTACACAGACCAGCCGGACGGTATCATCGGTAATGAGGATTGTGGCCAAATGTCTGCCTGGTATCTTCTTTCATCTATGGGACTCTATCAGGTGAACCCGTCGGATGGTGTATTTGTTTTCGGTAGCCCTTGTTTTAAGAAAGTAGAAGTGAAGGTACGTGGTGGTAACACTTTTACTGTAGAAGCACCCAATAACAGCAAAGAAAATATCTATATCCAGAAAGTGTATTTGAATGGCAAGCCTTATGATAAGAGTTATATCACTTATCAGGATATAATAAATGGCAGCACATTGAAGTTTGTAATGGGGAAAAAGCCTAATAAGAATTTTGGTAAGGCTCCGGCAAACAGACCGGTTGTTTTGAATAAGATAAATGGATAAAGATGGCTTACTTATAAAAGACAGCTAATTGTTGAAAGGAGGAAGAAGCCTCCGACAATGAAAGAATAAAGCTGGTTCTCAATATTCAATTCAGTTTTCAATAGGTATTATAAGGCTTTCCGATTGTAGCATTTAATTCTGCTTCGGAAAGCTTTATTTTATACTAGAAACGGCTGAAAAGCAAATCCTTAACAAGAACTTACTGTTTTCAGCCGTTTTGGGGAATATAGTTTTAAGAAATAAGTTAGTCCTGATTACATCTTTCCTTTAAAAAAGAATGTAATCAAGACTATTTTTATAACTATGGAAGCGGATCAGCTTTTGCCGGTCGTTTCGGATCATAAACGGCTACTCCTACTTTGGAGTCAGCACAACCATAATACAAATACCATTTGTTTTTGAAGTAGACCATTCCTTCTATAAATACGGTTCCATCCACATATTGCCCACTCTTTTCAAAGCTATCCATCGGACGGAAGAACGGTTCATCGAGACGGGTGATAAAGCGGGTAGGATCATTGGCGTCGAAGAGTGCTTGTCCGGCAGCATAGACATTGGCGGTATAGCGTTTGTCACCTCTTCCTGAATGGTTCTTACCATTATAAAGAAGGACAATTCCTTTCGGAGTGTAGATAGCTGGAGGCCCACATTCGGTGAGATGGCTGTCGAAGTAGCCGTCACGGGGAGAAAACAGCTTCTTTAGGGAACCGTCAATGTTGACAATCGGTGTCCAGTGGATTAAGTCATCGGAAGTAGCTGCGAATACATGCTCCTCTCCCCAGTACATAAAGTATTTCCCGTTGACTTTCTTGATAACCTGTTTCCCTTTAACAACTTCGGTCAGGATAGAGCCGGACTTACAACCCAAGTTGAAGAACTTTCCATCAAATGCTTTGGCAAAAGCAGGACCGTGTTTTGTCCAGTCTTTTAGGTTGCGGGAGGTCGCTACTGCCAGGCGAGGTACATGGCGATTCCATTGGGTGTACATCATTACATATAATCCGTCATCGGTTACGGCAATTCGTGGGTCTTCGCAGCCGCCGGGCCATTCCAACTCTTTTTGTGAATCATTATCCGGATAGAATACAGGAGTCTTTTCCCGTTGGAAATGTGTGCCGTCGGTAGAAGTGGCATAACCGAGGCGAGAAGTCCTGTGTCCGATACCGACACCTGATTTATCCTCTGCACGGTATAACACGACAATCTCACCATTGTAGAGTGTAGCAGCCGGATTGAATGTATCGTTCGATTCCCACGCAATAGAATCTTTGGTCAATGGACAGTAAAACTTGGTGTTTTCTATAGGAGATATTACCGGATTGACATTCTTTGGACGTTCAAAACCACCGAAAGCCCAATCGGGTAATTTGTTCTCTTTATGATTGGAAGACTGTCCGTAGGCAGTACAGGTCATCATGGTTGTAGTAAGTAGGAATAAAAAAGTTGATTTCATATTGTTCATATTATATGGGTCATTTATTTTTTAGGAGTCATATACTCCCTACATATAAATTGGAAAATAAATAAAATGCTGTCATCTGTCACCTGATTGGGCATAAATGATTGATTATAAATATACTGCAGTGTGACAGCATGATGTGACGGCAAGGTGACGACAACTTTGCTGTCACTTTGTTGAAAGCAAGGATTTTATTGTTTCTCTGCTATGTGGGTACTTATTTCTCTATCCGGAGCGGTATTCAAGGATTATCAGACTATTACAGAAGAGAGAGTTTCAGTACTTGAAACTAAAAGTTCTATTGCTTGAAACTTCTGTTTCGTCAGTGGGAAACTTTAGTTTCATCGGTGAGAAACTCTAGTTTCACTTACTTGAAACTATGGTTTCAAAGGCCTGAAACTAAAGTTCTTCAACCTTGAAACTACTTTGGAAGCGTAGGCTTCAAGGTTAGAAACAGTTATCTCATAAGCGGGAATACAATAAAAACATAATAGAAGACTATTGGATACTATTCAGCAAGTCTACCTTTCCTTCATTCACGAGTTTTAGGATTAGTTCTCCGAACAGCGTATTTTGCCATGCAAACCAGGAACGAGTAAAGTTTTTCGGGTCGTTCTTGTGGAAAGATTCATGCATGAACCCTGTTCCGGCATCCGTATCCATCAGCATTTTGATACAGGTCTTGATTTCTGCGTCGTTTTGACTGGTGAATGCTTTCATCATAATACTCATGGGCCAAATCATATCATATCCGATGTGCGGACCGCCAATTCCTTCACCGGCAGTACCTTTGAAGAAGTAAGGATTATCTTCGCTCCATACAAACTTACGGGTATTCTGATAAATAGGATCGTTCACTTTCACATCTCCAAGATAAGGCAGGGCAATGAGACTCGGCACATTGGCATCATCCATTAACAGTTGGTTGCCGAAACCATCCACTTCGAAAGCATAGATTTTGCCATATTTCGGATGATTGTAAACCGCATATTTTTTCAGGGCTGCTTCCACTTCGTTCGACAGTGTAGTACATTCTTTAGCTAAATCAGGTTTCTTGTTGACTGTATTCAGAATTTCGGCAGCTTTGCGCAATGAAGTTACAGCAAAGAAGTTGGATGGAACGAGGAACTGGAAAGTTGTAGCATCATCCGAAGGACGGAAAGCAGAAGCAATCAGTCCGACCGGCTTTACAGGATTACCCCAGCCGTCGTTGGTCATCGTATCGAGTGCACGTTCCGTTTTACGTTGGAAACGATAAGGACCTTTCGGATCTTCTTTTCGTTGCTGTTCCTTAAACGTTTTCAGAACCTTGGCGATGGCTGTAAGCCATTCGTCGGAGAATATACTGGCATCTCCCGTCGTCTTCCAGTAATGATAAGCGAGACGGATAGGATAACAGAGCGAGTCGATTTCCCATTTGCGTTCGTGCAGTTCGGGCTTCATGTCCGTAAGGTCGCTCATCCATTCGCCGCCTTCGGAATTCATGTTGAAAGCATTGGCATACGGGTCGATATTGATACACTTGAACTGACGTTTGATAACGCCGGCGAGCATTTTTTTCAGTTCTGCGTCTTTGTTGGCGAGTTGCACGTAAGGCCATACTTGTGCACCCGAATCGCGCAACCACATGGCGTGGATGTCACCTGTATAAACAAACGTATCGTCTTTACCGTCAAAATGAACAGTAGTATCCAGTGTGTTCGGGAAACAGTTTTCGAACATCCATGCTAAGCGGGCATTCGTCAGCAGTTGCTTGATATGCGCAATCTGTTGTTCCACAGCTTGTGAGACAAACAGACGTTTCGATGTTTCCGGACGGTTCGTCTGATAGTTGTTGATTTTGGTATTATCTTGTTGGATGACAAAATCACTGTTCGTTATAGCCTGCATATTGCTAGCGCCCAAGAGTGCTATGGACAAACAAAAGGCTTTAGTTATATTCATGGTAATAGTCTTTTTTTGTTGATTAGTATTGATTATGAAAGTGTTGCGGAGAAGAAGTGTTAAATCTCTGCAAAGAATTCAATAAGACAGGCATTGTCGAGCAGCCATTTATACTGTTCCTTGTTGTGTCCCGACCAATCCCTGCCTAATAATCCGTTTTCATCCCGGTAGTTTTCCCAGGCGTGAAGCGCATTTTCCACCATCGCATTGACATACGCCGGATTCTTGTCAATCTTATACAGAGCTTTCAGTCCTCTGAATAAGATCACGTTAAACCAGGCCATGTCTTTATGCACTTTGACAGTCGGGTCTTTCTTGTCGGCTTTTGTGCGGAAAAAGGCATCTGTTCCTGCGGCTGTTTGCTGTGCATCGTGCAAATACTGCTCATCTCCCGTTTCCTCATAGAGCAATACACCCGCCTGAATCATCTGTCCACTGTTGTAGGCGTACTTCTCTTTGGAAACTTTCCCTTTCAGGTTGATGTTATCCCAGTAAAGATGGTCGGTAGGGTCGCACAGATGCTTTTTCGTCCAGGCATACGTCTCTTTTGCTTTTTCGAGGTATTTGGCATCCTTCGTCAGCCGGTACAACTTGACACCGAGCACAGTAGACGGTGCATTGGAACAAGTATGCTTCGCTTCCTTCTGCTGTTCACACCAAAAGATGCCACCGCCTATCTCATCGCTCCATCCACTGTAGATATATTGATACAATGCAACGGCTTTTTCCAAAGATGCAGGCTTGTGAGTCAGTTGGTAATAATCGCAGTAATCCAGTGCAATCCAGATGTTATCGTCATAATAACGTCCGTGCTGCCCGTACTTGGTGGGGTATGACTGATAACAGGCCGGCAAGCGACTGTTATCCCAATACTGCTCCATTCCCGGTAGAATTCTTTTCTCGAGAATCTTTTTGTACTTCTTGTTTCCGGTCGCTTTGTATAAAGCCACACAACCCGACATCATCCCGGAATACGGCCATAGAAAAGAAGCCTTCAGCGTTCCGTTCTGCTGCGTTCCGCCCGCCAGATAAGTAATTTTTTGGTCGGGATTGACAGGATACGTTTCTGTTAGTAGTCCGTCATTCGTCTGATAGAGATTCAATACATTAGATAGAATCGAGTCGGCAATAGAAAGATAACGGGTATTTCCCGGTGTCTTTCCCACTGCGGAGGTAAGGCAAAATAACATACAGGCTACAAAACATATATTTCTCATAGGAATATCGGGTTGTGTGGTGAAACTTTCAGGTTATAACTAGATACAAAGATTATTTCTGCTGACGCTGGTCGAACTCCAGTTCCACCTTTACGGGGAAATGGTCTGAAGGAGTGCGCGCCTGATAAGTCTTGATGTCGATTTCTTCCGGGCAATCGTTCGCCTGCTTCTTTTCTCCCTTGCCTACGATGCTGCGGTAAGTATCAGTCAGCACACCATATCTTTTCACTTGGAAAGACGGAGAAACGAATATATGGTCGATACGGCTTTCCGTAAAGCTGTTCGGGTCGAAGTTGTTGAACGTGCCGTTGATAGCATAGCGGAAGCCGGCCTTCTCGTAAGAGTCGCACAACACCCCTTTGCTCACAAAAGCATCATAAGACTGGTGGGTCTGGTCGACATTGAAGTCTCCCGTCAGGATAGCCGGAAGCTCTTTGCCTTTGCCAAGTTCTTTCATCTTGTCCTGTACGAGGAACGCACTTTCCACGCGTGCTTTCTTGCCGATATGGTCCATGTGCAGGTTGAAGAAAAGGAATTCGAAGCCGGTATCTTTGCATTTGAAGTGTCCCCAACTGCAAATACGCGGCA
This sequence comes from Bacteroides ovatus, assembly GCF_001314995.1. Taxonomy (NCBI): domain Bacteria; kingdom Pseudomonadati; phylum Bacteroidota; class Bacteroidia; order Bacteroidales; family Bacteroidaceae; genus Bacteroides; species Bacteroides ovatus. The sequence continues at coordinate 5,056,900 of NZ_CP012938.1, forward strand.
ACACGGCATCCCATCCTTTGCTCGGCACGTCGGGAGTTTCCGACAACCAAAAATCACCTTTCTCTATCACGTCAAACTTGTCTGTGCGATAGAAAATAGCAGAATGTTCACCTTTCTCTTTGCCGTCGTCGCGACCTACACCGATATAATCATAACCGGGTAATGCTTCTTTCATATCTTTCAGTTGATGAATAAAGCACTCCTGCGTGCCGAAAATATCGAAATCGTGGTATTGCACTATTTGGGCAATGACCGGATAACGTTGTCCCCAACCGTTTCCGTTGATTGAATCGCCACCGTTGGCGTTTCTCAAATTGTAGGAGGCAACGGTGATAGAAGTAGGCTGATAGTTACTTTGACAACCGCAAAAGACGATCGCAACAAGGGCAATTAGTAAAAGGTTTTTCAGTTTCATGTTTTTATAGTTTGTTTGGTAGATAATTCATTGATCTCCAAAAGTACAATATTTTATTCAAACGAAAGAGAGTAAGGTACATCTTTTTCTGTGGTTCCCCGTTGTTTATTGGGTACGGGGCTCATTTGAAATTGAATATTAGCACCTTTAATCAGCTGGTCATGTGTAAGGAAATTACGGGTTTGTGATTTCCCGTTTACTTTCATTTCCTTGATGTAGCGGTTGTCAAGCTGGTTGTTATCTGCCTTGATTGTGATGGTCTTTCCGTTCTCCAGATGTAACTTCGCTGATTTGAAAAGCGGGGTTCCTATGATATATTCATCCGTTCCCGGGCAAACCGGATAGAAACCGAGTGCGGAGAATACATACCAGGCGGAAGTCTGTCCGTTGTCTTCGTCACCGCAATAACCGTCGGGACCGGCGGTATATAGCTTGTTCATAATCTCACGTATCCAGTATTGGGCTTTCCAGGGCTCGCTCGAATAGTTGTAGAGATATACCATGTGCTGAATAGGCTGGTTGCCGTGCGCATATTGCCCCATGTTCATTACTTGCATTTCACGCATTTCGTGAATCATGCCGCGGCTTTCCATTCCCAGTTTACCCGGGATGACAAAGACGGAATCCATCATCGCGTTGAATTCTTTCTTGCCTCCCATCAGGTTGATAAGTCCTTGCGGGTCGTGGAATACGCAGAAGCTCCAGTGCCAGCTATTCCCTTCGCAAAATTCACCGCTCCAGTCCACTGCATCGAAATTCGGATTGAATACGCCTTTGTTGTCTTTGCCAACCATCAGTTTGCGTTCCGGATGATAGACATTTTTGTAGTTCAGCGCGTGTTTCTTATAAATGTCGATTTCGCTCTCCGGTTTACCGAGTTTCTTGCCTAATGTATAAATTGCCCAGTCGTTATATGCATACTCCAGTGTACGTGCAACGTTTTGTCCTATGCCGATATTGTTGGCAACATATCCCAGTTGGTTGTAAGACTCGTAACCGAGACGCCCCGAAGCAGTCCCGCGAAGATGTGCATTTGCTCCATGCTTCAATGCTTCCCAAAGAGTTTCGATATCATATCCTCGCAATCCTTTGATGTAAGCGTCGGCCACTACGGAAGCCGAGTTGTTGCCTACCATACAATCCCGATGTCCCGGGCTGGCCCATTCCGGCAGGAAACCGCTTTCCTTGTAAGTATTTACTAGTCCCTCCTGCATCTTTTGATTCATTGACGGATACATCAGGTTGAGGAAAGGGAACAGGCAGCGGAACGTGTCCCAGAATCCGGTGTCGGTAAACATATAACCGGGACGCACTTCGCCGTTGTAGGGGCTGTAATGCATGACTTGTCCCTTAGCATCTATCTCGTAGAAACTGCGTGGAAAAAGCATGGAACGGTATAAACAGGAATAGAAGGTGCGTAAATTATCGATATTATCGTCTTCTATCTCTATTTTACTCATTTCACGGTTCCAAATCTCTCTTCCGTTCGCTACCAGTTGGTCGAAACTGTTTTTGCCAAGCTCTTTGAGATTCAACTCCGCCTGTTCGGGGCTGATAAAGGAGGAAGCAACACGTGCGTGTACGATTTCTCCCTTTTTCGTGGCGAATCCGATCACGGCCCCTGTGTGGTTTCCTTTTGCTTCTGTTTCATTCGGAAGAATGTTGTTTTCGAAAACTGTGGAAACGAATGTGAACGGTTTGTCGAATTGAATCACGAAATAGTTTTTGAAGTTTTCCGGCACACCGCCGCTATTCTTGGTTGAATAGCCGATAATCTTGTTTTCTTCCGGAATCACTTTCACATAAGAACCTTTGTCGAAAGCGTCTACAATCACGTAGGCATTCTTTGTCTCCGGATACGTGAAACGGAACATGACGGCACGCTCCGTAGGAGCAAGCTCGGTTGTTACATCATGGTCGGCAAGGTATACCTTATAATAATAAGGTTTGGCAACTTCCGCTTTGTGAGAGAACCAACTGGCACGTCGGTCTTGATCGAATACCAGTCCGCCGGTGATAGGCATGATGGCAAACTGCCCGTAGTCGTTCATCCAGGGACTGGGCTGATGTGTTTGTTTGAATCCCCGGATTTTGTCGGCATCATACGTGTACGCCCAACCGTCTCCCATTTTACCGGTCTGCGGTGTCCAGAAATTCATTCCCCACGGCAATGCCGTAGCCGGATACGTGTTTCCGGTAGACAGTTCAAACTTGGATTGAGTGCCCACCAGTGTGCTGACATAGTCTACCGGATTCTTAACGGCAGAAGATTGCAGGCTGTACAACACGGCACCTCCAAGAAATAGCAAGTGTTTAAATGAAAAATGTGTTTTCATGAACAAATGAATTTATTGATTTGAAAATAATTTCTACGACGAAAATAGGGAGAAAAGGAATGTGCTTCTAGTAATAGAGGGGCTAAATCGCCTCTTGTCGCTGAAGTTAACTACTCTGGCACGGAACTTTACTTATATTCCGGCCAAAAAAAAGCTCGGAATGTTTTTTTGTTTACCTTTGTCATATAGCAAATCTAAGAATAATACACTATGGGAAAACAGTCGGTTTTTATTCTATTCTTTTTTCTTAATCTGTTGATACATAACGCTTATGCTTATAATTTGAAGCAAGTTGCAGATAAAGAGTATATGTCTAATAGTTCGATTACATCTCTGTGCCAGGATGAGCGTGGATTGATGTGGATTGGGACCTGCGACGGGCTGAATATTTATGATGGACAGGAGATTGAGGAATTTAAGACTCGTGACAAGGAGGATTACTTATCTGGTAATCTGATTGACAATATTGTGTATACGGGCGAAGATATTTACTGGATTCAAACCTACTATGGGCTGAACCGTTTGAACCGGAAAACCAATACAATCACTCACTATAATGAATTTCAGAAACTCTTCTTTATGAATAAGGATAGTCATGGTAATCTGTTCATTATCCAGGATAGTAACTGCATTTATTATTATCATAAAAAAGAAGGAGTCTTCAAGAAAATCAATATCACGGGAATCCCGATTTCCGATATCGTAAACTTCTTTATCGACGGTAACAACCGGATGTGGGTAGTCATGAAAGGATATAACCGCTGTTATGATATACAGCAGGAAGCCGCATCGGGAGATATCACCCTGTTACCCCAGAAAACGAACCTGATTTATCAGACTTCCTTGATTTATTGTTTCAATGACGAGCAATCTCTTTATTACATAGACAAGGAATTTAATTTCTATGCTTTCCATATTCCGACCCAGAAGAATGAGTTTATTGCCAATCTAGGTAAAGAAATACAGGAACGTGGCAAAATTTCTTCCATCGTTCATTATCATAACAGCTATTTTGTGGGCTTTTTGATGGATGGTATTCTGCTGTTGGAGAAACAGAAGGAGACGAATCATTATCAAATTCAGTCGTTACCTATCAACAGCGGTGTATTCTGTCTCAAGAAAGACCGTTTTCAGGATGTTGTTTGGATTGGTACCGACGGGCAGGGTGTTTATCTTTATTCGAACCCGCTTTATTCTATCAAATCAATGGTGCTTAGCAATTATACCGAGAAAATAGAACGCCCCGTGCGTGCCATCTATCTTGATGATGAACGTACTTTCTGGGTGGGAACCAAAGGAAACGGAATTCTTAAAATCTATGATTACGAATTCGATAAAAACATCTCCGACTGTCGGGCGGAGGTGTTGACTACCTCTAATAGTGCTTTGAGTAGTAATGCCGTTTATTGTTTTGCCAAGAGCCACCGGAATTTGCTTTGGATAGGAGACGAAGAAGGATTAACTTATTATTCATATCGGGAAAAACGTATCAAGAGTATACCAATACGGATCGGTAACGAAGATTTCAAATACATCCATGACATTTACGAAACAGCAGATTCCGAACTGTGGCTGGCGAGTGTCGGCATGGGAGTGGTGAAAGCTCGTATTGCCGGAACACCGGACAATCCGGTGATTGTGGATGCGCAACGTTACATCATCAATGACGGCGAACTGGGATCGAACTATTTCTTTACTATTTATGCGGAGAATGAAGCCAACCTGTTGTTTGGCAATAAAGGATATGGGGTATTCCGCTATAACGAAACGACGAATGGCCTGGAACCGGTGTCTACTCACAAATACGAAAACATGACCCTGAATAATATTCTCGCTATCAGTAAAGACAGCAGCAATAACTATCTTTTCGGAACGAGCTACGGATTGATAAAGTACACATCGGAAACCTCTTATCAGCTCTTCAATGCCAAGAATGGTTTCCTGAATAATACCATTCATGCAATTCTTAGAAACTCGTCCGACGACTTCTGGTTGAGCACCAATCTTGGATTAATCAATTTCGATACGAAAAGGAATGTCTTTCGTTCATACGGTTTTGGAGATGGTTTAAAGGTGGTAGAGTTTAGTGACGGAGCCGCTTTTCGGGATTCCCAGACTGGTACTCTGTTCTTTGGCGGAATCAATGGAGTCGTAGCTATCCGGGCGGATGGCCGTCCGGAGCAGCTTTATATGCCTCCTGTTTATTTTGATAAGCTGTCTATCTTCGGTGAACAATACAATCTGGGCGAATTTCTCACCCGGAAAAAAGAAACTGAAGTCTTGAATTTGCAGTATGACCAGAATTTCTTTTCTGTTTCATTTGCCTCTGTGGATTATCTGAATGGTAATAACTGTACCTATTTCTATAAACTGAAAGGATTGAGTGACCAATGGGTAAACAATGGTTCGGAAAGCGGAGTCTCTTTTACGAATATGGCTCCCGGCGAATATACCTTACTGGTGAAATATTACAATAGTGTTTTTGATAAAGAGAGTGATGTCTATTCTCTGGTGATTCGTATAGGTGATCCGTGGTATGCTTCCTGGTGGGCTTATTTGATTTATGCCCTGTGTCTGCTTTTACTGGCAGCCTTGCTGATACGTTCCTTTATCCTGCGCTCCAAACGTAAAAAGCAGGAATTGCTGAACGAGATAGAGAAACGCCATCAAAAGAATGTCTTTGAGTCCAAACTTCGTTTCTTTACTAATATCGCACATGAATTTTGTACTCCGCTGACTTTGATTTATGGTCCTTGCGGACGAATCCTTTCATCGAAGGGACTTAGTAAATTTGTCGTGGACTACGTACAGATGATTCAGACGAATGCGGAGCGTCTCAACAACCTGATTCATGAGTTGATCGAATTCCGTCGGATTGAAACGGGAAACAGGGAAGTGCGGGTTGAGTCATTGAATGTGTCTTCCATTGTGAAAGGAATAGCCAAAACGTTTGTTGAAATGGCTAAATCCAGAAACATCACTTTCTTGAGCAAGATACCCGAGCAGGTGATGTGGAACTCGGACAAAGGATTCCTGAATACAATTATTATTAATCTGATTTCTAATGCCTTTAAATATACTCCCGACGGACAGAGTATCAAGATTGAAGTGGATACGAGCCGGGAAAATATGCTGGCTCTTCGTGTAGCAAATGAAGGAAGTACCATCAAGGAAAAGGATTTTCAGTATATTTTTAATCGGTATGCCATTTTGGATAATTTCGAGAATCAGGATGAAAAGAACTTTTCACGGAACGGACTGGGGCTAGCCATCTCTTATAATATGGCAAAGTTGCTGAATGGTACGTTGAAAGTGGAAAATACTCCTGACGGATGGGTGATGTTTACACTAACCTTGCCGGTCGTGAAACTGACTACCGGAGTGTCGGAAACCAAGCGGCTCACAGCGGAATACATCCCTAAGATAGATACTCAATCGATACTGAAACTTCCCCAGTATGAGTTTGATAAGATGCGTCCTACGCTTTTGGTTGTCGATGATGAAATCGAAATGCTATGGTTTATTGGAGAAATCTTCTCGGCTGACTTCAATGTGGTAACCTTGCAAGATCCTGAACGGCTGGATCAGGTGATGAATGAGGTTTATCCGAATGTGATTATCTGTGATGTCATGATGCCGGGAATGGGTGGCATTGAACTGACCAGGCGGATTAAATCGGTGAAAGAGACGGCGCATATTCCTATTATTGTGGTTTCCGGACGGCACGAGATGGAACAACAGATGGAAGCCCTTTCTGCCGGTGCGGAAATGTATATCACAAAACCGTTTAGTGCGGAGTATCTTCGTATCTCTGTCTGTCAGGTGATAGAACGGAAAGAGGTGTTGAAAAATTATTTCAGTTCGCCGATCAGTTCTTTTGAAAAGTCGGACGGGAAGTTGACGCATAAAGAGTCGAAGAAGTTCCTTCAGTCGGTTTTGAAGATTATCAATGATAATATAACGAACAAAGATTTGACTCCGCGTTATATCGCCGATCGACTGGCAATCAGTCCCCGGAGTCTTTATCGGAAGATGGAAGAGATAGGAGAGGATAGCCCGACCGATCTGATTAAGGAATGTCGTTTGCACATAGCGAAAGATTTATTGCTGACCACTAAAAAGACGATTGATGAAATTGTATTCGATTCGGGATTCTCGAACAAAGTTACTTTCTTTAAGGTGTTCCGTGAAAAGTATGAGTGCACGCCAAAAGAGTTTCGGATGAAACATTTGGAAGAGGTTCAGCAGTAGCCTGTGGCGGGAATTTTTAAAGAAAAAGAAGAAGTAAATATCCGTGTTAATATAGTAAATATCCGTGCCAAAAGGTAAAAAAGGATAGTTAATTTTCTTTTGGTAGAGTTTAGTGATTTTATCTTTGTCTCATCGAAGTTTTTAAGTAGATAAACTTGAAAAGTATTAATTTATTAATCTTTAATCTAATGAAAAGGAAACTTAGTTTTTTATTTCTTTCAGCATTGACCATTCCATTTTTTATGGTATCGTGCAGTGATGATAAAGAAGAACAGGAAGTGAAACCGGCAACAGATCTGGTTGTCGATAATAATTCGGTGACACTACTACAAGGAGACGAAATTACGGTGAGTATCACCTCCGGTAATGGCGATTATTATGTGAAGCCATTTGATGAAAACGTGGCGACGGCTACAATCAATGGTAATAAGGTGACTATTAAAGCTACCGAAAATAGCCAGTTGGAAGAAAATAACCGTACGGAAACTACTATATTAATAGTAGATGGACGTAAGAAAGTGGCTAGAGTGCTGGTTCGGGTAGCAAAACTCTGGGATTTGACGGTAGATGCACCGGAAGAAGGTTTTGACCTTTTTATCGGTGAAAAGAGACTGGTGAAGATTTTGACCGGTAACGGAGATTATCAGATTTCCATACCGGAAGGTGCTGATAAGTTTTTGGAAGTGGGTGAACTATCCGGACAAGTTATTCCGTTGACTGCCAAGTTCGAGACTGGAGCCGATCCGGTAAATATTACGATAACAGATAAGAATGGTAAGAGTGATCCCCGTTTCCGTAGTCAGCAAACTATTTATTGCGATGATTCGGAAGGTGGACGTAAGACTCCGGGTAAATGGTATCATATAGCCATTGTATATGATGGAACGAAATCAAGTACTAAAGAGGCTTATAAAATGTATATAAACGGGGTGAGAGAAACGTTGACTCCTGCAGATAACTCTTATGAGGATTGTGCCCCTAATTCATCTCTCAATCTGACAGATGTAGGTGGAAATGATAAAGCACTGTTGATTGGACGTTCCGGAGATTCATATCGGGTAGGATATTGCAAAGTTTATCAGGCACGGATGTGGAAGAGAGCGTTGGACGAAAGTGAAATTAAAGCGAATATGTGCAAAATCCTTAATGCAGAAGAACACTCTGACTTGATGGGATATTGGGTATTCTCGAAAGGTGTCGGAGGTACTACAGTTTTTGAAAATTGGGGAAATGGCGGCAGCGGATTGGATGCGCAAGTTTGTTTGCAGAATATAAGCGAAAATAAACCTGCCTGGGGAGCGGAACTTCCTGCAACTTATAATGGAGATAAGAGCCGCTTTGAACCAATTGAATGTCCTCATTCATACTAAAACTAGGAATATAATAATATGAGAAACAATATGATAACAAAAAAACTAATCAAATTTGCCCTGCTGTTTTTTCTTATCGGACTGACGGCTTGTGACAATAAACTGAATCCGGGATTTGATCCGGATGATTATGAACCGATTGTTCCGCCTGAACCTGTTAGAACAATGGATGCAATGGCTAGTGGCGAGCGAGTAGTACTTTCGGGTGCTTCGTTGACGGATATTGTTCTGAAATGGACGCCTACCGAGAAACACGGAAATACAGTATATCGTTATGAAGTATTGATTGATACGATCGGGGGAGACTTTACCAAACCGGTAGAAACGATCTTTTCTGACAATAACGGTTTGGAATCGCAGTTGACTTTAACCCATTATCAGGCAAACACAATAGGTAAACTGGCTAAATTCCGTTGCAATACCAACGGCACACTGCGTTGGAAGGTGCGTGCTTATTGCGGATTGGATCAGGCTCTTAGTAGTCTGGAAGGTTATTTCGTAATTTTTATGATGGACGGCATTGATGATATGCCTTCTGAAAACGAGCCGGTTTATATCACTGGCGTGGGCACGGAAGATGATGGTGATGAAGCGGAAGCACAACAAATGCTCCGTCAGAATGAAGGAATCTATCAGACTTTCACTCAATTGAAAGCCGACCAGCCATTTATATTTATGTCTACTGTAGAAGGTCGCAAATGCTATTATTATGTAGACGACAACGGAGTGTTGCGTGAGCGTAATGATGGTGAAGACTATACAGTTACGGTTCCTCAATCAGGCATCTACCGGATTACCATCAATATGGGTGAACAAACGATCAGTTACGATGAAATAGGAGCTGTATATCTTTATAACCATTCGGGTGGGTATAGACAGGATTTCAACTATCTGGGATATGGCAAATGGGGTGTGAAGAATTATACTGCCCGGAAACAAACGGAAAGTTGGGCAGGAAGCGGTGAAACCCGTCATAGCTTTAAGATGGAAATCAACGGAACAACCTACCGTTGGGGACATAAGGAGAAAGATAAAGGGCAACCGAATCTGACTACCGACAACAGCTATTATAATTTATATCAACTGGCATTGGGCACAGATCCATGGGATTACAGTTTCCGTTTCTGCGACGAATTACTGCAATGGGGCGAAAAGCAGGGAAATGTCTATTATGCTACGGTGAAAACCGATGTAACCCTCTATTTCAATGCTGAGTTTGGAACGTACACCCACCGTTGGGTAGCTTCGGAAACGAATGAAGATTAAAACTGAATAATAATATGAAGAACTATATAGTATCATTATCAAAAAGAGCTTTGTTGTTAAGTGGTGCACTGGCAATATTTACAGCTTGTGACGACGGCGATCTGGGAGACATCTACAAAGGTAATTCATCCGGTGAATATGTGTCGGATGTGAACTGGACAGATGCAGCCGACAAAAGTACGGGAACTTATATCAAATATTTCTATGAGAATGCCAGCGGACGGGATACCTTTTGCGGAAGCATTTACTGGGAAAAACCGAATACACCGGAAACCGGAGAACCGGCAAGCACGGGCGGTAGCGGCGGATGGTCGCAGGGACATGCATTGGACATCGTGATCGATGCTTATATCCGTCACGCAAACAATCCCGAATATCAAGCTCATTTGTATGAAAACATCATGAAACCTTTCCTGCCGGCTTTTGATGACTGGAATGAACATTGCGGTTATGGTGGCAAAGACTTCTGGAATAACTTCTATGATGATATGGAATGGATGGCACTGTCTTGTCTGCGGGTTTATGAATTGACTGGCGATCAGGATTACTACAGTGCGTTGATGAAGATGTGGAACCATATCAAGGGAGCGAAGAATGACTATAAAGGGGTAGGAGGAATGGCATGGAAAACGGATGCGCCGGCTTCACGTATGTCTTGTTCCAATGGTCCCGGTTGCCTTCTGGCTATGAAATTGTATCAACTTACCGTTAAGGAGGCTAAAGATGGCTGGGAAGAGCAGGCTGCTTATTACCTGAACTTCGCCAAAGAGGTATACAACTGGATGACGGCTTATCTGTGTGATATTTCCACCGGACAGGTATATGATAATCTTAGTATTAAAGATGACGGAACACCGGGAGATCCTGATAAAGTAGCCTTGTCTTATAATCAGGGAACATTTATGGCGGCTGCCCTGGAGCTGTACAACGCTACAGGTGAGGATGAATATCTTCGTAATGCGGTTGCTTTCGGCTCTTACCAAGTGAATAAGAAGATGGATTCCAACTATCCGGTATTCAGTGGTGAAGGAAATTCGGGAGATAATCTTTTATTCCGTGGAATATTTGTTCGTTACTTCCTGGATATGGTGAAACAGCCGACTAACAGCCTTTATCCGGAAAAGACCAAGAATAAGTTTATCGCTGCATTGCGCAGCTGTTCTGATGTGCTTTGGACGTTGGCTCATCCCGAAGGCTATTATGTGTGGGAGTACGACTGGGCAAAAGCACCGACCTTTGGTAATCGCGATAACAGGGAAGATCGCCTGACAATCTCCTTGAATGCGGAAGTCCCGGGAGCAACAATGATTGAAATCCGTGCCCGTTATGAAGACTGGGTGCAAGGTAAAGCAACGGAAAAGGCCAACTGGGTCGGACCGGATTTCGGTAAGAAAGCAGAGGAATAAGATTGATTTATTACACATAGAAAATCGAAAAGAAAGATGATACATATAAAAAGAAATATTTGTCTGGTGGCTGTTTCTTGCACTCTTCTTGCAGGTATACCTTTGCAGGGTGTGGCGCAAACGGGAAGAACGGCAAAGGTGCAGGCCACACAAAGTAATAAAATAACAGTGTCGGGTACGGTATTGGACAAGACGACAAATGACCCGTTGATCGGTGTGTCTGTTGTCGTGAAAGGGGTGGCCAATGCAGGTACGATTACCGATATGGATGGTAAGTTTACATTGAAGCTGCCTTATGCGGAAGCTCCGTTGGTGTTTTCTTACCTGGGTTACCAGCCACAGGAAATTGTTCCCGGTGCAAAGAAGGAACTGACTGTCTTACTACAGGAAGATACGAAAGCCTTGCAGGAAGTGGTTGTGGTAGGTTATACCAAACAACGTAAAGAAACGATGATCGGTTCTGTTGCTACCATCACGACAAAAGATCTGACGCAAAGTCCTACTGCCAATATCAACAATGCGCTTGCCGGACGTCTGCCGGGGTTGATTGTAAACCAGTATGCGGGTGGTGAACCGGGTGTGGATCAAAGTGAATTGTTTATCCGTGGTAAGGCAACTTACGGTAACCAGAGTGCCATTGTCATTGTCGATGGAATCGAACGTGACATGAGTTACCTCGCACCGGATGAAATTGAAACATTCACTATCCTGAAAGATGCTTCCGCCACTGCCGCTTATGGTATCCGTGGTGCAAATGGTGTAATCGTTATTACTACCAAACGTGGTAAGGCAGCGGAAAAGGCAACCGTGAACCTGAAAGCCTCTATTGGTATTAACCAGCCGATCGGTTTCCCCGAATATTTAGGCTCTGCCGATTATGCAACTTTATATAATGAAGCCAGATTGAACGATGCCAAGATGACGGGCGCAGACATCAGCAGTTTGAACCTTTTCTCTCAACAGGCGATTGACAATTTCCGCCGTGCGAAAGGAGACAACTCCGATGGTTTGGGATATGACTGGGATTATTATGATTTTGCCTTCAAACCCGGTTTGCAGGAAGATGTCAGCCTCTCCATTCGTGGAGGTACGGACAAGGTACGTTATTATGTATTGGCCAATTACTTTTCACAAGGCGGTAACTACAAATATTCGAATGCCGGTGAATATGACTCGCAAACCAAGTTCACCCGTTACAACTTCCGTTCGAACATCGATATCAACATTAATCGTTATTTGAGTACCCGTTTGGATTTGGGGGCCCGTATTACCGACCGTAATGCACCGGGTACAACAGCCGGTCGCCTGATGACCATCTGTGCTACCCAGCCTCCATATCTGCCCATCCTGGTGGAAGAAAATGCGCATCCGCAGAATGAGGAATACATTCAGCAAAATCCTCGTGGAATGCTTTATGGTGACAATATCTACCGTTACAATCTTCTGGGTGAATTGAGCCGTACCGGTTATCTGAATGAAAAGAACACGTATCTGAATGGTAGTTTTGCCATGAATCTGGATATGGAATTTCTGACGAAAGGATTAAAAGCGGAAGTGATGTTCTCTTATGATGCTTCTGAAGGACGCTGGATTAATCGTAAACTGGATACTTACAAAGACGGTTATCGTGAATATCCGAAATATGCGACGTTTATGCCGATCGAAGGTTCGGATGCTTATATGGCAGGCGGACACTATACGGGTGCTTACAAAACGGGTAACAAATATGATATTGACCAGACTATTGGCAACGGATTCAGTCATAACGCTTCTGACGGACGTACTTATATACAGGCACGTTTGGATTACAACCGTTTGTTTAGCAACCGCCACGAAGTGACCGCCATGTTATTGGCAAACCGTGGTAACCGTACTGTTAACAATGAACTGGCTTATCATAGCCAGGGTATCACCGGACGCTTTGCTTATTATTATAATCAGAAGTATCTGATGGAATTTAACTTCGGTTACAATGGTTCCGAAAACTTCGCTCCGGGCAAACGTTACGGGTTCTTCCCAGCTGGTTCAATCGGTTGGGTAGTCTCTGAAGAGGAATTTATGAAAAAGGCTTCCTGGATTGACTTCCTGAAAGTAAGAGCCTCCTATGGTTTGGTAGGTAGTGACAACGTCAGCAGCCGTTTCCCATATCTGGCTTTCTACGGTGGTGGCAGCGGTTATGATTTCGGTAATAACTTTGGTACGAATGTAGGCGGTACTTCCGAAGGTAATCTGGCTAATGCGAATCTGACTTGGGAGAAAGCCCGTAAACTGAATGTCGGTATCGACTTTACTACCCTGAACCAACGTTTGGCATTGACGATAGATGCATTTTATGAATATCGTTTTGACATTATTACAGATATGAATAGTGACGGTATCATGGGATATCCGGATATTGTAGGTAAAGATGCAGCTTTACAGAATCTGGGTGAAGTAAGCAACCGCGGTGTGGATATCGAATTGAGCTGGAATGATAAGATTGGAAAGGATTTCCGTTACTATATTCGTCCGAACCTGACTTTCTCCCGCAACCGTTTGGAATATAAAGCGGAAGTTGCCCGCAAGAACTCCTGGCGTAAAGAAACCGGTAAACGTTTATACGAAAACTTCGTCTATGTGTTCGATCATTTTGTAGCCGATCAGGAAGAGGCTGACCGTTTGAACAAGATCGGTTATCAGCCGTGGGGACAATTAATTCCGGGAGATGTTGTTTATAAGGATTTGGATCGTAACGGAGTGATTGATGATGAAGACCGTACAGCAATGGGAAATCCGCGTAGTCCGGAACTGATGTTCGGTATTCCTTTCGGTTTCCAGTATAAGAACTTTGATTTTAGTGTATTATTGCAAGGTGCGACAAAATCATCTATTCTGTTGAATGGGGCTGCTGTATTTGACTTCCCGCAATTTGAACAAGATAAGATCGGACGTGTGAAGAAAATGCATCTGGACCGTTGGACACCGGAAACGGCTGCTACTGCCAAATATCCGGCATTGCATTATGGAACACATGATAACAACAAGAATGGAAACAGTAGTTTGTTTTTGTATGATGCTTCCTACCTGCGTCTTAAGAATGTGGAAATTGGTTACAATGTATCACCCAAATTATTACGTAAATTCCATGTGCAACAGGCACGTATCTATGTACAAGGTCTGAATCTGTTGACTTTTGATAAACTGGGTGATGTGGATATAGATCCGGAAACGAAATCCGGAGACGGAGCTTCCTGGTATCCTATTCAAAAGGTATTCAATTTTGGTATTGATATAACATTCTAAATAAGATAGAAATATGAAAAAGTTATATAGATTTTCAGCAATTGCTTTATTGGTCCTGCCGTTGGTCTTTACTTCATGTAGCGATTACCTGGATCGGGACGATGATGATAATATTACGGAAGCGGACGTTTTTGCCCGTTACGAAAAAGTGAACGGACTGGTTTCCGACGTATACGCGGCTGCAAAGAAAGCAGACCGTCCGCTGGTGTTCTTTGAGCACTTCAGCAACAGTGCCATTACGGACGAATGTGAAGGAACCAACGTAGAGGGAAACATTACGAATAACTTCAATAACGGTGCCTGGAACCCGAATTCTTTGCCCGGTAGTGTAGGGCAATATTGGGAAGCTCTCTATGAAGGAATCCGTAAAGCGAACCTGATTATAGAAAATGTACAGAAGTATAATACGCCCGACAACCCACAGCAGGATGGTGATCTTCGCAACCGTATCGGTGAGATGTATTTCATGCGTGGTTATTTCCACATGCTGTTATTGCGTATGTATGGCGAAGCTCCTTATATTGACCGTGTGATTAATGCCGGAGATAATATGGACTTCAAGAAAGAATCTGTTCATTCGATGGTTGAAAAGATTGTGACAGATGCGCAAACTGCTTATGGCATGGTTCCTAATAAATATGTGAAAACTTCCGAGAATTTTGGTCGTGTGGATAAGGGAGCCTGTCTGGGATTGATTTCTTTTGTTCGCTGGGTAGCGGCTACTCCGTTGTGGAACGGTGCTTCTCAATATGGATACAACTTGCGTCGTGTGTTTGAAAATGAGTATGCTTATGATGCTACTCGTTGGAGAAAAGCCAAAGAAGCGGCTAAAGCCGTTCTGGATTTCGAAGTCGGCGGAACCAAGCGTTATTCTCTCTATACGAAACATGATGCAAATGATTTCAAGGATCCGGCTGACGGTAATCTGAATGACAGCCGTGTATATGCTCGTTTGTGGGATATGTTTTATGATATGGATGCCTTTGCCAATGAGTATGTGTTCTTTATGACGAAGAGCAAGGATCAGGCATGGCAGGGTGATATTTATCCGCCCAGCCGTGAGGGAAGTTCGCGCCAGCAACCGGTGCAGGAACAAGTGGATGAATACGAATATATCGTAGGTGATTATGGCTATCCGGTATATTCGGCAGAAGCCCGCAAAGGTGGCTATGATGATACTAATCCGTATGTGAAAGGTACTCGTGACCCGCGTTTCTATCGCGATGTAATTTATCACGGAGCTCCTTACCGTAATAATAAGAACGAGTCGAAAACGATCAATACGGCGAGTGGTTCCGATAAGATTGGTGCTACCAATGCAACTACTACCGGTTATTATTTACGTAAATTCCAACAGGAGTCATGGAACAAATCCGGTAACTTCAGTATCAATGCGCCCGCCATCTGGCGTCTTCCGGAGTTTATTTATATTTATGCAGAGGCTTGTAATGAATTGGGCGAGGATATCGATGAAGCTTATAAATTGGTGAATACGGTTCGTGAACGTTCTTTTATGAAACCGATGCCGCCGGAAGTAAAGACTAATCAACAGTTGATGCGTGAATACATTCAGCGCGAACGTCGCGTGGAACTTTTTTATGAGGGAAAACGTCCGTGGACTTGCCGCTTGTATTTGGAACCCACCAGTAAGGAAGAGCTAGCAAAGGAAAGCCTTTGGAAATCGAGCGGGAGTGACAATTCAAAACGTACACAGAAATACTGGGCTGCCAATAACGGTGCATTGCCCCGTTGCCAGCGAATGATTAACGGAATGCGTCCGGTGCAGGATGAGAATGGGGCCATTACGGTTGACGGTGTGAAATATAGAATGGAGCGTTTCTGCGTGGAAGAACGTACGTTCTCTATTCAGCATTATCTGTTCCCGATTCGCCAGAGTGAGTTGCAGAAGACACCGACCATTGAACAAAATCCCGGATGGTAAACCGGTAGGAATGTATAACTTTAAAAAGAAAATCAGATGAAACGAATCTATACATATATGTGTCTGTTGCTTTTGTCGGTATTATCGTTTGCCGTTACAGGTTGTGATGACGATGACGATGTGGCTAAAGACTTGATAGAGTTGATTGTGAACAAACCGGTAATACGTATCGGGCAGAATGAGGAAGCCAAAGTGAATGTAGTGGTTGGAAACGGAAACTATACCGTGAGAAGTTTCAACACTGCCATTGCAACGGCTACCGTTTCCGGCGAATTGATAACTGTAAAAAGTGGCTCACAGAATGGGGCCACTACCGTCGAAGTAATGGATGGAGAAGGAGTAGTTGCCAATATTTCTGTGAATGTAGGTGTATTTGAATTGGAAGTGAATGAACCGGAGGTGATCTTGGAAGTTGCCGGTGAAAAGCAACTGATTGTTAGCATGGGAAACTTTTCCAGCAATGATGAATTGTCTTATGAGGTGGAGGATGAAACGGTTGTCAGCATGGTTAATACAGATCAGTTCCGTCCTTTCTATACTTTGACAGGTTTGAAGAACGGACATACAACAGTGACTTTTACAGACCATAAAGGAAAACAGGCAGTGGTTCAGGTGACGGTAAATCCGATTTCTATCGATGTCTCCAACCTGACACCGAGAGTGGGAGTCAACAATAAGATCATGATTACGGTAGAAAAAGGGAACGGAGGTTATAGTCTGACAGCAGAGGATGAAGAGATTGTAGCTATTCAGCAGGTGGATGACACTCGTTTCAATTTAATAGGTAAAAAAGCGGGTATCACTACCGTGTTTGTCAGAGACGAAGCGGAACAGGAATTAAGTCTGACCGTTACGGTGGTACAGGCAGATAAAGTAGCGAACCTAGGTAGCGGTAATTACTTTAAAGTACCGTTTGAATATAATGGTACGGCAGATGAATCGCTAAAGAATTTGAGTACGATCACATTTGAGGCTCGTTTCAATATTGAGTCGTTGAATGGCAATGACAATGGAAATGCCCGGATTAATACGGTGATGGGTATAGAGAAGAAATTCCTGCTGCGTGTCGACGTGCATAAGGGAGGAAGCAATGATGAAGAACGTTTCCTTCAGCTTGCTGCAGATGATAAAGGTAGTATTCGCTATGAGGGCTCTACTAAGATAGAAACCAATAAGTGGTATGATGTGGCTGTGGTATTGGATAATAGTAAGAGCGGAAGCGAACGGATTGCATTGTATGTAAATGGTGTCAGAGAAACGCTTCAATTATCAAACGGTACGCCGGATGATTTGAAAGAGATCAATCTTACTTCTGATTTCTACATCGGCCAGTCTGATGGTAAACGCCGGTTGAACGGAGCTATCAGTTATGCCCGTATTTGGACAAAAGCCTTGTCGGATCAACAGATCTCCGAGCAGAGCGGCAAGTTGTTGAGTGAGGATAAGGATGGAATGGTAGCTAATTGGTTATTCAATAATGGAAATGGTAATACCAAGACATTTGTGTCCTTGGCAGGAAAGAGCTTCGAAGCAGAGGCGGCAAATATTGTTTCAAGTTGGAAAACAGATCCGATATTGGAAACAAGTACTCCTACAGAATAATTGTAAGAAGATAGGATAATAAAAAAGCCATCCCCGGAATAGACGAAAGTAGGGATGGCTTTTTTTGTAGTGTGCTTACTATTCTTCGGCAGACTATGTCCTGCATGTTGTTGGCAAGGTTATTCCTTGACAGGCTCAGCCGGTTTGTCTTTTGATGTAGTGTCTGTGACAACTGTATCATTGACATTGGCGGCGAGTGCAACCAGTGATGCCTTTGCAGGCGCGTCTTCTTTAGTTACAGTATCTTTTACTACTGTATCATTGACAACTGTTGCATTGATTTCTGTCGGGGCTGTCACAGCTTCTGCAGAACTCTGAGCCTTTACAAGGAATGAACCACCACAAACAAACATAAACATTGCTACTACTAATACTAATTTTTTCATAATCGTTTGCTTTAATGATTATTAGACATATGTTTTCAATTCTCTACCTTTGTGTTAAGGAATCGGTTATTGCTTTTCGCTAACGTCTAATTAAAGATCAAAGCGCGTGCCAAAATTAGATAATGTATGATAAGTGATTGATAAATAAGGGAATGAGGAAGATGATGCCAATTAGGATAGTGGGGAAGTATGTGTGGAGTGTGTGGAAACTGTGGCGGGGAGTGTGGAATTATTCCACACTCCCCGCCACAGTTCTTTTATTTAGGTAATCTATTTACTTAATTTCATCCGGCCAGGGACAAGGTTTACCTGTCGCTTTGAAAGTCGGTCGTTGTGCATCTACTTTTCTTAGAAAGTTGCCCAGCTCTTTAGAAAGTTTCTTCACGATGTCCGGATGCTGTGCACTAAGGTCGTTGCTTTCTCCTATATCATCAGGTATGTTGAATAACTCTTTCTTGCCTGTTCCATAGTAATAAATCAATTTCCAGTCACCGTTTCGAACGGCACAATTAAAGTTGATTCCGGGACCGTCATTTCCCCAGTTGTTAGGCATATTCCAGAAAAGGCTCCGGCCTTTAGAAGGATTGCCCGTCTGTTTCAACAGAGGGACGAAACTGATACCGTCTATCGGCTGAACTGTTTTGTATTTTTTGATTCCTGCCATTTCGAGGATCGTAGGGTAGAAATCTTCTATCAGTAGATACTTGTCACATTTGCTGTCCGGAGCCACTACGCCCGGCCAACTGACAATCAAAGGTTCGCGGATACCTCCTTCGTAAGTAGAACCTTTGCCGCTATTTAAAGGATAATTCTGTGTATGCAGTTTGCCGTCACGCCATCCCGATTCGGATGCAAGTCCTCCGTTATCGCTCATAAAGATGATGATAGTGTTATTGGCTTCTCCGTTCTTTTCCAGCCAGTTCATTAAGTCACCAAGACTTTTGTCCATTCCTTCGATAAGGGTGGCATAAGCTGCTTCGTGGTCGGTCATTCCTTTCTTCTTGTATTTATCATAGAAACGTTTATCCTTGTTAAGCGGTATGTGGATAGCATATTGAGCCATATACAGATAGAAAGGTTGGTTGTATTTCTTTGCTTTATCCAGTGCTTTAATGGCTTCCAAAGTCAGCGCTTCGGTTACAAAAGTCTCCGTACCCCAGTATTTTTCGAGTCCGGGGACAGCCATCAGTGAAATCGGTTTCCCGTCTTTGGTATGTCCGTAGTTCTCTTCGCCGAGATAGCTGGCGAGTCCGCCGGCAGCGTGTCCGGCAATATTTACTTCGAATCCCCAGTGATGCGGATCTTCTCCCGGAGTATCTATGGCACCGAAATGGGCTTTTCCGCAATGGATGGTGTGATAACCGCTATCTTTTAGGATTTGTACGAAAGAAGTTCCTACAAAGGTATTGTTAGTGCCGGGTACTTGGCTGATACCATTATAATTCCATTCCGGTACAGTAAGCAGCTTATCTTTGCGGTCTGTCATAGTGCTTTTTTTGAGTGTCCAGTTGGTTACCCGGTGACGCGCTGCGTTAGCTCCGGTGAGGAGGCTGCATCTGGAAGGAGAACTGATACTGCTTGCATACGCTTGGGTAAACATCATACCTTGCCGGGCAAGACGTTCCATATTAGGCGTCTCGTACAATTCGTTATAGTGTGTCTTTTGCGTCCAGAATGGGAGAGAGGTGTCTTGCCATCCCATATCATCTACCATAAAGAGAATGATGTTGGGACGTTTGCCCGTCAGTTCCGTCTGTACTTTACTTTGTGCTTGCAAAGCAGTTGCAGCGAGCGGCACAAGTGCGAGGGGGAATAGTTTCTTTTTATTCATGGGGGTAATTATTAAGTGTTATTTACTGATTTCAATTTTACCAGGCTTTTTTATCAGGATACTCCGCAGTTCCTGTTTCCCCTGGGATTCCACCCATATCCTTAGCGTCCCTGCACAAAGAACATTTAATGTCAGTGTTTCATTGGTACGGGAAAGTAGCTGTACGGTAGCAGGTGATAAATATTTTTCCTGTATTCCGATTATTCCCCAACCTTGTCGGATAGGACAAAGGTGGAATAAACAGTCTGTAAAGCCTTTTAATTTCATTTCTTTATCTGTAGCCAGTATTTCAGCTGTTTGTTTTTTCCAGTTGAATACCAATATACTATCAGCAGGAAAATAACCGGTTGTCCTTTTCGGGACAAGGTAGTCTTTAGGGCTCACGAATGTTTTCACTTCTTTATGGATGGGAGAAGTATTGAGGTTATAGCAAATAATAGAAACGGCCTCGTCTCCTGTAGGTGCTGATACCCGGTAGTCTTTACCACTTTGCAAAGGATTAGTCAGAATAGATTCCAGAGTTGGGATTGCCGGTGCGGAAGGGCGGAATATTTTTCCTGATTCATCAATGAGAGGTAGTATGTTGTCCGGAATAAAGTCACTTGGAGAATCGGATAAATAAACGGGTCCGCCGGAAATAGCCTTGGAACGTGCCATCAAGCTACCACAAATCGTATCAGAGGAATGAAACATGTCATGATCCGGCCAAACAGTCTGTCCCAGCAGAAGTGTATTGGTGTATGACTGGAACAGATGTGATTTTGCCATGTTTTCATCATACTTTTTGTAGTCAATGCTGACACGGGTAACGGCGCTATGTAATGTATTGTCTGTGTTTATTATATTCTGTGCCATACAATTCATTAAGCCTATCTGTGCTTTGTCGGTTTGACGTTCCAACGCACGGTTACAGTCTTTAGCCTGTCGGATAACCTGTGTATTACCCATATAAAGTGGAAGAGTGAAAGATTGATTATCTATTTTCAGAAAATCAAATCCGTTCTTTTTCATCGTATTGACAAAATATTCGTAAAAGGTATCGATGTTAGTGGCGCTTGTACCGGGCAGCAGGCTGCCGTTGTAGGAATACAATACCTGCCGGACTTTGGGAGGAAAGTCATTACTGGCAGAAATTCCCGCCCAATAGCCTGAAAGGGCGTACCATAATCCTATCCATTTGATTTTATCTGTTTGTTTCCGCTTCATGATGCGGGTCCAACCATTGGGAAAACGTTGCTTGTTCGGAGTCAGGCTGGTCAACTGGCGGTCTTCATTGGCTATGTGTCCGTCATCAATCAAGACATAACGTACGGGGATGCCGGATGCTTCAATAGCATTCATGTCATTTAATATTTTAGTCTCGTCAATATCATAATGATAATGTTCCCAAGTGCACCATCCCAGATAATCGAATGCCTCGAAGTATTCTTTATCTACTCTTCTTTTTAAGGAAGATACCTTTTTATCTGCAATCAACGCATTATAGGCGTTGCCAAATACATCATATACAGATTGTGACCTTTGAGTTAGAAGGAGAGGTACTTTTCCCGTTAAATGGTCTTCTCCAAGTGTAGAGATATAAAGTGTAAGTGTTCCGTCGGCATTGACTTGAAGCCAACTCAGGCTATTGTCTCCTGCAACGGCTTTAACAAACAAATACTCGCCGTTAGAGAGTTGAAGAAGCAAGGCGTCTCCCAGCGTGGAAGGTTGGGAGTTGGAAGGGATGCCCGGATAGTTATCCCGGGTAAGCTCCTGCAACCGGACGAACATCCAGGGGAGCAACCGGTTGGTATTATTGGGCCATTGATGATCGTCGGTGCGGGAGTCACGGCTGAAGAATGCTCCACAAAGATACGGAGGCAGTGCAACTTTATACGAAAGTGTATTTTGATGTTCGGGTACTGATTGTTCGTATAAGATGGGGGCGGATGGAATATAGGTGTTCAGGTCGATAACTTTTTTCATCCGGTAAGCTGCAATGTCTTCGTATCCTTTTCCTTTATAGTAAGTGAACGGATTTTGAGCAAGCATTGCTGTGGTTGCCAGAATGCTAGCGAAAATACATACACAGATGTGGATTATTCTTCCCATACTCTTGTATTATTTGACATTAAATGCACTGAAATTGATAATGTCCGGCAGTGCGATAGAACCAAGAACAGTAAACCTTAACGCGGATGCTTCTACCAGCTCAAACTTTTCGATACGCTTGTGTCCTACAGATTCCCCGGTGCGGATAGTTTGCCACTTCCCATTTATTTTTGCTTCTATCTTATATTGGCGGATACGTTCACCGTTTTTTATATTTTCCTGGATGATACAGTAATTTACGGTTTGTTTCTTTCCGAGGTTCAGAGTCAGACTTTTCTTTTGCCCCGAAGTATGTGCTACCGGTGAAGAGAACCGACGATTTATTTCTTCTCCCATCTCTTTCAGTCGTTGTGCGTCTCCTGTAGGGATAAGCCCGGTGGGGTCAGGAGTCAATCCGAGGATAAGGGTGGCATTTCGTCCTACGGACTTTTCATATTTATCCATCAGGACGTCCAACGGATAAATGTTATTCTCGTCATCCGGTTCCCAAAACCATTCGTGACGTCCGTTTGCTCCTCTTAGTGGTGTGTCCGCCATGGCAGGAACCCAATACTTACCGTCTTTATCACCATGTTTTAACAACTCTAATTGGTCGGTGTTACTTTCAATACGTTTATGATGTGAACAGGGAACTGGAAAGGTAGACCAGCAGGGATATTCCACCGTACCCGTTTCCGAGCCTCCCCAACGGAAGTCGGCACGGTCGATATTATGATAGAAAAGACACTCCGGTTGGTATTTGTTTACGATTGGTTCTACATCGGGACCGTCACCATGCGGATCATCAGCTCCGCCGTCAAACCATATCATATATAGGTCACCATAACGTGTGCAAAGTTCTGTAACCATCTTTTCGCACAGGCGTTTATACCAAGCCTGACGGTTCCGGGCAAATTCACCCTCACCTTCAGCTTTGAAGTTGTGAATGCCTAGCAGGGAATTCCACCGGATACCTACGTAAATGCCCGGTTGAATACCGTATTTGCGGCAGGAATTGACGAAATCGCGGACTATATCTCCTTTTCCGTCTCTCCATTTCACAGCTTTCAGGCAGTAGGGGTTGACATCGCTTTGCCAGAGTCCGAATCCGGTTTCATGGGTGGCTGTCAGTACGGCAAACTTGCATCCGGCAGCTTTTGCGGCTTCTACCCATTGGTCGGTATTTAGTTCTGTCGGGTTGAATATGTTGTAATCTTCAATAGGATTGATGCGATTGTTGCCTTGTCCGTAGCGGATACCGTCAAAGACATGCAAGTCGTAGTGAAACACGGCTCCCAATTCGGCTTCATGCCATTTCAATTGATGTGGCTTAGGGACAGGAATATCTTGTTGTTGTGCAAAACTGCAAACGGAACAGAAGAGAAAGAGGGAAAGATAATAAAATTTTCTCATGGTGTTTATTTATTATGGTTTTATATAATTTGCAAATGGGTCATCGGTTTGGGTGAGCCAGTCTTTCAGTTGTTTGCAGAACTTCCGGACTAGCCGGGGATGTTGTTTGGCGATATTATTCATTTGATGCGGGTCTTTTGTCCGGTCAAAAAGAATTGTGTCATCTATTACGCCATTGGTGGCATGTACTACAAAAGTATGAGCCTTTGTGCGCAGCCCCCGATATCCGGTGGCATGATTGTCAAACTGCACATAGTAGTATGGCTGTACGACTTCCCGTTTGCTGCAGCCGAGAATCTCACGGGACAGGTCGAACGTCTGCACAGTTTCGGGGATTTCTTTCCGGAATCCCATCAAGGATAGGAGAGAAGGATACAGGTCGGCAAAGCCAATCATCAGATTCTCTTCTTTGCGTGGCTTTATCCGTTCCGGCCATGAAATAATCATAGGGATGCGCATTGCTTCTTCGTAGAAAATATCTTTACCTGCATTTTCGTGGGCACCCATACAAATACCGTGGTCGGAAGTAAAGACTACGATTGTATTGTCAAAAAGTCCATTTCTTTTTAGTTCGTCAATGATACGCCCTACATTCTCATCTACACCCGTGATGCAGGCATAGTAGTTACGGATGTTGTTTCTAAAATAGTCTCCCATTGTTGTTCCTTTAGCAGGAATGTCCGGTCGGTTGGCGCAGAGTGCTTCTACATCCAGATCTTTGTATATGGCTTTGTAATTGTCCGGCACCAGTTCGTATCCCGTATGCGGCGGATTCATCGAAACGACCAGTGCAAAAGGTTGTTGCTTGTTCTTTTGTAATTGGATATATTCGATTGCCTTGTCAGCTTCATAGGCAGGTCCCCATTGGTTTACATAATAGAAACTGTCACGGGGAGCGGTCGTATTCCAATACATTGGTTTCAAATGATAGTCATACGTTCCGTAAGCTATCCAATGTTCGAATCCGTGACGGCGTTCGGGCGGACACCATTCGTTCCATGCTACTTTTCCTCTATTATTATAAGTATCCACATAAGGTTTATATGGAGAATCCAGATGCCATTTGCCGATATATCCGGTCTGATAATTCATGTCTTTCAATACATCACTCCAGCAGCGGGCGTCTTGTGAAAGCTCTACTCCATAGGGGGCTGTTTGCGAATTGCAATTGCCTGTCACTTTATTGTGAATGGGATACATCCCTGTCATTAACATGGCTCGTGCCGGTGACGAAACGGGATAGCTGCTGACGGCATTGGTAAACAAGACTCCTTCGGAAGCAAGTTTGTCCAGGCAGGGAGTTTTTACCAGTTCTTTGCCTATGCAACCGATAGCGTCTCCGCGGTATTGATCGGCCATAATGAAAACTAGGTTGGGAGATGTTTGTGATAAGACTGGAAGAACCGGAGCAGCGATTGCTGCTCCGATTATCCATGTCCGGTGGTATATCATTCTTGGGGTAGTATTCATGAATACAAAAATAGCTTTTAATTTCTAATGGATTATGTTGAATACCTATTTATTAGCATAGAGATTGGAGCCTATCGGCCATCCCGGATTCTGATATACTACCGAAGTGGTTGGATCTCCTCCTTTCACTGGGGTTGACATACGGAAAACGTCATAAGAAATCGGGGTGAGATAGTTAGCCTCTTCAAAGTTATAGCCACCGTTGGCGATAGTTAATGCGTTTTTAGCATGTGGCTGTAAGTATTTTGTTTCAGCTATATCTAGTCCTCCTCTTATTTGTTCTTTGTAATATATTTGTTCCTTGTATTTTTCCCAGTTAAATCCTTCAACTGTATAATCCTTCATTTTATCCAACGAACGCCATCTAAATAAATCGTCCTTACGCATGCCTTCTGCTATAAATTCGCATCGACGTTCGCGTCGGATATTATATAGCATTTTACTGATTTGTTTATTTCCTGACCACACGGCTAAGTCATTTTCTTTATTCAAATCGGTATTGTCTATGGTGAGTTGGTAATTATCAGATACTCCTGCGCGTTTTCTTAATGCTTTCCAGTATTTTTGACTGTTTGCATCTATTGAGTTACCACCGTTTTTCATACAGTCTGCTTCCATATAATTGAGAAAAGCCTCCGATGCTCTGAATATCATGTAAGCTAGAGGTGAATTGTCTGTTGGAGCTACATTGCTATCTCTCCATCCCTTCCGCACTACGTAACCTGTGGCTGTTTTACTTAAATTTTGATATGCTTGGAGTAAATTGGCAAATATCATCACTCTGTTCTCGCTTAGAGTTGCACCTCGGTATACTAAATCACCAGGTTTAAAGGTTGACTCCACTAAACGCAAATCTCGATTCTTCATTACGCTTTCAATGTTGTTGTCGCCTTCATACTGGTCGTTTGAAGCATAGATTGGAAGTCCGTTTTTAGTAAGAAATGTTTCTACCATAGAACGGGTATATCCTCCTCCAATTCCTAGACAGCCTTCAGTGTTTATGCTATGATAGTTGCCTTCTATTAAGCTATTTACTTTGGCATCTGCACTATACATGCGCCACAATAATACTTCCTTGTTAGCAGATAAATCGTATTGGTTGAACATGTTCATGTAATCATTAATGTCATCTGTGATTACTTCGTAAAAGGCCTCTGCTACTGGTTGGGCTGCTTTCATGGCCTGAGACAGGAAGAAATTTATTTCTGTATCCAGATTGTCGCTGAAAGTGCCTCCTGGCCATCCCGGACCTCCCGGAACACGTGCTGTTCCTTGATGGTAGGTTTCCCAACTAGCCTCATATAAGGCAACGCGGGATTTGAAAAGTAACGCTGATTCTTGATTCAACCGATGTTTGGTTAATGTATTGCTGCGTGGAAGTAATCGGTTGATAGCTTCGTCCAAGTCTCCTAGAATGAAACGTGCGACTTCGTTACGGGGTTTACGTTTGTTAGCTTCTACATTAGCAGCATAGTTGTCAGCGATTAGTTCATCTTTGATTATGGGGAAGTCACCAAATTTTCTTAGATATTCGAAATAGATATAAGCACGGAAGAAAAACATTTCTCCTATATATTGCTGTGTTTCTTTATTATCTTCAAGTGTCCCGTTTTCTACATTTTCAAGAGTATAATGTAGGAAGTGGTTACAGTCGCGTAAATGTTCTTGTCGGTTATAACTTCCATCGCTTGCCACTTTGATTCGCTGTGGAAGGAATAGATCTTCCGGATCGTCACCTGCTTGATTATCGCTTTTTTGGTCTTCAGTAAAAAGGTTGATATCTTTGTAATCAGGTAGTAATTCGTATTTTTTGTTACAATATGCTTGAAGTTGTATGGGCTCTGTGAAGAATCCATCATCTACATTATCAGTCAATGGTTTCCTGTCGAGGAAATCGCTGCATGAACTAATTGTAAATGCAGTTGCTATAAATGGTAATAGGATATATTTAAGTTTCATAATCAGTCTGTTTTAAGGTTTATAATGTAATATTGATTCCACAAGATAATGTATAACTTATCGGATAGGTCATACCATTTTGATAGAGTAGTTCTGGGTCAAAATTCTTACTCATTTTACTTCCTGTCCAAAGATTATCCCCAGAGAAAAATACACGCACTTTCTGCAAGTTGATTTTTTGTGTCAATGTTTTGGGTAAAGTGTATCCGATTTGTAGGTTTTTCAGACGGATATATGCTGCATTCTGTAAATAGCGGCTTTGCACTTGTTGGTTCTGCTTGCTATCTATGATTGGGCGTGGATAATAGGCATTTAAGTTGGCACCTAACTCATCACCTTCGGGGCGGAAAAAGTCCCAATGTTCTTCATATCCTGTAGAATCCCATTGTCCTCCGTTGATTCCCCAAAATATCATACCTTTTTGGGTTGCGGTTTTGTCGTCTCCCCCCACCCATATGTCTCGTTTGGCTACTCCTTGGAACATTAGACTAATGTCGAAGCCTTTATAGTCAGCTCCCAATGTGATTCCGAAGCGATAGCGTGGCGTACTGTTGCCTATAATGCAAAGGTCTTTCGGATCGCTTGCTGAAGTCCCTTTTTCAATTGCTGGATTGTCATCAAGATTGGCATACATAATATCTCCGGCCTTCCAAATATTATTGCCAATATTAGGTAATCTGCTTTGATCATGGATAGCAATATAATCTTGAATTTCCTGATCTGTTTTTGCCATGCCAACGGTTTTAAATCCCCATATTTCTCCAAGTTTTTTCCCTTTCCAATAATTATCTACAATATTTCCGTCAGAATCTTTAGTAAAAAATGTTTTGTCAAGATTGGGGTATTCTGTCACTTCAGTTTGTGCATCAGATAAGTTGAGAGATACTCTATAGCCGACTTGCCCTATTCTATCTTGCCAATTTACTTGTAATTCCCAACCTTTGGTTCTTAGAGCTGTGTTATTGAGTTTTGGCGCTGAAGCACCTACAATAGGAGATATTTCTTCTGCAGGTCCTACCATGTCCTTTGTATCACGAATATAGTATTCTGCATAGCCGGTCAGTCGGTTGTTGAATGCTCCAAAGTCTATGCCTATATTATAGCTGGTGACACGTTCCCATGTAAGTAGGGAACTTACGAGTCCTGGGGAAGATGCAATGCTCGATTTATTGGCTTGTTCGAGTAGCCAACGTCCTCCTTCATCGACACTGCCTACTGTAATATTTTGGATAGAATAAGTGGGATAATAATTATCTGCATTCTGGTTTCCTAGACTACCATAAGAAAAGCGAACTTTAAATAGGTTTACATAATCCTGTATTGGTTCCCAAAACTGTTCTCGGGCAATATTCCATCCTACAGAAACAGAAGGAAAAGTTCCCCAACGTTCATCGCCACGGAAGCGTGAGGTGGCGTCCCTTCGAATATTTGCCTCCAATAAATATTTTCCGTCATAATCGTAATTGACACGCGCAAAGTATCCCATTGTTGCCCATTCTTTTGAATACGCTTTCAGGTTACTTGTACCTGTAGCAGTGTTAATACTCGGAACTTTTTCGTTAACAACATCGTAACGTTTGCCTTCCAGATTATTAATATAATAATACTCGGAATTCATACCTGCAGTTGCTTTGAAATTGTGTTTATTCCATGAATGTTCGTAGTCAGCGTATAATGCAGTGGTCATCATGGATGTCTGTTGCGTTTCGCTTTGTACAAATGTCTTTCCGGCAGCCAAATCAGGATCTCCTCCCAGCCATGCTTCTTCTACTGGCTGATTGTCATAAGTATAAAGATATACTTTGTTGACGTTGTATTGATGCCGGTAGCTTTCAGTGCGTAATGTAGCTTGTCCGTGAATGCCTAAACCTTTGATTGGAGTTAAATGGAAACCGCCTTGAGTAAAGTAGGTGTCTTTACTTGAGTTAGAACGTCCACCGGAAGTTAGCTGCATTAATTTAGGGTTACGAGTATAATGTCCATTGTTATCATATAACGGCATTGTGGGATACAATTTAGTCGTTTCAGAAAAAAAACGGTCACCATAAAGTTTCATGAAAGTAGGCATACTGATATCTTCACGGATAAAACGGGCATTGAAATCAAGATTTAGCCACTTAGTCACTTGTCCGTTGACCTTTCCACTAATATTATAACGCTTCTTTTTCTCATCAGAATAATTCATTTGTCCTTCTTGTGAGAGAAAAGCTCCTGAAATATAATATTTTACTTTTTCGCTTCCACCAGAAATACTTAAGTTATGTTCTTGGCCAAAAGATGTTTTGTCTATGAAGTTTCGCGGCCAATTTTGATTGTCGTTAGAGTCCATATTAAATGCAAAAAAGTCTGTTGAACCTTGCCTACCATTTGGATCAGATGTGTATGGATATTCGCCAGCCATATACTTTTGGATGCGGTCAATGGTTTCATTACTAAATAGGAATGTAGCGGTGCTTCCACTGTTTGCTTTTGCTGCATTGAAATATTTGGTGAAGCGATACGAATCAAGCATGTCCGGTATATTGGTTGGACGGGACCAGCGGAAGTTATCAGAATATTGGATAGTTGTCTTTCCGGCCTCTCCGGATTTAGTAGTGATTAATATCACACCGAAGGGAGCTCGGGAACCGTAGATAGAAGAAGCGGCAGCATCTTTCAGTACGGAGATATTAGCAATATCCTGTGGATTAAGAGAATTGATATCTCCTTCTGCTCCGTCGATTAATACGAGTGGTGAAGCACTGGAACCTGTTCCCAGATTTCCTGCGCCACGGATATTCATGCTAGGGCTATAGTCCAGGCGTCCACCTTTGTCATTTATATCAATATTCAGTCCGGGCATAACGCCTTGCAGGGCTTGCGATACGGAAGTGACAGGTCTTGATTCGAGAGTCTTGGTATCTACGGTAGCTACCGCTCCTGTTAGATTCACTTTCTTTTGCGTACCGAATCCTACTACAACCACTTCATCCAACGTTTGTGTATCTTCCGTTAGCATGATTCTGAAAGTAGTTTGATTATCGTCTATCGTTAGACGTTGTGGTTGGTATCCTATATATGATACTACCAGTACATTGCCTTTAGACACGTTTTTTAGAGAGAAGTTACCGTCCATATCGGTAATAGTCCCATTCGAAGTTCCTTCTACTAATACGCTGGCTCCGATGATAGGGTCGTTGAGCCTTTTGTCCGTAACGGTACCCTTAATGCTCAATTGTTGTGCATACATCATATGAATACCCAGCAATAACATAATGAATAATACTGTTAATTTTCTCATTGCATTTTATTTAAAGTTAAACATAAAGTTTTTATAAATATCTAATAAGTACCCTGTGTCGCTTTATAATCATATTTACTACCTTGGTATAAATCATAAAGTTTAGGATCCCATTCTATTCTAGGTATATAGGTATGTGTAGAGATTGTTGTATCTCTTTTTCCTTCAAACTCAGTTATCATGTTTAATGTCATTCTTAAAAAGATTTTAGTTGCGTCAAAGTAAAAATCTTCATAAGTATCAGCTTTTGGTAGAAGAATTGGACTAAGTGGTCCGTAATAAAAGTTGTATGCTGTAAGACTGGGCCGTAGGCTGTCAATGCGTATATAGTCCCCATCCTTATAATCGAAAATGTATTTATAACGACCATCGTACATCATACTATAGGTACGTCCCAATTCTCCATAATCAAAATTAGAGAAAGGATTAGTAGGAGTTTTATTACTTTTATTACCGTAATTTATTACGTCACAATCAACCCATTTTTTTATGATGTGATTCTCCAATTTGGGATTTATAATCAAATTATAACCATATTTGCTGATTCCTCTGTATCTAAATCTAAATGCCTTATCACCATTATAAGATGATAAATCAATTGTACCAAATATATCACCAAGTGGATCCATGTAAATAATAGGCGTCTCTGTTATATTCCAATTTCCTAATTCCCCAACTTTATCTTTATTAAATGGTATTCTAAGTCCTAAGATAGGACTGGTTCCATTGAATGTGAACGTGCCGGTTACTTTACTTGTTCCCTTAGTTGTGAATTGTAAATCACTGGTTGTTGTCGTAATTTTGCTGGCAGAAGCAGTAAAATGGTTAAATATTTTGTTAACTCCTGCTTTGATAAGTGCTCCGCCGACAATCCCTATTATCCCTTTTGAAGTGGGAGCATTTTCTTTAGAATCTTTATTTACTTTGTCATTAATCCATTTTTCAGCTTCTTTTCCAACAAAACTAGTGATATTCTGTGATAAGCTAGATAAAGGATTAGAACTACCATGACTTAAAATTGCTCCGTTAGAATAACTTTGTTCCTCTCCAAATAAGTTCACATTTGTAGTATTTAAAATATTTGAATTGATTGTGAATATTTGATTAGTATTATCTTCAGGGTCATATGCTAGCTGCACTTGGAAACAATTCCATCCCATTTGAAAACCCTTATTCTCTAAACTAATAAGATTTGTACTAGCCCAATAATTTACTTTTCCTAATGCAGTTGGAACAGATACTTCCCCTGTGTGATTTAGCCAATAACGTGAAGGAGTGAAATCAATATTCCATGTACCTGTATTATTTGAGTAATTGTTATTCTCCAGATAGTAAAAGGTTTTTAGTATTCCAGTTCTAAGGTTGTGAAATATCATGTAGTTTCTATTATTTTGGGCACCTTCTGATGCTTTAAAACTATGAAAAATCATTTCCCATCCATCTTCTTTTTTGATATCAAATGCTATATTGACAGGTATATTGCCATCTGTTACACTGCTCCAAGGTAAATTAACTACATTTCCGCTGGCTAGTGTAACACTGCTATGATTTTCCCAATCAGCTTCAAAGGTTGTGCCATTTCTTGTAGTGGGGCTATTGTCTTTGTATTCTTTAGATAGAGGAAATATGTTTCCTTTGGCAAGTTCACTATCACTCGTTCTTTTTTGTTGAATGATATTGTTTAACTCAATTTCATTACTTTGGCAAGAAGCCAATAGTAAGCAGATTAAGTAGAGTTTTGTTTTCATATTGATTCTATTTGAAGTTATACATAAGGTTATTGTATCACAAAGGTAGGTCAATTGGGACTTTGCGGGCATACATGCTTCTTTCATTCATCATACATGTTCAATTCATTTGCCATTTTCTTATTGCTTTCTTTGTATGTTTTAGCTTTATTTCGTTTATTTGCTTTAAATTGATTCTAAAATGAGGAGCTTAAATCTAATCATAATCATATTGTTTATCAGTAGTTATCCTTTGACTTCTGCTTATGCATTCTTTGATAAGGATATTCATCTGCTGACAATGCAGGACGGACTGGTAGACAATACGGTTACTTGTATATATAAGGATGAAGACGGATTTATGTGGTTCGGAACGAATAATGGTTTAAGTCGGTACGATGGCAAGGCGATTAAGAATTTCAGCCCTTTGGAGACATCCATTCCGGTGGAGGAAATAGTGAAATTGTCCGGAGATTATCTTGGAATTGTTGCAGGAAGCCGGCTTTATTGTTTCAATAGAAAACAGGAATGCTTCATCCCTGCAGTTTTGGAACAAAAGACAGAAGGAGTGTCGGCATTGCGTTTATTGCCGGTGGACGATACTTCTTTTTGGGCTATATCCGGAGATAAATTGCAGTTGTATCAATGGGAAGAACATGCGCTTCAGTCGGAGTATCCGGGTTCGCTTCATATAAAACTTCAAAAGGAATTTAAGTTATTATCTGAAAAGGGAGAATCCTTCTCCGCTATTTGTTCTGATGAAGGGGGAGGATTATGTCTGGCAACCAATTCCGGCTATTTATTACTCTTTCATCCTGATAATCCCCAGTCGTATAGTAAAGTTTTGTTGGAAGCGGAAAAGCCTGTAAGAGTGACATCTATATTATGTAAAGATGAAATTGTTTGGATATCCACCATTTCCCGGGGAATCATTCGTTATCACAAACAGAATCGTCGGATCGACCGTCTTTCGTATGACGCAACTGCAAAAGAGAACCAGCTTTCCCATACCGATGTTTATCAGGTCATACCGATCGATAACAACCGCTATCTGGCGGTGACCTGGAGTGGATATACCTTATTGATGCCGGATAAGGAGCATCCGCAGAAACTGACTACTGAGATTTATAATAATACAGCCTCACAAGTTCAGCAAAATCTGGAAACCCGTATGATTTCAGCATATTATGACCCGAACGGAGTTCTGTGGATTGGGACAAACGGAGGCGGAGTGATGTGTTCGGACTTGCGGTCGCAGTTTTATAGCCGTTTCTATCAGGACAGGCATAATGAAATTTGCAGTATAACGATGGACAATGATTGCTTTGTATGGCTGGCTACTTATCATAAAGGCATTATGCGAAGCATGGAACCTTATGAAACGGGTAAGCGGCTACAGTTTTCCACAGTATATTCTGCTGCGGGAGATGCGGATGAAACAGTATTGTGCTCTTTGAAAGATGCGAAAGGTAATTTGTGGTTTGGAAATAAAAACGGTGAATTGGTTGCTTATGATGTAAAGTCCCGCCAGTTCAGTGTTTATACTTTAATTATAGATGGCAACGTCAGTACTTCATGGGTTTGGGCATTGT
The DNA here is from genome assembly GCF_001314995.1 of Bacteroides ovatus. Lineage (NCBI taxonomy): Bacteria > Pseudomonadati > Bacteroidota > Bacteroidia > Bacteroidales > Bacteroidaceae > Bacteroides > Bacteroides ovatus. The sequence goes on from NZ_CP012938.1 coordinate 5,090,498, forward strand.
ATATGGATGCGCATGGATTCCTTTGGATCGGTACGGAACAGGGGCTTTTGCTTTTTGAACCTAAAAAGGGAGTTTGTAGGCGTCTGCCGGTTGAACAGAAATTGAATAGCAAGGAAAAGCTAGTTGTACGGGCTATTGTTCAGGCGGAGGACGGGGCTATTTGGTTGGGTACGAGTAATAAAGGAGTATGTAAGGTTACGGTTTCCGCATCCGGTGATATTTCTGCGAAGATTGGTTATGAATCTAAAAAGAATGTCGAATCCCGGTCTGTACGTTCATTGTTAGTTTCTTCGGATGGAAACTTGTATATAGGCTATATGGATGGCTTTGCTATTCTTTCTCCCCGGCAGGATTCAATTCGTGAGTTATATACCACGGCCGATGGCTTGTGCAGTAACTTTATAGGTTGTATAACGGAAGATGGCAAGGGGCATATCTGGCTCGGAAGCAACTCGGGGATTTCCCGTTATAGCCGTCATCAGCATCTTTTTTATAATTATTATATTGCCGGTAGTAACCGTTCAGTTTTGTTTGCTAATAATACGTTGTTCTTCGGGAATAATCAGAGTATGACTTACTTTAATCCGGATGACGTGGATGCTTATCCTGTCAATGAACGGGTATTGGTAACGGGACTGGAGGTTGACAACCGTCCCGTAGAAATAGGGAAAAAGATAAATAATCAGATCATACTCAACGAGGGTGTCTCTTTTATCAATAAAATTGTATTGGATAATGACAACCGCGACTTTTCCCTGACTTTCAACAACCTGTCTTACTCTAAGGAACAGCAGAAGTATAACTACCGGCTTTTGCCCTATCAGGAGAACTGGCTGATATCCGATGATGGAGAAAAGGCTTCGTACACTAACCTGCCTGAGGGAGATTATATATTTGAAGTAAAAAACATCTATCCGGACGGACAGACAGGCGCGGTAACTGCTTTGAAGATAAAGATACTCCCTCATTGGAGCCGTACAACGCTTTTCCGGCTGTTTATCCTACTTGTGGTAATTGGAACGGTGGCTTATCTTGTTCGGTTGGTAAGGGTGCGGCAGCGGCGTCTGGAACGTGAAATGCAGATGAAACATGAATTGCTGACAGTCAATCTGGAACGTGAGAAAGAGCGTCAGATGCGTATGGAACGTGAGAACTTTTTTACGGGCGTTGCCCACGAACTGCGTACTCCGCTGACTTTGATTCTTGCTCCATTGCAGGAGTTGATGAAGCAGTGTAATCCTTTGGAAACCTTTTATAAGAAACTCCAAGTGATGTATAAGAATGCCTCTTCATTACATACCCTGATAGACCATCTGCTGTATGTACAGAAAATAGAGGCCGGGATGGTAAAACTTCAATTGTCCGAAGCCGATTTGGTAGAAGTGATAAAGAGCGTGTCGGAACCATTCCGGCAAATGGCGGAGATCAGAGGCTTGCGTTTTGAAGTTAGTTTGCCTGAAAGAAAGCTCCTGTATTGGATAGATAGAGTCAAAATAGTTTCGGCCATACAGAATCTTCTTTCTAACTCATTTAAATATACATCTCCGGGAGGCAGTATCTTGCTGTCTGTTTCTCATACCCGGAAAGACGGTCAAGGTTATTGCCAGATAGCCGTTTCTGATACGGGAATAGGGATTCCGGTGGATTTGCAGAAACATGTGTTCGAATCATTCATTACAGGAGAAAATGTGCCGGAGATGTCGACAAAGATAGGGATCGGATTGCATATCGTGAAAAATACAATGGATTTGCATCACGGCTTGGTGACTTTGGAAAGTATGCCGGGTGAAGGAAGTACATTTGTTTTATATATTCCTGACGGGAAAGAACATTTTGCAAAAGATGCATACGAAATGGTTGATTGCCAACAGGAGTATACGGCGCAAAATAATGAACCGGAACCATTTCCGTTGAAACCGGAAAACAGCACACAGGAAACGGCTGCTAAAAAGAGTCTGCTGATTGTAGAGGATAATGAAGATGTTCGCGAATACATTCGGAGCTTGTTTATTTCCAAGTATACGGTATATGAAGCCGGCAATGGTGAGGAAGGTGTGCGCATGGCGAAAGAAAAGCTTCCCGATTTGATTATTTCCGATGTGATGATGCCCGTAAAAGACGGTTTTACTTGTTGCAGGGAGATTCGTACACAGCAGGAAACGGCACATATTCCTTTTTTAATGCTGACTGCTAAAGCAGAGGATGTGGATGTTCTGCAAGGTTCGCGTAGCGGGGCGGATGATTATATGATGAAGCCTTTTAATCCTGAAATCCTGAAAGCGAAAGTCGACAACCTGATTTTGCAACGTGAACAGTTGAAGAGGATTTATACCAAAGCTTTGATGCTGAAACAGAAATCTGAAGAGGGGGAACAGGAAGACGCCTTTTTGTTGCAACTTATCCATGCTATAGAGACGAATATTCCTAATGAAAACTTCAATGTCAAAATGCTGGCCGATCAACTGAACATGAGCCAGCCTACACTATACCGTAAAGTAAAACAGCGTAGTGACTTGTCTGTGATAGACATGATTCGGAGTATTCGTATCAGTAAAGCCGCTTCGTTGATTTTGGAAAACCGGTACTCGATTCAGGAGATTACGGAGATGGTCGGTTATTCGGATAGCCGTACGCTTCGCAAGCATTTTACAGAACACTTCGGGGTGTCGCCTTCTAAATATATGGGACCTCCTACGAGGTTTCCATTTAGCTCGTAACGGTACGGATTTAAATTAAATACTACATAGTGAAAAAATATCTATCATAAGTATCATTCATTTTAATAATCATTTTATTATCAGAAGAATAACTATGATAGATACCTTTTAAAAAAGGTATCTATCATAGTTTTATTGCAAAAAACAGCTATCTATCATGCCTATACTTTGTCTATTTTAGTGTAGTATTAGGTGAGATTACCCATTTAAAGGCATAAGAATGCACGTTTTATAGGATGACAACCTGTATTTGACAGCTTAATAATCTATTGGGAGCGGTAATGTTTCTATAGCCCACGTATGCAGGCTGTACAGCCCGCATACGTAGGCTGTATGGTTTACAAGCGTGGGCTGTACAGCCTGCATACGTGGGCTATAAACTTATCACCGTTAAAGTTGGATTATCAAGCCACGATCATCGGATTTATACAGGTTCATTGCAATAAAAACAAGCTATCTTATGCATATAGGACTTTTATTCGGCTATTTTGTTGATGATAGATAACCTGTTTTTGCTGGTAAAAGCATGATAGATAGCTTTTTAAAAAGGTATCTATCATTCTTATTCTTTTGATAATGAAATGATTATTAAAATGAATGATACTTATGATAGATGTTTTTTCACTATGTAGTATTTAATTTAAATCCGTACAGAAAGAAACTAAGTAATTGTAGAGTTATAACTTGTTATAGGTCTATATTATATAATTTCAGTTTATTATATAATGTCTTCCGGTCAATGTTCAGTAATTGTGCCGCTTTGCTCTTGTTATTTCCGGTTTGGCGTAGTGCCTCCAAAATATGTTCTTTTTCGGTTTCTTCGTTGCGTAGTGCAATACTGGTACTATTTGATGCAGGAGTTTCTAAAAGCTCGGTTCCCAATTCCAATAAAGTAATGAAACTGCTTTGTGCCAATAAAGTCGCTCTTTTGACGATGTTCTTCATTTGGCGCAAATTCCCCGGCCAATGATAACTCAATAAAGCCTGTGATGCTTTCGCGTCAAAACCAATCAGGTGTTTATCCAGTTCTTTGTTTGCTTGATCGAGGAAGAAATTGGCAAAGAGTAGAATGTCCTCTTTCCGCTCTTTCAAATCAGGCATCCGCAGAGTAAACTCATTGATACGATGATAAAGGTCTTCACGGAAAGTGCCTTTCTCAATACCCTGTTCCAGATTCTCATTGGTGGCAGACACCAGACGAATATCTACCGATATTTCCTGTGTAGAACCTACCGGACGTATTTTTCTCTCTTGCAAGGCACGAAGCAGTTGTATCTGCACTTCATAACTAAGGTTTCCGATCTCATCCAGAAAGATAGTACCACCGTTGGCTGCAACGAAAGCACCCGTTTTATCAGTCAGAGCACCTGTAAACGAACCTTTCACATGACCGAAAAACTCCGAAGCAGCCAGTTCTTTGGGGATAGAACCACAATCTACGGCAATAAACGGTTTATCGTTTCGTTTGCTAAGTTGATGAATACGGTGCGCCACATACTCTTTTCCTGTTCCGCTGGAACCGTTGATAAGTACGGACATATTGGTCGGAGCTACCAGACCTACATAATTGTAGAGCTGTTTGGCTGCATCACTTTCTCCTTCCAGATAAGCACGATGATTTTCTGTTGAATCTTTAGATGAAGTAGAAGCACCTTTTTTAGAAGAAGATTTAGCAACGTTATGAGTAGCAGGACTCTTTTCAGACTGCAGACATTCAGAAATTTTCTTCAGTAATTCTTCCGGATTTACCGGTTTGGCTATATAATCACGTGCTCCCAGTTTCATTGCCTGTACGGCGGATTGTATATCCGCATAGCCAGTCATGATGATTAAAGGAATGTCCATGCCTTGTTCATTCATCCATTTCAGCAGATCGATACCTTCGTGGTCGGGTAGTCGCAGGTCTGATAAAATCAGATCGACGTTTTGGCTTTCGATATGTTTTCGGGCGCGGGCAATATTACTCACTGATGATACTTCAAAGCCCTTTTTGCCTAGCCAGGTTTTTAGCATCATTCCAAAAGTGATATCATCTTCAACGATCAATATGGAGCTCATCATGTCAGGTTTTGATTCTTTTAAGTCACAAAGGTAAGAGGATTTAGGCGAAAGTGGTATATTTGCAAACTTAAATTAAATAAAAGTGTTATGAAAAAGATTCTATTGATAGTATTAACCATATCGTTTTGCGGACTTACTGCCTGCAAAACCGGAACAAAAAAAGGAGGAGACATGGATAAAGAAACGTTGGTAAAGATTGAAACAACTTTAGGAGACATTGAGGTGAAACTATACAATGAGACACCGAAACATCGTGATAATTTTATCAAACTGGTGAAGGACGGAGTTTATGAAGGTACACTGTTTCACCGTGTTATCAAAGATTTTATGATTCAGGCCGGTGACCCGGACTCAAAAAATGCGCCGAAAGGAAAAATGCTGGGTACCGGAGACGTAGGTTATACCGTTCCCGCTGAATTTGTATATCCTAAATATTTCCATAAAAAAGGTGCCCTGTCCGCTGCCCGTCAGGGAGATAACGTGAACCCGAAGAAAGAATCTTCCGGTTGCCAGTTCTATATAGTGACAGGTAAAGTGTATAACGACTCTACCTTGCTGGGTATGGAAAGCCAGATGAATGAGAATAAGATAAATGTTATTTTCAATACACTGGCACAGAAACACATGAAGGAAATCTATAAGATGCGGAAAGCAAATGATGAAAACGGTCTTTATGATTTGCAGGAAAAACTGTTTGCGCAGGCACAGGAAATGGCAGCCAAACAACCGGAATTTCATTTCACTCCGGAACAGATTGAAGCCTATACAACGGTGGGAGGAACTCCGCATCTGGATGGCGAATATACTGTGTTCGGCGAAGTAGTGAAAGGAATGGATATTGTGGATAAGATCCAGCAGGTGAAAACCGACCGTAGCGACCGTCCCGAAGAGGATGTAAAGATAACAAAGGTGACAATACTTGACTGAATCGTATGAAAATCAACAGGCATATTCTTGATAATGGGTTACGTCTGGTACATTCGCAGGACGAAAGTACACAGATGGTTGCCCTTAATATATTATATAATGTGGGAGCTCGCGACGAAGATCCCGAGCATACTGGTTTTGCCCATCTGTTCGAACATCTGATGTTCGGAGGGTCGGTGAATATTCCCGATTATGACATGCCGCTTCAACTGGCGGGTGGAGAGAATAATGCCTGGACGAATAATGATATAACCAATTACTACCTCACTGTACCTCGTCAGAACGTAGAAACCGGCTTTTGGCTGGAATCTGACCGGATGTTGAGTCTTGATTTTAGCGAACGGAGTCTGGAGGTACAGCGGGGAGTAGTAATGGAAGAATTCAAACAGCGATGTTTGAATCAGCCTTATGGGGATATCGGACATCTTTTGCGTCCTCTGGCTTATCAGACGCATCCTTATCAATGGCCTACTATCGGAAAAGAGTTGTCGCATATTGCCAATGCTACGCTGGAAGAAGTGAAGGCATTCTTTTTCCGTTTTTATGCTCCTAATAATGCTATATTAGCTGTAACCGGCAATATCTCTTTCGAAGAAGCGGTTGCTTTGACGGAAAAATGGTTCGGCTCTATTCCTCGTCGGGAAGTTCCTCAACGGAACCTGCCACAAGAACAGGAACAGACGGAAGAACGGCGGCTGACGGTAGAGAGAAATGTTCCTCTCGATTCTTTATTTATGGCATACCACATGCCTGCCCATTGCCATCCGGATTATTATGCATTTGATATTTTGTCGGATGTGTTGAGCAACGGACGTTCCAGCCGGTTGAACCAGCGTTTGGTACAACAGAAACAATTATTTTCGAGTATAGATGCTTATATTTCCGGCAGTGTAGATGCGGGGTTATTCCATATTAGTGGTAAACCTTCGGCAGGTGTCACCCTGGAACAGGCGGAAGCGGCAGTGCGGGAAGAACTGGAACTGTTGCAGCAAGAATTGGTTGACGAACAGGAACTGGAAAAAGTGAAGAACAAATTTGAGTCCACCCAGATATTCGGCAACATCAATTATTTGAATGTGGCAACCAACCTGGCTTGGTACGAATTGCTTGGCCGGGCGGAGGACATGGAAAAAGAGGTCGATCGTTATCGGTCTGTCACGGCTGAACAATTGCGGGCGGTAGCTCAATCTGCTTTCCGTAAGGAGAACGGAGTAATACTATATTATAAGAAACAACAAAATTAAATTCTCCCTTTTTATAATCTATCAGTGAAAGGGGAAAGTCCCTTTGCCTGAAAATGGAGATACGTTTAGGTAACGGAAAAGTAAATGAGACATATTTATAGTACATATAAAGAGCATTATAAAGCACTAATTTTTCTCGGACTGCCGATTGTGATCGGTCAAATAGGAGTAATCGTTCTTGGATTTGCGGATACGTTAATGATCGGGCATCATAGTACGATTGAGCTGGGAGCAGCTTCCTTCGTCAATAATGTGTTCAATCTGGCGATTATTTTCAGTACGGGTTTTTCGTATGGGCTGACTCCCATTGTGGGAGGTTTGTATGGAACCCGCCAGTATGCCCCTGCGGGACAGGCTTTACGCAACAGTTTGCTGGCAAACCTGATGGTTGCATTGCTGCTGACTGTCTGTATGACTGTTCTTTATCTAAATATAGAACGTCTCGGACAGCCGGAAGAATTGATTCCCCTGATTAAACCGTATTACCTTGTTTTGCTCGCTTCACTAGTGTTTGTCATGCTTTTCAATGGATTCAAGCAGTTTACAGACGGAATTACGGATACAAAAACCGCTATGTGGATATTGCTTGGTGGAAATGTCTTGAATATCATAGGAAACTATATCCTGATTTATGGAAAGCTCGGATTGCCCGAGTTAGGTCTGTTGGGAGCAGGTGTCAGCACGCTGTTCTCGCGTATCGTGATGGTGATTATATTTATCATCATCTTTATGCGTAGTCCGCGTTTTGTCCGCTATAAGATTGGCTTTTTCCGTTTGGGATGGTCACGAGCTGTATTTGGACGCTTGAATGGACTTGGATGGCCGGTTGCTTTTCAAATGGGAATGGAGACAGCCTCTTTTAGTCTAAGTGCGATCATGATCGGTTGGCTGGGTACTATCGCTCTGGCTTCTCATCAGGTTATGCTGGCTATTTCGCAGTTTACATTTATGATGTATTACGGTATGGGTGCTGCTGTGGCTGTTCGTGTCAGTAACTTCAAAGGTCAGAATGACATCATCAATGTACGTCGTTCTGCCTATGCAGGTTTTCATCTGATGATGACATTGGGCGTTGTGCTTTCTTTGATTGTCTTCCTTTGCCGGAATTACTTGGGAGGCTGGTTTACCGACAGTCAGGAAGTGGCTGCTATGGTGACCTCTCTAATCTTCCCTTTCCTCGTTTACCAGTTTGGCGACGGACTGCAGATTACTTTCGCCAACGCTTTGCGTGGAATTTCAGATGTAAAACTAATGATGGTGATTGCCTTTGTCGCCTATTTCATTATTTCTCTTCCTGTAGGTTATTTCTGCGGCTTTGTCATGGGATGGGGAGTAGTAGGTGTCTGGATGGCATTTCCTTTTGGTTTGACGAGCGCAGGATTGATGCTTTGGTGGCGTTTTCATCACATGACGAAACTCCCCGAACCTCACCCCAAAACCTGATGCTAAATACTTGATAATTAAAACTTAATACTTAACCCCAATGGCTTCCTTCCGTTTTACAAAGTTGAAAATAACCGCCGGTTACACTTTGTTGCTGGCGATCCTCCTTTTCTCGCTGGTGTTTGTACATCGTGAGATGGAAGCATTGTCGGCCGCCGACGATCAACAGAATTTAAGAACAGACAGTTTATTGACCCTTCTCCATGAGAAAGATCAAAACACGATTCAGATGTTGCGGGTGCTAAGTGAGGCAAACGACAGCCTTCTCTCTGCTTCGGAAATCGAAGAAATCATATCCGAACAGGATTCTGTGATTACCCAGCAACGGGTACAACATCGGGTCATCACCAAACGTGACTCGTTAATCACTACTCCTAAAAAGAAGGGATTCTTCAAACGACTCGCCGAAGTGTTTTCCCCTTCTAAACAAGACAGTGCCGTATTAGTAAATACATCGTTGGAAGTAGCCACTGATACCATTCTCCAACCGACCACTTCTAAAGATTCTCTTCAGCAGAAAATCCGCATGGCTACCGAAGAAAAACGGTTGCAACGGAGGAAAACAATCCGACGTACCAGTACAAAGTACCAGCGGATGAATACGCAGTTGACGGCACGGATGGATAGCTTGATTAAACAGTATGAGGAAGAAATGACCTTGCGTGCCCGTCAGGATGCCGAACTTCAGCAGGAAGTGAGGATGCGGTCGGCACGTATCATCGGCGGTATCGCGGTTGGTGCCGTACTATTATCGGCTTTTTTCCTGATATTGATTATGCGGGATATTTCCCGTAGCAACCGTTACCGCCAGCAATTGGAGGTGGCGAATAAACGGGCGGAAGATTTGCTGATCGCCCGTGAAAAATTAATGCTTGCCATTACCCATGATTTTAAAGCTCCGTTAGGCTCAATTATGGGATATACCGAACTTCTGTCCCGATTGACAGAAGATGAACGGCAACGATTCTACCTCGACAATATGAAAAGCTCTTCAGAACATTTATTGAAGTTAGTTAGTGACTTGCTTGATTTCCACCGGCTTGATCTCAATAAAGCGGAAGTGAATCGCGTAACCTTTAACCCTTCCCAGCTATTTGATGAAATTTATGTCAGTTTCGAACCTTTGACCGCTGCCAAAGGTTTAGCCTTGCAATGTCACGTTGTCCCGGAACTGAATGGAAGATATATCAGTGATCCTTTGCGACTCCGGCAAATTGTGAATAACCTTTTGTCCAATGCCGTAAAATTTACTCAAAAAGGCGAGATCAGTCTGACAGCCGGTTATGATTCTTCAAAGTTAACCATTGCCATAGCCGATACAGGAAAAGGAATGGCGTTAGAAGATCGTGAACGCATTTTCCAGGAGTTTACACGTCTTTCCGGTGCACAGGGGGAAGAAGGATTCGGGCTTGGATTGTCTATTGTGAAGAAGCTGGTTACCTTACTTGAGGGAACAATTGACGTGCAAAGCACATTAGGAAAAGGGAGCTGTTTTACTGTAACTTTACCTCTTTATCCGGTAGGTAAATCCATTGCGGAAAGCGAATCTCCGGAAAATGAATCTTCGGAGGACGAAAGTCCATACGCTCCCAAACAGTCGGTTGCCATTCCTCCCATGAAAGTCATTCGTGTGCTTTTGATTGATGACGATAAGATTCAGCTGAATCTGACTGCTGCCATGTTGAAACAGCATGGTATTGATGCCGTATGTTGTGAACAGCTGGAACAGCTGATTGAACAACTTCGCTCTTCCGTCTTCGATGTATTGCTGACAGATATACAAATGCCTGCCATTAACGGGTTTGAGCTGGTAAAACTATTACGGGCTTCTAATATACCACAAGCAAAAACAATCCCTGTTATTGCTGTGACTGCCCGTAGTGAAATGGATAAAGCCGCTTTACATGAACATGGTTTTGCCGGTTGTTTGCATAAACCGTTTACAGTAAAGGAATTGTTGCTAACAGTAAATGAAGGTCAACTTTCGGCCGATGAAGCGCATATAACAGAAGATATGGGAACTGTCGGGATCAACTTTTCTGCACTGACTGCTTATTCTGAAGATGATCCGGAAGCAGCATACTCCATCATTCACACTTTTATTGAAGAGACAGGCAAGAATGTCGAACGGATGCAACAAGCATTGAATGAAAAAGAAGTGGACGGGATAGCTGCCATGGCGCATAAACTTCTCCCTCTTTTCACAATGATCGGAGCGGAGGAAACTATCGCCCCGTTAAAATGGTTGGAGGCTTGTCGTGGAGAAGAATTTTCGGAAAAAATAGAAGAAACAACATTCAATACATTAGAAGCTGTCCGTAAAATAATTAGTGAAGCGGAGCATTATTTGGAGGTAATGAAGAATACCCAATAAGCCGTTTTCTTCTACTCCTTGGCTACTATCTGTATCTTTCTTACTATTACCCAAACCTTTTTTCAAAATAATTTGTTTACTTTGTGTCACCTTATTTACACTGACACATTTTACATGAAACGAAAATGGATACGTTGGGTAAGCTGGATATTGCTTACTCCTATAATACTCTTTGTAATACTAATGGTATTGCTTTATGTTCCTCCCGTTCAGAATCTTTTGCGTCGGGAGGTTACTGCATACGCTTCTAAAGCAACCGGCATGCAGATTCAGGTGGAGCGGATAGACCTTCGTTTCCCGCTTAATCTGTTGGTACGTGGCGTGGAGGTTATTCAACAGCCGGATACCCTTTTGTCTTTGGAAAGTCTCAATGTTCGTGTACAGGCATGGCCGTTGATAAAAGGAAAAGTAGAAGTGGATGAAGTCACTTTGAGCCGGGTAGCCGTTAATTCAGCCGATTTGATGGAGGGAATGAAGATTAAAGGCGTTTTGGGACGTTTCTTCCTGCAAAGTCATGGCGTCGATCTGTCTAATGAACTAGCGGTAATCAATCAGGTCGAACTATCCGACACTCACGTGCAGCTACTGATGAATGATACCACAACTACGCCCAAAGATACCACAGCTTCTGCTCCGATCAACTGGAAAGTAGCTCTTCATCAGTTGAAATTGAAAAATGTATCGTTCAGTATGCAACTTCCTGCTGATTCCATGCGTATGGCGGCCCATATTGGAGAAGCAGCCATCGATGATGCTCAAGCAGATTTGAAGAATCAGTACTACGACTTGAAGAAGTTCTTATTATCGGGAACCTCCGTCAGCTATGATACCGGAACTGCTCAACCGGCAGAGGGCTTCGACGCTTCTCATATTGCCGTCCGGGATATTCGCATCGCTCTGGATTCCTTGCTGTATAAAGGGAGGGATATGAACGCAGTCATTCGTGAGTTTACCATGAACGAACGTTCCGGATTGAGCGTCACTTCCCTGACGGGTAGAGCCTACTCCAATGATTCAGTTATCTGTGTTCCTGGTTTGAAACTGAACACTCCCCATTCTGAAATCGATTTATCTGCCCATACCTATTGGGAACTGGTCAATATCCCCACTACGGGACGCTTATCCGCCCGTCTCAATGCCTATATCGGCAAAGAAGACGTCATGCTGTTTGCCGGCGGTCTGCCCGAAAGCTTCAAAGAAGCCTATCCATTTCGTCCGCTCGTCATCCGTGCCGGCACGGACGGCAATCTGAAAGAAATGCAGATTTCCCGTTTCACGGTAGACCTGCCGGGTGCTTTTGCATTGGAGGGCGGTGGCCTTTTGGAAAACCTCACCGACAGCCTCACACGCACCGGAACCATCGGCCTGAAAATGACTACTCAAAACCTGAACTTCCTGACCGCTCTGTCGGGAGAAGCGCCTAATGGTACGCTTGTCATTCCTGACAGCATGAATCTGGTGGCGAAAGTGGATATCAAAGGTCCTGAATATAAAGCAAATCTCCGTTTGAAAGAAGGACAAGGAGCTATGGACGTGAATGCAGCCTTAAATACCACTACCGAAGTCTATAAGGCTGATCTGAAAATAGACAATCTGCAACTTCATAGTTTCCTCCCGAAAGACTCTATCTATGAACTTTCTCTTTCGGCTGCGGCTAATGGTCGTGGATTAGATGTCATGTCCTACCATTCATTTGCCAAATTGAATCTTTCATTAGATCAGCTTCATTATGCTAAATACCATCTTTCCAATCTTGATCTGACGGGAGAACTTAAAGGCGCATTGGTCACTGCACATCTGACAAGTGACAATGCTTTATTGAAAATGACAACGGATGCTGAATACAATCTGGCACACAGCTACCCCGACGGTAAAATAACGATTGATGTCACCCAACTGGATTTGCATGAACTGGGAATCATGCCGGAGCCAATGAAGCGTCCGCTGACTTTCAATTTTTCGGCAGAGGCTCGTCAGAACCGCGTATTTACCCATTTAATCTCCGGAGATATGAAACTCGATTTGAGTGCACGTTCCGGTGTTAATCCTTTGATTTGTCAGTCCACTCATTTTGTGGATGTACTGATGAAGCAGATTGATGAGAAAGCCTTGAATCACGCTGAATTACGCAAAGCATTGCCAACTGCTATTTTCTCTTTCTCCGCAGGACAAGAGAACCCTTTGGCATATTTCCTGGCTACCAAGAAGATAGCTTACCATGACGCTTCAGTGAAATTCGGAACGGCTCCCAACTGGGGAATTAATGGAAAAGCCGCTATCCACGCCTTGAAAGTAGATACCTTGCAATTGGATACCATCTTCTTTACCGTCAAACAAGATACCACACTCATGAAATTGCGTGCCGGAGTTATTAACGGTCCCAAGAATCCGCAATTCTCCTTCTCTACCACACTGACGGGAGAAATTCGTGATCGGGATGCCGAATTGCTGGTAGACTTTAAGAATGGAAAAGGAGAAACAGGAGTATTACTCGGTGTCAATGCACGTCCCTTGTTCGAGGGCAAAGGAAAAGGCGATGGACTGGCTCTCACCTTGATTCCGGAAGAACCGATAATCGCCTTCCAGAAGTTTCATTTCAATGAAAATCATAATTGGATTTATGTGCATAAGAATATGCGTGTATACGCCAATGTAGATATGTGGGATGACGAAGGAATGGGATTCCGTGTACATTCTGTACGGGGAGACACCGTTTCTCTACAGAATATTGATGTGGAAATCCGAAGAATCAGTTTGGCTGATTTGAGCAGTGTACTTCCTTACTTCCCGGAAATAACCGGTTTATTCTCTGCGGAAGCGCACTATGTACAGACCGAAAAGGATCTTCAACTTTCGGTTGAAGCAGCTATTGATGAATTGACTTATGAACGTCAACGAATTGGTGACGTGACAGTGGGAGCCACCTGGCTGCCAGGCGAACAGGGAAAACAATACCTGAACGCCTATCTGAATCATGACAAAGTGGAAGTGATGGTGGCGGATGGTAAGCTGGTTCCAACCCAGACAGGAAAAGACAGTCTGGAAGTAAACGCTACTCTGGAGCATTTCCCGCTACGTGTAGCTAACGTATTTATTCCTGATAAAATGGCTACGCTGGCCGGTGATATGGATGGTAATCTGAATATTGCGGGTAGCACCGAGCAGCCTTTGATAAATGGCGAACTGATATTGGATAGCGTTTCTGTTCTTTCCCGCCAATATGGTGCTAATTTCAGGTTCGACGACCGTCCGGTACAGATAAAGAATAATCGGTTGGAATTTGATAAATTCGCTATCTATACAACAGGAAAAACTCCATTCACGATTGACGGTTATGTTGATTTCAGGGATATGTCCCGACCGATGGCGAATCTGAATCTGCTGGCGCAGAACTATACGCTTCTGGATGCCAAACGCACTCGTGAGAGTCTGGTCTACGGAAAAGTCTTTGCCGATTTCCGGGCAACAGTGAAAGGGCCGTTGGATGGATTGAACATGCGTGGAAACATGAGCCTGCTGGGTAATACAGACGTTTCCTATATCTTGACCGACTCGCCGTTGACGGTACAGGATCGTTTGGGAAGTCTGGTAACCTTTACTTCGTTTAGCGACACCACTACGGTTGTCCAACAAGAAGTGCCGACTGTTTCTTTAGGCGGGTTGGACATGGTGATGATGGTACATATCGATCCATCCGTCCGTTTGAAAGTCGATTTGGATGCAAGCAATGACAATCGTGTCGAACTGGAAGGGGGAGGTGACCTCTCTATGAAATATACTCCGCAAGGTGATCTGACATTGACCGGACGCTATACGTTGAGCGGCGGTTTGATGAAATATGCTTTACCTGTCATTGCTGCCAAAGAATTTGCTATCGATAACGGTAGCTATGTGGAATGGACAGGAAACCCCATGGACCCGATGTTGAACTTCAAAGCAACCGATCGTATCCGTGCTTCTGTTTCCGAAGGAGAGAACGGCGGAACGCGTTCGGTTAATTTCGATGTGTCCATTGTTGTCAAGAACCGGTTGGATAATCTTTCCTTTGCATTTGATGTATCTGCTCCCGAAGATGCAACCATACAAAACGAGTTGACAGCCATGGGGGCGGAAGAGAGAGGTAAACAAGCCCTCTATATTATGGTTATGAAAACCTATCTTGGCACCGGACCGATTGGTGGCGGAGGTGGTGGATTGGGTAAACTGAATATGGGTTCCGCACTGAACTCCGTATTAAGCAGCCAAATCAACTCATTGATGGGAAATTTGAAAAATGCCAGTGTTTCTGTCGGTATCGAAGATCACGATTTGTCGGATACGGGTGGTAAGCGTACGGATTACAGTTTCCGTTATTCACAACGTCTCTTTAACAACCGTTTCCAGATTGTAATCGGAGGTAAGGTTTCTACAGGTGAGAATGCGACGAATGATGCGGAATCCTTTATCGATAACATCTCCCTGGAATATCGTTTGGATAGAACCGGAACCCGTTATGTTCGTCTGTTCTACGATAAAAACTACGAGAGTGTACTCGAAGGCGAGATTACGGAAACCGGAGTCGGTCTGGTACTTCGCAAGAAGCTGGATAAACTTAGCGAACTGTTCATCTTTAAGAAAAAGAAGTAAACATGAAAGGTATATATAGTAACATATTAGCAAGTTGCCTGATGGGTATCATCTTATTTTCGGGTTGTTCGGTGACAAAACACCTGCCTGAAGGGGAGGTACTTTATACAGGAGGAAAAACGGTGGTAGAGAATAAGTCGGCAACACCGGTAGGAGAGACGGCTTTAACAGAGATTGATGCGGCTCTTGACAAAACTCCCAGTACAAAGATGTTAGGAGGCCTTCTGCCTATTCCTTTTAAAATGTGGATGTATAACGACTTTGTGAAATATAAAAAGGGATTTGGAAAGTGGATGTTCAACCGCCTGGCTGCCAATCCTCCGGTGTTTATCTCTACTGTCAATCCGGAGGTTCGTATTAAGGTGGCTACAAACTTACTCCGTGATTATGGTTACTTCAATGGGAAAGTGACTTATGAAACATTGGTCGATAAGAAAGACAGCCTGAAAGCAAGTATTCTTTATACGGTAGACATGAAGAATCCTTATTTTATAGATACGGTTTATTATCAGCGTTTCACTCCTCAAACGTTGCGCATTATGGAACGGGGACGTCGAATGTCTTATATAAGTCCCGGCGAGCAGTTTAACGTGGTCGATCTGGATGAAGAGCGTACCCGTATCAGTACGCTGTTGCGTAACCGGGGATATTTTTACTTCCGTCCCGATTATATGACTTATCAGGCAGATACGACATTGGTTCCCGGTGGACATATCAGCCTTCGTCTGATTCCCGTTCCGGGATTACCCGCTGCGGCACAACGTCCTTACTATGTAGGAGATGCCTCTGTTTACCTGTTTGGTAAGAATGGTGAGGCGCCCAATGACAGCATGATGTATAAGAATCTGAATATACATTATTATAAGAAATTGCAGGTACGTCCGAATATGCTTTATCGTTGGTTGAACTATCAACAGTTTGTGCGGAATGCACAGATGCGGGCTTCCAATCGCACCCGTCTTTACAGTCAGTATCGACAGGAGCAGGTGCAGGAGAAACTTAGCCAGTTGGGAATCTTCAGTTATCTGGATTTGCAATATGCCCCGAAAGATACGACAGCCGTTTGTGATACGCTGAACGTAACCATGCAGGCCACATTTGCCAAGCCGCTGGACGCCGAACTGGAATTGAATGTCGTAACCAAAAGTAACGACCAAACCGGTCCCGGGGCATCATTCGGCGTCACTCGGAACAATGTATTCGGAGGTGGCGAAAGCTGGAACGTGAAGCTGAAAGGCTCTTATGAATGGCAAACCGGCGGAGGAGAAAAAAGCTCTTTGATGAACAGCTGGGAGATGGGAGTTTCTACCTCTCTGACTTTCCCGCGCGTGGTTTTCCCGCATTGGGGGAAAAGGGAGTTTGACTTCCCGGCTACCACTACATTCCGTCTATACATCGACCAGTTGAACCGTGCCAGGTATTATAAACTGTTGTCATTCGGCGGAAATGCTACCTACGATTTCCAGCCGACACGTACAAGCCGGCATAGTATCACCCCTTTTAAACTGACATTCAACGTCCTTCAACACCAATCGGAAGAGTTCAGGGAAATTACCGATGCCAATCCTGCATTATATATCAGTTTGAAAGACCAGTTTATTCCTGCAATGGAATATACCTATACCTATGATAATGCTTCCGCACGTGGTATTAAAAATCCGATTTGGTGGCAATCGACTGTAACCTCTGCCGGTAACCTGACCTCGGTGATTTACCGTGCTTTCGGTCAGTCTTTCAGCAAAGAGGACAAACGTTTGCTTAATGTTCCTTTTGCTCAATTTATGAAACTGAATACGGAATTCCGCCATTTGTGGAATATGGACAAGAATAATAAGATTGCTTCCCGTGTAGCTTTGGGCGCTCTCTTCGCCTACGGTAATGCAACGATAGCCCCTTACAGCGAACAATTCTATGTGGGTGGTGCCAACAGCATCCGCGCTTTCACAGTACGTAGCATCGGCCCGGGCGGATACCATCCGGCAGAAAGCCGCTATTCTTACCTCGACCAGACGGGGACTTTCCGTTTTGAGGCAAATGTAGAATACCGTTTCCGTATCTTTAAAAGTTTTTGGGGAGCCACTTTCCTGGATGCGGGAAACGTTTGGCTGATGCGCAAGGATGAGGCCCGTCCCAATTCACAACTCGAACTGAAAACGTTCCCGAAACAGATCGCTTTGGGCACCGGTGTCGGTATTCGTTATGATATGGATATTCTTGTGTTCCGTCTTGATTTCGGTATTCCTTTGCATCTGCCTTACGATACAGAACGAAGCGGATATTACAATGTCACAGGATCCTTTATGAAGAATCTGGGAATACATTTTGCTATCGGTTATCCCTTCTAATGAATGATTTTTGTACGATTTTGGTAAATAATGATTGATATTTGTCCTGTTGGATTCAACTATTTTTGTAATTTTGCAACGAAATCTGATGCCGTTGACATCACTAACCTTTTAATATTACACAATTTATGAAACCAACTTTATTCTTATTGGCAGCCGGTATGGGTAGCCGTTATGGAGGCTTGAAGCAATTAGACGGACTGGGTCCTAATGGCGAAACTATTATGGATTACTCAATCTATGATGCTATCAATGCCGGATTTGGCAAACTTGTATTTGTAATCCGCAAAGATTTTGAACAAGATTTCCGTGATAAAATTATTTCCAAATACGAAGGTCACATTCCTTGCGAACTGGTATTTCAATCAATCGACGATCTTCCAGAAGGCTTTACTTGCCCGGCAGACCGTACCAAACCTTGGGGTACTAACCATGCAGTAATGATGGGCGCTGATGTGATTAAGGAACCGTTTGCAGTGATCAACTGTGATGACTTCTATGGTCGTGATTCTTTCCAGGTAATGGGCAAATTCCTTTCTGCTCTTCCTGAAAATTCAAAGAACGTTTATTCGATGGTAGGTTTCCGTGTAGGAAATACATTGAGCGAAAGCGGTACGGTATCTCGTGGTATCTGTAGTACAGATGCTAAAGGATTGTTGACATCTGTAGTAGAACGTACGAAGATTCAACGTCTGGACGGTGAAGTGAAATATATCGGTGATGATGGCGAATGGACGGCTACTCCCGATACGACTCCGGTAAGTATGAACTTCTGGGGCTTCACTCCTGATTACTTCGCTTACAGCCAGGAATTCTTCAAGACTTTCCTAAGCGATCCGAAGAATATGGAAAACCTGAAGAGCGAGTTCTTCATCCCATTGATGGTAGATAAATTGATTAATGACGGAACTGCCACTGTTGAAGTACTGGATACTACCAGCAAGTGGTTCGGCGTCACTTATCCGGAAGACCGTCAGAGCGTAGTAGACAAGATTCAGGCATTGGTAGATGCCGGTGAATATCCTGCTAAGTTGTTCTAAAGAAGAGCCATTGATTAAGATAGAAAGCAGTCATTCATAAGAATGACTGCTTTTTTTGTTTTTCATAACGTATCATACTAAGTAGTATCTAATAAATATTCAGTATCTTTGCAGTCCAAAATGTTATAAATCAGAAGCAGAAGTGATTTCAGTAGAAGGATTATCAGTAGAATTTAATGCGACGCCGCTTTTTGAGGACGTCAGCTATGTAATTAATAAGAAAGACCGCATTGCATTGGTCGGCAAAAATGGTGCCGGCAAATCAACCATGCTGAAGATATTGGCAGGTTTGCAGTCACCGACACGCGGAGTGGTAGCTACTCCGAAAGATGTAACCATCGGATATTTGCCACAGGTCATGATTCTTTCCGACAACCGGACGGTGATGGGAGAGGCAGAACTGGCATTCGAACATATATTTGAGCTTCAGGCGAAGTTGGAACGGATGAATCAGGAACTGGCGGAACGGACAGACTACGATTCGGAAGAATATCATCAGTTGATAGACCGTTTCACGCATGAAAACGACCGGTTTCTGATGATGGGCGGTACGAACTTTCAGGCGGAAATCGAACGGACACTTCTCGGATTGGGATTCAGCCGGGAAGATTTTGAACGCCCTACTTCGGAGTTTTCCGGTGGATGGCGTATGCGTATCGAATTGGCAAAACTGCTTTTACGACGCCCGGACGTGCTTTTGCTCGATGAGCCGACCAATCACCTTGATATTGAAAGTATCCAATGGTTGGAAAA
Organism: Bacteroides ovatus; assembly: GCF_001314995.1. Taxonomy (NCBI): domain Bacteria; kingdom Pseudomonadati; phylum Bacteroidota; class Bacteroidia; order Bacteroidales; family Bacteroidaceae; genus Bacteroides; species Bacteroides ovatus. The sequence goes on from NZ_CP012938.1 coordinate 5,110,028, forward strand.
CTTTTTGTCTACACGTGCCAATGCAGTCGTATTAGTCAGCCATGACCGTGCTTTCTTGAATAACGTAACTACCCGCACCATCGAAATCACTTGCGGTCAGATTTACGACTACAAAGTGAAGTACGATGAGTTTGTAGTCCTGCGTAAAGAACGCCGTGAACAGCAACTCCGTGCTTACGAAAATCAGCAGAAACAAATACAGGATACAGAAGAATTCATCGAACGCTTCCGCTATAAAGCAACGAAGGCCGTACAGGTGCAAAGCCGTATCAAGCAACTGGAAAAGATAGACCGCATCGAAGTGGACGAGGAAGATAATTCTGCCTTGCGTTTAAAATTCCCTCCAGCCAGTCGTAGCGGAAACTATCCCGTGATTTGCGAGGATGTACGCAAAGCGTATGGCAGCCATGTCGTTTTCCATGATGTCAACCTGACTATCAACAGGGGAGAGAAAGTGGCTTTCGTCGGGAAGAACGGAGAGGGTAAGTCTACCTTGGTGAAATGTATCATGGACGAGATTGATTTCGAAGGCAAACTAACGATCGGACATAATGTACAAATCGGTTATTTTGCGCAGAACCAGGCACAAATGTTGGATGAGAACCTGACTGTATTCGATACGATTGACCGGGTAGCGACAGGAGATATCCGTCTGAAGATACGTGATATACTGGGAGCTTTCATGTTTGGAGGCGAAGCTTCGGATAAAAAGGTGAAAGTCCTTTCCGGAGGAGAACGTACGCGATTGGCGATGATTAAACTTCTGCTGGAACCCGTAAATCTACTGATTCTGGACGAACCGACCAATCATTTGGATATGCGTTCGAAAGATGTTTTGAAGGAAGCTATCCGCGAATTTGACGGAACAGTGATTCTTGTCAGCCACGACCGTGATTTTTTGGATGGACTTGCGACTAAAGTATATGAGTTCGGTGGTGGACTTGTAAAAGAACATCTTGGAGGTATCTATGAATTCTTGCAAAAGAAAAAGATAGATAGCTTGAACGAGCTTCAGAAAGGAGCGGGATTGTCGGCTTCTCCCACGGCTTCAGCTAAAGGTAATGAACCTGAAACCGTTCAGCCTTCGGAGAATAAGCTCTCTTACGAAGCCCAGAAAGAACTTAATAAGAAGATTAAGAAACTCGAACGCCAGGTGGCGGACTGTGAAGCTTCAATAGAGGAAACCGAATCCGCGATTGCTATCGTAGAAGCGAAGATGGCAACTCCCGAAGGAGCTTCGGATATGCAGCTCTATGAACGGCATCAAAAACTGAAGCAACAGTTGGATGGCATTGTTGAAGAGTGGGAGCGGGTTTCGATGGAACTGGAAGAAGCGAAAAACTAGAACAAAACGCATACTTCCGGGCACTATGTGAGAGAAATGCTATACCTCGGTAGAAGGTATTCCTGGCGGGTATCTGTTTCTCGGTGTCGAAACAGGTGTTTCTCGTTGAGGAACGAGGCGTTCCTCGGTGTCGGTCACCTTCTTCCTCGGTGCCGGACTGCGGGTAGGATGATTGTTGATTAGAGAGACTATTTAATTATTTATACAATATGAAAGTAACCAAGTATTTACCAATTCTTGCCGTATGCCTTATGACAACAGGATGTAACAGTAAGAAAGAGGCCGTGCTGACGTCCGGTATCGACCTTGCTAATCTGGATACCACGGCTATGCCGGGTACAAGTTTTTATCAATATGCCTGTGGAGGTTGGGTGAAAGATCATCCGCTGACAGACGAGTATTCACGTTTCGGTACATTCGACATGTTGCGCGAAAACAGTCGTGAACAACTGAAAGCATTGATTGCCGAATTGGCAGCGAAGAAAGATAATGCACCGGGCAGTGCTGCGCAGAAAGTAGGTGATCTTTATAATATCGCAATGGATAGCGTGAAGCTGAATCAGGAAGGTGTAGCTCCGATCAAAGCAGAACTGGCAGCCATTGACGCTCTCAAGGATAAAGGAGAAATCTACGCATATATCGCAGAGAGCCAGAAGAAAGGCATCCGTCCTTACTTCACCATGTTTGTAAGTGCGGATGATATGAACAGTTCCATGAATATCGTACAGACCTATCAAGGCGGTATCGGAATGGGACAGCGTGACTATTATCTGGAGAATGACGAGCAGACTAAAAATATCCGTAATAAATATCAGGAACATATCGCCAAAATGTTCCAGTTGGCAGGTTATGATGAGGCTACTGCACAGAAAGCGGTGAAAGCAGTGATGAACATCGAAACTCGCTTGGCGAAAGCGGCTCGTTCACAAGTGGAATTACGTGATCCTCATGCTAATTATAACAAGATGGATAGGGCGACGCTGAAAAAGAACTTCCCTACTTTTGACTGGGATACTTATTTCACCGTTTCCGGTTTGAAAGATTTGGAAGAAGTGAACGTAGGTCAGCCTGCTGCCATGAAGGAAGTAGCCGATGTGATTAATACCGTATCACTGGACGATCAGAAATTGTACCTCCAATGGGGATTGATAGATGCTGCCGCTTCTTATCTAAGCGATGATTTTGAAGCACAAAACTTCGACTTCTACAGTAGGACAATGTCTGGAAAGAAAGAAATGCAACCTCGCTGGAAACGTTCCGTGAGCACCGTAGATGGTGTACTTGGCGAAGTGGTAGGACAGATGTATGTAGAGAAGTACTTCCCGGCTGCTGCCAAAGAACGTATGGTTACACTGGTGAAGAACCTGCAAACTTCTTTGGGAGAACGTATTAAAGGTTTGGAATGGATGAGTGAACCGACCAAGGAAAAAGCGTTGGAGAAACTGGCAACCTTCCATGTAAAAATAGGTTATCCTGATAAATGGAAAGATTACTCCGCACTGGAGATCAAAGATGATTCTTACTGGGCAAATATCGAGCGTGCCAACGAATGGGATTACAACGAAATGATTGCCAAAGCCGGCAAACCGGTAGACAAGGATGAATGGTTGATGACTCCTCAAACAGTGAACGCTTATTATAACCCGACTACCAATGAAATCTGCTTCCCGGCAGCTATCCTGCAACCTCCGTTCTTCGATATGAATGCGGACGATGCTATGAACTACGGTGCAATCGGCGTGGTAATCGGCCATGAAATGACTCATGGATTTGACGATCAGGGACGTCAATATGACAAAGACGGAAACCTGAAAGACTGGTGGACAGAAGAAGATGCTAAAAAGTTCGAAGAACGGGCACAGGTGATGGTTAACTTCTTTGATAGCATCGAAGTTGCTCCGGGCGTACACGCAAACGGTAGCCTGACACTTGGAGAGAACATCGCCGACCACGGAGGTTTGCAAGTTTCTTTCCAGGCATTCAAGAATGCAACAGAAGCCGCACCGCTGGAAATTGTTGACGGATTTACTCCGGAACAACGTTTCTTCCTGGCTTACGCTAATGTGTGGGCAGGAAATATCCGTCCGGAAGAGATTCTCCGATTAACCAAACTTGATCCTCACTCATTAGGCAAATGGCGTGTGGACGGTGCTCTTCCTCATATCCAGAATTGGTATGAAGCATTCAAAATCACCGAACAGGATTCGATGTTCGTACCTAAAGAAAAACGAGTATCTATCTGGTAATAGTTTTTGAATAGAGAACATATATGCGAAGAGGCGTTGATTTTCCGTTGAGGAGAGTCAACGCTTTTTTTTATTAATTCACACCTTATTTATTACGTACGATAAACAATATTTCGTAACTTTGCACACCAAATACTTAATAAGCAATTCAATGTCAGAGTCTAAAAGAATAAAAACTGCATTGGTATCTGTATACCATAAAGAAGGTTTGGATGAAATTATTACCAAACTTCATGAAGAGGGAGTAGAGTTTTTGTCAACAGGCGGAACTCGTCAGTTTATTGAATCATTGGGATATCCTTGCAAGGCAGTGGAAGATTTGACCACTTATCCTTCTATTCTCGGTGGTAGAGTAAAGACATTACATCCGAAAATTTTCGGAGGTATTCTTTGTCGTCGCGGCCTGGAACAGGATATGCAACAGATTGAGAAATATGAAATTCCCGAGATAGATCTGGTTATTGTTGATTTGTATCCGTTCGAAGCTACTGTAGCTTCCGGTGCATCTGAAGCAGACATTATTGAAAAAATCGATATAGGCGGAATCTCACTGATTCGTGCTGCAGCCAAGAACTACAACGATGTAATCATCGTAGCTTCTCAAGCTCAATACAAACCATTATTGGATATGTTGATGGAACACGGCGCTACTTCTTCACTCGAAGAACGTCGCTGGATGGCTAAAGAAGCATTTGCCGTTTCTTCTCACTACGATTCGGCTATTTTCAACTATTTCGATGCCGGCGAAGGTTCTGCTTTCCGTTGCTCTGTTAATAGCCAGAAGCAACTTCGATACGGTGAGAACCCACATCAGAAAGGTTATTTCTACGGAAATCTGGAAGCAATGTTCGACCAGATTCACGGAAAAGAAATCTCTTATAACAATCTTCTCGACATCAACGCAGCCGTTGACCTGATCGACGAATTCGATGACCTCACTTTCGCTATCCTGAAACACAACAACGCTTGCGGATTAGCTTCCCGTGCTACAGTTTTGGAAGCTTGGAAAGACGCATTGGCCGGTGATCCGGTTTCTGCTTTCGGCGGTGTATTGATTACGAATGGTGTCATCGACAAAGAAGCTGCGGAAGAAATCAACAAGATTTTCTTTGAAGTGATTATCGCGCCGGATTATGATGTGGATGCACTCGAAATCCTGGGACAGAAAAAGAACCGCATCATCCTCGTTCGTAAGGAAGCTAAATTGCCTAAGAAACAATTCCGCGCTTTGCTGAATGGCGTATTGGTGCAGGATAAAGATACTAATATTGAAACGGTAGCCGACCTGAAAACCGTGACAGACAAAACTCCTACTCCGGAAGAAGTGGAAGATATGTTGTTTGCCAACAAAATTGTAAAGAACAGCAAATCCAACGCCATCGTATTGGCAAAGGATAAACAACTTCTTGCAAGCGGTGTAGGACAGACTTCACGTGTAGACGCATTGAAACAAGCAATTGAAAAAGCCAAATCATTCGGCTTCGACCTGAATGGTGCAGTAATGGCTTCCGATGCCTTCTTCCCGTTCCCCGACTGTGTGGAAATTGCAGATAAAGAAGGTATTACGGCTGTTATCCAACCGGGAGGTTCGGTAAAAGACGATTTATCCTTTGCTTATTGCAATGAGCACGGTATGGCGATGGTGACTACCGGTATCCGTCATTTTAAACACTAAAGCGATTTACTATTTGACAATTTACAATTTACTATTCAGCCGTTCGGCAATATGGATTTGATTGTCAGATAGTAATAAGTATGTATCAAATAGTAAATAGTAAATTGTCAAATAGTAAATAAAAAAATGGGATTATTTTCTTTTACACAAGAGATAGCAATGGACTTGGGCACAGCCAATACTATCATCATCACGAACGGAAAAATCGTGGTGGATGAGCCTTCGGTTGTAGCTCTGGATCGCCGTACAGAAAAGATGATTGCCGTGGGGGAAAAGGCGAAGTTGATGCATGAAAAAACCCACGAAAACATACGTACCATCCGTCCGTTGAGAGACGGAGTGATTGCCGACTTCTATGCTTGCGAGCAGATGATGCGCGGTTTGATAAAGCAGGTGAATACTCGCAACCATTTGTTTTCACCTTCTCTTCGCATGGTGATTGGCGTTCCTTCGGGAAGTACGGAAGTTGAACTCCGTGCTGTCCGCGACTCTGCGGAACATGCCGGCGGTCGTGATGTTTATTTGATTTTCGAGCCGATGGCTGCGGCAATCGGTATCGGCATCGATGTGGAAGCTCCGGAAGGAAACATGATTGTCGATATAGGTGGTGGATCTACGGAAATTGCCGTTATCTCTTTGGGAGGTATCGTTTCCAACAACTCCATCCGCACAGCCGGTGATGACCTGACAGAGGATATTCGCGAATATATGAGCCGTCAGCACAATGTGAAAGTCAGCGAGCGTATGGCAGAACGTATCAAAATCAATGTAGGTGCTGCTTTAACCGAACTGGGTGATGATGCTCCGGAAGATTATATCGTTCACGGTCCGAACCGTATCACGGCTCTTCCGATGGAGGTGCCTGTATGCTACCAGGAAGTAGCCCACTGTCTGGAGAAATCAATTTCAAAGATCGAAACTGCTATCTTGAGTGCATTGGAAAATACACCTCCTGAACTGTATGCTGATATTGTGCACAATGGTATCTATCTCTCCGGAGGTGGTGCATTGCTTCGCGGACTGGATAAGAGATTGACCGATAAGATCAACATTCCTTTCCATATTGCGGAAGATCCTTTGCATGCAGTTGCCAAAGGTACAGGAGTGGCATTGAAGAACGTAGACCGTTTCTCTTTCTTAATGAGATAAACCGGGGATGAGGAATTTATTAAACTTCCTTCTGAAATACAATTACTGGTTCCTCTTCATCTTATTGGAGGTAGCCAGTTTTGTTTTGTTATTTCGGTTCAACCGTTATCAGCAGAGTGCATTCTTCACTTCTGCCAATACGGTTGTGGGGGCAGTTTATGAAGTTTCGGGAGGGATTTCCTCTTATTTTCATCTGAAATCAGTCAACGAAGATCTATTGGATCGCAACATGGTGCTCGAACAACAGATCACTAATCTGGAAAAAGCATTGAGAGAGCAGCAGCTCGATTCTATGGCAATCAACAGCATCCGGCAGGTGCCGCAAGCGGATTATCAGTTGTTTAAAGCGCATGTGATAAAGAACAGTTTGAATCTGGTTGATAATTATATCACGCTCGATAAAGGTTCCTCTTCCGGTATTCGCTCCGAAATGGGAGTAGTGGACGGTAATGGGATTGTAGGGATTGTTTATGAAACATCTCCTTCCTACTCGGTGGTGATTTCGGTACTGAACAGCAAGTCGAATATCAGTTGCAAGATTATCGGCAGTGATTATTTCGGCTACCTGAAATGGGAACATGGAGATTCGCGCTATGCTTATCTGAAAGACTTGCCTCGTCATGCAGAGTTTAATTTGGGAGATACAGTCGTTACCAGTGGTTTCTCCACTGTCTTTCCCGAAGGTATAATGGTGGGGACGGTAGATGATATGTCCGACTCTAATGACGGACTTTCCTATCTGTTGAAAATCAAGCTGGCTACTGATTTCGGTAAGTTGAGTGACGTTCGGGTGGTAGCCCGGACAGGTCAGGAAGAACAGAAGAAACTTGAAAATAAGGTGATGAAAGAATGATTATTACTTATATACATAGAATCGGATGGTTTATCGGCTTGGTACTTCTTCAGGTGCTAATCCTTAATAGTGTACATATTGCCGGCTATGCTACTCCTTTTCTCTATATCTATTTTATTCTGAAATTCAGCTCCGGCACTTCCCGGAATGAACTGATGTTGTGGGCTTTTTTCTTCGGGCTGACCATTGATATATTCTCCGATACTCCGGGAATGAATGCGGCAGCTACCGTATTGCTTGCCTTTCTCCGTCCCTCTTTGCTTCGTCTGTTCATGCCCCGTGATAATCCGGACAGCCTTATTCCCTCTTTCAAGACGATGGGAATCAGTCCTTTCTTAAAATATACTACTGCAAGTGTTTTTGTGCACAGTCTGGCATTACTCTCCATTGAGTTCTTCTCATTTACCAGCATTTGGCTGTTACTGTTGCGAGTGCTTCTTTGCACTATTCTGACTGTAACCTGTATCATAGCTATAGAAGGGATTAAGAAGTAACGATGGCAAAAGATTATATCTTAGAGAAGCGCAAATTTGTAATCGGAGGCATTGCTATCTCCATTGTTTTGATTTATCTGATACGTCTTTTTGTATTGCAGATCACGACCGATGACTACAAGAAGAATGCTGACAGTAACGCTTTTCTGAATAAGATCCAATACCCCTCGCGTGGCGCTATTTATGACCGGACCGGTAAACTATTGGTATTCAACCAGCCGGCATACGACATAACGATCGTGCCAAAGGAAATAGAGAATCTGGACACACTCGATTTATGCCAATCGCTGAATATCACCCGTGCGCAGTTTCTCAAAATAATGAGCGACATGAAAGACCGTCGCCGCAATCCGGGGTATTCCCGCTATACCAACCAGTTGTTTATGTCGCAACTTTCGGCGGAAGAATGTGGTGTCTTTCAGGAAAAGCTGTTTAAGTTTCGTGGCTTTTATATCCAACGGCGTACCATTCGTCAATATTCGTACAATGCTGCCGCCCATGCTTTGGGAGATATAGGAGAAGTCTCCGCAAAAGAAATGGAAGCGGATGAAGAAGGATACTACATCCGTGGGGATTATGTCGGCAAGTTAGGAGTCGAGAAATCGTATGAAAAGTACCTTCGTGGCGAGAAAGGAATTGAGATTCTGCTTCGTGATGCACACGGTCGTATCCAAGGGCATTATATGGATGGTGAATATGACCGTCCTTCCGTTCCCGGCAAGAACCTGACATTGAGTCTGGATATTGACTTACAGATGCTGGGTGAACGTTTATTAAAGAATAAGATTGGAAGTATTGTGGCTATCGAACCGGAAACCGGAGAAATCCTTTGTCTGGTATCCTCTCCCAATTATGACCCGCATTTGATGATTGGCCGCCAGCGTGGTAAGAATCATCTGGCCTTGCAACGTGATATGACCAAACCGCTTTTGAATCGTGCCCTGATGGGAGTGTATCCTCCGGGATCTACGTTCAAGACAGCGCAAGGACTGACGTTCCTGCAAGAAGGAATTATCACTGAACAAAGTCCGGCATTCCCTTGTTCACATGGGTTCCATTACGGAAGATTGACAGTAGGCTGCCACTCTCACGGATCTCCCATTCCATTGATTCCGGCTATTGCTACATCGTGCAACTCCTATTTCTGTTGGGGATTGTTCCGTATGTTTGGCGATCGTAAATACGGTTCGCCGCAAAACGCCATTACGGTCTGGAAAGACCACATGGTTTCGCAAGGATTTGGCTACAAACTGGGAGTTGATTTGCCGGGAGAGAAACGGGGCTTGATTCCGAATGCGCAGTTCTACGATAAAGCTTATCGCGGACATTGGAACGGACTGACAGTAATCAGTATCTCTATCGGACAGGGGGAAATTCTATCCACTCCCCTTCAGATTGCTAACCTGGGAGCAACCATAGCTAACAGAGGATACTTTGTGACACCGCATATTGTAAAGGAAATCCAAGATAATCAGTTGGACAGCATCTATCGCGTACCACGCTATACCACTATTGAGAAAAGACATTATGAATCAGTCGTAGAAGGGATGCGTGGCGCAGCTACCGGAGGAACTTGTCGTATGCTGTCAGTGATGGTTCCGGATTTGGAAGCCTGTGGAAAAACGGGTACTGCGCAGAACCGCGGACACGACCACTCGGTATTTATGGGCTTTGCGCCGATGAACAAACCGAAGATAGCTATTGCCGTCTATGTAGAGAACGGCGGATGGGGGGCTACTTATGGAGTTCCTTTCGGCGCACTGATGATGGAACAGTATTTGAAAGGCAAGCTCTCGCCGGAAAACGAGTTGAGGGCGGAAGAATTTAGTAACAGAGTGATATTATATGGTAACGAGGAACGATAGTTTGTGGAAAACGCTGGACTGGGTAACGATTTTTATTTACCTGCTCCTGATTGTTGGCGGATGGTTTAGCGTCTGCGGAGCCAGCTATGACTATGGCGAACGCGACTTCCTCGACTTCTCAACCCGTGCCGGCAAGCAGTTCGTGTGGATTATCTGTTCCTTCGGACTCGGATTCGTGCTGTTGATGCTGGAAGACCGTATGTATGATATGTTCGCGTACATTATATATGTGGGGATGATTCTCTTGCTCATTGTTACCATCTTCATAGCACCGGACACCAAAGGATCACGCTCTTGGCTTGTCATGGGGCCTGTGAGCCTGCAACCCGCCGAGTTTGCCAAGTTCGCTACGGCCTTGGCGTTGGCTAAATACATGAATTCTTATTCATTCAGTATCAAGAAAGAAAAGTGTGCCTTTATTCTGGGATTCATCATTCTTCTCCCGATGTTATTGATTATCGGGCAGCGGGAGACAGGATCTGCATTGGTTTATCTTGCTTTTTTTCTGGTTCTTTATCGTGAAGGAATGCCGGGAGTAGTGCTTTTTGTGGGCGTATGTGCGGTAATCTACTTTGTGGTCGGCATCCGTTTTGATGAAGTCTTTATCGCCGATACTCCTACACCACTGGGAGAATTTATCGTATTACTATTGATCTTATTATTTGCCGGTGGTATGGTGTGGGTATATCGCAAGAAATGGTCTGCTACCCGCAATATCATTGGTGGAAGTTTGGCTATATTATTGATTGCTTATTTAATATCCGAATATTGGGTACATTTTAGCCTCGTTTGGGTGCAATGGGCGCTTTGTATTGTGGTGATAGGCTATCTGATTTATTTGGCATTAAGTGAGCGGCAGCGTACTTATTTCCTGATTGCCCTGTTTACAATCGGTTCTGTCGGCTTCCTGTATTCCAGTAACTATGTATTTGATAATGTGCTCGAACCTCACCAGCAAGTCCGTATCAAAGTAGTGCTCGGTTTGGAAGAAGATTTGACCGGTGCCGGATACAACGTGAATCAGTCCAAGATTGCCATCGGTTCCGGTGGGTTGACAGGAAAAGGATTCCTGAATGGTACGCAAACAAAATTAAAGTACGTGCCCGAACAGGATACCGACTTTATATTCTGTACAGTGGGTGAGGAGCAAGGATTTGTCGGTTCGGCTGCTGTCCTGTTGGCTTTCCTTATTTTGATCTTACGATTAATCTTCCTGTCCGAACGGCAGACTTCCAACTTTGGGCGGGTTTATGGATATTCGGTTGTCAGTATTTTCCTTTTCCACTTATTTATTAATATCGGTATGGTGCTGGGGTTAACTCCGGTTATCGGTATTCCATTGCCTTTCTTCAGCTATGGAGGTTCTTCTTTATGGGGATTTACGATATTGCTGTTTATCTTCCTGCGCATTGATGCAGGACGTGGCAGAAGACTCTAATCTTACTGCTTCTCAATACGGATACCTACATCGCTCAATCCTTGTAACTTTTCATCTTTCATTCCGCTCATAATTTTAATAGTATAATTTGCAGGATGTAAAGGGCGAACAGATGTAATAAAAGTTTCCGATTGGTAAATGCTTCCCCATCCGTGTCCCGTCCATCTTCCGGTAGAGTCAGCCAGGCAGAAAGCAATGGTATCAGTGCGCCATACCGTAGAATCCTGTAGATTCTGACTGATAAATAAATGGAGGTCATGATAAGGATATTCGATACTGTTGCGGACTTCCGCAAAAAGCCGGAGAGTAGTGGGAACGCTGTCAGTTATGGGAATCTGAAAAGAGAGTGTATCACTCTTTCCCCATCCCTTGTTGGGAAGGGATTGATAAGAGTGATACACTGTATGTTCATTGCAGGCTGTCAGTAAGCAAGCGCTGAATAGACTCAATATACTATTCTTGAGTAGGCTTTTCATTAGTTGACTGTTTCTCCTGATTCTGATTTCTTTCCGGTCTGGAAGGACGCTCGTGGTTGGGACGACGTTCTTGACGTTCCTGTCCTTGCTGTTCCCGTTGACGGTCTTGTTGTTGTGGACGTTCTTGACCTTGCAGACGTTCCTGATTCGACCGTTCCTGTCCTTGTGGACGTTCCTGATTTGATCCTCTTTCCGGACGTCTGTTTTCGTTGTTCCGTCCCTGGTTCTGTCCTCTGTTCCGGTTGTTGTTATTGTTATTTCTCGGGCGGTTGTCTCTTTCCCCTCTGTTGCCGTTTTCTGACTGTTGCGGGCGGTTTTCATTCTCCCGTTGAGGTTGTTGCGGACGATTGCCGCCTTCTGCTTGCTGCTGCGGGCGGTTTCCGTTATTATTGTTTCCTTTTTTCTTCTTTTTATTATTCCGGTTAGCGTTATTGCCGCTCTCTTTATTATTCCGGCTGCGGTCGAAACGGGTAACACTTTCCTGTTCCAGCAAATCAACTGGTTTTCTTGGTTCCGGTTTCTTTTCTTCTTCGAGCAAGCTGTCCGGTTTCATCCCTTTCTTATTCATGGAGATTACTTCAAACGCACGTTTGCCGCTGATAGTGACCAGATTGGCTGGGAAGTTTTTATCCGTAGAATAAGAAACCTGATTGCTTAGAATATCCGCTTTGAAGAAATAGAAAGTGCCATCTTTCGTTTCCAACTCTATCTCTCTTGAAGGGAGACGTTTTTGAGCTTCCACATAACAGTCCACCTCGTAGTTCAGACAGCATTTCAGCTTAGCGCACTGTCCGGCAAGTTTCTGCGGATTCAATGAGATATCCTGAAAACGGGCTGCACTGGTAGAAACAGAGACGAAGCTCGTCATCCATGTAGCGCAGCAAAGTTCGCGTCCGCAAGGACCGATTCCGCCGATGCGTCCTGCTTCCTGACGGGCACCGATTTGTTTCATTTCGATACGTACGCGGAATGCTTCGGCCAATACTTTAATCAGCTGCCGGAAGTCTACCCGCTCATCGGCAATATAGTAGAAAATAGCTTTGTTGCCATCCCCCTGATACTCCACGTCTCCGATTTTCATATCCAGATTGAGATTCAACGCAATCTGACGTGCACGAATCATCGTAGCGTGTTCTTTGGCTTTGGCTTCGTTGAACTTTTCCATATCTACCGGCTTGGCTTTCCGATAGACACGCTTGATTTCCGTATCTGCTTTGAAGTTTGCTTTCTTCATTTGCAGGGGAACGAGCCGGCCGGTCAATGTAACCACGCCGATGTCATGGCCGGGAGCCGCTTCAACGGCAACTACATCTCCTTTTTCCAGTTTAATCTTGTTGCTGTTCCGAAAATATCCCTTCCGGGTATTTTTGAATTGCACTTCCACCATGTCACTCTCTTCTGCATTGCCCGGAATGTCCGCCAGCCAATCGTAGGTGTTCAGCTTTTTATCTTGTCGGGAGCATCCTTTGCAGCAAAGACCACCGCTTCCATTATGAAGTTTATATTCCATAAGTTTATATATTTATTATTGCTTCAACAGTACAATCATCTTTAGCGAGAAGTCGAAGAATACCATTTTAGCATTTACATTCTGTTCTATATGTAGTTGCGCTTCGCTTAATTCGTCCATGATGCCCATCACGTTACGTTCGTTGACAAAAGGCGCAAAGCGGGTTGCAAAATTCTGTTCATTAATGGTCATATACGTTAGGTTGCGCTGGTGCAGGTTAAAGACAAAGTTTTCGCGGATCATGCGCTGGCAATATTCCAGAAAGTTTTTCTGGCGTTCGCGTCCCATGCTGGCCACCTGTTCGCTCCACATCTTCATCTCCTTTATTTTCCGTTGATAGGACAAGCGCATCAGGTTGACGAAGAGCTCGAAGAATAACTGATTTTCCTCATTCAGATGAATCGTTTCGAGTGCCTTGACGAAATTTCCGTTTGCCAGATGGGCAATCGAAATGCTATCCGCAGGCTGAACATGATATTTACTCTGCAATACCCGGTCGATGCTGGCTTCGTCAATTTTCCGCACATTCATACGTTGAGTACGGCTCAAAATGGTAGGCAGAATCATGTCCGGAGCTTCGGATACCAACAGAAAAATCGTCTTTTCGGGTGGCTCCTCAAGCAGTTTCAGCAACTTATTGGCGCATACCGGGTGCATTTTCTCCGGCAACCATACAATCGTAATCTTAAATCCACCTTCACTGGATTTCAGACTGAGCTTCTTCAGGATCTCATCGCTCTCTTTGGCATAAATCAGCGCTTGCGAGTTCTCCGCGTCCATTTCACCCAACCAATGGTTGAGGTTAAAATAAGGATTGTTAATAACGAATGGCCGCCAATCGGCAATATAATCATCGCACACTTCTTTCTTTCCTTTCGCACTTTTCACGATGGGGAATACGAAATGCACATCCGGATGTACCAGCTTATTGAATTTCACACAAGACGGACAGACACCGCAAGCATCTTCCTCGCCCCGATTGGTGCAACTGATGTAGCGTGCGTATGCGATAGCCAATGGCATTTTACCAACTCCCTCGGGACCGCAAATGAGTTGGGCATGTGGAATACGCCCCTCGTTCACTTCCTGAATGAGTCGTTGCTTGATTTCTTCTTGTCCGATTACGTCTCTGAAAAACATATCAATAAATGATTTTGGCTATTTCCTTGATACTGTCTACTGCTCCGATAGAATAGAAATGGATGCTCGGAACTCCGTGTTCCATCAACTCCTTGCATTGAGCCACGCACCATTCAACACCCACCTGTTCGGCTTCCGCATCATTCTTGCATTTCAATGCTTCTTTCACCAGATCTTCCGGTAAATCCACCTTGAATGTTTTGGGGATCATGCTTAGTTGGGAGATTTTCTTGAAAGGCTTGATTCCCGGAATGATAGGAATGTTGATACCTGCTGCCTTAGCCTGCTCCACAAAATCGAAATATTTCTTATTATCGTAGAATAATTGTGTCACAGCATACTCTGCACCAGTTTCTACCTTCTTTTTCAGCCAGTAAAGATCTGTCTCTATGTTAGGAGATTCTTCATGCTTTTCCGGATAACACGCCACACCATACGAGAAAGGACTGGCGGTGACTTTCATCTCCGAACCGTCAACGAAGATTCCCTTATTGAAATTATTAATCTGCTCCTGCAATTCAATCGCATGATGATATCCGTCTCCTTCGGGAGTAAATACCGATTCATGTTTAGCCTTGTCTCCACGGAGTACCAGCAAATCTGTTATATTCAGAAATTGCAAATCCAGCAATACATATTCGGTCTCCTCACGCGTGAAACCACTGCACAGGATATGAGGAACCACAGTAATATTATATTTATTCTGAATGGCTGCCGCCACAGCGACTGTTCCCGGACGCCTTCTCAGGCGGTTTCTCTGAAAGAGCCCGTTGCCGAGATCTTTGTAGACATATTCGCTGCGATGCGTGGTGATATTGATATATTTCGGATCAAATTCTCGAAGAGTGTCGATTGTCTGATAGAGCTTTTCGATTCCGGTTCCCTTCAAAGGAGGGAGAATTTCGAAAGAAAAAGCTGTACCTTTACTGTTATTTATTAAATCAATTACTTTCATTCCTTTTCGTTGATGTTGTTATCTACTTGGATTAAACATGCATATTGGGACAAAAATACGAAAAAAGAAAGATTTCTTCTTGATTTGTTTGAAAATAGTTTGGTTTTTATCGTACTATTACATAAAAGAGGGCATATCCTGTATTTCGGATGCACCCTCTCTCACCTAATCATTATTAAATTAGAATTTACTTTTCGAGAAATGATTTCTTCATTCTGGCAATGTCAGTCAGATAATCTTGTAAATCTTGTTCATGTTCTTCCTCTTCGGCAAGAATATGTTTGGCGATATCACAAGTGGTGAAATCTTTCCCGTTAGTAAAGTCGGCAATTTCCTGATAACGGAGAATGGCACAGCGTTCGGAAGCAACATTATCCTTCAGCAAACTGACTGAATCGAAGCCTTGCGGAGCATCATATTTGCATCTTGCCAGTTCGAACCATTGTTTCGGATCAAGTACCGGAACCCCTTCCAGCTCGATGATACGGTCGGCAAGCAGCTGTGCATGTCTACGTTCTTCTTCGGCATGTTCCTCGAACTCACCTTGTACGTCGGCACGCATGGCGCCTTCCACTACTAATGCACCTACCCAATATTGGTAATATGCCAACCACTCTTCAGCCAATGCTGCGTTCAACTGTGAAATTAAACTTTCTACATCTAATTTACCTTGTAGGATTTTTACACTTTCTCTAGCCATAATTTTAAAGTTTAGGTTACTATGTTTAAATCGCTAATGTAACAGACGGAGGTTCTTTTTGTTTGAGTATCCCGGAGGTTTTAACAGAAAGAATGCATTGCACTGTGCAGCTCCTTCTTTTTTAATAGAACATGGATGCTTTTAATATTTCATTTCAACTAAATTTTTGTATCACTTTTACCCTCACATCCTCACACCTTCGCTCAATTCCTTTATTCATCGTGGTTACAACGTGTGAGGGTAAGTGCGGTAGTAGGGTGAGGGTAACTTTTTACCCTCACCCTGTCTTGTCCTGATTCTATCTTAAACAGTTTATAATAAGTGTCTTGTCTATTCGCTTTTATCTTATACTCTCCTATACAATAGACGTCAATGCCTTATATAATAGATGTTTATCCCTCGTGATTCTTCTGATAAGCCCTAATGTCTTTTAACGGCTCACTGCAGTGAACGAATTTGTTTACTATCGTTAGCTTATTTGTTTACATCTGATAGCTTATTTGTTCACTGCAGTGAGCCCTTGCCAACTACTAAGCAAATGGATATTGAACATAAGAAGAAAGCCTATGAAGTGGCATATCTTATAAAGAAAGATACCTGTATGCTGAAATTAGGATAGTAATTTATTTATTGATTAGTAGGAGCGAATTATAAACTAAAGTAGAGTGATAACAGATAGCTATTCTCACTTTTTTATGTGTTCTTGTCCTGTAGAAATCTATTTTTTAGTTTGTTTCTTTAAGAGTACTTCTCTTTTTACCCTCTCTTTGCGAATATCTTTTTGTTATTTGCTCTACACGCGCGTATGTAATATAATAATGTACCATTTCCGGCCTGTTTTCATATAGATGTAACATATATGAAGAAAAATATGTTCTACAACATCGTTATGATTCAGTAAGTTAGGGCGGATATCTAAAAAATAATTAGAAAAAATAGTCAGATATATTTGGATGTTATAGATAAGTTGTCTACTTTTGCACCCGCTTTGCTAGAGAGACAGAGCCTAATGATTGACATTCTGCTATAAGATGAAGGCCACAGAAAATAAAAACAAAAAAACTTTGAAAAAAGTTTGGAGGTTATCTGAAAAAGTCCTTATCTTTGCATCCGCTTTCGCAAAGAAAGCAGGCGCGGCGGAAGCCACGTTAGTTCTTTGAAATATTGATAAACAATACAAGTAGTACAAGTAAAAAATAGAACCGTCAATACTTGTCTTATGAAGTAGTGATACAATTAAGACTAATAGGTATTTGAATAAGGTCAATAAAATTACGGCGTCCTGAACAGAGCAAAAAAAGTCATCTTAACCGATGATAAAAAATACTTTTACAATGAAGAGTTTGATCCTGGCTCAGGATGAACGCTAGCTACAGGCTTAACACATGCAAGTCGAGGGGCAGCATTTTAGTTTGCTTGCAAACTGAAGATGGCGACCGGCGCACGGGTGAGTAACACGTATCCAACCTGCCGATAACTCCGGAATAGCCTTTCGAAAGAAAGATTAATACCGGATAGCATACGAATATCGCATGATATTTTTATTAAAGAATTTCGGTTATCGATGGGGATGCGTTCCATTAGTTTGTTGGCGGGGTAACGGCCCACCAAGACTACGATGGATAGGGGTTCTGAGAGGAAGGTCCCCCACATTGGAACTGAGACACGGTCCAAACTCCTACGGGAGGCAGCAGTGAGGAATATTGGTCAATGGGCGAGAGCCTGAACCAGCCAAGTAGCGTGAAGGATGAAGGCTCTATGGGTCGTAAACTTCTTTTATATGGGAATAAAGTTTTCCACGTGTGGAATTTTGTATGTACCATATGAATAAGGATCGGCTAACTCCGTGCCAGCAGCCGCGGTAATACGGAGGATCCGAGCGTTATCCGGATTTATTGGGTTTAAAGGGAGCGTAGGTGGATTGTTAAGTCAGTTGTGAAAGTTTGCGGCTCAACCGTAAAATTGCAGTTGAAACTGGCAGTCTTGAGTACAGTAGAGGTGGGCGGAATTCGTGGTGTAGCGGTGAAATGCTTAGATATCACGAAGAACTCCGATTGCGAAGGCAGCTCACTAGACTGTTACTGACACTGATGCTCGAAAGTGTGGGTATCAAACAGGATTAGATACCCTGGTAGTCCACACAGTAAACGATGAATACTCGCTGTTTGCGATATACAGTAAGCGGCCAAGCGAAAGCATTAAGTATTCCACCTGGGGAGTACGCCGGCAACGGTGAAACTCAAAGGAATTGACGGGGGCCCGCACAAGCGGAGGAACATGTGGTTTAATTCGATGATACGCGAGGAACCTTACCCGGGCTTAAATTGCAACAGAATATATTGGAAACAGTATAGCCGTAAGGCTGTTGTGAAGGTGCTGCATGGTTGTCGTCAGCTCGTGCCGTGAGGTGTCGGCTTAAGTGCCATAACGAGCGCAACCCTTATCTTTAGTTACTAACAGGTTATGCTGAGGACTCTAGAGAGACTGCCGTCGTAAGATGTGAGGAAGGTGGGGATGACGTCAAATCAGCACGGCCCTTACGTCCGGGGCTACACACGTGTTACAATGGGGGGTACAGAAGGCGGCTACCTGGTGACAGGATGCTAATCCCAAAAACCTCTCTCAGTTCGGATCGAAGTCTGCAACCCGACTTCGTGAAGCTGGATTCGCTAGTAATCGCGCATCAGCCATGGCGCGGTGAATACGTTCCCGGGCCTTGTACACACCGCCCGTCAAGCCATGAAAGCCGGGGGTACCTGAAGTACGTAACCGCAAGGAGCGTCCTAGGGTAAAACTGGTAATTGGGGCTAAGTCGTAACAAGGTAGCCGTACCGGAAGGTGCGGCTGGAACACCTCCTTTCTGGAGCGATGCCGTAACTGTCACAAAACGTGGCAGCCACTAAAAGACTTTAAAGGTTCTGTTTTTTGTACTACTGGTACTTGTTTATTTATAACATATAGATCAACCATCTATAGAAGTATAGATAGAGATAAACAAGAGAAAAAAGAAGCCGAGTCTAGACGAAAGGTAGACAAGGTTGAACTAGTCCTATAGCTCAGTTGGTTAGAGCGCTACACTGATAATGTAGAGGTCGGCAGTTCAACTCTGCCTGGGACTACCAAGCTCAAGAATGAGGAACAGGGAAAGCTAAAAGCTAAAAAACAAAATTCTTGAATAACCTCTTGGGGGATTAGCTCAGCTGGCTAGAGCATCTGCCTTGCACGCAGAGGGTCAACGGTTCGAATCCGTTATTCTCCACTATCTCTGAAAAAGAGAAACGATCTTTGACATGATGTACAAAAAGTAAAATTTTAGTAAGAGCTAAAAGTATATATCAAACCGTACGTGTTCGAGTACGCAATATTGATAGAAGGAAGCAATTCCACTACCAATACCAGTACGAGAATAAAACGTTTGAAAGAAAGTAAGCAAGGGCGCATGGCGGATGCCTTGGCTCTCGGAGGCGATGAAGGACGTGATAAGCTGCGATAAGCTTCGGGCAGGTGCAAATAACCTTTGATCCGAAGATTTCCGAATGGGACAACCCGTCATTCTGAAGGAATGACATCTTGCATAGCAAGAGGCTAACGCAGGGAACTGAAACATCTTAGTACCTGTAGGAAAAGAAAATAATAATGATTCCCCTAGTAGTGGCGAGCGAACGGGGATTAGCCCAAACCAATGTTGTTACGGCAATATTGGGGTTGTAGGACCACGATGTCGCAAGAAATTTAGTGAGAAGAATTCTTTGGAAAATGAAACCATAGACGGTGATAGTCCGGTATTCGAAGCTAAATGAAGCGTAGTGGTATCCTGAGTAGCGCGGGACACGAGGAATCTTGCGTGAATCTGCCGGGACCATCCGGTAAGGCTAAATACTCCCGAGAGACCGATAGCGAACCAGTACTGTGAAGGAAAGGTGAAAAGCACTTCGAATAGAAGAGTGAAATAGTCCCTGAAACCGTGCGCCTACAAGCGGTCGGAGCTGCTTCAGCAGTGACGGCGTGCCTTTTGCATAATGAACCTACGAGTTACTTTTTCCGGCAAGGTTAAGGATCTTGAGATCCGCAGCCGAAGCGAAAGCGAGTCTTAACAGGGCGATTAGTCGGAAGGAGTAGACGCGAAACCAAGTGATCTACCCTTGGTCAGGTTGAAGGTTAGGTAACACTAACTGGAGGACCGAACCGATAAGCGTTGAAAAGCTTCCGGATGAACTGAGGGTGGGGGTGAAAGGCTAATCAAACTTGGAGATAGCTCGTACTCCCCGAAATGCATTTAGGTGCAGCCTTGGGAATTACTACTGTGAGGTAGAGCGACTGATAAGATGCGAGGGCTTCACCGCCTATCAAGTCTTGATAAACTCCGAATGCGCAGTAGTTCGATCCCAGGAGTGAGGGCATGGGTGCTAAGGTCCATGTCCTAAAGGAGAAGAATCCGGACCATCAGCTAAGGTCCCGAAATAATTGCTAAGTTGAACTAACGAAGTCAGATTGCTAAGACAGCTAGGATGTTGGCTTGGAAGCAGCCATTCATTTAAAGAGTGCGTAACAGCTCACTAGTCGAGGAGTTTGGCGTGGATAATAATCGGGCATCAAGCAATTTACCGAAGCTATGGGATGTTAACTAAACACTAACATCGGTAGGGGAGCATTCCACTCTGCGTCGAAGGTGAAGCGTGAGCTTTGCTGGAGCGTGTGGAAAAGCAAATGTAGGTATAAGTAACGATAAAGGGGGTGAGAAACCCCCTCGCCGAAAGACTAAGGTTTCCTGATCAACGCTAATCGGATCAGGGTTAGTCGGGTCCTAAGGCTCAGCCGAACGGTGAGGCCGATGGCAGAACAGGTTAATATTCCTGTACTACCTTAAGGAGTGACGTGGAGACGGAGGAGTGACAGCGCCGCGGACTGACGGAATAGTCCGTTGAAGGGTGTAGATGTTGATTATCCCAGGCAAATCCGGGATAAGAGTCGAACCTGATAGTATACCAAATTCTTCGGAATAAGGTAATAGTGCGTGTAAGCATACTCCCAAGAAAATCCGCTAAACTTAATCTTTAAGGTACCCGTACCGCAAACGGACACACGTAGTCGGGTTGAATATACTAAGGCGCTTGAGTGATTCACGGTTAAGGAACTAGGCAAATTGACCCTGTAACTTCGGGATAAAGGGTCCCAACGAGAGTTGGGCGCAGAGAATAGGTCCAGGCAACTGTTTAACAAAAACACAGGGCTGTGCCAAATTGAAAGATTACGTATACAGCCTGACACCTGCCCGGTGCTGGAAGGTTAAGAGGAGATGTCATCGCAAGAGAAGCATTGAATTGAAGCCCCAGTAAACGGCGGCCGTAACTATAACGGTCCTAAGGTAGCGAAATTCCTTGTCGGGTAAGTTCCGACCTGCACGAATGGTGTAATGATCTGGACACTGTCTCAACCGTGAGCTCAGTGAAATTGTAGTATCGGTGAAGATGCCGATTACCCGCGATGGGACGAAAAGACCCCGTGAACCTTTACTATAGCTTAACATTGAATTTGGGTAATTGATGTGTAGGATAGGCCGGAGACTTTGAAGCAGGTACGCCAGTATTTGTGGAGTCGCTGTTGAAATACGGCCCTTTGATTATTTGAGTTCTAACTCGTTGTTACGAGGACACTGTTTGGTGGGTAGTTTGACTGGGGTGGTCGCCTCCAAAAGTGTAACGGAGGCTTCTAAAGGTGCCCTCAGGACGATTGGTAACCGTCCGTAGAGTGTAATGGCATAAGGGCGCTTGACTGGGAGACAGACAAGTCGATCAGGTAGGAAACTAGAGCATAGTGATCCGGTGTTTCCGTATGGAAGGGACATCGCTCAAAGGATAAAAGGTACTCCGGGGATAACAGGCTGATCCCTCCCAAGAGCTCATATCGACGGAGGGGTTTGGCACCTCGATGTCGGCTCGTCACATCCTGGGGCTGGAGAAGGTCCCAAGGGTTGGGCTGTTCGCCCATTAAAGTGGCACGCGAGCTGGGTTCAGAACGTCGTGAGACAGTTCGGTCTCTATCTATCGTGGGCGTATGAAATTTGCGTGGCTCTGACACTAGTACGAGAGGACCGTGTTGGACTGACCGCTGGTTTACCAGTTGTGCCGCCAGGTGCATTGCTGGGTATCTAAGTCGGGATTGGATAAGTGCTGAAAGCATCTAAGTACGAAGCCAGCCACAAGATTAGATTTCTTAGGGTCGTCAAAGACGATGACGTTGATAGGATGCAGGTGTAAAGGTGGTAACATCAAAGCCGAGCATTACTAATTGCCCGTTCACTTTCTTTCGGACATGTACCGGTTGGGTATATACGTTTAGCTTGCTAGACACTAGGATTTTACTTTTCATCATGTCATAACCTTATTCAGGTGGTTATAGCACGAGGGTTCCACCTCTTCCCATTCCGAACAGAGAAGTTAAGCCTCGTCACGCCGATGGTACTGCGTAACAGTGGGAGAGTAGGTAGCCGCCGTTTTTAAGAAGCCTCGCTTGTCTATTGGACGGGCGAGGCTTTCTGTTTTTTTATTACTTTGGTATTTATATCGCCGTTTTTAACAGATACAAACCTCATAATACCTATTAAAAAAGTGAATATTTACTGATAATTTGTATGTTATGAGGATATTTATTTGTATCTTTGTCGCCCGAATTGTAAGCTAACGATTTAAAAAAGAGAGAAGCTTTGGGAAAGTTTGATAAATACAAAATTGACTTGAAAGGAATGCAAACAGACTCTGCTAAGTATGAGTTTGTATTGGATAACCTTTACTTCGCTCACATTGATGGTCCTGAAGTTCAGAAAGGAAAGGTGAATGTTACATTGACCGTGAAAAGAACCTCTCGTGCTTTCGAGCTGAGTTTTCAGACTGAGGGAATGGTATCAGTACCATGTGACCGTTGTCTGGATGATATGGAGCTACCTATCAGTTCTTCTGATAAACTGATGGTAAAGTTTGGACATGAATATGCAGAAGAAGGTGACAACCTGATTGTGATTCCCGAGGAAGAAGGGGAAATCAACGTTGCATGGTTCATGTATGAGTTTGTTGCGCTCTCTGTACCCATGAAGCATGTACATGCTCCCGGTAAGTGCAATAAAGCGATGACTGGTAAATTGAACAAGCATTTGAAAACAAATGCGAATGAGGATAGCGATGATACTTTCGACACAGGTGGAGATGACATCGTAATTGAGGAAGAAGTGGAGGAACAAATTGATCCCCGCTGGAATGAATTAAAAAAAATATTAGATAATAATTAAAGTTTTAAGAAAATGGCACATCCTAAGAGAAGACAATCAAGTACGAGACAAGCGAAGAGAAGAACTCATGATAAGGCAGTAGCTCCTACATTGGCTATTTGTCCGAATTGCGGTGAATGGCACGTTTACCACACTG
Source organism: Bacteroides ovatus (assembly GCF_001314995.1). Taxonomy (NCBI): domain Bacteria; kingdom Pseudomonadati; phylum Bacteroidota; class Bacteroidia; order Bacteroidales; family Bacteroidaceae; genus Bacteroides; species Bacteroides ovatus. The sequence continues at coordinate 5,133,292 of NZ_CP012938.1, forward strand.
TATGTGGTGCTTGTGGCTATTACAGAGGCAAGCTCGCTATTGAGAAAGAAGCAGCTGTATAATTAGTACAGTTATACTGAAAACAGCCTGGGGGTGAAACTCTCCGGCTGCTTTAAGTATTATAGTATTGCTAATTTAAAATAGGTTTGATGGAAAAAATAAATGCAGTAATCACAGGAGTCGGCGGGTACGTACCCGATTATATCTTGACTAACGACGAGATATCAAAAATGGTGGATACCAACGACGAATGGATTATGACTCGTATCGGAGTAAAGGAAAGACATATTCTGAATGAGGAAGGATTAGGTAGTTCATACATGGCACGCAAAGCTGCCAAACAGTTGATGAAGAAGACTGGTGCTAATCCTGATGATATCGATTTGGTTGTTGTTGCTACCACTACTCCTGACTATCACTTCCCTTCTACAGCTTCTATTCTTTGTGATAAACTCGGACTAAAGAATGCTTTTGCCTTCGACTTGCAGGCTGCTTGTAGCGGATTCCTGTATTTGATGGAGACAGCTGCTAATTTCATCCGTTCGGGAAGATATAAGAAAATTATCATTGTCGGTGCCGATAAGATGTCGTCAATGGTTAACTATACAGATCGTGCTACATGCCCTATTTTCGGTGACGGTGCTGCTGCCTTTATGGTGGAGCCCACTACGGAAGATTACGGAATCATGGATTCGATACTGAGAACAGATGGCAAAGGTTTGCCTTTCCTCCACATGAAAGCTGGTGGTTCGGTTTGTCCTCCGTCTTATTTCACAGTAGACAATAAAATGCACTATCTGTTTCAGGAAGGAAGAACAGTATTTAAATATGCTGTATCCAACATGTCGGATGTCTCTGCTGCAATCGCAGAAAAGAATGGTCTGACGAAAGATAGTATCAACTGGATTGTTCCGCATCAGGCGAATGTCCGTATTATCGAGGCTGTGGCTCACCGTATGGATGTGCCAATGGATAAAGTGTTGGTAAATATTGAGCATTACGGTAACACGAGTGCCGCTACACTTCCTCTGTGTATCTGGGATTATGAAGATAAACTCAAGAAAGGCGATAACATCATTTTCACTGCATTCGGTGCCGGATTTACTTGGGGCGCAGTGTACGTGAAATGGGGTTATGATGGAAAGAAGGAATCGTAACGTAAGTTACTGAATTATAACACTCAAAAACGCATCCTATTTCGATTCGATGCGTTTTTTTGTCTCAACCAATAAAATAAAGAGAAATGCATAAAGCAGGTTTTGTAAACATCGTAGGAAATCCGAATGTCGGAAAGTCGACATTGATGAATGTCTTGGTGGGCGAACGTATTTCGATCGCTACCTTCAAAGCGCAGACTACTCGTCACCGGATTATGGGAATCTATAATACGGATGAGATGCAGATTGTTTTTTCTGATACTCCGGGTGTGTTGAAGCCCAATTATAAGCTACAGGAGTCTATGCTGAATTTTTCTACTTCGGCATTGACGGATGCGGATATCTTGCTTTATGTAACGGACGTGGTGGAGACGCCGGATAAGAATAATGAGTTTATGGAAAAGGTGCGTCAGATGACGGTGCCTGTTCTCTTGCTCATCAATAAGATAGATCTTACAGATCAGGAAAAACTGGTAAAGCTGGTGGAAGAATGGAAAGAGTTGCTTCCCCAAGCCGAAATTATTCCGATTTCTGCTACATCAAAGTTCAATGTAGACTATGTGATGAAGCGGATCAAAGAACTGCTGCCCGATTCTCCTCCTTATTTTGGAAAGGATCAGTGGACGGATAAGCCTGCCCGTTTCTTCGTGAATGAGATTATCCGGGAAAAGATTCTGCTCTACTACGATAAAGAGATTCCCTATTCGGTGGAGGTTGTCGTGGAAGAGTTTAAGGAAGAACCGAAGAAGATTCATATTCGGGCGGTGATTAACGTGGAACGTGATTCGCAGAAAGGAATCATTATCGGTAAACAGGGAAAGGCGTTGAAGAAGGTGGCTACCGAGGCTCGCCGTGAACTGGAACGTTTCTTTGGAAAGACTATTTTCCTCGAAACGTATGTGAAAGTGGATAAGGATTGGCGTAGTTCGGATAAGGAACTCCGCAATTTTGGTTATCAGTTAGATTAAGAGTATTCATGCGACTGTGATAGTCGTGAAAAAACAAGGTATTGAACTATGGGTAATTTAGTTGCAATTGTAGGACGCCCGAATGTGGGCAAGTCTACCTTATTTAACCGTCTGACGAAGACTCGTCAGGCTATTGTGAATGAAGAAGCGGGTACAACCCGCGACAGACAATATGGCAAGTCTGAGTGGCTGGGCCGTGAATTCTCTGTGGTTGACACCGGTGGATGGGTGGTCAACTCGGATGATGTCTTTGAAGAGGAAATCCGTAAGCAGGTATTATTGGCTGTGGAAGAAGCGGATGTCATTCTGTTTGTAGTGGATGTGATGAATGGAGTGACTGACTTGGATATGCAGGTAGCTGCTATTCTGCGTCGTGCTAATAGTCCGGTGATTATGGTTGCCAATAAAACAGATAATCACGATTTGCAATATAACGCTCCCGAATTCTATAAACTGGGATTGGGCGATCCGTATTGCGTTTCTGCCATGACAGGAAGTGGTACGGGTGATTTGATGGACTTGATTGTCAGCAATTTCAAGAAAGAATCATCAGAAATCCTGGATGATGATATTCCCCGTTTTGCTGTGGTAGGACGTCCGAACGCCGGAAAGTCTTCCATTGTAAATGCATTTATTGGGGAAGAACGTAATATCGTAACAGAGATTGCCGGAACTACCCGCGACTCTATCTATACTCGTTACAATAAATTCGGATTTGATTTTTACCTGGTGGATACAGCGGGTATCCGTAAGAAAAACAAGGTAAATGAAGACTTGGAATATTATTCAGTCGTTCGTTCGATTCGTTCTATCGAAGGTTCGGATGTTTGTATTCTGATGTTGGATGCTACAAGAGGTGTTGAGGGGCAGGACTTGAATATCTTCTCTCTGATTCAGAAGAATCAGAAAGGTCTGGTAGTTGTTATAAATAAGTGGGATTTGGTGGAAGATAAATCTGTGAAAGTACAGAAAGCGTTTGAGGAAGCTGTTCGCTCGCGTTTTGCTCCGTTTGTCGATTTCCCGATCATCTTTGCTTCTGCACTGACTAAGCAACGTATTCTGAAAGTGCTTGAAGAAGCACGTAGTGTGTATGAGAACCGGACGACAAAAATCCCGACCGCACGTTTGAATGAAGAAATGCTTCCGTTGATCGAGGCTTATCCGCCTCCTTCAAATAAAGGTAAGTATATCAAAATTAAATATATCACACAGTTGCCGAATACACAGGTGCCTTCATTTGTATATTTCGCCAACTTACCGCAGTATGTGAAAGAGCCATACAAACGTTTCCTCGAAAATAAGATGCGTGAGAAATGGAATCTGACAGGTACTCCGGTTAATATTTATATTCGACAGAAATAAATAAAAAAGACACGGATTGTCTCAATTATATAGAATATATATAGAGACAATCCGTGTCTTTTTATAAATAGGGATATTCCTAAAATAATAAAATTTAGAGGTTGTGTCAAAACGTTGGCACAACCTCTTTTATATTTTACAGTTCTGCTATATTTTCTTTTGGCTATGCTGCTTTTTCCTCATGCATTTGGCAACAAGTTGCTATATTCCAATTATATCGGGTTATAAATAGTCCCATAAACATATATTTGGCAACTGTAATGAGCCCCTTTCCTTCTTTTATCAGTTTAGCACACATTTTTTTGATATTAAAGGCTATAGCAAAGAAAGCAAAGTCCATTGTAACCTTGTCTTCTCCCACATGCCGGAATCTTCTGTATGCCATGTTGTATTTCATTTGTCCAAACACAGCCTCTGGTTCTATACACCTCCTGCCTCTATGCTTGATACCTTCTTCTGAGAGCAACCTTTCCCGTGCCTGCCGTTTGTATTGATTTAATCGGTGGTTGACTTCTATAATACGGTTCCCCCGAGCTTTAAAACAACTGCCACGCAAAGGGCAACCTTCGCATCTTTTTGCTTTATACCGGGCACTTTCGATGATGTATCCGCTCGCTGTCTTGTCACGTTTGGTTCCTATACGGTTCATGTGCTGTCCCATAGGACAAACGTAATAATCCTCTTGGGCATTGTAATGGAGACTTTCGGCATGGAATGGGTTGGGAGTATAACGAGGACGCTGTTCTTTATGGAAGTAATTATACTTGATGAAGGCTTCTATCCCATTCTCCTGCATGAACCGGTAATTTTCTTCCGAACCGTAACCGGAGTCTGCCACACAGATATTCGGTAAACGGTTATAGCGGTACTGGAAAGAGTGGAAAAAAGGTATGAGGGTCAGTGTATCGGTAGGGTTGGGAAACAGACGGAAGTCTGTGATGAATTGGTTTTCAGTACCTATTTGCAGATTATATCCGGGTTTGGTCTGCCCGTTCTTCATGGCATCTTCTTTCATGCGCATGAATGTGGCACCAGGATCGGTCTTGGAATAGGAGTTACGTTCTCCAAGGGTATCAAGGTGATTGTCGTATTCTATCAGCTTGTCACGATACCCTTCAAGTTCCATGACCTGCTTCTTCTTTTTGCGCAGGGCTTTCTTTTCTTCCTTATCCTTTGTTGCAGGCTGGCGTTCCAGGGCTTCTTTAAGTTCATCCACTATGTCAGAGAGCCTGCAGGGAGTAAACTCCACGGATGTGTCTTTTATAGAGTTCTCCTGTGCAATGGCTTCATCCACCTGTTCCAAGAGAATACGGATTTTATCCATTAGTCTCGTACGGTTCCGTTCGACTGTCTTGCGCCAGACAAAAGTATATTTGTTGGCTTTGGATTCAATCTTGGTGCCGTCGATATACTCCACATCAAGGCTGATGAAACCTTTATCGGCAAGGACAAGAACCAACTGGGTAAATACATTATTTATTTCCTCCTTTACACGGTTACGAAAACGGTTGATCGTGATAAAATCCGGATGCTCATTACCGGCAAGCCAAATATAATGAATGTCACGAAGGAGGTGCTTCTCTATTTTACGGCAAGAATAGATATTATTCATGTAGGCGTAGATTATCACCTTAAGCATCATTTTAGGATGATAAGGACAACGGCCCGTTTCCTTATAAAGCTTCTTGAAACTCTCAAGATTGAGATTGTCAATAACAGCATTCACGATGCGGACCGGGTCGGTCGCAGCTATGTTTTCATCAATTCTTTGTGGAAAAAGAACGGTTTGGTTGGGAATGTAAGGACGAAAATGTAACTTTGCCATAACGAAAAACTTTATACCTAAAGATACGAAAACTTTGGGTAATAACAAAGCCCGGGCTTGAGAAAGTCTGGGCTTTGCGCATAAAAAAAGGCTGTGTCAGCGTTTTGACACAACCTCTTTTTGTATCTTTAAGCATTCCCCCCCAAAAACGGTTTGACGGCCAAAACGGGGGGAATTAAAAATAAAAACACATGGTAAAGATACAAAAAATCTCAGAAATCGAACCTCGTTTAGGTTTTACTGAGTTCGATATGCTAAAAAAATATCGTCAAAGTTTTGCAACGAGTGAATTAGGTCGACTCCATTCTCTGTTCCCTTTCTCGGAACTGGCCCGACAAATGCATTTGAAGTCCTCTCCTTTGGGTCGTAAAAGTTATTTTTCTCCCGAAGGTAAAATAGCCTTGATGGTCTTGAAGTCCTATACCAACTTTTCCGATGCACAACTGATTGAGCATTTAAACGGTAATATTCATTACCAGTTATTTTGTGGTGTTCAGATTGATCCGCTTCATCCACTGACCAATCCTAAAATCGTCAGTGCAATTCGTCAGGAACTAGCGGATCGCCTTGATATTGAGTCCCTCCAGCTCATTCTTGCCGATCATTGGAAACCTTATCTTGAGAACCTTCATGTCTGTATGACCGATGCCACCTGTTATGAAAGTCATCTGCGTTTTCCTACTGATACCAAACTCTTATGGGAAGGTATTGTATGGCTTCATCGTCATCTGTGCAAACATTGCCAGACCTTGCACATACAACGTCCCCGTAACAAGTATCTTGATGTACGCCGTGCCTATCTTGCTTATAGCAAACTGCGTAAACGCAAGAAATCACAGACTCGTATGATTACACGAAGGTTACTTCAGTTATTGGAAAAGTTACTTGACCAGCTGGAGCAGCTTCATTCATCCTACAGGAACAGGCTTACACTATCCTCTGATTACCAAAGACGTTTCTCGGTCATACAGACAGTCCTTGAGCAAGGGAAAAATTTATTTGCAGGCAAAAAAGTGTCCAACCGTATCGTGAGTATCGACCGGCATTACCTTCGCCCCATTATCAGAGGCAAGGAAACCAAATCCGTTGAATTCGGAGCCAAAGTCAACAATATACAGATAGACGGAATCTCCTTTATAGAACATATCTCCTTTAAGGCTTTTAACGAAGGAGTACGTTTGAAAGACTGTATTCATCTGCAACAACAACTGACCGGGGTTAGGGTTAAGGCGCTTGCGGCGGATTCAATCTATGCCAATAATGCCAACCGGAAATTTTGTACAAAATATCATATAAGTACTTCCTTTAAGCGTAAGGGCAGAGCTGCCAAAGATGAGCCGCTTCGTAAGATCTTACGGTCGGAACTCAGCCGTGAAAGAGCTACCCGCCTGGAAGGAAATTTTGGAACGCAGAAACAACATTACTCATTGGCCAGGATAAAAGCTAGAAACAGGAAAACGGAAGTACTTTGGATTTTCTTTGGGATACATACAGCCAATGCGGTATGTATGATAGAAAAGGTCGAAAAGAAAAAAAGAAAGGCAGCATAATCTGACTAAAATAACAGGAAAAACAGGAGAGGTTTTAACTTCCCCTAAAAAAGACATGTACATAATGCAAGGGGGGGAAGGAAAAACAAGAATATGTAAACAATATTATACAAAAAAGATAGAAGATTGGGAGAGTTGAACGAAAAAATCAAGAGAAAAGCTCACGTAAAGCAAAGCTTTTCTCTTGATTTTTTAGAAAGAGGAACATTTACTGAATATCCCTAAATATATCTCTGTGAGATCTTGTATTACTTTGTAGTAGACTTATTTTTCCAACTGGAAATCTTTTCGGCGTAACACGAAGCTGTTACTCAAGTATTTTTCACGTACAATCTGATTTTCCGATAATTCTTCCGGTGTTCCCTGGAAAAGGATCTTTCCTTCGAACAGCAGATAGGCGCGGTCTGTGATACTAAGCGTTTCTTGTACGTTGTGGTCGGTAATCAGGATTCCGATATTCTTGTCTTTCAGTTTCCATACAATTTGCTGGATATCTTCTACGGCAATCGGGTCGACACCGGCAAAAGGTTCGTCAAGCATGATGAATTTGGGGTCGATGGCAAGACAACGGGCAATCTCTGTACGGCGGCGCTCACCTCCCGACAACTGGTTACCTTTATTTTTGCGTACCTTTTGCAGACGGAACTCTGCAATCAGGCTTTCGAGTTTCTCTTTTTGATATTCTTTGGGCTTGTTGGTCATTTCCAGTACAGAGGCGATATTATCTTCCACGCTCATCTGGCGGAAAACGGAAGCTTCCTGTGCAAGGTAGCCGATTCCCGTTTGTGCGCGTTTGTAAACCGGATATTTGGTAATCTCCAGGTCATCGAGGAAAATACGTCCTTCATTAGGAGTAATCAGCCCTACAGTCATATAGAATGAAGTCGTCTTACCGGCACCGTTCGGTCCCAGCAAACCTACAATCTCACCTTGCTTCACATTGATGGAAACGTGGCTTACAACGGTTCGTTTACCGTACTTCTTAACCAGGTCTTCCGTGCGGAGCACCATCTTGCTTTCTTCCATATTCTAGTTATTTTGCGGCAAATGTAGTAAAAATAAGCTGAAATAATGTACATTTGCAGACAAATAGTGTGAGTTATGATAAAAGCATTGAGAACCGTCGGGAGATATTTCATGCTGATGGGTCGGACTTTTTCCCGCCCCGAACGTATGCGTATGTTCTTCCGGCAATACCTTAACGAGTTGGAGCAGCTAGGTGTGAACTCCATCGGTATTGTGCTGTTGATTTCGTTTTTCATCGGCGCAGTGATTACCATCCAGATTAAGTTGAATATCGAAAGTCCATGGATGCCCCGCTGGACAGTGGGATATGTGACACGTGAAATTATGTTGCTGGAATTTTCTTCTTCCATCATGTGTTTGATTCTTGCCGGAAAAGTCGGGTCGAATATCGCTTCGGAATTAGGAACGATGCGGGTGACGCAACAGATTGATGCGCTCGAAATTATGGGTATCAATTCGGCGAACTACCTGATTTTGCCTAAGATTACGGCGATGGTGACTGTTATTCCTATTCTAGTGACGTTTAGTATCTTTGCCGGAATCATCGGTGCCTTTTGCACGTGTTGGTTTGCCGGGGTTATGAATGCTGTCGATCTCGAATATGGTTTGCAGTATATGTTTAACGAATGGTTTATCTGGGCGGGTATCATCAAATCCCTCTTTTTTGCGTTTATAATTGCAAGTGTGTCCGCTTTCTTCGGATACACGGTAGAGGGAGGTTCGATTGCTGTAGGAAAGGCTTCTACGGATGCCGTAGTATCCAGCAGTGTATTAATTCTGTTTTCAGACTTGATATTAACTAAACTTTTGATGGGATGATTGAGATTAAAGGACTTTATAAATCATTTGATGACAAGACAGTATTGAGTGATATCAATGCTGACTTTGCAAATGGAAAGACAAACTTGATTATCGGTCAGAGTGGTTCCGGTAAGACGGTGTTGATGAAATGTATTGTAGGATTGCTAACTCCGGAGAAAGGGGAAGTCTTGTATGACGGACGTAACCTTGTCCTGATGGGGAAAAAGGAGAAGAAGATGCTTCGCAAGGAAATGGGAATGATTTTCCAGAGTGCGGCTCTTTTTGACTCTATGACCGTATTTGATAATGTGATGTTTCCACTGAATATGTTTAGCAACGATATCTTGCGTGACCGGATCAAACGGGCGATGTTCTGTCTGGATCGTGTGAATCTGGGGGAAGCGAAAGATAAGTTTCCGGGAGAAATCAGTGGTGGTATGCAGAAGCGTGTGGCTATTGCGCGTGCGATTGCCTTGAATCCGCAATATCTGTTTTGCGATGAGCCGAACTCGGGGCTGGACCCGAAAACGTCATTGGTGATTGATGATCTGATCCACGATATTACGCAGGAATATAACATGACGACCATTATCAATACGCATGATATGAACTCTGTATTGGGAATTGGTGAGAAGGTGATTTATATTTATGAGGGACATAAAGAGTGGGAAGGTACGAAAGATGATATCTTTACTTCTACCAATGAGCGACTGAATAACTTTATCTTTGCTTCAGACTTGCTCCGTAAGGTGAAGGACGTCGAAATGCAAGGAATGGAAGGGTAATAAAAAAACTTCTGTCATCGGGTGACAGAAGTTTCTTTTTTTTCTTAGCTATGTTAGCGTCGGCAATTAAGCTCTAGGTCTAGCTTCTTTAACTACCATTGTACGGCCCATGTATTCAGCTCCGTTCAATTCAGCAATAGCTTTTGCAGCTGCAGCGTCGTCTTCCATTTCGATGAAAGCGAATCCTTTGGATTTACCGGTTTCACGGTCCATAACAACTTTAACTGATGATACTGCTCCGTAATCTTCCATCACTTGTTGCAGATCTCCTTCCTTAACACGGTAGTTAAGGTTTCCAACATAAATGTTCATAATGAAAATGATAAAAAATAAATAAATGAATAAAACTCTCTGGATAGATGGTTACTAATAAAAAGATTAAAACGACAGAGAGTTTACAAATGCGTTTTGGTAACGGAAGTAAAAACCTTGTAATCAAATCGAGAAACTAATGGTCCATCAATCCGCAACAAAGAAAAGAATAATTTTTGGATTAACCATCTTTTTGGAAAGTTAATTTGCGGATTATCAGAAAAAAAGTAGGCCGGGGGAACCTGGCGGGGTGGGTGTTGATGGTGATTTTATCTTGTTTATAGATGGAATATCAGTGAAATATCGATAAAAGATGTGTGAAAGATGGGTGGCGTTGCTGAAATAAATCTGCAATGTCTTTTGAAATTTGAAAGATTAGCACTAATTTTGCACCCTCTTTGAGTATAGAACAAAGTATAAATCAAATAAATAATTGTCAGAATGAACGTTTCATTACAAAACATTGACAAAGTAAGCGCAGAGCTTACTGTAAAGCTTGAGAAAGCCGATTATCAGGAGAAAGTAGACAAAGAGTTGAAATCACTCCGTCAGAAGGCACAGATTCCGGGATTCCGTAAAGGTATGGTTCCGACAAGTCTTATTAAAAAGATGTATGGTAAGTCGGTAATTGCAGAGGTTGTGAATAAAGCACTGCAAGAAGCTGTTTACAATTATATTAAAGAAAATAAGGTGAATATGTTGGGCGAGCCGTTGCCTAACGAAGAAAAGCAACAGAATATTGATTTCGATACAATGGAAGAATTCGATTTCGTATTCGACATCGCTTTGGCACCTGAATTTAAAGCAGAAGTAAGTGCTAAAGATAAAGTAGATTATTATACTATCGAAGTTTCTGACGAAATGATCGACAACCAGGTGAAGATGTATACTCAACGCACTGGCAAGTATGATAAGGTAGACGCTTACGAAGATAATGATATGCTGAAAGGTCTGCTGGCACAGTTGGACGAAGAAGGCAACACAAAAGAAGGTGGTATCCAGGTAGAAGCTGCAGTATTGATGCCTGCTTACATGAAGAACGACGATCAGAAAGCTATTTTTGCTAATGCAAAAGTAAATGATGTATTGGTGTTCAATCCGAATGTGGCTTATGACGGACATGCTGCCGAACTGGGTTCTTTGTTGAAGATTGACAAGGAAATTGCAAAAGACGTGAAGTCTGATTTCAGCTTCCAGGTAGAAGAAATCACTCGTTTTGTTCCGGGTGAATTGACTCAGGAAGTATTCGACCAGGCATTCGGCGAAGGTGTTGTGAAGACTGAAGAAGAATTCCGCGCTAAGATTAAAGAAGAAATCGCAGCTAGATTTGTGGCTGACAGCGATTATAAATTCCTGATCGACATTCGCAAGGTGATGATGGAAAAAGTAGGTAAACTGGAATTCTCTGATGCCCTGCTGAAACGTATCATGTTGCTGAACAACGAAGAAAAGGGAGAAGAATATGTTGCTGAAAACTATGATAAGAGCATTGAAGAACTGACTTGGCACCTGATTAAGGAACAGTTGGTTGAAGCAAACGATATCAAAGTAGAACAGGAAGATGTTCTGAAGATGGCTAGAGAAACAACAAAGGCACAGTTTGCTCAATACGGTATGTTGTCTATTCCTGACGATGTGCTTGACAACTATGCACAGGAAATGTTGAAGAAGAAAGAAACTATCAATAATTTGGTAAGTCGTGTGGTAGAAGTGAAGCTTGCTGCTGCTCTGAAAGCACAGGTTACTTTGGAGAACAAGAACGTTTCGATCGAAGAATTCAATAAAATGTTTGAGTAATCATTCGGTTGAATAAAATATAAAGTCACAGAAACACAGAGTTTTTATAAAATTATAACTCTGTGTTTTTTTGTGTCTCTGTATTCTTTTTCGTTTCTTTGTACTTACGTTTATTTTTAATTTATAAGAAAGGAACAATTAACATGGATGATTTTAGAAAATACGCAACCAAGCATTTAGGAATGAATGGCATGGTATTGGATGATGTGATTAAGTCGCAGGCCGGGTATTTGAATCCCTATATTCTGGAAGAAAGACAGTTGAACGTAACTCAACTCGACGTTTTCTCCCGTTTGATGATGGACCGCATCATTTTCCTTGGTACACAAGTTGATGACTATACAGCTAATACGCTCCAGGCACAGTTGTTGTATCTGGATTCTGTGGATCCGGGTAAGGATATCTCTATCTATATCAACTCTCCGGGCGGAAGTGTATATGCCGGACTGGGCATTTATGATACGATGCAGTTTATTTCAAGCGATGTTGCTACCATCTGTACAGGTATGGCAGCTTCAATGGCAGCCGTATTGCTGGTTGCCGGTGCTGAAGGCAAACGTTCTGCATTGCCTCACTCACGTGTGATGATTCATCAGCCGATGGGTGGTGCGCAGGGACAAGCATCGGACATTGAAATCACAGCTCGTGAGATTCAGAAATTGAAGAAAGAACTTTATACGATTATCGCCGATCATTCGCATACTGATTTCGATAAAGTATGGGCGGACTCTGACCGTGACTACTGGATGACAGCTCAGGAAGCGAAAGAGTACGGTATGATTGATGAGGTATTGATTAAGAAATAAAAATGGCTGATTCAAAAACAAAGAAAAGGTGTAGCTTCTGTGGACGGTCGGAGAATGAAGTCGGATTCCTGATTACGGGAATGAACGGTTACATCTGCGACAGCTGTGCTACCCAGGCTTATGAGATCACTCAGGAAGCATTGGGAGAAGGCAAGAAAAGTGCAGGAGCTACCAAGCTCAACTTAAAAGAACTGCCCAAACCGGTAGAAATCAAGAAATTCCTCGACCAGTATGTGATCGGGCAGGATGATGCGAAACGCTTCCTTTCCGTATCGGTCTATAACCATTATAAACGTTTGTTGCAAAAAGACAGCGGTGATGATGTGGAGATTGAAAAGTCGAACATTATTATGGTGGGTAGTACCGGAACCGGGAAAACGTTGCTTGCACGCACGATTGCTAAGTTACTGCACGTGCCGTTTACTATTGTAGATGCTACAGTGCTGACGGAGGCCGGTTATGTGGGCGAAGATATCGAAAGTATTTTAACCCGTTTGCTTCAGGTGGCAGATTATAATGTACCTGAAGCTGAACAGGGTATCGTGTTTATCGACGAGATCGATAAAATTGCCCGTAAAGGAGATAATCCTTCCATCACTCGCGACGTGAGCGGTGAAGGCGTACAGCAGGGATTACTGAAATTGCTCGAAGGCTCTGTGGTGAACGTACCTCCCCAGGGAGGCCGTAAGCATCCGGACCAGAAGATGATTCCGGTAAATACCAAGAATATTCTCTTTATCTGCGGCGGTGCGTTCGACGGTATCGAGAAGAAGATCGCCCAACGGTTGAACACCCATGTCGTAGGTTATACGGCATCGCAGAAAACAGCGACGGTAGACAAGAATAACATGATGCAGTACATCGCTCCACAGGATTTGAAGTCATTCGGACTGATTCCAGAAATTATCGGACGTCTTCCGGTATTGACTTATTTGAATCCGCTGGACCGGGATGCGCTTCGTGCGATCCTTACCGAACCGAAAAACTCAATCATCAAACAGTACATCAAACTGTTTGAAATGGATGGTATCAAGCTGACATTTGAAGATGATGTCTTCGAATATATCGTCGACAAGGCGGTAGAATATAAGCTAGGTGCCCGCGGATTGCGCTCTATTGTGGAAACAATTATGATGGATGTCATGTTTGAAATCCCTTCAGAGAACAAAAAAGAGTATAAGGTGACGCTGGATTATGCAAAGATGCAACTGGAAAAAGCGAATATGGCACGACTACAAACCGCTTAAAATCAAAGAGTAAGGCTACAGAAAATGATCGTAACTGTATTTTCTTGAAAATATTAGTCGCATTTTGCTTGGTAATTACGAAGTTGTTTATAACTTTGTTTGGCTCTCTTGAAGAAGAGAACATACTTAAAGTTAAACCATGAACTGAATAAAACAACCTTAGTTAAGATGGCAGGGAAGATTAATTTAACAGATGAACTGAAAAAGTATTTCGGATTTAATAAGTTCAAGGGAAACCAGGAAGCGATCATTAATAACTTGCTCGATGGTAAAGATACCTTTGTACTGATGCCTACCGGTGGCGGGAAATCTTTATGCTATCAGCTACCTTCGGTCTTGATGGAAGGTACGGCAATCGTAATTTCTCCGCTCATTGCGTTGATGAAGAATCAAGTGGATGCAATGCGCAATTTCAGTGAAGAAGATGGCGTCGCCCATTTTATCAATTCTTCATTAAATAAAGGCGCGATAGACCAAGTGAGGTCGGACATCCTTGCCGGAAAGACAAAATTGCTATATGTAGCGCCGGAGTCGCTGACGAAAGAAGAAAACGTAGAGTTTTTGCGTTCGGTAAAGATTTCGTTCTATGCAGTGGATGAAGCTCACTGTATTTCTGAATGGGGCCATGACTTTCGACCGGAATACCGTCGGATTCGTCCTATTATCAATGAAATAGGTAAAGCTCCGTTGATTGCGCTTACCGCAACGGCGACACCGAAGGTGCAGCATGATATCCAGAAAAATCTGGGAATGGTAGATGCCCAAGTCTTCAAATCTTCGTTCAACCGTCCGAACCTTTATTATGAGGTACGTGCGAAGACCGCTAATATTGACAGGGATATTATCAAGTTTATCAAAAACAATCCGGAGAAATCGGGCATTATCTATTGCCTTAGCCGGAAAAAAGTGGAGGAACTTGCTGAAATCCTGCAGGCAAACGGTATCAATGCGCGTCCTTATCATGCTGGAATGGATTCGTTGACCAGGACCAAGAATCAGGATGATTTCCTGATGGAAAAAGTGGACGTTATTGTAGCGACTATCGCTTTTGGTATGGGAATTGACAAACCGGATGTGAGGTTCGTGATTCACTACGATATTCCAAAGAGTCTGGAAGGGTATTACCAGGAGACCGGGCGCGCCGGTAGAGATGGCGGTGAAGGTCAGTGCATAACCTTTTATACAAACAAAGACTTGCAGAAACTGGAAAAGTTCATGCAAGGAAAACCTGTGGCAGAGCAGGAAATTGGCAAGCAGCTTCTGTTGGAAACCGCTGCTTATGCCGAATCTTCCGTATGCCGACGCAAGACGTTGCTGCATTATTTCGGTGAAGAATATACGGAAGAAAATTGTGGAAATTGTGACAACTGTTTAAACCCTAAAAAACAAGTGGAGGCTCAAGAGTTATTGTGTGCCGTGATTGAAGCGATTATCGCGGTGAAAGAAAATTTTAAGGCAGATTATATTATAGACATACTACAAGGTAAAGAAACTTCCGAAGTACAGGCGCATTTGCATGAAGACCTCGAAGTCTTCGGCTCCGGTATGGGTGAAGAGGATAAGACATGGAATGCAGTGATTCGTCAGGCGCTGATTGCAGGTTACTTGAGCAAAGATGTGGAGCATTACGGACTCCTGAAAGTGACGGAGGAAGGACACAAGTTCCTGAAGAGACCGAAGTCATTCAAGATTACCGAGGACAACGATTTCGAAGAGACGGAAGAAGAAGTTCCGGCACGCGGCGGTGGCTCCTGTGCAGTAGACCCGGCTCTTTATTCCATGTTGAAGGACTTGCGGAAGAAACTCTCGAAGAAACTGGAAGTACCGCCTTATGTGATCTTCCAGGACCCGTCTTTGGAAGCAATGGCTACCATTTATCCGGTGACATTGGACGAGTTGCAGAATATACCGGGCGTAGGAGCTGGAAAAGCAAAACGTTACGGTGAAGAGTTCTGTAAATTAATCAAACGCCACTGTGAAGAGAATGAAATAGAACGTCCTGAAGACTTGCGGGTACGTACGGTTGCCAATAAATCAAAGATGAAGGTAGCTATCATTCAGGCAATTGACCGTAAAGTGGCGTTAGATGATATCGCTCTTTCCAAAGGGATTGAATTTGGTGAACTGCTGGACGAGGTAGAAGCGATCGTTTATTCAGGAACCAAACTGAATATAGATTACTTCCTGGAAGAAATCATGGATGAAGATCATTTGCTTGATATCTACGATTATTTCAAGGAATCTACCACTGATAAGATTGATGATGCGCTTGACGAATTAGGCGATGACTTCACGGAAGAGGAAGTTCGTTTGGTACGTATTAAGTTCATCTCTGAAATGGCTAATTAAAAAAGCGAAAAAAATAGGCGTGCAGGTATGCGGTTTTGAATAAAAACCGTATATTTGCACGCAATAATTTTTAAACGCATAGCCCTATGTCATTTATTGCTGATAAGATTGTAATGGATGGGTTGACTTACGACGACGTATTGTTGATCCCCGCTTATTCTGAAGTTTTACCGCGCACTGTCGATCTCTCGACTAAGTTTTCAAAAAACATTGAGTTAAAAATACCTTTTGTGACGGCTGCCATGGATACGGTTACCGAAGCGAAAATGGCGATTGCCATTGCTCGTGAAGGTGGTATCGGTGTGATTCACAAAAATATGTCTATCGAAGAACAGGCAAGACAAGTTGCTATCGTAAAGCGTGCCGAAAATGGTATGATTTATGACCCTGTAACGATTAAAAGAGGTTCTACTGTTCAGGATGCACTGGACATCATGGCGGAATATAAAATCGGTGGTATCCCTGTGGTAGATGATGAAGGTTATTTGGTGGGTATTGTAACCAACAGAGATTTGCGTTTCGAAAGAGACATGGCAAAACATATTGATCTTGTCATGACTCCGAAAGAAAGATTGGTGACTACTAACCAGTCTACTGACTTGGAATCTGCTGCACAGATTCTTCAGAAACATAAGATTGAGAAACTTCCGATTGTCGGAATGGACGGAAAGTTGATCGGTCTTGTCACTTATAAAGATATTACAAAAGCAAAAGATAAACCGATGGCTTGCAAAGACGCCAAAGGGCGTCTGCGTGTAGCTGCCGGTGTAGGTGTTACTGCCGATACGCTGGAACGTATGCAGGCATTGGTGGATGCCGGTGCAGATGCAATCGTGATTGATACAGCTCACGGACACTCTAAGTTTGTGATTGAAAAACTGAAAGAAGCAAAGAAACGCTTCCCGAATATTGATATTGTGGTAGGTAACATTGCTACCGGAGAAGCTGCCAAAGCTTTGGTGGAAGCTGGTGCAGATGCTGTGAAAGTAGGTATCGGCCCGGGTTCTATCTGTACCACTCGGGTGGTTGCCGGTGTAGGTGTTCCACAGTTATCGGCTGTCTATGATGTAGCAAAAGCGTTGAAGGGTACAGGTATTCCTTTGATTGCCGATGGTGGTTTGCGTTATTCGGGCGACGTGGTGAAAGCATTGGCTGCCGGAGGATATTGCGTAATGATCGGATCATTGGTTGCCGGAACAGAAGAATCTCCGGGTGACACTATTATCTTCAATGGTCGTAAATTCAAATCCTATCGTGGTATGGGTTCATTGGAAGCAATGGAGAACGGTTCGAAAGACCGCTACTTCCAGAGTGGAACGGCTGATGTGAAGAAGCTTGTTCCCGAAGGAATCGCTGCCCGTGTTCCTTATAAAGGTACGCTTTTCGAAGTTGTGTATCAGCTGACTGGTGGTTTGCGTGCAGGTATGGGATACTGTGGCGCTGCTAACATTGAGAAACTTCATGACGCTAAGTTTACCCGCATTACCAATGCAGGTGTAATGGAAAGTCATCCGCACGACGTGACGATTACCAGTGAATCGCCTAACTATAGCCGTCCGGAATAATAGATAGATACGGTGAACTATTAACGGTGAACGGTGAACAGGCTGTATAATCAGCAGGGTGTTCACTGCTCACCGTTTGTTGTTTGAAAAATAAAAAATGATGATGAAAAGAAGCCTGTTGTTGGGATGTATTTCTCTCTTTGTAGTCGCGGTCTTTGCACAGGAAGATCCGGTATTGATGCGTGTTAACGGAAGAGAGATACTCCGTTCGGAATTTGAATATGCATACCGCCGTTATGCGGAACGTTCAAATGCCAGACTTTCGTCCAAAGAGTATGCGGCACTTTTCGCTCAATCGAAGTTGAAAGTGGAAGCAGCCAGGGCTGCCGGACTTGATACGACCTCTGTTTTTCGTAAACAACAGGAGAAATGCCGGACCGAGTTGGTGGAATCTTATCTGATAGACAGGCAAGTGATGGATAGTTGTGCCCGTGCTATCTATCAGAAGATGGGATTGAAAGCACGTAGCGGCAGGGTACAGGTGATGCAGATTTTCAAACGTTTGCCACAGACAATCACTTCCCGGCATTTAGAAGAAGAAAAAACGCGGATGGATTCTATATACCGGATGATACAGAATCAGCCGGATTTGAACTTTAACCGTTTGGTCGAAATATATTCGGATGATAAGCAAAGTAGATGGATCGAATGTCTGGAAACAACGAGCGAGTTTGAGAATGTTGCTTTCTCTCTGGCAAAAGGTATGGCATCGCAGCCCTTTTTCACTCCTGAAGGGATTCATATCTTGAAAGTGATGGATCGGGAGGAAACAGCTGCTTACGAAAATGTCAGTGCCAGGTTAATGGAACGGTTACGGCGCAAGGAGATTTTGGACAAAGGTACAGGCGCGGTGCTCGAACGCTTGAAAAAAGCATGGCAGTATGCTCCCAATCAGGCGGCAATGGAAGAACTGCTGGCGAAAGGCCGTACAGAACAAACCCTGTTTACGATTGACGGACAAGCATACACCGGAACTATGTTCACGCATTTTGCCTCTTCTCATCCTCAAGCTGTCAAACGGCAGTTGGAAGGATTTATAGCTAAGTCATTGCTGGATTATGAAAGCCGGAATATCGATAAAAAGCATCCGGAAATTCCTTATGCCTTGCGGGAATCTGATGAAAACTATTTGGTGGAAGAGATAACACGTCAGAAAATAGATTTGCCCGCAGCTAATGACCGGGCGGGATTGGCTACTTATTTTAAATTTCATTCGTCGGATTATCGGTGGGAGAGCCCCCGGTATAGAGGAGTCGTGCTTCATTGCGTTGATAAAAAGATGGCAAAGCAAGCCAAAAAAATGCTGAAGAAAGTGCCGGAAAAAGAGTGGGCGGACAAGCTTCGGCAAACTTTTAATACATCCGGGGAGGAAAAGATACAAGTTGAACAAGGAATTTTTGCCGACGGAGACAATAAATATATAGATAAACTGGTTTTTAAGAAGGGTGATTTTGATCCTTTGATGTCTTATCCTTTTACTATTGTAGTAGGCGAAAAAATGAAAGGTCCAGATGATTATCGGGAAGTAATTGATCGGGTTCGAAAGGATTATCGAAGCTATCTTGACACGTGCTGGATGCGGGAATTGAGTGAGTCCGGTAAGGTTGAAATAAACCAAGAGGTTTTAAAAACAGTTAATAATAACTGATGTAACCGATTATTCACTATCTTCGTACCTTAAATAAGTAGATTTTAGTTGCCGATGCGAATATTAGTCCTCTTACTGATTACCCTTCTTGGTTGTGGAGCGTGCAAGGAACAGCACGACCACAAAGGAAAGACTCCTTTGGTAGAGGTGGACGGTAATTTTTTATATAAAGAAGATTTGATGTCCGTGCTTCCGGTCGGATTGTCAAAAGATGATAGCATTCTCTTCACCGAGCACTATATTCGTAGTTGGGCGGAAGAGATTTTATTGTATGAGAAAGCTGCGAACAATATCCCCGATAATGTGGATGTAGACAAGCTGGTGGAGAATTATCGAAAAGCGTTGATAATGCATACTTATCAGCAGGAGTTGATTAGCCAGAAGTTGACGAATGATATTTCCGAACACGAGATAGCAGAGTATTACGGCAAAAACAAGGAATTGTTTAAACTGGAAAGTCCGTTGATTAAGGGATTGTTTATTAAAGTGCCGTTGACAGCTCCCCAGTTGAACAATGTGCGCAGATGGTATAAGTCGGAAAAACAGGATGCTATCGAGAGCCTGGAAAAATATAGTTTGCAGAATGCGGTGAAATATGAATATTTCTATGATAAATGGGTGTCCGTGACCGATGTCCTGGACATGATTCCGTTGAAAGTAGAGGCACCGGAAGAGTACGTAAACAAACACCGTCAGGTAGAATTGAAAGATACGGCTTATTATTATTTCCTGAATGTGAGCGATTATCGCGGAGTTGGTGAGGAGAAACCGTATGAATTTGCCCGCTCGGAAGTGAAAGACTTACTGGTAAATCAGAAACGGGTGAGCTTTATGGAACAGGTAAAGAACGACTTGTATCAGCAGGCGGTAAGTAAGAAGAAGATTATATATAATTATTAAATACAAAGAATGAAGAAGTTTGTGAACTTTAGATTTGTTGTTACCCTTGTCCTGGCAATATTTGCTAATGTGGCAACCTATGCACAAGATAATGTGGTTGATGAAGTAGTTTGGGTAGTAGGTGACGAAGCTATTTTAAAATCAGATGTAGAAGAGGCCCGTATGGATGCCTTGTATAATGGACGCAGATTCGAAGGCGATCCTTATTGTGTAATTCCTGAAGAGATTGCTGTGCAGAAGTTATTCCTGCATCAGGCAAAGTTGGACAGTATCGAGGTTTCCGAAGCGGAAATCATCCAGCGTGTGGATATGATGACCAATATGTACATCCAGCAGATCGGTTCCAGAGAGAAAATGGAGGAGTATTTCAATAAAACATCCACCCAGATTCGTGAAACTTTGCGTGATAATGCACGTGACGGATTGACGGTTCAGAAGATGCAGCAGAAACTGGCAGGAGATATCAAAGTGACTCCGGCAGAAGTACGCCGTTACTTCAAAGATCTTCCACAGGATAGTATCCCTTACATTCCTACACAGGTGGAAGTGCAGATTATTACTTTGCAACCCAAAATACCCGTTTCGGAAATCGAGGATGTAAAGAGGACACTGCGTGATTATACGGATCGTGTGACAAAAGGAGAAATCGACTTCTCTACATTGGCCCGTTTGTATTCTGAAGATAAGGCTTCTGCCATTAAAGGTGGTGAATGTGGATTTATGGGACGTGGTATGATGGACCCCGCTTATGCGAATGTGGCATTCAGCTTGCAGGACCCGAAGAAAGTTTCCAAAATTGTAGAATCGGAATTTGGTTTCCATATTATCCAGTTGATTGAGAAGCGTGGTGACCGTGTTAATACCCGCCATATCCTGTTGCGTCCGAAAGTCTCGGAAAAAGAACTGACCGAGGCTTGTGCCCGTCTGGATTCTATTGCAGATGATATTCGTGCTAACAAATTCACATTTGATGATGCCGCTGCCGTTATCTCACAAGATAAGGATACCCGCAACAATCACGGTATCATGGTGAACATCAATGAACATTCAGGTATCACTACTTCTAAGTTCCAGATGCAGGATCTTCCTCAAGACGTTGCTAAGGTAGTGGATAAGATGAATGTTGGCGAGATTTCCAAAGCTTTTACAATGATTAATGAGAAAGATGGAAAAGAAGTATGCGCTATCGTGAAATTGAAAACTAAAATCAATGGTCATAAAGCAACCATCGCGGAAGACTATCAGGATCTGAAAGAAATCGTAATGGATAAGCGTCGCGAAGAGGTGTTGCAGAAATGGATTCTGAACAAGCAAAAACACACTTATGTACGCATCAACGAAAACTGGCAGAAGTGTGACTTCAAGTATCCGGGTTGGGTCAAGAATGACTGATATAACCTTGCTTTGACTTTATATGCTGAAAAAGAATAAGAAAAATAAACAACAAGACAGGCATAGATGGCTCCTTATAGGCTTTCTATGCCTGTTTGGTGTATGTCTTGTGGCACAAGTGAGGCCGACGGGACAGAAACCCACGGCAGGGGCTTCGACAAAATCGACTGCGGATACGTCTAAGACGGCTCCCAAAACCAAAACGCCGGCGGGTAATAAGAAACAATCGGACAACAAGAAGCAACCGGAGAATAAAAAGACCAAAGTTTACTTGCTCCATGCTGACGAAGGACAGGCGGATAAGCTGGCACGTCCGGATGTGCAGGTGTTGATTGGTAACGTGAAGTTGCGCCATGACAGTATGTATATGTACTGTGACAGTGCACTGATTTTTGAGAAAACCAACTCCGTAGAAGCCTTCAGCAATGTGCGTATGGAACAGGGAGACACCTTGTTCATTTATGGTGATTATCTTTATTATGACGGAATGACGCAAATTGCGCAACTTCGTGAAAATGTGAAGATGATTAACCGGAACACGACCCTGCTGACGGACAGCTTGAACTACGACCGTCTCTACGATCTCGGATATTATTTCGAAGGGGGAACTTTGATGGATGAAGAGAATGTACTGACCTCCGATTGGGGCGAATATAGCCCTGCAACAAAACAGTCGGTATTCAACCATGATGTGAAGTTGGTGAACCCTAAGTTTGTGTTGACCTCCGATACATTGAGGTATAATACCGAAAACAAAATAGCAGTAATTCTCGGACCTTCCAATATTGTCAGTGATAATAATCATATCTATTCGGAAC
Source organism: Bacteroides ovatus (assembly GCF_001314995.1). Lineage (NCBI taxonomy): Bacteria > Pseudomonadati > Bacteroidota > Bacteroidia > Bacteroidales > Bacteroidaceae > Bacteroides > Bacteroides ovatus. The sequence goes on from NZ_CP012938.1 coordinate 5,155,600, forward strand.
GGGGATTCTATAACACATTGACCGAACAAGCGGAATTGTTGGACCGTTCGGTCCTGACCAATCAGGGGAAGAAACTTGTAGGCGACAGTCTGTTCTATGACCGGATAATCGGTTACGGAGAAGCATTCGATAATGTGAAGATGACAGACTCCATCAATAAGAATATGCTGACGGGCGATTATTGTTTCTATAATGAATTGACGGACTCCGCGTTTGCAACAAAACGTGCTGTTGCTATCGATTATTCACAGGGAGACAGTCTTTATATGCATGGGGATACTTTGCAGATGGTGTCCTATAATCTGAATACCGATTCTTTGTACCGGTTGATGAAGGCTTACCATAAAGTACGTATGTATCGTACAGATGTTCAGGGAGTATGTGACTCACTGGTCTATAATTCGAAAGATTCTTGTATGACCATGTATACTGACCCTATTCTTTGGAATGACGGACAGCAACTGCTTGGTGAGCAGATCAAGATTTATATGAATGACAGCACGATTGACTGGGCGCACATTATCAACCAGGCGTTGACAGTGGAGATGAAAGACTCTATTCACTATAATCAAGTGTCCGGCAAGGAGATGAAAGCCTATTTCGTTAATGGAGATATGCGCCATATTGAAGTGATCGGTAATGTGCTGACAGCTTTTTATCCTGAAGAGAAAGACAGTACGATGACCGGATTTAATTGTCTGGAAGGTAGTATGCTGCATCTTTATATGAAGGATAAGAGAATGGAAAAAGGACTTTTTATCGGTAAATCCAACGGAACGATGTATCCGATGGACCAGATACCGCCTGATAAACTGCGTCTTCCTACTTTTGCCTGGTTCGATTATGTCCGTCCGCTAAATAAGGACGATATTTTCAACTGGCGCAGCAAGCGTGCGGGAGAAACATTGAAGCCGACTACCGACCGGCGACCAAAGACAGAAAAGCGAAACTTAATAAATATGAAGTAGTATGGGAATGTTTAACTCAATGAGAAAGCCCCGGGGCTTTAATCATCAATACATTTATGTAGACGAGCGGAAAGAAAAGCTCGCTAAGATGGAGGAGAACGCCAAACGTGACTTGGGGATGCTGCCGGAGAAAGAATTTAATCCGGAAGATATTCGCGGTAAATTCGTCGAAGGTACTACACATTTGAAAAGAAGAAAAGCAAGTGGCCGCAAACCGGTTTCTTTCGGAATCATACTGATAATCATTGCCTTCCTTCTCTATCTGTGGCATTATTTAGCAACAGGAAGCTGGAGTTTTTAATTGTTAATTTACGAAGTATGAGCGATATCATTCATTTGTTACCTGATTCGGTAGCTAACCAGATTGCTGCCGGTGAAGTGATACAACGTCCGGCATCTGTTATCAAGGAGCTAGTGGAGAATGCGATTGATGCAGATGCGCAAAATATACATGTGTTAGTGACTGATGCGGGTAAAACCTGTATTCAGGTGATTGATGATGGAAAAGGAATGTCCGAAACGGATGCCCGTCTCTCTTTTGAGCGGCATGCTACTTCCAAGATACGGGAAGCTGCGGACTTGTTTGCTTTGCGTACCATGGGATTTCGTGGGGAAGCATTGGCATCCATCGCAGCAGTGGCGCAGGTAGAACTGAAGACGCGTCCGGAATCGGAAGAACTGGGAACGAAACTGGTGATTGCGGGTTCTCAAGTGGAGAGCCAGGAGGCTATATCCTGTTCTAAAGGAAGTAACTTCTCTGTAAAGAACCTGTTCTTTAATGTGCCTGCCCGTCGTAAATTTTTAAAGGCTAATTCCACTGAATTGAGCAACATCCTTGCCGAATTTGAGCGTATCGCTTTGGTGCATCCGGAAGTTGCCTTTTCGCTTTATAGTAATGATTCGGAACTGTTCAATCTTCCGGTATCACAGTTACGCCAGCGTATTCTTGCTATTTTCGGTAAGAAGCTCAACCAGCAATTACTGAATATAGACGTGAACACTACCATGGTGAAAATCTCCGGATACGTAGCCAAACCGGAGACTGCCCGTAAGAAAGGAGCCCATCAGTATTTCTTTGTCAACGGACGTTATATGCGCCATCCTTATTTTCATAAGGCAGTCATGGAGGCTTATGAGCAGTTGATTCCCGCCGGTGAACAGATTTCCTATTTTATCTATTTTGATGTAGATCCGGCTAATATTGATGTGAATATTCACCCGACAAAGACCGAGATCAAGTTTGAGAATGAGCAGGCCATCTGGCAGATACTTTCAGCATCCGTTAAGGAATCGTTGGGTAAGTTCAGTGCTATCCCTTCCATTGATTTTGATACGGAGGATATGCCTGATATTCCGGCATTTGAGGAAAAGATATCTTCCGAACCTCCGAAGGTACATTATAATACAGATTATAATCCGTTTAAAGTCTCTGCCGGTGGCGGTGGTGGCGGATCGTATAGTCGTTCGAAAGTAGAATGGGAGGATTTGTACGGAGGGCTGACAAAAGCCAGTAAGATGAATAATCCGCAGCCGGAACCCGAAATGGATTGGGAGGATTCTTCTATTGGAGGCGAACCGGCCTTCGTGGAAGAAAAGATAGAGACGGTGACATCCGCCGCTTCTTCTACTTTGTATGCCAACGAACCGGTGATGGAAAAAGGAAATCAGCATTTGCAGTTTAAAGGGCGGTTTATTTTGACTTCAGTTAAATCGGGTCTGATGCTAATCGATCAACACCGGGCACACATACGGGTGCTTTTTGATCGCTATATGGTACAGATTCAACAGAAACAGGGAGTATCTCAGGGCGTTCTCTTCCCGGAAATATTACAATTACCGGCTTCAGAAGCTGCTGTTCTTCAAAGCATTATGGATGATTTGTCGGCAGTCGGCTTCGATTTGAGCAATCTGGGAGGCGGTAGCTATGCCATCAATGGCATCCCTTCGGGTATTGAAGGACTGAATCCGGTCGAACTGGTGCGTAATATGCTACATACAGCGATGGAAAAAGGGAATGACGTTAAGGAAGAAATCCAAAATATTCTGGCATTAACATTGGCGCGGGCAGCGGCTATTGTCTACGGACAGGTGTTGAGTAATGAAGAAATGGTAAGCCTTGTAGACAACCTTTTTGCCTGTCCCTCACCGAATTACACACCCGATGGGAAAACCGTTTTGACAACCATTAAGGAGGAGGACATCGAAAGATTATTCAAATAAAACAAATAAATTCATCTTTTCCTAAAACCTTTTAGTTCAGTTCGTGTTATTTAAATAGTTCAACAAAGAAAAAGATTTAAATAACCACTTAACTATTAGGTATATGAAAAAGATTCTGATGTTGCTGGCATTTGCCGGCGTTGCGTCTGTCGCTTCTGCGCAGCAGACAATGACTGTAACTGAATACGAAGTGATTCAGGTGCAAGATAAATATCAAGTAATAACTAATCCTTTCTGGAGTAACTGGTTCTTCTCTGTAGGAGGAGGTGCCCAGGTATTGTATGGAAACAATGACCATATCGGTAAGTTCAGAGATCGTGTTGCTCCCACATTTAACGTGTCTGTTGGTAAATGGGTAACTCCGGGATTCGGATTGCGTTTGCAGTACAGCGGATTACAAGCCAAAGGATTTACCACCAGCGAAAATGCTAATTATGTGGTTGGCGGTCCGAGAGAAGATGGTTCTTACAAACAAAGATGGGACTACATGAACTTGCATGGTGATTTGATGATTAACCTGAATGCACTTTTCGGTGGATACAATCCGAACCGTGTATATGAAATTATCCCTTATATTGGTGCCGGTTGGGCTCATGCTTATTCTCGTCCTCACACTAACTCCGCTACTTTCAATGCAGGTATTATCAACCGTTTCCGTTTGTCGAATGCTGTTGACTTAAATCTGGAGTTGAGTGCAACAGGTCTGGAAGGCAAGTTTGACGGAGAACATGGAGGTAAACCCGATTATGATGGTATTTTAGGTGCTACCATCGGGGTGACTTATTATTTCCCGACTCGCGGATTCCAACGTCCGGTTCCACAGATTATCTCTGAACTTGAATTGAACCAGATGCGTAACCAGATGAATGCAATGGCAGCAGCTAATATGCAATTACAACAGCAGTTGGCAAATGCACAACAACCGGTTGAAGTAGAAGATACTGAAGAAGTTGTTATAACAGATACTAATATTGCTCCACGTACTGTATTCTTCAAGATCGGTTCTGATAAATTGTCTCCGCAGGAAGAAATGAACTTGTCATATCTTGCCAGCAAGATAAAAGAATCTCCGAACACTACATACACAATCAACGGATATGCAGACTCTGCAACAGGTACTCCGGCTTTCAACCAGAAGTTGAGTTTGGAACGTGCACAAGTTGTTAAAGACCTGCTCGTTAAGAAGTATGGCATCTCTGCCGATAGATTGAAAGTTGCAGCCGGTGGTGGTGTTGACAAATTCGGTCAGCCGATTCTGAACCGTGTAGTATTGGTCGAATCAGCACAGTAATCATATAATTTCAGTATTCGGCGATTCTTTGTGATCGCCTGCTGAAAGAGAGAAGGCGGCTGAAAGCGAATCCTGAAATAAGGTATTTTCGCTTTCAGCTGCCTTTTCTTTTCTTATTTTAGGACCATTAATACTTGCCTGGGCTTTTGATTATGAGTTTGAGGTATATGGAAGCGCTTACACTGATTATAAATGTAGGTTGTTTTACCTTGAAGAAGCATAGCTTTAGGGAACGTAAAGCATAGCTTTTGCCTACCTAAAGCTACGCTTTAGAGGGGGAATAAGAGGTACTCCACACTTCCTCTGCAAATAGCTATTTTTTCAATCCTCTTCACCTTTCTTCTGAACTCTCGATGAATAAACTGTTTGCGGGTGAAGGGAGGACTTTTCATTACCGTATTCATCACATTACATATCGAAAAATGTCATTACAGTGCTTTCTAAAATCATTGCATTAATTGTGGCAAACACTGCAATGTTTTTTTTAATCATCCCAATGAAAAAAATAATCTATTAGCATATTTGTTTTTGCTATTAGCATCTTCCTTTTAGCTATAATGATATTCTGATTAGCTATAATGAAATTACATACAAAGCAAAGTGAAAGGGCTTGAATCTCTGTTAATTCACTCTTGATTTGAATCATTCTTACTGGAATAATCGCTCTGTGTAGCAATATTTTATATATTTGTGATATGGAACTCAAATCTAAAATATTATGGACGATATAAATACCGTATACGCACTACTCGTTTTAATTATGTTTTTTGTTTTATTGAGTAGGCTGGATAATCGTTTTGGGAAGATAGAAAGAGAACTGAACGAGATAAAAAAACGGATGGATGATTATCTCAAAGTTCAGCAAAGAGGGGTTACTGAAAAGGTAAAGCCTGAAGGAGAAGCATTGAAAAAGGAAAACGAAGATATCTCTGCATCACCTCAAATAATAGAAAAAACTTCGACACTAGAGACTAAACAGCAAAAAGAAACTGTACCGGAAAAACAGAAGCCGGTTGTTGAAACAGTTATCCGTGAGGCACTGGAAGGAACACGTGAAAAGACGGTTGAAACAGAATTGGAAGATGTTTGTGTTGAGGCTGTTCCAAGACAAAAGAAACAAGTGAACTATGAGAAGTTCATCGGTGAGAATCTCTTCGGAAAGATCGGTATCCTTATATTCGTCATCGGTGTAGGTTTCTTTGTGAAGTATGCTATTGATAAGAATTGGATCAATGAGACTTTCCGTACCGTACTTGGTTTCCTGACGGGAGCTGTATTGCTGGCCGTTGCCGAACGGTTGCAAAAGAAATATCGTACATTTAGCTCGTTACTTGCGGGTGGCGCTTTTGCTGTATTCTATCTTACGGTTGCCATTGCATTCCATTATTATCATATCTTCTCGCAGACTATGGCGTTTATCATTCTGATAGGCGTCACTGTATTTATGTCTGTTCTGTCTGTGGTGTACAATCGGCGTGAACTGGCCATCATTTCACTTGTCGGAGGATTTCTTGCACCTTTCATCGTAAGCAGTGGAGAGGGAAGTTATCTGGTACTGTTCACTTATGTAAGTATCCTGAATCTCGGTATGTTCGGACTTTCCATTTATAAGAAGTGGGGTGAGCTTCCGATGATCTCATTTGTCTTTACCTGGCTGATAATGGGAATCTTTCTTTTATTTAGCTATACCTCCAGTTCTACAGTTATTTCGGGGCACTTGTTTTTGTTTACCACTCTGTTTTATTTTATCTTTCTACTTCCGGTGTTCTCTATTCTTCGTGGGGAAGATATGCGAACAATGAGTCGGGGGCTGGTATTCGTCATTATAACGAATAACTTTATTTATCTGCTTTCGGGAGCTTTGTTCTTGCGGAATATGGGATGGTCTTTCAAAGCAAGCGGTTTGTTGAGCCTGTTCATTGCTCTTGTTAATTTAGGACTGGTGCTTTGGTTATGGAAGAGCCGGAAAGACTATAAATTCCTGGTGTATACCACTCTGGGGCTTGTGTTGACATTTGTCTCTATTACCGTTCCGATTCAGTTGGATGGAAACTATATAACATTAGTTTGGGCGTCAGAAATGGTGTTATTATTATGGCTTTATATCAAGTCGAGAATCCGGGTATATGAATATGCGGCAAAGATACTGGTGGGACTCACCTTTATTTCTTACCTGATGGATATATATAATGTAGTAATGCATGAGCATCATGCTGTCAGCACTATTTTCCTGAACAGTTCATTTGCCACCTCTTTGTTTGTAGGGCTGGCTATGGGAGCATTTGCTCTGTTGATGGGGTATTATAGACCATTCTTCTCTACAGCCCGTCAACTGAAATATGGTTTCTGGAATCCTTTCATGCTTTTTGTCTCTGTAGCCATACTTTATTATACATTTATGATGGAGTTTCACCTGCATTTTGAGGGAGCTACGAGGAGCGGAGCAATGTTCTTGTTTACTGCCATTGCCATTTCGAGTGTTTGTTATGCTTTTAGAAAACGATTCCCGATCACCCAATATCTGACTTTCTATATGTTAGCTATTGGGATAAATACGCTTGTATACATCATAAATATATGGGGGGATCAATGGGAGAACATGGCTTTTGTGCCTGTTGTACTACGATGGTTCACGGCAGCATTTGTAATAGCGAATATATGCTATGTGGCACGCCAATACTATCTATTAATCGGCATCAAGAGTCGTTTCACTATTTATCTCAATATTCTGGTCACTCTTCTTTGGGTGACAATGGTACGCTCTTTCCTCTGGCAGGTAGGAGTGGATGATTTCAGTGCCGGACTTTCGCTTTCATTAAGTATTGCCGGATTTGTTCAGATGGGACTAGGGATGCGTTTGCATCAGAAAGTCATGCGCATGATAAGCCTTTCGACTTTTGGAATCGTTCTGCTTAAACTTGTATTTGATGATTTGTGGGCAATGCCTACTATCGGTAAGATCATTGTATTCATCATTCTCGGACTGATATTACTGATACTTTCATTCCTTTATCAGAAATTAAAGGATGTATTATTCAAGAATGATGAAGATGAAGTTAGCTAAATCTTAAATTATATATTATAATAAAGGCTGCCATTCTTTCTTAGAGTAGGCAGCCTTTACTTTATATGATACGTTTTTATGCAAACTTCCTTATTCCTGTGAGAAACGTTTTACCTGTTCCTCGATTAACTCCTTGTCATCGAAATAATTAATCTTCATTGCTTTTTTCACATCTGCCAAAGTCTCGGCAGCAGCAGCTCTGGCTACTTCGCATCCTTGCTGAAGCATGTCATAGATAGCTGGAATATCTTTGCTGAACTCTTTACGACGATTACGAATCGGTTCGAGTATTTCTTGCATAATAGAATTCAGGAAACGTTTCACTTTTACGTCGCCCAGTCCGCCGCGTTGATAATGTGCTTTCAATTCTGCCAGATTCGGATAATCCGGTAAGTAGCGTTCGAAATGTTCGGGGAGGCAGAAGGCGTCAAGGTAAGTGAATACGGTGTTACCTTCAATCTTTCCCGGGTCTTGTACACGGAGATGTCCCGGATCGGTATACATACTCATGATCTTCTTCTGGATTTCTTCCGGTTCTTCCGAAAGGTAGATACAGTTTCCGAGTGATTTACTCATTTTAGCTTTACCGTCAGTTCCCGGAAGACGCAGGCAGGCTGCATTGTCCGGCAACAGGATTTCCGGTTCTACCAATGTCTCACCATATATATAGTTGAAACGGCGAACGATTTCACGAGCCTGTTCAAGCATTGGTTCCTGGTCTTCACCCACAGGGACAGTTGTTGCACGGAATGCTGTGATGTCCGCTGCCTGGCTGATAGGATAAGTGAAAAAACCTACAGGAATACTTGCTTCAAAGTTGCGCATCTGGATTTCCGATTTCACAGTCGGGTTACGTTGCAGGCGAGATACGCTTACAAGGTCCATATAATAGAAACTAAGCTCGCATAATTCCGGAATTTGCGACTGTATGAAGATGGTAGCTTTAGACGGATCTATGCCACAAGCCAGATAGTCAAGGGCTACTTCAATTACATTCTGACGCACCTTCTCCGGATTGTCTATATTGTCTGTCAATGCCTGCGAATCGGCAATGAAGATAAACATCTTGCTATAATCACCTGCATTTTGCAGGTCAACTCTGCGTTTCAACGAGCCTACATAGTGACCGATATGAAGTCTTCCGGTAGGACGGTCGCCCGTCAATATGATTTTTTCTTTTCCCATATTTTATTACCTTATTATATAATGGCGACAAAGATAAGGATAAAAACTGAAAGATACATCAAAATGTAGTTACTTCATGATTTGTGCTTACTATGATAAAAAAGTATTCATTAAAAAGCTAACGGAAAAAACAACCGTTTCATTGACGCGGTAAACTATTTCAGTAAAAAATGAACGTTTCTTTTTGTCATTTGCAAAATATGTCGTTACTTTGCACAAATTTTGATATTAACAATGAATCAACAGGAAATCAGAAGTAAGTATTATCTACATTCGGATGTTTTGCACCCGGAAACGGCAGACTTCTTCTCTTTTCTCCAAAAACGATATTTTAGTTCTTTGGTAATGCGTTAATCCTTTTTTGAGGGTAACGCATTTTTTTTATGGACGAACTTAGAAATAACAACTTATTATAACAACAAAAGAAATGGAAAAGGAAATCAAGAAAGTTCTCGTTTTGGGTTCTGGAGCACTCAAAATCGGACAAGCCGGAGAGTTCGACTACTCTGGTTCACAAGCACTGAAAGCTTTGAAAGAAGAAGGTATCAGCTCAGTATTGGTAAACCCGAACATCGCAACCATTCAGACTTCTGAAGGTATTGCCGATAAAGTGTATTTCCTTCCCGTAAATACTTATTTTGTAGAAGAAATTATCAAGAAAGAACGTCCTGATGGTATCTTGCTGGCATTCGGCGGACAGACTGCGTTGAACTGCGGTGCGGAACTCTACACACAGGGTATTCTTGATAAATACGGAGTAAAGGTGCTTGGTACATCGGTAGAAGCTATCATGTATACAGAAGACCGTGATTTGTTCGTGAAGAAACTGAACGAAATCGAGATGAAGACTCCGGTTAGCCAGGCAGTAGAAAACATGGAAGATGCCATTGCTGCTGCACGCAGAATCGGTTATCCTGTCATGGTACGTTCTGCTTATGCATTGGGTGGTCTTGGTAGCGGTATCTGTGCCGACGAAGAAGAATTCCTGAAATTGGCTGAAAGCTCCTTTGCTTTCTCTAAACAGATTCTGGTAGAAGAATCGTTGAAAGGCTGGAAAGAAATCGAATTTGAAGTGATCCGTGACGCTAACGACCATTGCTTCACAGTAGCCAGCATGGAAAACTTTGACCCGCTGGGTATCCATACCGGTGAATCCATCGTAGTGGCTCCTACCTGTTCACTGGATGATAAAGAATTGACTCTGTTGAAGGAACTTTCTACTAAATGTATCCGTCACCTCGGTATCGTGGGTGAGTGTAACATTCAGTATGCTTTCAACTCTGATACGGACGACTACCGTGTGATTGAAGTAAATGCCCGTTTGAGCCGTTCTTCTGCATTGGCGTCTAAAGCTACCGGTTATCCGTTGGCATTCGTTGCTGCTAAAGTAGCACTCGGCTATACACTCGACCAGATTGGTGAGATGGGGACTCCGAATTCTGCATACGTAGCTCCGCAACTTGACTACTATATCTGTAAAATCCCTCGTTGGGACTTGACGAAGTTTGCCGGTGTATCCCGTGAAATCGGTTCAAGCATGAAATCGGTAGGTGAAATCATGTCTATCGGTCGCTCTTTTGAAGAAATCATCCAGAAAGGTCTTCGTATGATCGGTCAGGGTATGCATGGTTTCGTAGGTAATGACGAACTGCACTTTGATGATCTTGATAAAGAGCTTTCTCGTCCGACAGACTTGCGTGTTTTCGCTATCGCACAAGCAATGGAAGAAGGTTATACCATCGAACGTATTCATGACCTGACAAAGATTGACCCATGGTTCCTTGGCAAACTGAAAAATATCGTAGACTACAAAGCGAAACTGTCTACCTATAATAAGGTAGAAGATATACCTGCCGATGTAATGCGTGAAGCTAAAGTGTTAGGTTTCTCCGACTTCCAGATCGCCCGTTTCGTACTGAATCCAACCGGAAACATGGAGAAAGAAAACCTGGCAGTGCGTGCTCATCGTAAATCTATGGGTATCCTCCCGGCTGTAAAACGTATTAATACAGTTGCTTCCGAACATCCGGAACTGACTAACTATCTGTATATGACTTATGCAGTGGAAGGTTATGATGTAAACTATTATAAGAATGAAAAATCAGTAGTCGTACTGGGTTCGGGTGCTTACCGTATCGGTAGCTCTGTAGAATTTGACTGGTGTTCGGTAAATGCCGTTCAGACAGCCCGCAAATTGGGTTACAAATCTATCATGATTAACTACAACCCTGAAACGGTTTCTACTGACTATGATATGTGCGACCGTCTGTACTTCGACGAGCTTTCGTTCGAACGTGTACTCGACGTAATCGATCTGGAACAACCTCGCGGTGTGATTGTCTCTGTAGGTGGACAGATTCCGAACAACCTGGCTATGAAACTTTACCGCCAGTCGGTTCCTGTATTGGGTACTTCTCCGATCTCTATCGACCGTGCTGAAAACCGTAACAAGTTCTCTGCTATGCTTGACCAACTGGGTATCGACCAGCCGGCATGGATGGAACTTACCAGTCTCGAAGAGGTGAAAGGATTCGTAGAAAAAGTAGGCTATCCGGTATTGGTTCGTCCTTCTTACGTTCTTTCAGGAGCTGCTATGAATGTTTGCTACGATGACGAAGAATTGGAAAACTTCCTGAAGATGGCTGCCGAAGTTTCTAAAGAATACCCGGTAGTTGTTTCTCAATTCCTTGAAAATACAAAAGAAATTGAATTTGATGCTGTTGCCCAGAATGGTGAAGTGGTGGAATACGCAATTTCTGAACATGTGGAATTTGCCGGTGTTCACTCCGGTGACGCTACACTGGTATTCCCGGCACAGAAGATTTACTTTGCAACGGCACGCCGTATCAAGAAAATCAGCCGTCAGATTGCTAAAGAACTTAATATCTCCGGTCCGTTCAATATCCAGTTCCTGGCTCGTAACAACGAAGTGAAAGTAATCGAATGTAACTTGCGTGCTTCTCGTAGTTTCCCGTTTGTTTCTAAAGTACTGAAACGTAACTTCATCGAAACAGCTACCCGCATCATGTTGGATGCTCCGTACTCACGTCCGGATAAATCTGCATTTGATATCGACTGGATTGGTGTAAAAGCATCTCAGTTCTCTTTCTCTCGTCTGCACAAGGCTGACCCGGTATTGGGTGTGGATATGTCTTCTACAGGTGAAGTTGGATGTATCGGTGATGATTTCTCTGAAGCATTGCTGAATGCAATGATCGCTACCGGATTCAAGATTCCTGAAAGAGCAGTAATGTTCTCTTCCGGTGCTATGAAGTCGAAAGTGGATTTGCTGGATGCCAGCCGTATGCTGTTTGCTAAGGGATATCAGATTTATGCTACTGCCGGAACTGCTGCATTCCTGAATGCTCATGGAGTAGACGCGACTCCGGTTTACTGGCCGGATGAGAAACCAGGTGCAGAGAATAATGTTATGAAGATGATCGCTGACCATAAGTTTGACCTGATCGTAAACATTCCGAAGAATCATAGCAAACGTGAATTAACGAATGGCTATCGTATCCGTCGTGGTGCAATCGATCACAACATTCCATTGATTACAAATGCTCGTCTGGCAAGTGCCTTTATCGAAGCATTCTGTGAATTGAAATTGGGTGATATTCAGATCAAGAGCTGGCAGGAATATAAATAAACTGCTTTAGCTGTTTATCAAAATAAAAAGAACTCCCTCTTTGGAATGCCAAAGGGGGAGTTTTTTGTTTAAGTTGTCTTGTTGCGAATAGATGTTTTCTGTTATTTGCTTACACGATAATTGTGTACTTTCAGATTCTCTATCCGGCTATTGAAGTTTCCGGCTTTCTCGAGCGGGAAAAACAATGTGCGTATATAACTCATAGAATCTTTTCCTGCATTGAAATAACATTTCTGTATGTTCATTTCTTCAACAACCTTTCCGTTTACTCTGAGTGTGGTACTACGATGATCGCCTTCAATCTGAATGGTCGCTTTCTCTCCCGGATTCACTTTATATGGGAACGTATTCAAATAACCATCGCGTGCAAAACCCATCATCCCTCGAATTGGATCTGCTAGATAGAATACGGCATTGGGTGAACGGAACAATTCTGTTCCGCTTTTCTCTGGTGCTCCGGTAATGTCGAAGCTGACTGTATAATTATAGCCGATTTCCGGGTAAGTGGAAGTGCTGCCGGGAGCAACGGTAGAACGCTCATATACCAATGCCGGACTCTTGCCGATTCTTCCCAATTGATTGACTCCGGGGGCTTCACTGATAGCACTACGCTTTTCATTATACACTTCGAATGGCAGACTGGTTTCTTTCCCTGTCCATGTCTTCACTGCTAGAGTTTGTAACGCAGGGAATACACGGTGATGAATGTCTTTCACGGAAATTCCATTACCTGCATGGTCGTTCCAGATGGCAAACATGCCACCGAGAATAGCAGGGTGCTTTTCTTCGAATACGGCTTTCCCGATATGTGCCGGTGTCCATTCTTTATATAAAAATACCTCGTTAAGATAATCCTGATAGTAACCGGCTAATGGAACAATGTAAACCATTGCATCCGGAATGCTGATTAGCTGGTAGCCGTCTTTTATCATGGTTGCTGGGTCGGCATATCCGTTATACCAGGCATTCATAATGATATTTTCTGATTTGACAGGGGTGTCTCCTTTAGCATGAGTGAGAGCGCCCCATATCACGGCTTGTTTGCCAAAGCCTTCTACCAGCCGGATATAATGGTCGGTGAAAGCCCGGAATTTTTCTACTACCTCTTTCTTGGCATTCGAGTATTCGTCGGTACCGATATGCACACGCTTGCCCACGAATACAGGGTCGTCACCTTTCAGGTATTCTTTGAACAGATTGTCTGCAAATTGATAGGTTTCCGGTTTGAATAAGTCAAGATGATCCATTCCGTACTCCTTGCTCCCAATTTCCGGTTTGTAATGAGTGAATGCTAATGAATGTGCCGGAATATCAATTTCCGGTATAATCTCTACAAAGTTGGTTGCAGCTTGTTTCTGAAAATCAATAAATTCTTTTTTAGAATAAGAACCGTCGCGGGCTGTGAGTCCCGGATAAGTTTCGGACTCCAGACGGAAAGCAGCATAAGTCTTGTCCCAGTTGTTATCAAAATATTGCTTGAATCCATTATCATTCAGATGGACTTGCAGGGTATTCATCTTGTAATAAGCCATTATTTTTACCAGATCCTGAAGATAGCTCATCGGAATGAATTTACGACCGCAGTCTATCATGAATCCCCGGATGGAGTAGTCGGGATAGTCGCGGATTATTCCTTTAGGAAATGAGTGCTCCTGGCTTTGTTCTGCTATTTGCAAGAGGGTACGTGTGCTCCAGTAAAGCCCTGTCAGGGTGGGGGCAGAAGTCGTGATCCGATCGGTAATCTTGATTTCATAACCCTCTTCTCCCAGCTTTTTGTCAGCTGACAGTGATAGGATGAAGTCTCCGGGTGTGGCTTTGCCTTGAGTTACGCTTAATGTTTTTCCGAACATTTGCTGATAATCGTCGGCAAACATTTGGGCTATTCTCAGCAATTCTGGATTTGCAGAGGTGCATACTATCTTTGCATTTGTTCCCGGAGTGAAATTACCATCTTTTCCTGTCCATTGTTTGAGTTCGGGGACAACAAAAGGTTTAGAGTTTACGCTGGCATAGGATAAACTGCCATACAAACAGAAGATTGTCAATAAGCATAACACTTTCAGGGGGATTAGTGTGTATGTCATAATGGGGGTGTTTTTGTTATTAATAAATGATTAAAGTTAATTATTGGCTGAATTTAGGGATAATCTGTCTATTAGCCAGCAAGAGAAGCGATTTATTTTTTATTTTTGTTTTTCGAAAAGATAAAATCAGATTTAACAATGTTAGTACTTCTATCTTGTGCCAAGACTATGAGTGAAACTTCAAAGGTGAAAGTTCCTTTGAAAACGGTTCCACGATTTCAAAAAGAAGCTTCCGGGATTGCTTTGCAGATGTCACAGTTTTCGGTGGACGAACTGGAACGCCTGTTGCGTGTGAATGCTAAAATAGCTGTGGAAAATTACAAGCGTTATCAGGCTTTTCATGCGGAGGGTACACCGGAACTGCCTGCTTTATTGGCTTATACCGGAATTGTGTTCAAACGGTTGAATGCAAAAGATTTCTCGAAAGTAGAATTTGAATATGCGCAGGAACACTTGCGGCTGACTTCTTTTTGTTATGGACTGTTGAGGCCTTTGGACGTTATTCGTTCCTATCGGTTGGAAGGAGATGTAGTGCTGCCTGAACTGGGTAATCAGACGATGTTTTCTTATTGGCAGTCCCGTTTGACGGATGTGTTCATTGAAGACATCAAGAAAGCCGGCGGCATACTTTGCAATTTGGCCAGTGACGAGATGAAAAGCTTGTTTGATTGGAAGCGGGTGGAAAAAGAGGTGCATGTCATCACTCCCGAATTTCAAGTATGGAAGAATGGAAAATTGGCTTCGATAGTGATATATATCAAAATGTCCCGTGGTGAAATGACACGGTTCATTCTGAAGAATCGAATTGAAAATCCGGAGGATCTGAAAAGCTTCTCTTGGGAAGGGTTTGAATTTAACGAATCTCTTTCGAACGAAAAGAAGTTTGTATTTACTAACGGCAAAGAAATATAAGGTATGACGGAAGTTGAGAAGATGCGTAGTAGCCAGTTGGCTGATATGTCTGCACCGGAGTTGCAGGTACGTTTTGAACATGCCAAAAAACTATTGGCACGTATGCGGGGAATGAGTACGTACGATGAGGGTTATAGAGAATTATTGGATAAGTTGGTACCGGGGATTCCTGAAACTTCCATTATATGCCCGCCTTTCCATTGCGATCACGGAGACGGAATCAAGTTGGGTGAACATGTGTTTGTTAATGCCAATTGCACTTTCCTGGATGGAGGATATATCACAATTGGTACTCATACACTGGTCGGTCCTTGTGTGCAGATTTATACGCCTCATCATCCGATGGATTATCAGGAAAGAAGAGGCTCTAAGGAATATGCTTATCCGGTGACGATTGGCGAAGACTGCTGGATTGGTGGCGGCGCTATTATCTGTCCCGGTGTGACGATTGGTAATCGTTGTGTGATAGGAGCGGGGAGTGTTGTGACGAAAGATATTCCCGACGACAGTGTTGCAGTCGGGAATCCGGCACGGGTGATTCGTAAATAAGTTGCTTTATCTGGTAGACAGACTGGACGAAGTGAAAGTTGTGAGAAAAAAAACTTTTTTGTATTATTTGTTGATAATCAGAGCTTTTCTTTATTGCGCAAAAACTTTCTTGAAAAATAATACATGAAATGTTTGCAGAATTCAAAAAATGCCGTACCTTTGCATCGCTTTTGAAACGGAAGTGTACGGGCGTTTAGCTCAGCTGGTTCAGAGCATCTGCCTTACAAGCAGAGGGTCGGCGGTTCGAATCCGTCAACGCCCACACAAAAAAACGAAACACTTCCGGCTCATTAACAAGGGCGTTTAGCTCAGCTGGTTCAGAGCATCTGCCTTACAAGCAGAGGGTCGGCGGTTCGAATCCGTCAACGCCCACTATAAAACAGAGTCTTACGAAGAAATTCGTGAGGCTTTTTTTATTTCTTACCGCTTTTATACAAACTTTCTCTATCCTTTTGCTCTATAACTCAGGAAAAAGAGTTAATTTTGCAGTCTGATAATTATCTAAGAAAACGTATGGAACTTGATGTATTAACGGCCATATCTCCGATTGATGGTCGATATAGAGGCAAAACTAAAGCTTTGGCAGCTTATTTCTCTGAATTTGCACTGATTAAATACCGTGTACAGGTAGAGGTGGAATACTTTATCACCTTGTGCGAACTCCCTTTGCCGCAATTAAAAGGAATCGATAGCAATGTGTACGAAACTTTACGGAATATCTACCGTAACTTCTCTGAAGCAGACGCACAGCGCATTAAAGATATCGAAAGTGTAACTAACCACGACGTGAAAGCTGTAGAATACTTCCTGAAAGAAGAATTTGACAAGATGGGCGGAATGGATGACTACAAAGAGTTTATCCACTTCGGATTGACTTCTCAGGATATTAACAATACGTCTGTTCCTCTTTCTATCAAAGAAGCATTGGATCAGGTTTATTACCCGTTGATTGAAGAGCTGATTGCACAGTTGAAAACCTATGCGACAGAATGGGCTAACATTCCGATGCTTGCCAAAACTCACGGTCAGCCGGCTTCTCCTACCCGTCTGGGTAAAGAAGTGATGGTATTTGTTTACCGTCTCGAACGTCAGTTGGCTATGTTGAAAGCATGCCCGCTTACCGCTAAGTTTGGCGGTGCTACCGGAAACTACAATGCGCATCACGTGGCTTATCCTCAATATGACTGGAAACAATTCGGCAATCGGTTTGTTGCAGAAAAACTGGGACTGGAACGCGAAGAATATACAACGCAGATTTCGAACTATGATAACCTCTCTGCTGTTTTTGATAGTATGAAGCGTATCAATACGATTATGGTCGATATGAATCGTGACTTCTGGCAGTACATCTCTATGGAGTACTTCAAGCAGAAGATCAAAGCCGGAGAAGTGGGTTCGAGTGCCATGCCGCATAAAGTGAATCCGATTGACTTTGAAAATGCGGAAGGTAACCTGGGTATAGCAACGTCTATCCTGGAACATTTGGCTGTGAAACTTCCTGTTTCCCGTTTGCAGCGCGACTTGACAGACTCGACAGTGCTGCGTAATGTAGGTGTGCCTTTCGGTCATATCGTGATTGCTATCCAGAGTTCTTTGAAAGGATTGCGCAAACTGTTATTGAACGAACCGGCTATTTATCGTGATTTGGATAATTGTTGGAGTGTAGTGGCAGAAGCTATTCAGACCATCCTGCGCCGTGAGGCTTATCCGCATCCGTATGAAGCTTTGAAAGCGTTAACCCGCACCAACCAAGCTATTACAGAAAGTTCTATTAAAGAGTTTATCGAAGAATTGAATGTAAGCGAAGATATTAAAAAAGAGTTAAGAGCAATCACTCCCCATACATATACGGGGCTTTAATTGTTTACTTATATAATAAACGTGTTTTTTAAATAGGCCGTGAGGCCAAAGTCTAATTTTATTCGAATAAAAAAATGAGCACAGAAAACGAAGAATGGCGCGAAAATTCTTTCAATGAAGAGAATACAGGTGCCGGCCGTGATGGTAACAGGTCTTACAACAGAGAAGGTGGAGAACGTCCGTATCGCCCTTCTTACAACCGTGAAGGCGGGGATCGTCCGTATCGCCCGCGATTTAATGCCAACAATGAAGGAGGCGAACGCCCGCAGCGTTCGTACGGTGACCGCTCTTATGGCGACCGTCCCCAACGTCCTTCTTACAATCGTGAAGGTGGAGATCGTCCGTATCGTCCTCGCTTCAATAACAATAATGAAGGAGGTGAACGTCCTCAACGTCCTTACAACCGCGAAGGTGGTTCTTATGATCGTCCTCAACGTCCTTCTTACAATCGTGAAGGTGGTTCTTATGACCGTCCTCAACGTCCCCGTTTCAATAGCGGCGAAGGTGGTGAGCGTCCGTCTTATGGCGACCGTCCTCAACGTCCTTCCTACAACCGTGAAGGTGGCGACCGTCCTTACCGTCCCCGCTTTAATAACGGCGAAGGAGGCGACCGTCCTCAACGTCCTTCTTACAACCGTGAAGGTGGTGACCGTCCGTATCGTCCCCGTTTCAATAACGGCGAAGGTGGCGGCTATCGCAGCAACAACGGCGGTGGAGGTTATCGTCCGAGATATAATAACGATCGTCAAGGAGGATATCGTCCTCGTCCGCGTACCGGCGATTATGATCCGAACGCTAAGTATAGCGTAAAGAAACAGATCGAGTACAAGGAACAGTTCGTTGATCCGAATGAACCGATTCGTCTGAATAAGTTCCTGGCTAACGCAGGTGTTTGCTCCCGTCGTGAGGCTGATGAATTTATCACAGCAGGTGTGGTTTCTGTAAACGGTGAAGTGGTAACGGAATTGGGTACGAAGATCAAACGTTCGGATGTGGTTAAGTTCCACGACGAACCGGTAAGCATCGAACGCAAGGTATACGTATTGCTGAATAAACCGAAAGATACCGTTACTACATCGGACGATCCGCAGGAACGCCGTACAGTAATGGATTTGGTGAAAGGCGCTTGCAACGAACGTATTTATCCGGTAGGACGTCTGGACCGTAACACGACTGGTGTACTGTTACTGACGAATGACGGTGATCTGGCTTCCAAGCTGACACACCCGAAATTCCTGAAGAAGAAAATTTATCATGTTCATCTGGACAAGAACCTGACTAAAGCAGATATGGAGCAGATTGCAGCTGGTATCCAGTTGGAAGATGGCGAAATCCATGCAGATGCGATCAGCTATACAGATGATTTCAAGAAAGACCAGGTAGGTATCGAAATTCACTCCGGTAAGAACCGTATCGTTCGCCGTATTTTCGAATCACTGGGTTATAAAGTAGTAAAACTCGACCGTGTGTTCTTCGCCGGACTGACCAAAAAAGGTCTGCGTCGCGGAGACTGGCGTTACCTGTCGGAAGCAGAAGTAAACTATCTCCGCATGGGTTCGTTTGAATAATAAGTCAATAAATAACAACTTGACAGAGGACGGGGAAAGAAAGCAGGAAAGAATTCATCCTGCATTTGAAACCTCGTCTTCTTGTATCTAAAAAGAAAAAGTTAAATGGAAAAGATTGGTAGAACAAAAATTGTTGATCTGTTGAAGCGCACGGATATTGGCGCTATGGTCAATGTGAAAGGATGGGTTCGCACCCGTAGAGGTAGCAAACAAGTAAACTTTATCGCACTGAATGACGGTTCTACAATAAATAATTTGCAGATCGTAGTAGATTTGGCTAATTTCGATGAAGAGATGCTGAAACTGATTACTACCGGCGCTTGTATCAGCGTGAACGGAGAAATGGTAGAATCAGTGGGTTCCGGACAGAAAGTGGAAGTACAGGCTCGTGAAATCGAAGTGCTGGGTACTTGTGATAATACATATCCATTACAGAAGAAAGGCCATTCTATGGAATTCTTGCGCGAGATTGCTCACTTGCGTCCGCGTACCAATACATTCGGTGCAGTGTTCCGCATCCGTCACAACATGGCGATTGCTATTCACAAGTTCTTCCATGAAAAAGGCTTCTTCTATTTCCATACGCCGATCATTACGGCTTCCGATTGTGAAGGTGCCGGACAGATGTTCCAGGTGACTACCATGAACCTGTATGACTTGAAGAAAGACGAGAGAGGTTCTATCTCTTATGAAGATGATTTCTTCGGTAAGCAGGCAAGTCTGACTGTTTCCGGTCAGCTGGAAGGTGAACTGGCAGCTACTGCTTTGGGAGCTATCTACACATTCGGTCCTACGTTCCGTGCCGAAAACTCCAACACTCCCCGCCACTTGGCAGAGTTCTGGATGATTGAGCCGGAAGTTGCTTTCAACGACATTACAGACAACATGGACTTGGCAGAAGAGTTCATCAAATATTGTGTGAAATGGGCGTTGGATAACTGTGCGGATGATGTGAAGTTCCTGAACGATATGTTCGACAAAGGCTTGATTGAGCGTCTGCAAGGTGTATTGAAAGACGATTTCGTACGTTTGCCTTATACAGACGGTATCAAGATTCTTGAAGAAGCTGTTGCGAAAGGACATAAGTTCGAATTCCCGGTTTACTGGGGCGTGGACCTGGCTTCCGAACACGAACGTTTCTTAGTGGAAGAACACTTCAAACGTCCGGTGATTCTGACTGATTATCCGAAGGAAATCAAGGCCTTCTATATGAAGCAGAACGAAGACGGTAAGACAGTGCGTGCCATGGACGTTCTTTTCCCGAAAATCGGTGAAATTATCGGTGGTTCCGAACGTGAAGCCGACTATAACAAGCTGATGACCCGTATTGAAGAAATGCACATCCCGATGAAAGATATGTGGTGGTATTTGGATACCCGTAAGTTCGGTACTTGTCCTCACTCCGGTTTCGGATTAGGATTCGAACGTCTGTTATTGTTTGTAACAGGTATGGCGAATATCCGTGACGTGATACCGTTCCCGCGTACACCAAGAAATGCTGATTTCTAATATTTCGGTATATTTATGTAAAACTCGCATGATCTTCAGGTTATGCGAGTTTTTTTATGCTCTGAATTGCTGTATTTCCAAAATAAATCTTTATATTTGGAAATACGCATTCGAGAGTATTAACTAAAATAATACAACAATGAAAAAGCTCTATTTCTTTACCATGCTTTCAATAATGTTGTTAGCGGTAACAGGTGCGATGGCCCAGAAGAAAACCAAATTCAAAGCGGCCGATTTGAAAGGTATTTGGCAGCTCTGCCATTATGTGTCGGAATCTCCCGATGTTCCGGGAGCGTTGAAACCCAGTAATACATTTAAAGTATTGAGTGATGACGGGCGGATTGTGAACTTTACCATTATCCCTGGTGCGGATGCGATTATTACGGGGTATGGTACGTACAAACAACTCACGGACGATTCTTATAAGGAAAGTATCGAGAAGAACATTCATCTCCCGATGCTGGATAATCAGGATAATATTTTGGAATTTGAGATTAAAGATAATGATTATCTCCATCTGAAATATTTTATCAAGAGTGATTTGAATGGAAATGAGTTGAACACCTGGTATTATGAAACCTGGAAGAGGGTGGAGATGCCGGCTAAATTTCCGGAAGATATTGTGAGATAAGTGAATTTGCCATTGTATTAAAGTTACGCACATCTTCTTCAAAAAGAAGATGTGCGTAACTTTTTTTGGCTCGTTATACGAAAATAGATAGAAAAATAGGTAGTCTTAAAGAGGATATACCAAAATGATTTAAAGATGTAGCAGAAACAGACTTATAGTCTGCTTTGTATGACATAGCAATTAAAATCTGTGCCAATATTATTGGAATTATTTTAATCTTATGCTTTCCTTGTCTAAGTCACTGCTTCACTGATGTTTAGAAATCCTTTTAAAGTGGACTGGGTTAATCGTTTTGTTATAAGGGGAAGATTATATCTTTATAAGCGCCTTCCCAAGCTTTTTTATATGAGTCAACGGAACTGGCCGGTACATAGAGTTTCTTTAGTGTGAATGGAGCTGGTGAAGAAGGAGAAGGAGGTGATGTTGGTAAACATTTCACAGTCAGTTGGTCGTTACTGAATGCCCATTGTCCAATTTCCATCACGCTTTGGGGAATTGTAACGGAGGTCAATGCACGACAATCACCAAATGCCATTGCTCCTATTCGCGTCACTCCTTCCTGTATGGTAACGGAAGTCAAAGCTTTACAACTGTAGAATGCAAAACCCCCTATTTCTGTTACGTTTCTCGGAATCGTGATGGAAATCAAAGCAGTACAATTTTCGAATGTCTGTCCTTCTATCTTTGTTACATTTTCTGGAATAGTAATAGAGGACAAGGCATGGCACTTCTGAAATGCGCGTTTCCCGATCCGGGTTACACTATTTGGAATCGTGATAGAGTTCAAGTTATGACAGTAATAAAAAGCTCCTTCACCTATCGTTGTCACTCCTTTCGGAATTGTGATGGAGGCCAAAGCTGAACACTCATAAAATGGGCTTAGCGGGTAGTCGTCACTCCCA